>DAMBQR010000021.1:0-59139 GCA_032055545.1 Pseudescherichia sp. | reverse complement strand
ACAGCTGGCGCAAAGGCGTGGTGAGCTGGACCTGGCGCATCAAGGTGCTGATGCATCTGGAGACCGAGCTGATGGGCACGGTGCGCGAGCGCGCCGAAGACGAAGCCATCAACGTATTTGCCCGTAACCTGCACGACCTGCTGATGGCCGCCCCTGCCGGGCTGCGCGCGACCATGGGTCTCGATCCCGGCCTGCGTACCGGCGTGAAGGTGGCCGTTGTTGACGGCACCGGCAAGCTGGTGGCGACCGATACTATCTATCCCCACACCGGCCAGGCGGCAAAAGCCGCCGTTGCCGTGGCCGCGCTGTGCGAAAAGCATAACGTAGAGCTGGTGGCGATCGGCAACGGTACCGCCTCCCGCGAAACCGAGCGTTTCTACCTCGACGTGCAGAAGCAGTTCCCGAAGGTGAAGGGTCAGAAGGTGATCGTCAGCGAAGCGGGGGCTTCCGTCTACTCCGCCTCCGAACTGGCGGCGCAGGAGTTCCCGGGCCTCGACGTTTCGCTGCGTGGCGCGGTCTCCATCGCCCGTCGCCTGCAGGATCCGCTGGCAGAGCTGGTAAAAATCGACCCGAAATCCATCGGCGTTGGCCAGTACCAGCATGACGTCAGCCAGACCCAGCTGGCCCGCAAGCTGGATGCGGTGGTAGAAGACTGCGTGAACGCCGTTGGCGTCGATCTCAACACCGCCTCCGTGCCGTTGCTAACCCGTGTGGCGGGTCTGACGCGGATGATGGCACAGAACATCGTGGCGTGGCGCGACGAGAACGGTCAGTTCCACAACCGCCAGCAGCTGCTGAAGGTGAGCCGCCTTGGGCCAAAAGCCTTTGAGCAGTGCGCAGGCTTCCTGCGTATCAACCACGGCGATAACCCGCTGGATGCCTCCACCGTCCACCCGGAAGCTTATCCAGTAGTAGAGCGCATTCTGGCTGCAACCGAGCAATCCCTGCGCGATCTGATGGGCAACAGCAGCAATCTACGCGGCCTGAAGGCGTCCGACTTTACCGACGAGCGCTTTGGCGTGCCAACGGTGACCGACATCATCAAAGAGCTGGAGAAACCCGGCCGCGACCCGCGTCCCGAGTTCAAAACGGCCACCTTTGCCGATGGCGTGGAGACCATGAACGATCTGCTGCCGGGGATGATCCTCGAAGGCGCGGTGACCAACGTGACTAACTTTGGCGCGTTTGTGGATATCGGCGTCCATCAGGACGGCCTGGTGCACATCTCCTCCCTGGCGAATAAGTTCGTTGAGGATCCGCATACGGTGGTGAAGGCGGGTGACATTGTCAAAGTGAAAGTGCTGGAAGTTGACCTGCCCCGCAAGCGTATCGCCCTGACCATGCGTCTGGATGAGCAGCCGGGCGAAGGCAACGCCCGTCGTGGCGGCAGCAACAGCGCGCAGCGTGAACCCGCTGCTCGCCAGGCGAAGCCACGTGGCCGTGAGGCACAGCCAGCTGGCAACAGCGCAATGATGGATGCGCTGGCGGCGGCGATGGGTAAAAAACGCTGATTCCCTCTCCCCCTGCGCGTTAATTTATCGCGCAGGGGGAAATTTATTAAAACGGTAAATAAATATAACTCCCCGTGTTACCACAACGTATATTAATTAATTCCCGCTGTTAAAAGAGCAGTGGCAAATATTGCGCTAAATCAAACTTAATACTTATTTTTACCCAATTCAACACTCCCACACATTTTAACGATTGATGATAAAAACTATTATCATTACCATTGTTCTGTTGATTATTTAACCATTGATCCAGTAGGTTCTATGTCCTTCTCGCCAGCCAGCGCGTGGAAAATCGTGGGGTTTTCCCGTGAAATTAGCCCGGCCTACCGGCAAAAATTGCTCTCGCTGGGCATGCTCCCCGGGTCATCATTTAACGTGGTGCGCGTTGCCCCCTTAGGCGATCCCATTCATATTCAAACCCGGCGCGTCAGCCTGGTATTACGTAAAAAAGATCTCGCGTTATTAGAGGTGGAAGCCCTGCCGCGTTAACGAACGGTGCTCCACGCATTGAGTCTGCTAATATGAAAAAATTAACCCTTGGTCTTATTGGTAATCCTAATTCCGGCAAGACAACCCTTTTTAATCAGTTAACCGGCGCGCGCCAGCGCGTAGGCAACTGGGCGGGCGTCACCGTCGAGCGCAAAGAGGGATCCTTTACCACCACCGACGCCCAGGTGACGCTAGTCGATCTGCCCGGCACCTACTCGCTAACGACTATTTCGTCGCAAACCTCTCTCGATGAGCAGATCGCCTGCCACTATATCCTCAGCGGCGACGCCGATATGCTGATCAACGTCGTGGATGCCTCCAACCTGGAGCGTAACCTCTACCTGACGCTGCAGCTGCTGGAGCTGGGCATCCCCTGCATCGTCGCGCTGAACATGCTGGATATTGCCGAGAAGCAGCAGATCCGCATCGATATCGACGCCCTCGCCGCCCGCCTTGGCTGCCCGGTGGTGCCGCTGGTCTCGACCCGCGGACGCGGCATCGAGGCGCTGAAGATGGCTATTGACCGCCATCAGCGCAACAGCGATATCGAGCGGGTTCACTACGCCCTACCCCTGATGCGTGAAGCCGAGACGCTGGCGCAGGCGATGGCAGCGGATATGCCGCTGCAGCAGCGCCGCTGGCTGGGCCTGCAGATGCTGGAGGGCGATATCTACAGCCGCGCCTATGCCGGTGACGCCGCGAGCAGGCTACAGGCCTCCCTGGCGCGCCTTGGTGAGGAGATGGACGATCCGGCCCTGCACATTGCCGATGCCCGTTACCAGACTATCGCCGCCGTTTGCGACACGGTCAGCAACACCCTCACCGCCGAGCCGAGCCGCTTTACCGCCGCGATGGATCGGATCATCATCAACCGCGTGCTGGGTCTGCCCATCTTTCTGCTGGTGATGTACGTCATGTTCGTACTCGCCATCAACATTGGCGGCGCGCTGGCACCCATTTTTGACGCCGGTTCGGTCGCCCTGTTCATCCACGGTACGCAGTGGCTGGGCTATACCCTGCACTTTCCGCAGTGGCTGACTATCTTCCTCGCCCAGGGACTGGGGGGTGGGATCAATACCGTGCTGCCGCTGGTGCCGCAGATCGGCATGATGTACCTGTTTCTCTCTTTCCTTGAGGACTCAGGCTATATGGCGCGGGCGGCCTTTGTGATGGACCGCCTGATGCAGTCTCTTGGCCTGCCGGGAAAATCTTTCGTCCCGCTGATCGTCGGCTTCGGCTGTAACGTGCCGTCGGTGATGGGGGCGCGCACCCTTGACGCGCCGCGGGAACGCCTGATGACTATTATGATGGCGCCGTTTATGTCCTGCGGGGCGCGGCTGGCTATCTTCGCCGTGTTTGCCGCCGCCTTTTTTGGCAAGGAGGGGGCGCTGGCGGTCTTCTCGCTCTATCTGCTGGGTATCGTGATGGCGATCCTTACCGGGCTGATGCTCAAGCACACTATTATGCGCGGCGAAGCGTCGCCCTTTGTCATGGAGCTGCCGGTCTACCACATTCCCCATCTGAAGAGCCTGGCGATCCAGACCTGGCAGCGGCTGAAGGGCTTTGTGCTGCGCGCCGGGAAGGTGATTGTGGTCGTCAGTATCTTCCTGAGCGCCCTGAACAGCTTTACGCTCAGCGGGACGGCGGCAACGACCATCAATGACTCGGCGCTGGCCGCCGTCAGCCGGGTCTTTACTCCGCTGCTTAAGCCCATCGGCGTTCATGAGGATAACTGGCAGGCCACCGTCGGTCTCTTCACCGGTGCCATGGCGAAAGAGGTGGTGGTGGGCACGCTCAATACCCTCTATACCGCTGAGAACATCGCGCAGGAGGCGTTCGATCCCGCCACCTTCAGCCTGACGGATGAGCTTGTTAGCGCATTGCAGGAGACCGGGCAGAGTCTGGCCGACACCTTCAGCCTGAGCGTGCTGGCTAACCCCATTGAGGCCAGCAAAGGCGACGGCGAGATGGCGACCGGGACCATGGGGGTGATGGGGGAAAAATTTGGCAGCGCCGCCGCCGCGTACAGCTATCTGATCTTTGTTCTGCTCTACATCCCCTGTATCTCGGTGATGGGGGCGATCGCCCGTGAAGCCAGCCGCGGCTGGATGGGCTTCTCGATCGTCTGGGGGCTAAATATCGCCTACTCGCTGGCGACGCTCTTCTACCAGACCGCCAGCTTTAGCGCCCATCCGCACTACAGCCTTGTCTGCATTCTGGCCGTGGTGCTGTTCAACACTCTGCTGCTGGGTGGCCTGCGCCGGGCCAGAAGCCGGATCGACGTCAACCTGCTGGCAACCCGCAAAACGACGGCCAGAGTCATACATGTTGAAGAGAGAGCCGAGGGGTGTCTGACCGGCAGCTGTAAAAGCTGTCCGCAGGGTAAGGCCTGTCTGCGCGAATAGCAGCAGCTGCGCCAGATAACAGAGGCGGGCGCGCTGCCCGCCTGGCTGAGCTTACTTATAGACGTCCGCCGTGGCGCGAATATCTTTGCCCGGCTGATCCGCGCTGGTAATGACATAGTACTTGCCACCCAGCTCATCAGCCTTTTTGACCAACTCCGCCCGGGCGTCCATCGGCGCTGTAGTATCCGAGGTGCTGATGGTGCCGATTTTGGTCAGATTCATCTCTTTAATCTTATCTTTCTGCACCTCTTGTGCGGCCATTACGCCAAACGAGAGTGCACCAATAACCAGAGATACGACGATACCTGCTGCACGTTTCATAGCTTTTACTCCATAAGGTAGTGGTTGCCATTACGCTTTTGTTGGAACGCCGAATAGCTAAATACGTTTAAATTTTAGTCTTCTCCAGCCGTTTCGCCAGCTGCTGCTTAAATGCCACCAGAATCTGACAAAACGCCTCCGGGTGCGAAATAAAGGGCGCATGGGCCGCTTTGGCAAACAGCTGCGACTCGCTCCGGGGCCACTGCTCGTCCAGCCACGGCACGATCTTGCGCGGTACCAGCCCGTCGAGACGCCCATAGAGGCGCAGGAACGGCTGCGTAAGCCCCGCCAGCGGTTCGCGCAGATCGGCGGTTTTCAGGATCTCCAGCCCGCCGTTAAGCACCTCCACCGACGGCATCGGCAGCGCCAGCACGGCGCGTTTCAGCTTGCGGGCATCGTCCCGGGCGGTCTCCGTTCCCAGGGTTTGCAGGGCCAGGAATCGCTCCACCGTGCGCTGAAAGTTGTCGCTCAGCTGCTGCTGGAAGCCTGACAGGACCTCGGGCTTGATGCCCGGCCAGTCACCCTCGGCGCTGAAGCAGGGCGAGGAGGCGACCGTCACCAGGGCCGTAACGCGATCCGGCGCGCTGAGCGCCGCCTGGCTCGCTACCAGCCCGCCGAGGCTCCAGCCAAGCCAGATCGCCTCTTCTGGGGCGTGGGCCAGCACAACGTCCGTCATCTCCGCCAGCGTCAGTGCACCGAAGCCGGTGCTACGGCCATAGCCCGGCAGATCGACCAGGTGCAGCGTAAAGTGCGGGGCCAGATCCGCCGTAATGCAATCCCACACCTCCGCATTCAGTCCCCATCCGTGCAGCAGCACAAGATGACAATTTCCTTCGCCTTTGGTTTGCCACCAGATGTCGTTCATCCGCTATTGTTCTCTTCTCTTGTCCAGGAGGGTCTTTATGCTAACAGTGCCAGGCTTGTGCTGGCTATGCCGAATGCCGCTCGCCCTGCCCCATTCAGGGATCTGCTCCATCTGTTGCCGGGCAGCTCGCCTCGCTGATCGGGTATGTCCGCAGTGCGGCCTGCCCGCCGCCAGTCCGACCTTACCCTGCGGGCGCTGCCTGCAAAAGCCGCCCCCGTGGCAGAGGCTGGTGGCGGTCAGCGCCTATGCGCCGCCGCTGAGCACGCTAATTCACCAGCTGAAGTTTTCCCGGCAGCCAGAGCTGGCCGTGGCGCTGGCCCGGCTACAGCTGCTGGCGATACAGAGTGCCCGACGTACGACGCAGCTCGCGCTGCCGGACCGCATTGTCAGCGTACCGCTCTATTCGCGCCGCCAGTGGCTTCGGGGCTTTAACCAGAGCGAGCTGCTCTGCCGCCCGCTGGCGCGCTGGCTGGGCTGCCGCTACGTCAGCGGAACCCTGATCCGCGTCCGCCCGGCCCTGATCCAGCACTTTCTCAGCGCTCGCCGACGAAAAAGCAATCTGAAAAATGCCTTTCGCCTTGAATTGCCCCTCGACGGCCTCCATATCGCTATCGTGGATGATGTCGTCACTACCGGCAGCACCGTTGCGGAGATCACCCGCCTGCTGATGCAGGGCGGCGCGGCGACTGTTCAGGTATGGTGCCTGTGTCGCACCTTGTAGAGGCGCGATGATGGGCGTATTATAACCAAGTAAAACAGTCAACTATTTAGGCCATTGCTATGATCCATATTTCCGACGCTGCCCAGGCGCACTTTGCCAAACTGCTGGCAAATCAGGAAGAAGGAACACAAATCCGCGTATTTGTGATCAATCCAGGCACTCCGAATGCCGAGTGCGGCGTCTCTTACTGCCCGCCGGATGCAGTGGAAGCAACTGATACCGCGTTAACCTTTTCTCTGCTGACCGCCTATGTCGATGAGCTGAGTGCCCCGTATCTGGACGATGCGGAGATCGACTTCGTCACCGACCAGCTGGGTTCACAGCTGACGCTGAAAGCGCCAAACGCCAAAATGCGCAAGGTCTCTGACGATGCCCCGCTGATGGAGCGCGTTGAGTATCTGCTCCAGTCGCAGATCAACCCACAGCTGGCAGGCCACGGCGGCCGCGTCACGCTGATGGAGATCACCGATGAAGGCTACGCCATTCTGCAGTTTGGCGGCGGCTGTAACGGCTGTTCCATGGTAGACGTCACGTTGAAAGAGGGGATCGAGAAGCAGCTGCTGAACGAGTTCCCTGAACTGAAAGGCGTGCGCGATCTGACCGAGCACCAGCGCGGCGAGCACTCCTACTACTGATCGACCTGCCTTCTGATGTTATGCCCGGCGGACCGCCTGCCGGGCCTCTCCACTCCGCTTTATAATATGACCCATGTCGCACTTCTTAAATTTACCCGGCCGAAGTGATTCTATTCGCCTGCATGTTACCCGTATCATCCCTGCGTGCAGTTAAAACTACTTATTAAGCCAGCGACTTTTTAGATAAGCGTTACCCATAACATCATAAAGGCCAGGTAAATCATGCCACTCATCATCGTTGCTCTCGGTGTTGTTCTATTACTTCTGTTAATGATCCGTTTTAAATTAAACGGCTTCATTGCTCTGATTCTGGTGGCGCTTGCCGTCGGACTGTTGCAGGGCATGCCGGTGGATAAAGTTATCGCCTCCATTAAGGCAGGCGTCGGCGGTACCCTCGGCAGCCTCGCGCTGATCATGGGCTTCGGCGCCATGCTGGGTAAAATGCTGGCGGACTGCGGCGGTGCCCAGCGTATCGCCACTACCCTGATTGCCAAATTTGGCCAGAAATACATCCAGTGGGCGGTTGTATTGACCGGCTTCACCGTCGGCTTTGCCCTGTTCTATGAGGTGGGCTTCGTGCTGCTGCTGCCGCTGGTGTTCACTATCGCCGCGAAAGCGCGCGTACCGCTGCTCTACGTCGGTGTGCCGATGGCTGCGTCGCTCTCCGTGACCCACGGCTTCCTGCCGCCGCACCCTGGCCCAACCGCTATCGCCACCATCTTCCACGCGGACATGGGTAAAACCCTGCTCTACGGTACGCTGCTGGCTATTCCGACCGTGATCCTGGCTGGCCCGGTCTATGCGCGCTTCCTGAAGAAAATTGATAAGCCGATCCCGGAAGGCCTCTACAACGCGAAAACCTTTACCGACGCAGAGATGCCGAGCTTTGCGGTCAGCGTCTGGACCTCGCTGGTACCGGTGATCCTGATGGCCGGCCGTGCCGTAGCGGAGATGATCCTGCCAAAAGGCCACCCGGTGCTTGCCTACGCCGAATTCTTTGGCGACCCGGTGATGGCGACGCTGATTGCGGTGCTGATCGCCATCTTCACCTTCGGCCTTAACCGTGGCCGCTCGATGGATCAGATCACCGAGACCATCACCTCCTCGATTAAAATCATCGCCATGATGCTGCTGATTATCGGCGGCGGCGGCGCGTTCAAGCAGGTGCTGGTTGACAGCGGCGTGGATAAATACATCGCGGCCATGATGCACTCAACCAACCTGTCGCCGCTGTTTATGGCGTGGTCGATTGCCGCCGTGCTGCGTATCGCCCTCGGCTCTGCTACTGTGGCAGCCATCACTGCTGGCGGTATCGCCGCGCCGCTGATTGCCACTACCGGCGTCAGCCCTGAGCTGATGGTTATCGCCGTCGGTTCCGGCAGCGTGATCTTCTCCCACGTTAACGACCCAGGCTTCTGGCTGTTCAAGGAGTATTTCAACCTGAGCATCGGTGAGACCATGAAGTCATGGTCGGCGCTGGAGACCATTATTGCGGTGTGCGGCCTGATTGGCTGTCTGCTGCTGGGAATGGTGATTTAATTGATGTGCCCGGCGGCGCAGCGCTTGCCGGGCCTACGGGGAATGTAGGCCGGGTAAGCATCGCGCCACCCGGCAATTCTTACTTCTTCATGGCCGCTCTGCGACGTTTATCCAAATCCTTCACCAGCCTGTTCACCTTCTCATTGGCAAACATCTCCTCCAGCGACGTCGAGAGCTTACGCCGCCAGTTTTTATACTGGTAGCTGGTCCCCGGCACGTTGACCGGATCGGCCATATCCAGCCAGTCCTCCGGCTGTAGCCCCAGCAGCGCGCTGCTGCTGTCGGCAATATAGCGCTGCAGGCCCCGGTTGAGGGTGGCGGTCATCGCCATGCGGGCAACCTTGCGCCCGGTGCTTTTCGGCAGGCAGCCGTGCTGGTGCAGGGCATCCAGCAGACCCTGTTTAGCCCGCTCGCGATCGGCGTACAGCCCACGCAGTACCTCTTCGTCCGGATACAGCCCGAGCGTCTTGCCAAGCGTCAGATCGTCCGCCTCCCAGTAGCCGCGCAGGGTAGGTAGATCGTGGGTGGTGGCGACCGCCATCGACTGGGCAGGCCAGTCTTGTGGGGCGCGCACCCGCTTTTTATCGTCGCTTTCGAAGTAGAGCACCTTGTAGGAGTAGACCCCGCTGTCGCGCAGCTTGCTGACGATCTCTTTCGGCACGGTGCCGAGATCTTCGCCGATCACCATGCAGCGGTGGCGCTGACTCTCCAGAGCGAGGATGGCCAGCATGTCATCCACCGGGTAGTGAACGTATGCACCCTGATCCGCCGTCTCGCCGTAGGGGATCCACCACAGGCGCAGGAGCGACATCACGTGGTCGATACGCAGCGCGCCGCAGCTCTTCATGTTGGCCCGCAGGAGCTGAACAAAAGGCTCATAGCCGCGGGCGGTGATGATATGCGGATCCATCGGCGGCAGGCCCCAGTTTTGCCCCAGCGGCCCAAGAATATCCGGCGGTGCGCCCACCGAGGCTTCCAGACAGTATAGCTCGCGATCGCACCAGGTCTCCGACCCGCCTTCGGCAACGCCTACCGCCAGGTCGCGGTAGAGGCCAATCGGCATCACAAAGCCCTGGCTGGTCTCCCAGCACTCCGCCAGCTGAACGGCGGCCAGCCACTGTAGCCAGAGGTAGAAATCCACCTCGTCAGCGTGCTCCTGACAGAATGCTTTTACCTGCGGGCTATCGGTGCGCCGATAGGCTTCCGGCCATACCGGCCAGCCCCAGCGCATCTCATCCTCTTTCACCTGGTACTCATGCAGAGCGTCAAACGCCGCCTGCCAGTACAGCCCCTCCCCCTGCTGCTGCACAAAGCCGCGAAAGGCCGCCATCTGCGCGTCGTCGTCAGCCCGAGTGGCAAACAGCCGCCACGCCATTTTGAGCGCCGCCAGCTTCAGGGCGGTAACGCTGGCGTAATCCACCCATTCGCTGTCGCGCGCCGCATTGAGCGCCTTCTGGGTAGACTCCATCTTCCACCACGCCTGCGCCTCGTCGCTACGTCGATAATCCTCCACCGCATTAACGTCGATATAGAGCACGTTGAGCCAGCGGCGCGACGAGGGGCTATAGGGGCTGGCACTCTCCGGCATCGCCGGGTAGAGCGCGTGCACCGGATTAAGGCCGATAAACGCCCCGCCCCGCTTCGCCACCTCCACCAGCATGGCCTTCAGATCGCCAAAGTCGCCAATCCCCCAGTTGCTGTCTGAGCGCAGGGTATAGAGCTGGACGGTCGCACCCCACAGTTTTTTACCTGCCAGCAGCGCCTCGGGTTCATAGCAGCGCGGCGGGGCGACAATCACCCGGCACTGCCACTGCTTTTTACCCTGACGCAGGGTCAGCGTGTGATAGCCCTCTGTCAGCGAGGCCGGCAGCGTCATTCGCTTCTTGTCGCGGAACGTGCCCTGGTGCTGCTCGCCGGTTTCGGTCACGAGCGTCCAGCTGAACTCGCCGCTGCCCTCAATGGGTAACGACAGCCTTTTGCCGTGGATAAGCACCTTAACCTGTGGAACAGGGGCCGCTGCCGCCTTTTTGGCCGCAGCGGGGTGCATCGCGTTAAGCAAACGCCGTTTGGTATCGACAGCAATTGACTGGGGTTTGCCGTGGGCGTTGATATAGTTTGGGCTAATGCCCGCCGCCAGCGCGGCGTCAGCCAGACGTTTACTTTCCATGGCGCTCCTTAGCGTTTGGCCTGCCAGATCAGATTTTGATAGTCACGAATTGAGCGATCGGAGCTGAACATGCCGCAGCGGGCGGTATTGAGGATCGCCGCGCGGGTCCACGCCTCCTGGTCGCGGTAGAGCACATCAACCTGTTTTTGCGCCTCAACGTAGGCGGCAAAGTCAGCGGCAACCAGATAGGGATCGCCCCCCTGCTTGCCAATGCTGTGCAGCATCAGGTCGAACGCATGCTTGTCGCCGTCGCTGTATTTACCGCTCTCCAGCTCTTTGAGGATCGCATTCAACAGCTTGTCTTTCTTACGCCACTTCACGGGATCGTAGCCTTTGGCCTTCAGGGCCTTCACCTCTTCCACGGTGTGGCCGAAGATGAAGATATTCTCTTCGCCGACCTTGTCGGCAATCTCGACGTTTGCGCCGTCCAGCGTGCCGACGGTAAGCGCGCCGTTCAGGGCCAGCTTCATGTTGCCGGTACCGGAGGCCTCTTTACCCGCCGTGGAGATCTGCTCGGAGACGTCCGCCGCCGGGATCAGCTTCTCCGCCGCCGAGACGCAGTAGTCCGGCAGGAAGACTACCTTCAGCTTGTCGCCCACGCGGGGATCGTTGTTGATTGCCTCGGCCACCTTATTGATAGCAAAAATAATATTCTTCGCCAGGTAGTAGCCCGGCGCGGCTTTGGCCCCGAACAGGAAGACACGCGGCACGCGGTCCACCTGCGGGTTCTCGCGGATCTCTTTGTAGAGCGCGAGGATGTGCAGCAGATTCAGGTGCTGACGCTTATACTCATGCAGGCGCTTGATCTGAATATCAAAAATAGCGTTAGGATTGATGACGATGCCGGTGCGCGCTTTCACAAACTCCACCAGCCGCACCTTGTTCTCCTGCTTGATAGCACGGTAACGCTCACGGAATTTCGCGTCATCGGCATATTTCTCCAACGCCAGCAGCTGGTCGAGATCGTTGACCCACTCTTTTTTCAGGGTGCTGTCAATTAGCGCAGCCAGCGCCGGATTGCACTGCTTGATCCAGCGGCGCGGCGTGATGCCGTTGGTCACGTTATGGAACTTGTTCGGCCACAGCTGGTGATACTCCGGGAAGAGATCTTTCACCACCAGATCCGAGTGCAGCGCCGCCACGCCGTTGACCGCAAAACCACTGACTACGCAGAGATTGGCCATGCGCACCTGGCCATCGTAGACCACCGCCAGCTTCGCCCACACCGCCTCATCGTCCGGCCAGACTTTTACCACCTGCTTTTTAAAGCGGTCGTTAATCTCTTTGATGATCTGCATATGGCGCGGCAGCAGCGGCTTCAGGAGCTGCACGTGCCAGTTCTCCAGCGCCTCCGGCATCAGCGTATGGTTGGTATAGGCAAACAGTCGGCTGGTAATCGACCACGCCTCATCCCAGCTCAGCTGATGCTCGTCGATCAGCACGCGTAGCATCTCCGGAATGGCGATGGTCGGGTGGGTATCGTTCAGCTGGATCACTTCGTAGTCCGCCAGCTCCGCCAGCTTGCGTCCGGCCAGATGGTGACGACGTAAAATGTCCGCCACCGAGCAGGCGCACTGGAAGTACTGCTGCATCAGGCGCAGCTTTTTACCCGCGGTGTGGTTGTCGTTGGGATAGAGAACCTTAGTTAGCTTTTCGGCGTCGATGCCCTGCTGTTCGGCACGCAGAAACTCGCCGTCGTTAAATTTGGTCAGGTCAAACGGGTGAGCGTGCTTAGCCTGCCACAGTCGCAGAGGCTGGGCCACGCCGTTACGGTAGCCCAGCACCGGCAGATCCCACGCCTCGCCGATCAGGGAAAATGCCGGCTCCCAGCGTCCGTCCCGGCTCACCTTGCCGCCAAGATTGACCTTCACATCCAGTGCGGAATTGTGCTGGAACCAGGGGTAGCTGCCGCGATGCCAGTCGTCCGGGGCCTCCTGCTGCTGCCCGTCAGCAAAGGACTGGCGGAACAGGCCGTACTGATAGTTCAGGCCGTAGCCGGTTGCAGGCTGGCCTACCGTCGCCATCGAGTCGAGGAAGCAGGCTGCCAGCCGTCCCAGACCGCCGTTGCCCAGCGCCGGATCGATCTCCTCCTCCAGCAGGTCCGTCAGGTTGACGTTGTGCGTTTGCAGCAGGTCGCTTACCTCCTGATACCAGCCCATATTAAGCAGATTGTTGCCGGTGAGACGGCCAATCAGGAACTCCATTGAGATGTAGTTCACATGGCGCTGGTTATCTGCGGGTTTGGCGACCGCCTGGGCGGCAAGCTGCTCTGCCAGCGCGCCGCTGACCGCATGCCACCACTGGTGGGGCGTCATCTCATCGGCAGCATGGAGACCAAAACGCTGCCACTGACGCGTCAGGGCGGCGGCAAACTGAGCTTTATTAAAGGTTGGCTGTGACATAGCAAACGGGGATCCTGTAAGTAAAAACAACGTTAATGCTAGTTTGCCTGGCCCCTGGGTTGACTTCCTCATCCTGGCGGGGAAAAGGCCAGGAGGAGCCGCAGGGATGAGCCAAAAGTGTGACCGCTGCCACTTAAAGTTAGCTGTAAAAACGCAAATTACTCAAAAATTCAACGACCAGACGACATAAAAACACATGCGAAAGTATGAGAAAATTAGAGGCAGGTAACCGGGAGGTTGGTCAATAAAATGAAATGCCGTTTCATATATACAACCATGAATTTAAATTTGCCCGGGTGGAACGTGGATACAAATATTAACAATCCCCTCGCTATTCACTATTAATTACCACTTTTGACCTATGGATCCTGAATATCAATGGCGTAACCTTATCCTGCCAAAAGTGAATATTACATTCTGCCCCATTTGCCCGCAGGCTAGTTACCACGTGCCCTCGCTACCTGTCGGGCGTTTTATTCAGCAAGGTTATGGAAATGTGACACGGTGCAAATTCAGCGCCGTAAAATTCGGACATAACTTGCAATAGAATCCATTCTGACCGACCTTATTGGTTATTAATTACGAAGCTCAAAAAAAATCCTTTTTCTTCGTTCACTCACAGTGAAGTGATAACTATGTTGATTCCGTCTAAATTAAGTCGCCCGGTTCGTCTTGACCATACTGTGGTCCGCGAACGCCTGCTGGCTAAACTTTCCGGCGCGAACAATTTTCGTTTAGCTCTGGTGACCAGCCCGGCTGGCTATGGCAAAACGACGCTTATCTCACAGTGGGCCGCCAGTAAAGATGACCTGGGCTGGTTCTCCCTCGACGAAGGCGATAATCAGCAGGAGCGATTCGCCAGCTATCTTGTTGCCGCCGTGCAGCAGGCTACCGGCGGCCACTGCGTCTCCAGCGAGGCGATGGCGCAGAAGCGCCAGTATGCCAGCCTCCCCTCGCTCTTCTCACAGCTCTTTATTGAGCTGGCGGAGTGGCAGCGTCCGCTCTATATCGTTATCGACGACTATCATCTGGTAACCAATCCGGTTATCCACGATGCGATGCGTTTTTTCCTGCGTCACCAGCCGGAAAACCTGACCCTGGTGGTGCTGTCGCGCAACCTGCCGCAGCTGGGTATTGCCAACCTGCGCGTGCGCGACCAGCTGCTGGAGGTGAGCAGCCAGCAGCTGGCCTTTACTCATCAGGAGGCGAAGCAGTTTTTTGACTGTCGCCTGAACGCACCGATTGAAGCGGCAGAGAGCAGCCGCCTGTGTGACGACGTGGCCGGATGGGCCACCGCCCTGCAGCTGATCGCCCTCTCGGCGCGGCAAAACAACAGCTCAACCCAGCACTCCGCCAGGCGCCTGGCGGGGATTAACGCCAGCCATCTGTCGGACTATCTGGTGGATGAGGTGCTGGACAATATCGATCTTACTACCCGTCACTTCCTGCTGAAAAGCTCCCTGCTGCGCTCGATGAACGATGCGCTGATCGTCCGCGTCACCGGGGAAGAGAACGGTCAGATGCGGCTGGAAGAGATCGAGCGCCAGGGGCTGTTTCTACAGCGTATGGATGACTCCGGCGAGTGGTTTAGCTACCACCCGCTGTTCGGCAGTTTTTTACGCCAGCGCTGCCAGTGGGAGCTGGCTACCGAGCTGCCGGATATCCACCGCGCGGCGGCAGAGAGCTGGATGGCGCAGGGCTTCCCGAGCGAGGCCATCCACCATGCGTTAGCGGCGGGCGACGGCACGATGCTGCGCGATATTCTGCTGCACCACGCGTGGGGACTGTTTAACCACAGCGAGCTGACCCTGCTGGAGGCGTCGTTAAAGGCCCTGCCCTGGGAGAGCCTGCTGGAAAACCCGCGGCTGGTGCTGCTGCAGGCCTGGCTGATGCAGAGCCAGCACCGCTATAGCGAAGTGAATACCCTGCTGGCCCGCGCCGAGCAGGAGATGGACATGACGGCGGATCACGCTCTGCAGGGCGACTTTAACGCCCTGCGCGCCCAGGTCGCCATCAACGACGGCGATCCGGTGGAGGCCGAGCGGCTGGCGATGATCGCCCTTGAAGAGCTGCCGCTGGCTAACTTCTATAGCCGCATCGTGGCCACCTCGGTACATGGCGAGGTACTGCACTGCAAGGGGCTGCTCAGCCACTCTCTTACCCTGATGCAGCAGACCGAGCAGATGGCCCGCCGCCACGACGTCTGGCACTACGCACTGTGGAGCCTGATCCAACAGTGTGAGATCCTGTTTGCTCAGGGCTTCCTGCAGGCTGCCTGGGAGTGCCAGGAGAAAGCCTTCACCCTTATTCGCGAGCAGCACCTTGAACAGCTGCCGCTGCATGAATTTTTGCTGCGTATTCGCGCCCAGCTGCTGTGGGCGTGGGGACGTCTCGATGAATCTGAAGCCGCCGCCCGGGAAGGCATGACCGTGCTCTCCGCCTATCAGCCTCAGCAGCAGCTGCAGTGCCTGGCCCTGCTGGTGCAAAACTCGCTGGCGCGTGGCGATCTCGATAACGCCCGTAGCCACCTTAACCGGCTGGAGAACCTGCTCGGCAACGGACAGTACCATAGCGACTGGGTATCGAATGCCGACAAGGTGCGGGTGATCTACTGGCAGATGACCGGCGATAAGCAGGCCGCCGCCCAGTGGCTGCGCCAGACGCCGAAGTCAGAGTTTGCCAACAACCACTTCCGCCAGAGCCAGTGGCGCAACGTGGCCCGGGCGCAGATCCTGCTGGGAGACGTGGCGTCGGCGGAGATGGTGCTGGAGGAGCTAAACGAGAACGCGCGCAGCCTGCGGCTGATGAGCGATCTGAACCGTAACCTGCTGCTGCTCAACCAGCTCTACTGGCAGGCTGGACGCAAAAACGACGCCCAGCGGGTACTGCTGGAGGCCCTGACCCTGGCAAACCGCACCGGCTTCATTAGCCATTTCGTGATTGAAGGCGAGGCGATGGCGCAGCAGCTGCGTCAGCTGATCCAGCTTAACGCCCTGCCGGAGCTGGAGGGGCATCGCGCCCAGCGCATTCTGCGTGACATCAACCAGCATCATCGCCACAAGTACGCCCATTTTGATGAGCGCTTTGTTGAGCGTCTGCTGACCCACCCGGAGGTGCCGGAGCTGATCCGCACCAGCCCGCTGACCCAGCGGGAGTGGCAGGTACTGGGACTGATCTATTCAGGCTACAGCAACGAGCAGATCGCCGGCGAGCTGGCGGTGGCGGCGACCACCATCAAAACCCACATCCGTAACCTCTACCAGAAGCTTGGCGTGGCCCACCGCCAGGATGCGGTGCAGCACGCGCAGCAGCTTTTACAGATGATGGGTTATGGGGTTTAAATTGTAGGCCGGGCAAAGGCAGTGCCGCCCGGCGTATTGTTTAGCAGAGTTCCAGCTGGATATTGTGGCTCTTGATGACGTCCAGCACGCCCGCGGGGGGCATCACGTCGGTATAGACCGCATCCACCATGCTGATGCTGCCCATGTTAACCATCGCGTTACGGCCATATTTGGAGTGATCCACCACCAGCATCACGTGACGTGAGTTGTCGATGATCGCCCGCTTGGTCCGCACCTCGTGGTAGTCAAACTCCAGCAGCGAGCCGTCGGCGTCGATCCCGCTGATCCCGAGAATGCCGAAGTCGAGGCGGAACTGGGAGATAAAGTCGAGCGTCGCCTCGCCGATAATCCCGCCGTCGCGGCTGCGCAGCTCACCCCCGGCCAGAATGATACGGAAGTCCTCTTTTACCATTAGCGTGTTGGCGACGTTGAGGTTATTGGTCACGATGCGCAGGTTACTGTGATCCAGCAGCGCATGGGCTACCGCCTCCGGCGTGGTGCCGATGTCGATAAACAGCGTCGCCCCGTCCGGGATCTGGCTGGCGACCTTGCGGGCAATTCGCTCCTTCTCTGCCGTCTGGGTGGCTTTGCGATCGTGCCACGAGGTGTTTACCGAGCTGGAGGGGAGCGCCGCACCGCCGTGATGGCGCAGGATCATGTTCTGATCGGCCAGGTCGTTTAAATCGCGGCGAATGGTCTGCGGGCTGACGGCAAACTGCTCCACCAGCTCCTCGGTGCTGACGTAGCCCTGCTTTTTTACCAGCTCGATGATGGCATCGTGGCGCTGTGTCTGTTTCATTGCAATGTTCCTGAGCTTTTATGTTCGTTTTCGCGTATCAACAAACGCCATCGCCAGCCCTACGGCGAGGCCGGTAACGTGCGCGCCATTGGCGATAGACATGCCAAACAGATCAAACCAGCCGGCAATTAACCATATTAAGGAGAAGGCTATCAGGCCGCGCGGCAAATAGACACCGCTTTGCGGATCGCGCTCGCCCCGCAGCCAGGCATAGCCCATCAGGGCGTAGACCACGCCGGAGAGGCCGCCAAACCACGGGCCGCTAAACTTGTGCTGCACGTAGCCGCTGAGCAGCGCGCTAATCAGGGTGATAACAATTAGCTTGCCGCTGCCGAGGCGCTTCTCCACCGCCCCGCCGATGTACCACCACCAGAGCAGGTTGAAGAGGATATGCATCACGGAAAAGTGCATCAGGGCATGGCTGAAGTAGCGCCAGAGATCGAACTGCAGCGAAGGGTCAAAGGGCCACGCCAGCCACACCATAACAATCTGGTCACCGAGCGTGCTCATCAGGATAAACACCAGTACACAGAGCAGCGCCACACCCAGCGTTACCGGCCCGGCCCGTTCGCGCAGGGTGGCGATAAAGGGGTAGCGTCGGTAGTGCAGGCCGCTGTCGATCTGCCCTGACTGCCAGCTGGCCGCCAGGTAACGCGGATCTTCCGGGTTCTGCTGGAAGCGCGCCAGCTCTGCGCGCACGCGCCCGGCCTGGCTCTCGTCCGCCAGCCAGACGTCGCTGGTCTCGTGGTGTTGAATAGTCAAAACAACGCCCTGGGTCTGCATATAGTCAACAAACGCCTGGGCGACGCGCGGGTTAGCAAAGGAGGTGATCATCAACATGCTGGCGGTCGCTTTTTCCACACAAAAGAGGGCAGTATAGCGGGTTATGACGCCGCTGACTAAAGCGTACCGTGCGCCACTTCCGCCGGGAAGTGACGATGCCAGGCGTCAAAGCCGCCATCAACGCTGTAGACCTGGTCAAAACCCTGTTGCAGCAGGTATTGCGCTGCGCCTTTGCTGCTGTTGCCGTGGTAGCACATCACCATTACCGGCGTATCGAAGTCGTTCTGCTGCATGAAGGTACCCAGCGTATCGTTGGTCAGATGAAACGCACCCGGTGTATGGCCCATGGCATAGCTTTGCGGATCGCGAATATCTACCAGTACCGCCAGCTTCTGATGCATCTTCTGATGGGCCTCTTCTACATTAATACACTCAAACTGATCCATTGCGCTCTCATCTATGTTGGGTATGCACGTTATACATTCTCTCTCTAATTTTACGTCGTTCCGCCAGGTAAACGCCATTATGTTATGCATATCACTCTAAATTGTTTTTTTGATGTTACCAAAGGCGCGATCGTTTGCTATTATGAGCGATATCGAACATTTTTGAGCTTTTACGAAAGTGCATGAGGTGAGCATGGAAACCAAAGATCTGATTGTGATAGGTGGGGGCATCAACGGTGCCGGTATCGCGGCAGACGCCGCCGGGCGTGGTCTCTCCGTGCTCATGCTGGAGGCAAACGATCTGGCCTGTGCCACCTCTTCGGCCAGCTCTAAACTGATCCACGGTGGCCTGCGCTACCTGGAGCACTACGAGTTCCGCCTGGTGAGCGAGGCGCTGGCAGAGCGCGAAGTACTGCTGCAGATGGCGCCGCATATTGCTTTCCCGATGCGCTTTCGCCTGCCGCACCGCCCGCATCTGCGTCCGGCGTGGATGATCCGCATCGGCCTGTTTATGTACGACCATCTGGGCAAGCGCACCAGTCTGCCCGGCTCTACCGGCTTGCGTTTTGGCTCAGAGTCGGTGCTAAAGCCGGAGATCGTGCGCGGATTCGAATATTCTGACTGCTGGGTAGACGATGCACGCCTGGTGCTGGCGAATGCGCAGATGGTGGTGCGTAAAGGCGGCGAGGTATTAACTCGCACCCGGGCAACCTCGGCACGCCGGGAAAATGGCCTGTGGATCGTTGAAGCCGAAGACGTTGATACCGGCGAGAAGTATCGTTGGCAGGCGCGCGGCCTGGTGAACGCCACCGGCCCGTGGGTGAAACAGTTCTTTGACGAGGGGATGCAACTGCCATCACCGTACGGGATCCGCCTGATCAAAGGCAGCCATATCGTGGTGCCCCGCGTGCACTCGCAGAAGCAGGCCTATATTCTGCAAAACGAAGATAAGCGTATCGTGTTTGTGATCCCGTGGATGGATGAGTTCTCCATCATTGGCACCACCGACGTGGAGTATAAAGGCGATGCGAAGCACGTTGAGATCGACGAGAGCGAGATTAACTACCTGCTGAAGGTCTATAACGCGCACTTTAAAAAGCCGCTGACCCGCAACGACATTGTCTGGACCTACTCCGGCGTCCGTCCGCTGTGCGATGATGAGTCCGACTCACCGCAGGCCATTACCCGTGACTATACCCTCGATATTCGCGATGACGAGGGCAAAGCACCGCTGCTCTCCGTCTTCGGCGGTAAGCTCACCACCTACCGCAAGCTGGCCGAACATGCGATGGAGAAGCTGACTCCGTACTACAGCGGCATCGGCCCGGCGTGGACCAAAGAGTGCGTGCTGCCAGGGGGCGATATTGCCGGCGATCGTGACGACTACGCGGCGAAGCTGCGCCGTCGCTATCCGTTTATCAGCGAGCCGCTGGCACGCCACTACGCCCGCACCTACGGCAGCAACAGCGAGCTGATCCTTGCCGGTACGTCGTCCGTTGAAGATCTTGGGGAGAATTTTGGCCATGAGTTCTACGAGGCCGAACTGCGCTATCTGGCAGAGCATGAGTGGGTGCGTCGCCTTGATGATGCCATCTGGCGTCGAACCAAGGCAGGTATGTGGTTGAATGCAGAGGAGCAGTCGCGAGTGGCGCAGTGGCTGGCTAACTGGGCCAAGCGTGAACTGTCGCTGGCATCGTGATTGAAACGCCCGGTGGCGCTATGCTTACCGGGCCTACAGCAGGCCGGGCAAACGCAGTGCCGCCCGGCGTTTTGCTTTTACAGGCGTATCGGCTTGATATTCCAGATTTTGTCCGCGTACTCCTTGATCGTCCTGTCAGATGAGAAGTAGCCCATATTGGCGATGTTATGCATCGCTTTAATGGTCCACTCTTCTGGCTGGCGATAAAGTTCATCCACCCTGTCCTGACAGTCAACGTAGCTGCGGAAATCTGCCAGCACCTGATAGTGATCGCCGAAGTTGAGCAGGGAGTCCACCAGATCGCGATAGCGGCCCGGCTCGTCGCGGTTAAACGCACCGGTGGCAATCTGCGTCAGGACATGATGCAGCTCCTCATCTTTATCGTAGTAGTCGCGCGGCTTATAGCCCTGACGACGCAGCGTCTCAACCTCTTCCGCCGTGTTACCAAAGATAAAGATATTGTCGTCGCCCACGTGCTCCAGCATCTCGACGTTTGCACCATCCAGCGTGCCGATGGTCAGCGCGCCGTTAAGGGCAAACTTCATGTTGCTGGTGCCGGAGGCCTCCGTTCCCGCCAGCGAGATCTGCTCGGAGAGATCTGCCGCCGGAATGATCAGCTGCGCCAGGCTGACGCTGTAGTTCGGAATGAACACCACCTTCAGCTTGTCGCCAATCTGCGGATCGTTGTTGATCACCTTCGCCACATCGTTAATCAGATGAATAATATGCTTCGCCATGTAGTAGGCCGAGGCCGCCTTACCGGCAAAGATATTCACCCGTGGTACCCAGTCCGCGTCCGGATCGTCCTTGATGCGGTTATAGCGAGCGATGACGTGCAGGACGTTCATCAGCTGGCGCTTGTACTCATGGATACGCTTGATCTGCACGTCGAACAGCGCCTTCGGATTCACCACCACGTTAAGCTGCTGGGCAATATAGAGCGCAAGGCGCTTTTTGTTGTCCAGCTTCGCCTGACGCACCGCCTGGTTCACCATCGGGTAGTCGATATGCTGTTCAAGCTCACTCAGTTGGCTGAGATCGGTACGCCAGGTGCGGCCGATATGCTCGTCGAGCACATCCGATAGCGACGGGTTGGCCAGTGCCAGCCAGCGCCTCGGCGTCACGCCGTTGGTAACGTTGGTAAAGCGCGTCGGGAACACCTGTGCAAAATCCGCGAACAGCGACTGCACCATCAGGTTGGAGTGCAGCTCGGAGACGCCGTTGACCTTGTGGCTGGCCACGACCGCCAGCCAGGCCATACGCACCCGACGGCCGTTAGACTCGTCGATGATCGAGACGCGGCTCAGCAGCCCGGTGTCGTTCGGATACTGCTCCTGCACGGTCTTCAGGAAGTAGTCATTGATCTCAAAGATGATCTGCAGATGACGCGGCAGGATTTTACCCAGCATATCTACCGGCCAGGTCTCCAGCGCCTCGCTCATCAGCGTATGGTTGGTATAGGAGAAGATCTGGCAGGTCGCCTCAAAGGCGTCATCCCAGGAGAACTTATGCTCGTCGATCAGCAGACGCATCAGCTCAGGAATACCCAGTACCGGATGGGTATCGTTGAGGTGGATCGCGACCTTATCGGCGAGGTTGGCGTAGGTCTTATGCAGCAGGAAGTGGCGGTTGAGGATGTCCTGCACCGTTGCGGAGACGAGGAAATACTCCTGACGCAGGCGCAATTCGCGGCCTGAGTAGGTAGAGTCATCCGGGTAGAGCACGCGGGAGACGTTTTCCGAATGGTTTTTATCTTCCACTGCGGCAAAATAGTCGCCCTGATTAAATTTACCGAGATTGATCGCGCTACTGGCCTGGGCGTTCCATAGCCGCAGCGTATTGGTGGCGTCAGTATCAAAGCCGGGAATGATCTGGTCATAGGCTACTGCCAGGATCTCCTCGGTCTCCAGCCAGCGGGTCTTTTTCCCCTCCTGCTGGATCCGACCGCCGAACCGCACTTTGTAGCGGGTGTTGTGGCGCTTGAACTCCCACGGGTTACCGTACTCCAGCCAGTAGTCCGGAGACTCTTTCTGGCGGCCATCCACGATATTCTGTTTAAACATACCGTAGTCATAACGGATGCCATATCCACGCCCCGGCAGGCCAAGCGTCGCCAGCGAGTCGAGGAAGCAGGCGGCAAGGCGGCCCAGACCGCCGTTGCCCAGACCCGGGTCGTTCTCTTCGTCGATTAGCTCTTCCAGATCCAGCCCCATCTCTTCCAGCGCGTTTTTAACATCACTATAGATGCCCAGCGCAAGCATCGCGTTGGAAAGGGTGCGGCCAATCAGAAACTCCATCGAAAGATAGTAAACCTGGCGCGTCTCCTGAGAGAGCTGCGCACGGTTTGAGCGCAGCCAGCGCTCGACCAGGCGGTCACGTACGGCAAACAGCGTGGCGTTCAGCCACTCGTGCTTGTTGGCGATAGCCGGATCTTTACCAATGGTAAACATCAGCTTATAGGCAATGGAGTGCTTTAACGCCTCGACGCTGAGTGTCGGTGATGTATAGGTAAAGGGTGCATTCATAAACGTGATTCCTGGTGCTCTACTTCAACCGATAATAGAGATCCCGATAGGACTGAGCGGCAACCTGCCAGCTAAAATCCATATTCATCGCCTGACGCTGAACAAAGCGCCACAGCGAAGGCCGGGACCACAGCACAAAAGCACGCCTTATCGCCCTGAGCAGCGACCAGGCATTGCTGTCTTCAAAGACAAATCCGCTGGCGATACCGTCCGCCAGGTTCTCCAGTGAGCTGTCGGATACGGTGTCAGCCAGCCCACCGGTACGCCGCACCAGCGGCAGCGTGCCGTACTTCAGGCCATAAAGCTGCGTCAGGCCGCAGGGTTCAAAACGGCTCGGCACCAGAATCACATCCGCGCCGCCCATGATGCGGTGCGAGAAGGCTTCGTGATAGCCGATCTGGACCCCAACCTGCCCCGGATGTTCGGCGGCGGCGGCCAGGAAGCCCTCCTGCAGAACCGGATCGCCCGCGCCTAACAGGGCCAGCTGTCCGCCCTGCTCCAGCAGGCCCGGCAACGCTTCCAGCACCAGATCCAGCCCTTTCTGGCTGGTCAGGCGGCTGACCACGGCGAAGAGCGGGATCTTCTCATCCACCTTCAGCCCCATGGCAATTTGCAGCTGCCGCTTGTTCTCTGCCTTATCTTCCAGCGAGTCGCGGGTAAAGCGTGACGCCAGCAGCAGGTCGGTCTCTGGATCCCAGATCTGCTCATCAACGCCGTTGAGGATCCCCGAGAGGCGGCCCTCCGCGTGGCGCTGGCGCAGCAGCCCTTCCATACCGTACGCAAACTGCGGCTCGGTGATCTCCCGCGCGTAGGTCGGGCTGACCGCCGTAATGTGGTCGGCAAAGTAGAGTCCCGCCTTCAGGAACGAGATCTGACCGTTAAACTCTATGCCATTAATATTAAAGAATGACCATGGCAGTTCTATTTCACCCATATGATGAGCATAAAACATACCCTGGTAGGCTAAATTATGCACGGTAAATACCGACTTCGCCGGATGACCACGGGCAGCAAGGTAGGCGGGTGCCAGCCCGGCATGCCAGTCGTGGGCATGGACAATGTCCGGACGCCAGAACGGATCGAGACCGCAGGCCATCTCGCTGCCTACCCAGCCGAGCAGGGCAAAGCGCAGCACGTTATCGGTATAAGCAAAAAGGTTAGTGTCGTGATACGGGCTGCCGGGCCGGTCATAAAGGTGTGGAGCATCAATCAGATAGATACCAACGCCGTTATAGTGCCCGTAGAGCAGCGTGATGTGTCCGGCAAAGGTTTCACGCCGGGACACCACTTTCGCATCGCTAATACCGCGCCGAATATCAGGAAATGCCGGCAGCAGTACGCGAGTATCAACACCGCCGGCTATTTGCGCCGCAGGGAGTGCACCAAGTACATCTGCCAGACCACCGGTCTTGAGCAACGGGAACATCTCAGAACATACATGTAAAACCTGCATTCTCGCTCCTGTTAAAAACCGCTACCGTATGCGAGCGGTAGCGGTAAACCAGCGCGCGGACCCCTTCCGCGCAAGGTTATGAGTTGGTGCCGTCACTCTTTTAATTTGCTTAACATCTCACGCGTGACCAGCACAATGCCTTCCTCTGAACGGTAGAACCGGCGGGCATCCTCCTCTGCATTTTCACCGATGACCATGCCTTCAGGTATCTTACAGGCACGGTCAATGACGCAGCGGCGCAGGCGGCACGAACGTCCTACCCAGACATCCGGCAGCAGAACCGACGAGTCGATATTGCAGAATGAGTTAACGCGCACGCGTGGGAACAGCACCGACTGCACTACCACCGAACCGGAGATAATGCAGCCCCCTGACACCAGCGAATTAAGCGTCATGCCGTGGCTACCGGATCTATCCTGTACAAATTTAGCAGGCGGTAGCGATTCCATGTGGGTTCGGATAGGCCAATTTTGATCGTACATATCCAGTTCGGGCGTTACGGAGGCGAGATCGAGGTTAGCCTTCCAGTAGGCCTCCAGGGTTCCCACATCGCGCCAGTAAGGCTCTGCGTCCGGATCCGACTGCACGCTGGAGAGCGGGAACGGGTGTGCATAGGCCATGCCGGCCCGGGTGACCTTAGGAATAATATCTTTGCCGAAATCGTGACTGGAGGCCGGATCCTGATCGTCCTCTTCCAGCAGCTCATAGAGATAGTCGGCGTCAAAAATATAGATCCCCATGCTGGCCAGCGCGCGGGTTGGATCGTTAGGCATTGATGGCGGCTTGGGTGGCTTCTCAACGAAATCGATTACTTTTTCGTTTTCATCGACCGCCATGACGCCAAACGCCACCGCCTCCGCCACCGGTACCGGCAGGCAGGCCACGGTACAGCGTGCGCCCTTCTCGACGTGGTCGATCAGCATGCGCGAGTAGTCCTGCTTGTAGATGTGATCGCCCGCAAGGATCACTACATACTCTGCATTGTAGCGGCGAATAATGTCGAGGTTCTGGGTAACCGCATCCGCCGTGCCGCGGTACCAGTTCTCACCGTGCACGCGCTGCTGGGCGGGGAGAAGATCGACAAACTCGTTCATCTCTTCGCTAAAGAAGGACCAGCCGCGCTGGATATGCTGGACCAGCGTATGCGACTGATATTGGGTGATCACGCCGATACGGCGGATACCGGAGTTAAGGCAGTTGGAGAGAGCAAAATCGATAATACGGAACTTGCCGCCAAAGTGTACCGCAGGCTTGGCACGCGTGGTGGTTAAGTCTTTGAGACGCGTGCCACGCCCTCCCGCCAGGATCAGGGCTACAGATTTTAGGGGGAGCTGGCGCGCTAACATTAGCGGATCGTTGTTATCTAATCTAACCATGATGAACTCCTTTTTTATGACCTTCGAAAAACGCATACTCCATGCGCGGGCCCATGCCAGACAGCCACTACCACCGGATTATCCTCACCGGCAAATGGGGGAACGGCGCGCCATTCCCCTTCGGGTAATACAATTTCTGTAACCTTATCCGTATTGTTCAGCGTAATCAGAAGACGGTCTGAAAGCAGGATTTGCAAACGGCCTACTCCATGCTCCCACTCCCGCACGCTTAAAGGCTGGGCATCCTTGTTCAGCCACTGGACGTTGCCGTCACCCTCTTCCCACCAGGTATTATTGGTTAATGCCGGTACCTGCTGGCGAAGATGAATTAACGTGGCCACAAAGGTGGTCAGCCCGTCGTTTGCCTGTTCCCAATCAAGCCAGGTCAGCGCGTTGTCCTGGCAATAGGCATTATTGTTACCATGCTGGCTGTGTCCCTGTTCATCACCCGCCAGCAGCATTGGCGTACCTTGTGATAGCAGCAGCGTGACCAGTAGGGCATGGACACTGTCTCGCCGCCGTTCAATCACATACAACGACCCGCCTAATCCCTCTATACCATGATTATTGCTGTGGTTATTGTTAGTGCCATCGCGATTCTCTTCGCCGTTGGCCTCGTTGTGTTTATGGTTAAAGCAGACGCAGTCGCGCAGCGTAAAGCCGTCGTGCGCCGTCACTAAATTGATTGACGCGCTGGGCTGACGTCCGCTGCGCCTGAACACGTCACCCGAACCGGCAAAGCGTGTGGCAAACCGGCCCAGTGAGATATCTTTCGCCAGCCAGAAGCGGCGTGAGGCATCGCGAAACTGATCGTTCCACTCGGCAAACAGCGGCGGAAAATTACCGACCTGGTAGCCGCCCTCCCCTACGTCCCACGGCTCGGCAATCAGCTTGACCGCCGACAGCAGCGGATCGTTTTTAATTGCCTCAAACAGCGGCGCGCAGGCATCAAAGTGCGGCGTGCGCCCCATCACCGTTGCCAGATCAAAGCGGAAGCCGTCAACGTGGTAGGTCTCTACCCAATGCCGCAGGCACTGGTGGGCATACTCCACCACGCCGGGGTGGCTCAGATTCAGGGTGTTGCCGCAGCCGGTCCAGTTCGCGTACTCGCCGTTCTCCCTGATCCAATAATAGCTACGGTTATCGATTCCGCGCAGGGAGAAGGTAGGGCCTTCTATATCCACTTCGGCGCTGTGGTTCAGGACGATATCGAGGATCACCTCAATACCCGCAGCGTGCAGCGCTTTTACCGCCTCGCAAAACTCCTGCTGGGCGCGGCCAGGGTTACTCGCGTAGCGCGGATCGAGGGCAAACATCGCCAGCGGGTTGTAGCCCCAGTAGTTGCTTAAGCCTAACCTTTGCAGGCGCGGCTCGCTGGCGAAGTGTGCCACCGGCAGCAGCTCCAGGGCGGTGATGCCCAGCTTTTTAAAATAGGCGATCATCACCGGATGGCCGAGCGCCTTATAGGTGCCGCGGATCTTCTCTGGGATATCAGGGTGCAGATACGTCAGCCCTTTGACGTGGGCTTCGTAGATCACCGTTTTGCCCCAGGGAATACGCGGTGGCGCGTCCTCTTCCCAGTCAAAGGCGTCATTGACCACCACGCTCTTCAGCGCAATGGCCGCGTTGTTATGCGGATCGGCACTGTCGAAGCCGCCGTGAAAGAGATCGTGATCGATGGCGTCGCCGTCAACGCGGCGAGCACAGGGATCGATCAGCACCTTTGCCGGATTAAAGCGGTGGCCCGCGGCCGGATCCCAGGGGCCATGTACCCGGTAGCCGTAGCGCAGGCCGGGGCGCGCCCTCTCCAGAAAACCGTGCCAGACGTCGCCGCTGCGGGCAGGCATATCGTAGCGCTGCTCGTTCTCTTCATCATCAAAGATGCAAAGCTCAACCCGCTCTGCATTTGCCGAGAAGAGCGTGAAGTTCACGCCATTACCTTCGTAATGCGCGCCAAGCGGCGCAGGCTTGCCTGCCGCCAGCTTCGTCATTCACCCTCCCTGACCAGCCAGATGGTGGAGAGCGGCGGCAGCGTCAGGCTAAGCGAGTTATCGCGACCGTGGCTGGGGATCGCATCGCTGTGCACAATGCCGTAATTTCCCATATTGCTGCCGTGATAGTGCACTGAATCGGTATTCAGTGCTTCACGCCAGCGGCCCGGCTGGTTGACGCCAAAGCGGTATTCATGGCGCGGCTCCGGCGTAAAGTTGCTGGCAACGATAATCTCATTACCGGCTTTATCCCGGCGCACGAAAATAAACACCGAACGCTCGTTATCGTCGGCTACCAGCCATTCGAAACCGTAGCGATCAAAATCCAGCTCGTGCAGCGCCTTGTGGTGACGGTAGGTGGTGTTGAGATCGCGTACCAGCCGCTGAACGCCGTGGTGCCAGTTATCGCCGCCCTCCAGCAGATGCCAGTCAAGGCTGCTGTCGTGGTTCCATTCACGCCCCTGGGCAAACTCGTTGCCCATAAAGAGCAGCTTTTTACCCGGGAAGGCCCACATCCAGCCGTAGTAAGCGCGCAGGTTGGCAAACTTCTGCCACGCGTCGCCCGGCATCCGGTCGAGGATAGACTTTTTGCCGTGTACGACTTCATCGTGCGACAGCGGCAGGATGAAGTTCTCGGTGTAGTTGTAGAGCATCCCAAACGTCATCTGATGATGATGGTACTGACGGTAGATGGGATCGAGCTTGAAGTAGTCGAGGGTGTCATGCATCCAGCCCAAGTTCCACTTGTACCAGAAGCCCAGCCCGCCGTTAGCCGGTGGTCGCGATACGCCTGGAAAATCGGTGGACTCCTCGGCCATGCTCACCGCACCTGGCACCTGCTCCCCCAGCTTGCGGTTGGTGCTGCGCAAAAATTCGATGGCTTCAAGGTTCTCGCGACCGCCAAACTCGTTGGGGATCCACTCCCCCTCTTTGCGGCTGTAGTCGCGGTAGATCATGGAGGCCACCGCATCGACACGCAGGGCGTCAATACCAAAGCGTTCTACCCAGTAGAGGGCGTTGCCTACCAGATAGTTGCTGACCTCACGGCGGCCGTAGTTATAGATCAGCGTGTTCCAGTCCTGATGGTAGCCTTCGCGCGGATCGCTATGCTCATAGAGATCGGTTCCGTCGAACTCGGCGAGGCCGAACTCATCGCTCGGGAAGTGGCCGGGAACCCAGTCGAGGATCACGCTCAGGCCCGCCGCGTGGGCGGCCTTAATAAAGTAGCGGAAGTCATCCCGCGTGCCGAAGCGGCGGGTTGGTGCATAGAGACCCGTCGGCTGGTAGCCCCAGCTGCCGTCAAACGGATGCTCGTTGACCGGCATCAGTTCCAGGTGGGTAAAGCCCATCCATTTGGCATAGGGCACCAGCTGCTCCGCCAGATCGCGGTAGCTCAGCCAGAAGTGGTTGTCGGTATGGCGACGCCAGGAGCCAAGGTGCACCTCATAGATGGAGATGGGCTGGTCAAACTCGTTGGCTCGTCGGCGCTCTTCGGTCTGCTCAACTTTCTCCGGCAGGCCGCAGATCATGGAGGCGGTCTCCGGGCGCATCTGCGCCTCGAAGGCATAGGGGTCGGCCTTAATGCGCAGGTTGCCGTGGGCATCGATCATCTCAAATTTGTAGAGCTGACCATGCTGCGCACCGGGGATAAACAGCTCCCAGAAGCCGGACTCTTTGCGCAGGCGCATGGGATGGCGACGGCCATCCCAGTAGTTAAATTCGCCGACAACCGAGACGCGTCGGGCATTAGGTGCCCAGACGGAGAATTTGGTACCGGTGACGCCATCCATTGTGTCGGCGTGCGCGCCAAGGGTTTCATAGGGCCGCAGGTGCGTACCCTCTGACAGTAGCCAGGCGTCTAAGTCCTGGAGCAGAGGGCCGAAGCGGTAAGGATCTTCCAACAGATTGGCGTGATCATGCCAGTTTACGGCAAGCTGATAGCGGAAATGATTTTTACGGCGTTGAATAATACCGGCAAAAAAGCCCCGTGAATCAAGGCACTCTAGCCTGGCCAGTTTACGTCCGGTTTTCGTTTCGATAACCCACACTTCGGTGGCGTCAGGTAGCAACGCACGGACTTCCAGTCCGGCATTGGTGCGATGCATACCGAGTACGGAAAAGGGATCCGCAAAATGGCCTGCTATTAGCGCGTTAATCACGTCTCTATCGACAAGACTGGACATGGTTATTTTATCCTGTTTTATATGTGCCACATTTTTTCGCCAGCCACATCTACGCTGGCCTGGAGCTGGTCCAACTTAAGCATAGACAAGGGTTCCCCTGTCTCCTGATAAATTTGGATGAATTGCGACTACATTATGTATTTAACAAAAAACTGAGCGCGCGGGTTCACAAAAAATGTGCAAAAAAAAGGAGGTGACGCTGCACCTCCTCATAAACAGTGATATTTACGCCAGCTGGCGCAGCATCCGCCGCAGCGGCTCGGCGGCTCCCCACAGCAGCTGATCGCCAACGGTAAAGGCAGAGAGGTACTCCGGTCCCATGTTGAGCTTACGCAGACGGCCAACCGGAGTAGTGAGCGTGCCGGTCACCGCCGCCGGGGTCAGCTCGCGCATGGTGATCTCGCGATCGTTCGGTACCACTTTTGCCCACTGGTTGTGCGCCGCCAGCAGAGACTCAACGGTCGGGATAGAGACATCTCTCTTCAGCTTGATGGTAAAGGCCTGGCTATGGCAGCGCAGCGCGCCCACGCGCACGCAGAGGCCATCCACCGGAATAACCAGGTCGGTATTGAGGATCTTGTTGGTCTCTGCCTGGCCCTTCCACTCTTCGCGGCTCTGGCCGTTATCGAGCTGTTTATCAATCCACGGGATCAGGCTGCCCGCCAGCGGTACGCCGAAGTTGTCTACCGGCAGCTCGCCGCTGCGGGAGAGGGTCGTGACCTTACGCTCGATATCGAGGATAGCCGAGGCCGGATCTGCCAGCTCGCCCGCAACGTGGCCGTGCAGCTGGCCCATCTGCGCCAGCAGCTCACGCATGTGGCGCGCGCCGCCGCCGGAGGCTGCCTGGTAGGTCGCAACCGAGACCCAGTCCACCAGGTTCTCGGCAAACAGGCCGCCCAGCGACATCAGCATCAGGCTAACGGTACAGTTACCGCCGACAAAGGTTTTCACACCGCTGTTCAGGCCCTGGGTAATAACGTCCTGGTTCACCGGATCGAGAATGATGATGGCATCATCTTTCATGCGCAGCGAAGAGGCCGCGTCGATCCAGTAGCCCTGCCAGCCGCTTTCACGAAGCTTTGGATAGATTTCGTTGGTATAATCGCCGCCCTGGCAGGTGACAATAATGTCGAGTGCCTTCAGCGCCTCCAGATCAAATGCGTCCTGCAGCGTGCCCGCCGCGCCTGTACCGAAGGTTGGTGCCGGCTGGCCAAGCTGGGACGTAGAGAAGAAGACAGGGCGAATGGCATCGAAGTCGTGCTCTTCTACCATGCGTTGCATGAGTACAGAGCCGACCATACCGCGCCAGCCGATAAAACCAACATTTTTCATAGCGTATTTCCTGCAGAGGTGTGTGCTGATTGAGCGATCCAGATCTTTTTACTGGTATACCTCACACATTACAAAATGCAGCTAAAGTCGCAAGTGAAATTAATCAATGATAGTGTCGCCGTCAGAAATAGCGCTTATCAGCGGCCGTTTAGGGCGCGTCTCAGGGAAAAGAAGAATGAATGATATCCTCTCCATTGCGGTGCTGTTGATCCTGATTATGGATCCCCTTGGCAACCTGCCTATCTTTATGTCAGTGCTGAAGCACACCGAGCCGAAGCGCCGCCGGGCGATTATGATCCGCGAGCTGCTGATCGCCCTGCTGCTGATGCTGATTTTCCTGTTTGCTGGCGAGAAGATCCTCTCCTTCCTGAACCTGCGCGCCGAGACCGTCTCTATCTCCGGCGGCATCATTCTGTTTTTAATCGCCATTAAGATGATCTTCCCCAGCCCCGAGGGTGGCAGCTACGGTATGCCCGCCGGTGAAGAGCCGTTTATTGTACCGCTGGCAATCCCGCTGGTGGCGGGTCCCACCCTGCTCGCCACGCTGATGCTGCTGTCACACCAGTATCCCAACCAGATGGGGCATCTGGTGATCGCCCTGATGCTGGCGTGGGGCGGCACGGTGGCGATTCTTCTGCAATCGACGCTGTTCTTACGCCTGCTCGGTGAGAAAGGGGTTAATGCGCTGGAGCGCCTGATGGGGCTGGTGCTGGTGATGCTGGCAACCCAGATGTTCCTGGACGGCATTCGGGTGTGGATGAAGGGGTAGCGCTACCTGAAGACACCCAGGGGGCAGTATGCTAAAATTTGTACACTACAGGAGGTAAATTTTATGCCTAAAAATCCTTCTCCGAGTGTGGCGAGCAAGGTTCGTCATCTTGCAGCCTTTCACCATGTGTCAGATAAGCGTGACAGCACGAGCCGCATGGCCATGGCCATTACGCGTCTGGCGGGCGATACCGTCATCCTGGATACCGTTGAACAGTTACTCGTCAATTTGAAAAGGAAAGGCGTGCTCACGAAAGCCGAAACGCTTTCACTTCAGGCTGACTATCTCAAGGAAAAACGAAAAATCTGACAGGGATCTGTATATGATTTTTGACCCGTTTGGTGACTTCGAAACAGCCGGATATTTACAAAACTCATTAGGGTTGAAAGACCCTAATGAGGTGAAACAGTCTGAACACCTTGTTTTTGAACTGGGAATCGAAGACGCGATTAGCTTCCTCTCCTCTCTGAAATCCATAAATTACACGTCGCTACTGAAGGTTCATGAACTTCTCTTTTCGGATTTATATCCCTGGGCCGGGCGTGACCGCAGCGAGTTGGTCCCTAATTTGGCGGTCTTTAAGGGCTCCTCTGATAATCCACGCCATACGGCTTTCGAACATCCCCAGGGTATTAAACTTGCGGTGGATTATGCGCTAGGGCTGGCAGCGGACGATGAACAATTCAAAGCAAAGCCTGGCGAGGTGATGGGGCTTTTAGCTTTCGCTCATCCTTTCCTGGATGGTAACGGGCGAACTATTTTATTGGTTTTTATGGAACTCGCGTTTCGCGCAGGCTTCGCCATCGATTGGGCCAGAACGGATAAGGACGATTATCTATATGCGCTTAGCGCTGAGATTGGCGATCCTGCTAAAGGCTATCTCAACGACTACCTGAAACCATTCGTTGTAGAAATCTCAAACCGTGATCAGTGGCCTGAACTGATTGGCGGTATTAAGGGGCTTGATGGGTTAGACAAAGAGAATGTGTCTTATGGCAGCCTGGACGATCCTGAGATTCAGAGACTCTATGATGCAACCCGGTATTACTCCTCTTCAAATCCCAGTTCGGATTAAATAGGAAGGGATAAAAAAAGCCGGGTGGCGGCAAACGCCTGACCCGGCCTACGTTTTGGCATTGTGCACGATGAGTAGGCCCGGTCAGCGCAGCGCCACCGGGCGTATCGAACATCAGCTCAGCAGCGAGAACGCAATCATCCCGACAATCGCGCCCGTGGTGCCGAGGATGGTTTCCATCATCGTCCACGTCTTCAGCGTCTGCGCTTCGGTTGCGCCGGTAAACTTACCGAACAGCCAGAAGCCCGCGTCGTTGACGTGGCTGACCACGATAGAGCCGCCCGCGATGCAGATTGACAGCGCAGCCATCTGCGCGCCGGAGAAGTGCAGCTGCTCAATCACCGGCATCACCAGACCCACCGCGGTCAGACAGGCTACCGTTGCCGACCCCTGAATAATACGCACCGCCGCAGCCAGCACGAAGCAGGTGATGGCGATGGGCAGGCCCATGCCGGTCAACGCTTCGCCCAGGGCCGGACCGACGCCGGAATCCACCAGCACCTGCTTAAAGACGCCGCCTGCACCGATCACCAATAGAATAATGCCCGCCGGCTGCAGCGCCGTGCCGCAGATCGCCATCACTTTATCTTTCTCCATGCCCTGACGATACGCCAGGCCATAGATAGCGACCAGACACGCCACCAGGATGGCAGTAAACGGATGGCCGATAAACTCCAGCCACTCGTAGAGCGTAGAGCCTTGCTCAACGAAGCGGGCGGCGATAGTTTTCAAACCTACCAGCACCAGCGGCAGCAGGATCAGCGCCAGGCTAAAGCCGAACGACGGCATCTTGCCTTCACCGAGATGCGGCTCGCTGATGTCATCCGGAATATGCAGCTCAACATAACGGCTGATAAAGTTGCCCCACAGCGGACCGGCAACCAGCATGCCCGGGATCGCCGCGCAGAGGCCAATGAGGATCATCCAGCCAAAGTCGGCGTGCATCTGGGAGGCCAGCAGCATCGGCGCTGGCCCCGGCAGCAGGAAGGCCGCCGCCGCCGCAACCCCGGCGAACAGGGGGATCACTAGCTTGACCAGGTTCGTGCCGGTGTGGCGCGCCATCGAGAAGGCGACGCTGATCAGCAGCACAATCGCCACTTCAAAGAAGAGCGGCAGCGCACAGATCAGCCCCGCAAGGCCGATGGCATAGTGCGCCCGGCTGTGGCCGAAGGATTTCAGCATCCTGACCGCAATCTGGTCCACCGCGCCGGTCTCATGCAGAATCTTGCCGAACATGGCTCCCAGCGCGACCACTATCGCGAGGAAGCCCAGCGTGCCACCCATGCCTTTTTCCATGGTTTTAGCAATGGCGTCGAGCGGCATGCCGGAAAAGAGTCCTGCTCCAATGGAAACCACCATCAAAGCAACGAAAGCGTGAAGACGTGCCTTCATCACTAAAAACAGCAGCAGCAAAACCGAGCCGACCGCTGTCAAAACAAGCGTTAAAGTACCCACTGTACTGCCTTAATTTTTTATTTATTAATCACATCAATAGTGCTGGCCACTACGCCGTTCAGCGGCTGGTCGATATCCACAATCAATACGTCGCGCTCGTCCGCGCCCGGCTCTTCCAGCGCTTCAAACTGGGTCACCAGCATCTGCGTCTTGAAGAAGTGCCCTTTACGCGCCTTCAGGCGGGTTTCGATCACGTCGAAATCACCCTTCAGGTAGATAAAGGAGAGGTTCGGGTTGCCGTCGCGCAGCAGATCGCGGTAGCGCTTTTTCAGCGCCGAACAGACGATCAGCGAGACTTTATTGGTGCGCTGCATCGCAAAGGCGGCATCGTTCAACGCCTGCAGCCAGGGCTTGCGGTCGTCATCGTTCAGCGGCTCGCCAGCGGCCATTTTAGTGATGTTGCTGCGCGGATGCAGGAAGTCGCCGTCCAGGAACGCGGCGTGAAGCTGGTACGCCACTTCGCTGGCAACGGCGGATTTTCCACTGCCGGATACGCCCATCAGGACATAAACGTGGTGATCGTGATTAGTCGTGCTCAAAGGTCGCTCCCACAGAGACAAAAGGTAGATTGTTACGGGTAACAGTTATCGGTAACATTTTCCTGCCGGGGCTGATGAGAAGCAATAACCGGCGGCCTCAGAAGTGAATAAGTGTGAGCTACTTCAAATTTGTCAGACTAAATAGATCCACCCGGTGACAAAGTGAAACCTAAATCTAACATTTTCGGCGTCACGACCTCACCGCGAATGCGTGCCAGCAGCCGCTCTGCGCCAATACGCCCCATGCGTTCACGCGGCGTCAGCACGCTCGCCAGCCGTGGCTCCATCACCTGGCCGATATCATGGCCGTGGAAACCGGCAATCGCTATATCATCCGGAATGTTCAACCCTAAACGCTGGCACTCAAAGGCTGCGCCTACCGCGAGGTCATCGTTGGTACAGAAGATACCGTTAAGCTGCGGATACTCGCGGCGCGCCTGGCGCATCAGCTCAATGCCGGATGAGTAAGAGGAGGACTGCTCCACCATCACGCTGTACGGCGTCAGGCCGGCATCACGCATCGCCTGCTCATACCCTTGCTGTTTGATAATAGTACGTTCATCGAGACGTGCACCCAGATAGGCGACATGACGATGGCCGCGGGCAATGATAGCGGCGGTCATCTGGCGGGCGGCCTCGAAGTTATCAAAGCCCACGGCGATATCGAGACACGGTGAGCGGCTGTCCATCAGCTCAACCACGGGAATGCCCGCAACCTCGATCATTTTCAGGGTACGCGGCGTGTGGCTGCGCTCGGTGAGGATCAGACCGTCAATATTCCACGACAGCATCGACTCCAGCCGCTCCTCCTCCATCTCCGGCTTGTAGCCGTAGTGGGCCAGCATGGTCTGGTAGCCGTAGGCATCGGTGACGCTTTCGATTCCGCGCAGCACTTCGGCGAAAACCTGGTTGGTCAGAGAGGGCAGCAGCACGCCGATGGCGCGGCTGGTGGCGTTGGAGAGAATGTCAGGTGCGCGATTAGGAATGTAGCCCAGCTCGTCCAGCACCGCTGCAATTTTGCCACGCAGCGCCACGGAGACTTGCTCCGGGTTGCGTAAAAAACGGCTGACGGTCATTTTGGTCACGCCAACGCGATCTGCAACGTCCTGAAGTACGGGTCTTTTCTTTTTCATCGTCCTGAGCGGGGTAAACGGGAAAACATTGTTTTAGTTTACCACGACGCAGGCGCAACCTCGCCGCTGATAAGGAGAGGTTGCGCAATTTATTTAACAAATCATACCGGCGGCAGGTCGAACAGCAGGATTTCACTGTCGCTGTCGGCGTGAATCGTCAGGGCCTGCTCGTCCCAGATGGCCAGACCGTCGGCGGTAGTGGCGGTGGTCCCGTTGACAGAGACGCTACCCTTCACCACCTGGATCCAGACCTTACGCCCGGCGGCAATCTGATAATCCCCCTGCTCGTCTTTCAGCAGCGGCCAGCGAGAAAGCTCCATATCCTGGTTCACCTTCAGCGATCCCTCCCGGGCATCCGGGGAGAGCACCAGCTGGCGACCCTGCACGGCGTCAAAGCGGCGCTGCTCATAGCGCGGGGTGATGCCGGTTTTTTCTGGAATGATCCAGATTTGATACAGGTGCAGACGTTCGGTTTCGCTCGGGTTGTACTCCGAGTGACGCACCCCGGTGCCAGCGCTCATGATCTGGAACTCACCGGCAGGCACCTGCTCTTTGTTACCCATGCTGTCCTGATGCTCAACCGCCCCTTCCAGCACGTAGGTCAGGATCTCCATATCCTTATGGGGATGGGTACCGAAGCCCTGGCCCGCGTCGATCACGTCGTCGTTAATGACGCGCAGCGCAGAGAAGCCCATGAAATTCGCATCGTAGTAGTTGGCAAAAGAGAAGGTATGCCATGAATCTAACCAGCCATGATTCGCGTGACCACGTTCGTTTGCTTTGCGTAAGAAAATCATTTTTTCACCCCCGTATATTGTCGATGGAGTAAGTGTGTACGCGATCGGCCCAGGATGATAGAGGGTGAAAATTGACTCCTCTGTTCAAAAATTATGAACAACTTATTAAGCAGCAAAAAACCTTATTTTGCGAGGGTTACCGTAGCAGGTGCCGCCTGCTCAAACCCACGCTCAAGGATCTCAAGGTTGGTTAACACCTCAGATTCCTTGACGTAGTTTTCCGCCCCTTTTGTCAGGGTAGCGTAGAGCGCATCGTAGACGCGGCCATAGTCGCCTGGCTCCGGCTGCCACTCTTCGCGCACGGTCTCTCCCTCCTCGTTGAGGTACGCCAGAGTGGCTACGCTGGCGTCAGCGGCAAACCCCGGTTCGCCAGGCATGATATTGGCCTTCAGGCTGGTCTCCTGCTGGTCGATGCCGTACTTAATAAAGGAGCCGCGCGTACCGTGGATGATAAATTTCGGGTAGTCGATTTTGACATAGTGGCTGGTCTTCACAATTGCCTTCAGATCGCCGTAGAAGAGCTGCGCCTCAAAGGTATCGTCCGGGTTGGCCTTATTGCGCAGGCTGCGGATGTCGTAGGCGACATGGTCCGGGCGGCCAAACAGAGAGATTACCTGATCCAGCATGTGTACGCCGAGGCCAAAGAACATCCCGTCCTGCGGCAGGCCCGGTTTGGTCTCTGCTATCGGGCGGAAGTAGTCGATGTGGCTCTCGATTTCGACGATCTCACCCAGCTTGCCGCTCTCGATGGCTTTTTTCGCCGTCAGGAAGCAGCTGTCAAAGCGACGGTTCTGGTAGGGGGTAACGGTGAGACCTTTGCTTTTCGCCAGCTCAAAGAGCGTAATGGCTTCGGCCATAGAAGGGGTAAAAGGTTTTTCTACCAGCACGTTTTTACCCGCCTCAAGGGCGCGCTTCGCGTACTCAAAGTGGCTATCGGCGTGAGTACAGACGATCACCAGCTTCACCTGCGGATCGTTAAGCACTTCGTCGAGATCGCTGGTGAAGTGGATGTGCTGGTACTGGGGATACTGCTCTTCCGGCTTCGGATGGCGGCGGAAGATGTGCGCCACGTGCCAGCTCGCTTTGCGATTGAGCACGTAGGGAAGATGGTAGCGGGTGGTGCTTTTACCAAAGCCAATAAATGCGCAGTGCAGAGTCATAATGCAGTCCTTTTTTGAAGTCACTGCCCATAACCATAGCGCAAAGTAGAGCACCGTAACACGCCCGATGGCGCTGCGCTTATCGGGCCTACAACACCCGCAATGAACCCTCAACCGTAGGCGTCGCAGCCAGTTTGTTCACGGCAAGCGCGCAACAACCGGAGCGTACTTAATGTACGTGAGGATTGTGAGCACTTCCCGAGGACAAAATGGCAAGTAAGCCAGGTTGATACATAAGCAAAAAAAAAGCCAGCATAGGCTGGCTAAGATAATACTGGAAGCAATGTGAGCAATGTCGTGCTTTCAGGTTCACCGTAGCATCCCCTGAACGCATCGCAATAATAATCATTATCATTCGCACTTGTCCAATACTTTTTGCAAAAAATGGCAGTTGACGGAAATTTTAAATTCCCTGATGGTGGAGAGGAGAGTTAACTAACTGAGGATAGAGGAAAATGAGTGAGATAGTGATACGCCACGTCGAAGCCCGCGATGCCGAGCCATTACGCCTGATGTCAGCGCAGCCGGAGATGTATCACCATCTACTACAGCTACCCTACCCTTCACAAGAGCTTTGGCAGGAGCGGGTTAAGCCCCAGCCCGGGCGCCGCATGCTCGTCGCCACCATTGATGGCGAGGTGGCCGGACACATTGGCATCAGCGTGGAGCAGAACCCCCGCCGCAGCCACGCGGCAGAGTTTGGTATCTCCGTCTCGCCCGCGTTTCGCCAGCGGGGCGTCGGCAGCGCCCTGATGAAAGCGATGATTGACGTGTGCGATAACTGGCTGCGCATTGAGCGTATTGAGCTGTCGGTATATGCCGATAACGAAGCCGCCATCGCGCTCTACCGCAAGCATGGCTTTGAGATTGAGGGCACCGCCAGGAAGTATGCCCTGCGCAACGGCGAGCTGGTGGACTCTTACTTTATGGCACGCATGAAATAAGCAACTGCCCGGTGGCGCTGCGCTTACCGGGCCTACGTTTCGTGCCGTTGTAGGCCGGGTCAGGCGAAGCCGCCACCCGGCAAACACGCTAATACCCTGCGGTTAAGTCATCCACCGAACGCGGATCCGATGCGCCATATAGCGCCCCGTCTTCACCCACCATGATGCTCTGAGTGCTGCCCATCGCCTCCTTCAGCGCCACCTTCTGTCCCTTCTGCTCCAGCATTTTCAGGGTATCCGGGCTAAAGCCCTTCTCTACACGCAGCTCGTCCGGCAGCCACTGGTGGTGGAAGCGCGGTGCGTTGGTCGCTTCGGCAACGTTCATCTTAAAATCGATGCTGTTGACGACCATTTGCAGCACGGTCGTGATAATGCGGCTGCCGCCTGGGCTACCGGTCACCAGCCAGGTTTTACCGTCTTTCGCGACAATAGTTGGCGACATCGACGAGAGCGGACGCTTGTTTGGCCCGACGGCGTTAGCATCGCCACCTACCAGCCCATAGACGTTTGGCACGCCCGGCTTGGCCGAGAAGTCATCCATCTCGTTGTTCAGCAGAATGCCGGTGTTACCCGCCACGATCCCCGAGCCAAAGGTAGTGTTTAGCGTGTAGGTCACCGCCACCGCATTGCCCTCTTTATCCACCACCGAGAAGTGGGTGGTCTGGTTACTCTCGTAAGGTGCCAGCTTGCCGGGGCGGATCTGGCTCGACGGTTTCGCCTTGTTGATGTCGATCTGCTGAGCAATGGACTTGGCGTACTCTTTACTGGTCAGTGCCTGCCACGGCACTTTAACGAAGTCCGGGTCGCCGAGGTACTCCGAGCGGTCGGCATAGGCGTACTTCTCCGCCTCGGCCATCACCTGCATGGCGTCCGCGCTACCAAAGCCATATTTCGCCAGGTCGAAGTTTTCGAGGATATTGAGGATCTGCACGATGTGGATCCCGCCTGACGAGGGCGGCGGCATGGAGAAGACCTGATAACCCCGGTAGTCGCCGCTAATAGGCGTGCGCTCAACCGCCCGGTAGGCCGCCAGATCCTCTTTGGTCATCAGGCCGCCGTTCTTGCTCATCTCCTGGGCTATCTGATCGGCAATCGCCCCCTTGTAGAACGCATCCGGTCCCAGCTCGGCAATCATCTCCATGCTCTTCGCCAGATTAGCCTGCACCAGCTTGTCGCCCTTCTTCAGCGGCTCACCGTTTTTCCAGAAGATCGCCTTGCTGTTGTCATGATTGGGTAGCACTTCGCTGCCGTAGGTTTTCAGATCCTCCGCCAGGGCGTCATTAACCGTAAAACCCTGGCGGGCCAGCTTGATCGCGGGCTGCACCACCTTATTCAGCGGCAGCGTGCCGTACTTCTCCAGCGCCAGCGAGAAACCCGCCACCGTGCCGGGGGTACCGGTCGCCAGATGAGAGGTCAGGGATTTTTTACTGTCGGGGTTACCCTGCTCGTCGAGGAACATATCCCGGCTGGCCTGGGCCGGTGCCATCTCGCGGAAGTCGATGGCGGTAGTGTTGCCGTCTTTGGTACGCAGCAGCATAAACCCGCCGCCGCCAAGGTTCCCGGCCTGCGGATGGGTCACCGCCAGCGCGTAACCGACGGCCACGGCGGCATCCACCGCGTTGCCGCCCTGCTTCAGAATATCAACACCCACGCGGGTCGCAGCGGCATCCACTGACGCCACCATCCCCTGCTGCTCGCGCACCGAGTGGAAGACATCGGCTTCAACGCCGTAGGAGACGGGGGGCGCTTCCGGCTGTGGCGCGGCGGCCACGCCAAAACAGCTTCCGGCGAGCAGCGCCGCAATAGCGGCCCAGCGCGCAAACTTAGGCTTACTCATCATTATTCTCCAGGAAAAATGGCTGATATTGCTGCTTAATCCTGGTTCACAACGTTAAAAAAAGCACAGTCTTAGCGTTGAGCAAGTAAACTTAAATAATCCACCTACAGGAGGAAATAACGATGAAATACCTCTTATCTCTGGCGATATTGCTGCCGCTTAGCGTTCTCGCGCAGCCGATTAATACCATGAATAACCCGAACCAGCCGGGGTATCAGATCCCCAGCCAGCAGCGGATGCAGACCCAGATGCTGAACCAGCAAAGCCAGCGGAAAGGGATGCTAAACCAGCAGCTTCAGACCCAGACACGCATGCAGCAGCAGCACCTGGAGTCGCAGATCAATAACAACTCCCAGCGCATGCTGGATTCGCAGCCGGGCATGCTGGATAACAGCCGCGAACAGATGCTGCCTAACAATAGCGGCAGCATGCTGCACCCGTCCACCACGCCGCAGCCCAACATTCCGCTGAAGACGATGAGTCCTTAGGGCTGAAAGTCCGGGCCGATAATGTCGATGCGATCGGTACAGATGCAGTCCACGCCCCAGCGCAGCAGCTCTGCCGCACGCTGGGGCTGGTTGACGGTGTAGACCAGAATACGCAGCCCGGCGGCTTTGATATCGGCCGTCCGCTGCGCGTTAAGCAGCTTGTGGTTGAGGTGCAGCGAGACGCAGCCGAGGCGCTCCGTCAGCTCGCGCCAGTCGCTACGCCATGCGTCGAGCAGCAGGCCGCGCGGCAACTCTGGAGCGCTCTGCTGGGCTGCCTCCAGAGCATCAATCTCAAACGAGGAGAGCAGCGGCGGGGTCATGCCCTGCCAGAGATCCCGCGCCGCCAGCGCCACCGTTTTGCCCGTTAGCGGCCCGGTTCCGGTGGTTGGCTTAATCTCAATGTTGGCCATCATGCCGTGCTGGCGGCAGCGCTCCGCCACCTGGGAGAGCAGCGGCAGCGGCTCGCCCTTGAACTCGCCGCTAAACCAGCTTCCCGCATCCACCTTCAGCAGATCGCTCCATGGCAGATTGCCCGCCACGCCCCAGCCGTTGCTGGTGCGCTCCAGGTTATCGTCATGCAGAAGGAAGATCTCGCCGTCGCGGGAGAGCTTGACGTCAAACTCGATCATGGTATGACCGAGGCGCGCCCCGGTATCGATCCCCGCGAGGGTATTCTCCGGGGCCAGCTTGCCGCCGCCGCGATGGGCAACGACAGTGGGGTAAGGCCAGTGACTCATATTCTTTGTCCTGTTTCACCATCAAAAAGGTGCAGGTGGCTCTCGGGCATGTTTAGCCACAGCGTGCTCCCCGGTGCCGGGCGATCGTGATGCGGCAGGCGCACCACCAGCTTCTGCTCGCCCCAGCGGCCATGGGCCAGGTTATCCGCCCCCAGCATCTCCAGGGTATCCATCACCAGCGGGATGCCGCCTGCGGACTGTGAGCTTAGCGTAATATGCTCCGGGCGGATACCCAGCGTCATCTTGCGCCCGGCGTAGCCGCGGTAGTACCAGTTGATGGGCAGCGCCATACCACTCTCCAGCTCAAAGTGATCCCCGGCGGTGCTGATGCGCCCCTCCAGCAGGTTCATCGCCGGACTGCCAATAAAGCTTGCCACAAAGCGGCTGGCGGGCTTCTCATAGACCTCAACCGGGGTGCCGATCTGCTCCGCCACGCCCTTGTTCATCACCATTACCCGCTGCGCCAGGGTCATCGCCTCCACCTGATCGTGGGTGACGTAGAGCGAGGTGGTCTTCAGGCGGCGATGCAGCTGCTGTAGCTCAAGGCGCATCTGGACGCGCAGCTTGGCGTCAAGGTTGGAGAGCGGCTCATCAAACAGGAAGACGGCGGGATCGCGGACGATCGCCCGGCCCATCGCCACACGCTGACGCTGGCCGCCGGAGAGTTCGCGCGGACGACGCTTCAGCAGGCTATCCAGCTCCAGAATGCGCGCCGCCTCTTTGACCCGCTCGGCGATGTGCGCTTTGCCCATGCCGCGAATTTTCAGACCCCACGCCATGTTCTCTTCCACGCTCATGTGCGGATAGAGAGCATAGTTCTGGAATACCATGGCGATGCCGCGCTCCTTTGGCTCCATCTCGGTCACCCGCTGGCGATCGATCCAGACGTCGCCGCTGGTAACCCGCTCAAGCCCGGCCACCATCCGCAGCAGGGTCGATTTGCCACAGCCGGAGGGACCGACCATCACAATAAACTCGCCGTCTGACACGTCCAGCGTCAGGGGTTGGATCACCTGAGTCTTGCCGCCGTCCCAGCTTTTGCTTACTGCCTGTAGTTTTAATCCAGCCATGTTTTTTATTTCTCACTGTCTACTAAACCACGCACGAACGCACGCTGCATGGCTAATACGATAACGACGGGGGGGATCAGGGTCAGCAGCATCGCCGCCATCACCTGGTTCCACTGGGTGGTGCCCTCCCCGGTAGCAATCATCCCTTTGATCCCCGCCACGGCGGTGCCCAGGTTGACATCGCTGACGATCAGCAGCGGCCACAGATACTGGTTCCAGCCGTAGATAAAGGTGATGACAAACAGCGCCGCAAGGTTGGTTTTCGACAGCGGCAGCACGATATCGCGGAAAAAGCGCATCGGCGACGCGCCGTCAATGCGTGCGGCCTCGATCAGTTCGTCCGGCAGAGTCATAAAGAACTGGCGGAACAGGAAGGTCGCGGTGGCCGAGGCCATCAGGGGCAGCGTCAGGCCGGTGTAGCTGTCGAGCATCTTCAGGTTGGCGATCACCTCTACCGTCGGAAAGATACGCACCTCCACCGGCAGCATCAGGGTGATAAAGATCATCCAGAAGAAGAGATTGCGCAGCGGGAAGCGGAACCAGACGATGGCAAAGGCGGAGAGCATCGAGACCGCAATCTTTCCTACCGTAATGCTAAAAGCCATGATGAAGCTGTTGAGCAGCAGCAGCCAAAACGGCGCGCTGTTGGCTCCCACGCCCTGCAGCCAGATGGTTTTCAGGTTATCCAGCAGGTGGCTGCCGGGGATCAGGGTCATCGGCGTCTCAAACACCGCCCGGTTGTCCAGCGTCGCCGCCACAAAGGCGACGTAGAGCGGGAAGAGAATGGCGGCGATGCCGAGGATCAGCATCACATGGCTGAAAATAGTCAGCCCGTGTCGGTTTTCAATCATTGATAGCGCACCTTACTCTCGACGTAGCGGAACTGGACCACCGTCAGGATAATCACCAGCAGCATCAGCACCACCGACTGGGCGGCAGAGGCGGAGAGATCCAGCCCGGCAAAGCCTTCCCGGTAGATCTTGTAGATCAGCGTGGTGGTGGCCTGCACCGGTCCACCGGCGGTGGCGGCGTCGATCACCGGGAAGGTGTCGAAGAAGGCGTAGACCAGGTTAACCACCAGCAGGAAGAAGCTAACGGGAGCAATCAGCGGCAGCGAGAGCTGGAAGAAGCGACGCACCGGCCCCGCGCCGTCAATAGCGGCAGCCTCCACCAACGAGCGGGGAATCGACTGCAGCGCGGCGAAGAAGAAGAGGAAGTTGTAGCTGATCTGCTTCCACACCGAGGCGAAGACCACTAAGAACATCGCCTGGCCGCTGTTCTGGGCGTGGTTCCAGCTATAGCCAATCTGCTCCAGGGCGTGGGTAATCAGCCCGCGTCCCGGATTGAAGAGAAAAATCCACAGCACGGCGGCGATAGCAGGGGCTACGGCGTAGGGCAGCAGCATCAGGGTCTGGTAGAAGCGGCTGCCGCGCACCACGTAGTCCACCAGCGCAGCAAAAAAGAGCGAGGCCAGCAGGCCGGAGAAGGTCACCAACGCGCTAAACTTTATCGTCGTCCAGAAGGAGTCCAGATAGTAGCTGTCATGCAGCAGCGCCATAAAGTTGTCCAGCCCGACAAACTGGCTGGAGAGACCGAACGGATCGACGCTCTGCACCGAGTACCACAGCGCTTCACCCGCGGGCCAGATAAAAAAGATAACGGTAATAATCAGCTGCGGCGCGACCAGCGCATAGGGAAGCCAGCGCGAGCGGAATACCGGACGGGATGATGACATAGGGCGTTATTTTCCTGAGAAAACGCCGGGTGGCGGCTACGCCTGACCCGGCCTACGGATTGCTGCAACGTTTATGATTTGGTGGACTGCTCGAAGCGGCGCAGCAGCTGGTTACCGCGCTCTACCGCGCTGTCCAGCGCCTGCTGCGGGGTTTTCTTGCCGGTCCAGACCGACTCCAGCTCTTCATCCACGATGGTGCGGATCTGCGGCATGTTGCCGAGGCGCAGCCCTTTGGTGAACGGCAACGGCGGCTTGTTCAGCATCTGGCGGGTGGCGATATCCGCGCCTGGGTTCTTGTCATAGAAGCCCTGCTCGCGGGTCAGATCGTAAGCGGCGGTAGTGATCGGCAGGTAGCCGGTCTTCTGGTGCCACTCGGCGGCGTTTTCCGGCTTCGCCAGGAAATCCAGGAACTGGGCAACGCCGGTATAGGTCGGCTTATCTTTGCCCTGCATCACCCACAGGCTGGCCCCGCCGATGATGGCGTTCTGCGGCGCACCCTTCACGTCGGCGTCGTACGGCATCATGCCCACACCGTAGTTAAATTTGGCGTACTGACGAATATCCGCCAGCGAACCGGAGGAGGCGGTAGTGATCGCGCAGTCGCCGTTATAGAACTTCTCGGTAGACTCGTCCTTGCGCCCGAAGTAGCTGAAGTCACCCTTCTTGTTGAGATCGGCCAGCATCGCGATGTGCTTGACCTGCTCCGGCTTGTTGAACTCCAGCACCGCGTCGGTGCCGTCAAAGCCGTTGTTTTTGGTGGCGACCGGCAGACCGTGCCAGGCGCTGAAGTTTTCGATCTGGATCCACCCCTGCCAGCCGCTGGCGTAGCCGCACTTCATGCCGGCTGCTTTCAGCTTCGCAGTATAGGCGGCCAGATCCTGCCAGGTTTTCGGCGGCTGCTCTGGATCGAGGCCCGCTTTTTTGAAGGCGTCTTTGTTGTAGTAGAGCACCGGGGTAGAGCTGTTAAACGGCTGGGAGAGCAGATGACCGGATTTCGCATCGGTGTAGTAGCCGGAGACGGTTGGCACGAACTGCGACTCGTCAAACTTGATGCCCGCATCGCTGAACACTTCATACACCGGCTTAATCGCTTTCGATGCCATCATAGTCGCGGTGCCGACTTCATAGACCTGCAACAGCGCAGGCGCGTTACCGGTACGGAAGGCGGCGATCCCGGCGCTCAGGCTCTGCTCGTAGTTGCCCTTGTAGACCGGCACAATTTTGTAATCCGGATGGGTATCATTGAAACGCTGCGCCAGGGAGTCAACTTCCTTACCCAGTTGCCCTTCCATCGAATGCCAGAACGGAATGGTGGTCACTGCCATAGCCTGACCTGCAAACGCCAGACCTAACGCTAATCCTAAAGCTGTATGTCGTAACGATGTCATTCGGTTATCTCTCTTGTTGTGCCGGATGCGCGATATCACGCTTTTCGTGCTCGCGAAGTAACATGACATGCCCAAATGACAGAAAAATAACCGTTTGTTTACAAAAGTATGACAGGAAGGCGGCAGAGGGATGATAGTAATGTGAAGAGTATTGTTAAAAAAGGCCGGGTGGCTTCTTCGCCTTACCCGGCCTGGTCGATCCCGTAGGCCCGGTAAGCGTAGCGCCACCGGGCAATACCGACAGCTTAGCCGCCGAGGTAGGCGCTACGTACCGCTTCGTTGGCCAGCAGCGCGTCGCCGGTATCGGACAGCACCACGCGACCGTTCTCCAGCACGTAGCCGCGATCGGCAAGCTTCAGCGCCTGGTTGGCGTTCTGCTCCACGAGGAAGATGGTCATCCCCTCTTTGCGCAGCTGCTCGATGGTGTCGAAGATCTGCTGGATAATGATCGGCGCAAGACCGAGGGACGGCTCATCGAGCAGCAGCAGACGCGGCTGGCTCATCAGCGCCCGGCCAATGGCCAGCATCTGCTGTTCCCCGCCGGACATCGTTCCGGCTCGCTGAATGCGGCGCTCGTGCAGACGTGGAAACAGTTCGTAGACCCATTTGATGCGGGTATGGAACTGGTCGCGATCGGCAAAGAAGCCGCCCATCGCCAGGTTCTCCTCTACCGTCATGCGGGAGAAGACGCGTCGCCCTTCCGGCACGATCGCCACCGCCTCGCGCATGATCTTCGCCGTCTGCCAGTCGGTAATGTCCTTACCATCAAAGACAATGCGCCCGCTGCTGGCGCGCGGATCGCCGCACAGGGTGCCGAGCAGCGTCGTTTTACCCGCGCCGTTGGCACCGATCAGAGTGACGATTTCGCCCTGGTTGATATGCAGGCTAACGTCGTGCAGCGCCTGGATTTTGCCGTAGTGGGCACTGACCTGGTCAAAAGATAACATCACGTTTTCCATCTTAGGCATCGCCCCCATTATGCTTCACCTAAATAGGCGCGGATCACGTCCGGGTTGTTACGAATCTGTTCCGGCGTGCCGTTTGCCAGCGGCGTGCCCTGGTTTACCACGTAGATACGGTCGGAGATGCCCATCACCAGCTTCATATCGTGCTCAATCAGCAGGATGGTGGTGTTGTGATGGTTACGCAGCTCAACGATCAGCTCGTCCAGCTCTTTGGTCTCTTTCGGGTTCAGCCCGGCCGCGGGTTCATCCAGCATTAGGATCTCCGGCTGGGTCACCATGCAGCGGGCGATCTCCAGACGGCGCTGGTCGCCATAGGCCAGGTTGCTGGCCTGACGGTTAGCGTGGGCCAGCAGGCCGATGCGGTCCAGCCAGGTTGCGGCGCGATCCAGAGCTTCACTCTGGGCACGACGGAAGGCTGGCGTCTTCAGCAGGCCGGAGAAGAGGCCGGTCTTAAGCTGCTGATGCTGGGCGACCAGCAGGTTCTCAATCACCGTCATCTCACGGAACAGACGCACGTGCTGGAAAGTACGCACCACGCCCATACGGGCGATCTGCTGCCCCGGCAGCCCTTCCAGGTGCTGGTCACGCAGCATGATGGTGCCGCCGGTGGGCTTATAGAAGCCGGTCAGGCAGTTGAAGACCGTGGTTTTCCCCGCGCCGTTCGGTCCAATCAGGGAAACAATCTCCTGCGGATGCAGCTCCAGCGCGACGTTGTTTACCGCCAGCAGCCCGCCGAAGCGCATCATCAGGCCGTTAACGGACAGTAATGGCTCACTCATGCCTGCTCTCCTTTCACTTGCCCGTTTTTCAATTTCAACTGCGGACGGGTCATCGGCAGCAAGCCTTCAGGACGCCAAATCATCATCAGTACCATCAAACCACCCAGCATCAACATGCTGTACTCATTGAAATCACGCATCAGCTCACGAGAGACCACCAGCAGGATCGCCGCCAGGATAACCGCGAACTGCGAGCCCATCCCACCCAGTACCACAATCGCCAGTACAAAGGCGGACTCGGCAAAGGTAAAGGATTCCGGGCTAACGAAGCCCTGACGGGCGGCGAACAGCGTACCGGCAAAGCCCGCAAACCCGGCACTGATGGTAAAGGCGGTCAGCTTGATGCGGGTCGGATTGAGGCCCAGCGAGCGGCAGGCGATCTCATCCTCACGCAGCGCTTCCCACGCCCGGCCCAGCGGCATGCGCAGCAGACGGTTGATGACGAACAGGGTAAAGACCACCAGCAGCAGCGCCACCAGGTAGAGGAATACCACGCGGTCGCTGGGATCGTACTTCACACCGAAGAAGTTGCTGAAGGTATCCCAGCCGCCTTCGCGAGCGGTACGGCTAAACTCAAGGCCAAACAGCGTCGGTTTCGGGATCTGGCTGATGCCGTTCGGGCCACCGGTCACCTCGGTATTGTTAAGCAGCAGAATACGCACGATCTCACCGAAGCCGAGGGTGACGATCGCCAGATAGTCACCGCGCAGGCGCAGCACCGGGAAGCCCAGCAGGAAGCCTGCGGCAGCCGAAACCAGCCCCGCCAGCGGCAGGCAGGTCCAGAAGCCGAGGCCGTAATAGTGGTTCAGCAGGGCAAAGGTGTAGGCCCCGATGGCGTAGAAGCCGCCGTAGCCCAGCACCAGCAGACCGGACAGACCCACCACCACGTTCAGCCCAAGGCCGAGGATAATGTAGATCATGGTCAGGGTGGCGATATCCACCGTGCCGCGAGAGACCACAAACGGCCACGCCACGGCGGCGACCAGCAGGGCTACCAGAAACAGCTTCTGCTTGACCGTCGAACCGTCAATGGCGGGCAGGATAAACTTCGGCCCGGAGACGTTCTTCAGCCCTTTTTGCATCATTGGGCGCAGAAGCTGGAAGAGAAACACCACGGCGGTACCGATAAAGACCCACTGCCAGCGGATATCTGCCGCGCTGCCGACCACCAGTTTGGTGCCGTCGAGACTCAGCTGGACGCCCATAAAGACACCGGCCAGCACAAAGAAGAGGACGGCGGAGAGCAGCGCCATCGCAAAATGCATCGGTTTCATACTTTTTCAACCTCCGGGCGGCCCAGGATACCGGTTGGCATCACCAACAGCACCAGGATCAGCAGCGCAAACGACACCACATCTTTATACTCGGTACTCAGATACGCGGAGGAGAGCGATTCAGCCACGCCGAGGATCAGGCCGCCAATCATCGCGCCAGGAATACTGCCGATCCCACCCAGTACCGCGGCGGTAAAGGCCTTCATCCCGGCCATAAAGCCGATATAGGGGTTGATTACACCGTAGAACTGGCCGAGCAGAACGCCCGCCACGGCGGCCATCGCCGCACCAATCACAAAGGTCAGCGCGATAACGCGGTCGGTATTAATTCCCAGCAGGCTGGCCATCTTCAGATCTTCTGCGCAGGCGCGGCAGGCGCGGCCCATGCGGGAGTAGCGGATGAACAGGGTCAGCGCCAGCATGGCAACGAAGGTAACGATCCAGATCACCAGCTGCATGGTGGTGATCGAGGCGGCGAAGTTCTCGCTGCTGCCGATAGTCCACTGGCCGTTGAACAGGCTCGGCAGGGCCACATCACGCGAGCCTTCGGTCAGGCTGACGTAGTTTTGCAGGAAGATGGACATCCCGATGGCGGAGATCAGTGCGATCAGGCGCTTGGATTTACGCACCGGGCGATAGGCAACCCGTTCGATACTCCAGCCGTAGGCGCTGGCGATCACAATCGCGCCAACGAATCCGGCAGCCACCAGCAGCCAGCTGCTGTCGATGCCCATCATCATCAGGGCGGCGATAATCATAAAGGAGACATAGCTACCGATCATGTAGACCTCGCCGTGTGCGAAGTTGATCATGCCGATAATGCCGTAGACCATGGTGTAACCGATGGCGATAAGTGCATAGGTGCTTCCCAGCGTCACGCCGTTAAACATCTGCTGCAGGAAGTAGAGAAACTGCTCGGACATAACGTAACCTTTCTAAACTCGCCCGGCTAAGCGGGCGATTGAGATTTACTTAGCTACCGAAGACGAACCATCGGCATGCCATTCAAAGACACCGAACTCAAATCCCTTCAGATCGCCTTTTTCATCCCAGTTCAGCGGCCCAATCACGGTATTTGCCCCGTGAGATTTTAAATCTGTTGCTATTGCCAGCGGATCGGCGCTGCCGGACCGCTCAAGTGCCGTCGCCAGCGACTGCACGGCGGCGTAGGTGATCCAGACGTAAGGCCCTGACGGATCTTTCTTTTCCGCCTTGAGCGCCTCTACAATAGCGCCGTTGGCCGGATCCTGGTCATAGCGTTTTGGCATCGTGACCAGCATCCCCTCGCCTGCATTGCCTGCGATGTTGGAGAGTGACGCATTGCCTACCCCTTCCGGTCCCATAAACTGGGTCTTCAGGCCGGTGGCGCGGGCCTGGCGCAGCATCTGCCCCATCTCCGGGTAGTAGCCACCGTAGTAGACGAAGTCGATATTCTCTTTCTGCAGGCGGGCGATCAGCGCGGAGAAGTCTTTCTCACCGGCGGTAATGCCGTCAAAAAAGACGACGTTCGCGTTGCCCTTTTTCAGGCCATCCTGCACGGAGCGGGCCAGACCTTCGCCGTACTGCTGTTTGTCATGGATGATGGCGATACGCTGCGGTTTTACCTTCTCAAGAATGTATTTCGCCGCGGTGGGTCCCTGCGACGAGTCCAGCCCGGCGGTGCGCATAATGTATTTATAGCCGCGTGCGGTCAGCTCCGGGTTGGTGGCGCCCGGAGAGATCATCAGGATGCCTTCATCTTCATAAATATCAGACGCGGGCTGGGTTGATGATGAGCAGAGGTGACCAATCACATACTGAATACCGTCATTAACGATTTTATTCGCTACCGCCACGGCCTGTTTCGGATCGCAGGCGTCGTCATACTCCACGGCAACCAGCTTGTCGCCCTTAATGCCGCCTTTGGCGTTAATATCTTTGATAGCCTGGCGTGCGCCATTGAACTCCATGTCTCCCCACTGGGCGACCGGTCCGGACATCGCGCCGACCACGGCGACGTTAATATCGGCAGCCGACGCGCTATATGACACGGCCAGTGCAATCGCGCCCGCGATCAACGTCTTCGCGTTCCTTCTCATAACCTGAAATCCCCATTACCGTCGTGATGTGTATATATTTTGTTTTATTATGGTTAAAAAGCATTCTGTACTTTTATTAAACAACGCTATTTTTACCAGCATGCTTAATGGTTTAGCGCAGTTTTTACCGTAAAACCTGATTAAATACTCTATTTTTCAGGCTATTAAGCAGAGATAATATTCTGTATTTATGCAGAGATAAACAAAAAAAACCGCGCCTGCCAGCATAAAATAATGGGACAAAGAGCGGAATAAATCACTACTCAATAGCTAAAAAAACTGCCTGTTTTTCGATCCCTGATGTTTACAACTGCTTCAGCGGCTGCGCTAAAAGTATTCACCTGATCCAGGGGATGAAAAAGTGAAAGCGTCTGGCTAAGGAAATTGAGTACACTGCTGTCATCTTTTGAGATTTGGACCCGCAGTAAATGAAACTGACCATCATCCGTTTAGAGACGTTTAGCGACCAGGATCGCATTGATTTAGCTAAAATTTGGCCGGAGTACTCCGCATCGTCGCTAAACGTTGACGATACGCACCAGATCTATGCCGCCCGCTTTAATGAGCGACTGCTGGCGGCGGTGCGGGTGACCCTTAGCGGCAGCGAGGGGGCGCTGGATTCTCTGCGCGTGCGGGACGTGACGCGACGTCGAGGCGTGGGGCAGTACCTGATTGAAGAGGCGATGGCGCGCAATCCGCATATCACCCGCTGGTGGATAGCGGACGTCGGCGTCGAAGACCGCAGCGTCATGGCGGCCTTTACCCAGGCGCTGGGCTTTAGCCCGCGGCAGGACGGCTGGGAAAAGCGGCTGTAGCGGCTATGATGAAAAAAGCCTTTCAATAGATTTTGTCGGATAAAAAAGCGCATGCGCGTTTTCACCTGTTAGCGGAATAAACCCCAGCGAGAGGTAAAACTCATGCGCTTTCTCGTTCATCGCTTCGACAAATAGCCCATGAATACCTACAGCCTGTGAGGCTGAATAGACAACTTTCATCGCATGGGAAACCAATACTGAACCCCACCCTTTTCCTTGCAGAGAGCGATCGACGGCCAGCCTTCCTAAGGTGACGCTGGGAATATTTTTGTAGGGAATTTTCTTCTGCTGTGATTTGGACGGCAGGGCCACTCGCTCAAAGCAGCTTCCTGACAGGGTGTAGTAGCCCAGCACCCGCCGTTCCGGCGTTGTCGTTCGAAGAATATAGGCGCGCAGAATTTTGCCGTTATGCTGCCGCCTGAGATGAGCGGTTAAAAAGAGATTAAGGGCCGTTTCCCCGCAGTCGAACTGCTGCCAGTTATACTCTGCATCCTCTGCGAGGATCTCTATCGTCAGGTTTTCCACGGTTCACTCCATGTCTTGAAGACGTTTCGCCGCGCGGTTTAGTTTCTCATTAGGTGATGGTGGGTTACCGAGCGCTTCCATGATGCGAGTCCAGGATTCGTCGTTCAGAATAACCCGGCGATGCTGCTCAATAACTTCTGCGGCTCTTTCCGCTGCGCTAGAGAGCATAAACTGTGTAATTGACTGATTAGTAAGCGCCGCAGCCTCTTCAATGATGCTTTTGTCGTCGTCAGTTAAGCGCAGATCGATACGCTGCTTTTTAAGTGCCGTCATAGTGACTTCTCCAGCTATCAAGCGTGATAGCGCAAATGTACGGATATTTACCGTACATCTATTCTATGCCTGGCGGTATAAAAATTCAACGCCTGATAAGTGAGAGGCAATAAAAAAGCCCGGTGGCGCTAGCGCTTACCGGGCCTACAAAGCTACATTTTATAACTGAATCACTTTGCGTCGGTGGCGGTACCGTTGGCATGCCAGGTAAACACGCCGAACTCAAAGCCTTTCAGATCGCCCTTCTCATCCCATGACAGCGGCCCCATCACGGTATCCACGGAGTTGGCTTTCAGCCAGGTGGCGATCTCCGCCGGATCGTCGGACTGATTCAGGCCGGCCTGCAGCGACTGCAGCGCGGCATAGGTGGTCCACACGAATGCGCCGCTCGGATCCTGTTTCTTCGCTTTGATCGCATCTACAATCGGTTTGTTCGCTGGTACCTGATCGTAGTTCTTCGGCTTGGTCACCAGCATGCCTTCTGCGGATTCACCGGCGATGTTAGAGAGCGATACGTTCGCGACCCCTTCCGGGCCCATAAACTGGGTTTTCAGGCCGGCAGCGCGGGCCTGGCGCAGGATCTGGCCCATCTCCGGGTGGTAGCCGCCGTAGTAGACGAAGTCGATGTTCTCTTTCTTCAGGCGCGCCACCAGGGTGGAGAAGTCTTTCTCACCGGCGGTAATACCGTCAAAGAAGACCACGTTCGCGTTGCCTTTCTTCAGGTTATCCTGCACGGCGCGGGCCAGGCCTTCACCGTACTGCTGTTTGTCGTGAACGATGGCGATACGCTGCGGTTTTACCTTCTCCAGAATGTATTTCGCGGCGGTCGGGCCCTGGTCAGAGTCAAGACCGGTAGTGCGTAATACCAGCTTGTAACCACGCGCGGTCAGCTCCGGCGCGGTCGCCGCAGGCGTGATCATCAGAATGCCTTCGTCTTCGTAGATATCAGACGCTGGCTGGGTAGAGGAGGAGCAGAGGTGACCGATAACATATTTGATGCCATCGTTAATCACCTTGTTTGCCACCGCAACGGCCTGTTTCGGGTCACAGGCGTCATCGTATTTTACAATTTGTAGCTTCTCGCCTTTGATACCGCCCTTCGCATTGATGTCTGCAACGGCCTGTTCCGCGCCGGTAAACTCCTGATCGCCGTACTGCGCAACCGGACCGGACATCGCGCCCACCACGGCCACCTTAATGTCTGCTTGTGCCATGGTGCTGAATGCCAACGCAATACATCCTGCCAGTAACGCTTTACCCTTCATTTTCATCCTGAGATTCCCCATTGTTCTGGTTTTAACGTTTGTTGTGATGTTGTTTTATGGCGCTTTATTTCATATATGCGTCTGCCGTACGCGCCTTTTCAGCACACTCTGCTAAAACATACCCCATTTTTATCTTTTGGGAATAGATATTTTAAATGTTAATCGTGTATGCCCGGCAGTCGTATGCCACCGGGCAGGCTGATTACTGCGCCAGCGAGCGGGAGAGGATATCCAGCGCACGGCGGAACTGCGCATCGGGAATGGTGAGTGGATAGAGGAAGCGGATGACGTTGCCATAGACGCCGCAGCTAAGCAGCAGCAGGCCCGCCTCCAGCGCGTGGGCCTGTACCTTCTGAGTAAAGGCTGGCGACGGCTCGCCGCTCTGCGGATCGCTCAACTCCACGGCAACCATCGAACCCAGGGCACGCACGTCGGCAATGTACGGGCAGGCGGCCTTCGCCTTGTTCAGCTCCGCCACCAGCGCTTCCCCCAGCATGCGGGAGCGCTCGCAAAGCTGCTCCTCTTCAATCACCTCCAGCACCGCCAGCGCCGAGGCGATCGCCAGCGGGTTACCGGCGTAGGTGCCGCCCAGCCCACCCGGCGCAGGGGCATCCATCACCTCGGCACGGCCGGAGACCGCCGACAGCGGCAAGCCACCCGCGAGACTCTTCGCCATGGTGATCAGATCCGGCTTCACGCTGTAGTGCTCCATCGCAAAGAGTTTGCCAGTGCGGGCATAGCCGCTCTGAACCTCATCAGCGATGAGCAGAATGCCGTGCCGATCGCAGAGCTGACGCACACCCTGCATGAAGTCATCAGGCGCGATGACGAAGCCGCCCTCGCCCTGCACCGGCTCCAGCAGGATAGCCGCCACCTGATCCGGTGCGATATCGGCTTTAAAGATGCGCTCCAGGCTCTTCAGCGCATCCTGGGTGGAGATGTCGTGTACCGCATTCGGATACTGGGCGTGAAAGATCGACCCGGGGAAAGGACCAAAGCCAATTTTATAGGGCGCGACCTTACCGGTCAGGGCCATGGTCATTGAGGTCCGGCCATGAAAGCCACCGCTGAAGGCGATAATTCCGGGGCGTTTGGTGTAAGCGCGGGCGATCTTGACAGCGTTCTCTACCGCTTCCGCCCCGGTGGAGAAGAAGGCGGTTTTCGCTGGCCCGGCGATCGGTACGCGGGCGTTGATCTTCTCCGCCAGCGTCACGTAGCTTTCGTAGGGTACAATCTGATATGCCGTGTGGGTAAAAGCGTGGAGCTGTTTCTCCACCGCCGCCACCACCTTCGGGTGGCGATGACCGGTATTCAGCACCGCGATCCCGGCGGCGAAGTCGATCACCTCGTTGCCCTCTATGTCCCACAGCGTGGCGTTCTCCGCTCTGTCGGCGAAGAAGTGACACATGACGCCGATGCCGCGCGGTGTCGCCTGTAAGCGGCGTTCGTTTAGTTCGCTATTTTTCACCCTGTCCCCCTGAGAAATACCCATGCGTAGCGCATCTGTAAGTGTTTGCCAGGGGCTAAAAATTCGCCAGAGCGGGCGCTAAAAAAACAAAACCCCCGGACTTTCATCCAGGGGTATTAGCAGGTTGCTTCGCGGAAGTTAGGCTTCGATCGCCGCGCGCAGCTTTTTCATTGCGTTCTTTTCCAGCTGGCGCACACGTTCGGCAGAAACGCCATACTGGTCAGCCAGCTCCTGCAACGTGGACTTGTTATCTTCGTCCAGCCAGCGGGCGCGAATGATCGCCTGACTACGCTCGTCGAGACCCTGCATTGCATCGGTCAGGCGGTTTGCCGCCTGCTCTTCCCAGTTATCGTCCTCAATGCCGTCGGCAAAGTTAGACGATTTATCCTGCAGATAGAGCACCGGTGCCATCGGCTGGCTGTCGGACTCGTCGTCAGAGGACATATCGAAGGTCATGTCCTGTGCCGCCATACGCGACTCCATCTCACGTACGTCTTTACTGGAGACGCCCAGCTCGCGTGCGACCATTTCCACTTCGTCCTGGTTAAACCAGCCCAGACGCTGCTTGGTTTTACGCAGGTTAAAGAACAGCTTACGCTGCGCTTTAGTGGTCGCGACCTTCACGATACGCCAGTTACGCAGCACGTATTCATGGATTTCAGCTTTGATCCAGTGCACCGCGAACGAGACCAGACGCACGCCCACTTCCGGATTGAAGCGACGCACGGCCTTCATCAGACCGATGTTACCTTCCTGGATCAGGTCCGCCTGCGGCAGGCCATAGCCCGAGTAGTTACGAGCAATATGAACAACAAAGCGCAGGTGGGACAGGATCAGCGTTTTAGCTGCTTCCAGATCGCCCTGGTAATGCAGCTTTTCAGCCAGCGCCCGCTCTTCATCAGCCGTTAACATCGGCCAAGCGTTTGCAGCCCGGATGTAAGACTCCAGGTTACCAACAGGGGCTAAAGCTAAAGTTTGCATTTCTTTGGTCATTCAAATCCTCTCAATAGACTTCTGGCCGGCGGCGGTTCGTCCCTTTATCAAAAATAGGCAACAAACATGCCAGCGGTGATAAGCAACGAGAATATCATCCACATTTTTATCAGACAGTGATTTTATCCACAAGTTCCATGCCTCATTGTGAATAGATTACGCACAAATTGTGACACTTCATTGATAAAAACAGACGCAGGGGAGAAGAGATAACAGGGACTCTTTCCCTGCAAGACATCTGGTGCAGGGAGAGAGTATATCAAAAAATTGCTTAGTCAGGCGTAAAGTGACGTAAATGTTGTACCGTAGCCAGCCAGGCGGCCAGCCAGCCGATCATCGAGCAGACCAGCAGCAGCAGCAGGCACTCGTCAAACGACAGGCCGTCGAGGTTGAACTGGGTACCAAACACTTTCGCCACGTCGGTGACGGCGGAAGAGAGCCGCATCACCAGCACCTCAGAGAGGATCAGCGACATCAGCGCTCCGCTAAAGCCCAGCAGCGCCCCACCGTAGAGGAACGGGCGCAGGATGAAACCGTCGGTCGCACCAATCAGCTTCTGCACGTTGATGGTGTCGCGGCGGGAGAAGATGCTCAGGCGCACGCTGTTGCCGATCACCAGGAACACGGCGGCCACCATCAGAATGCCGATCATCGCCGATACACGCCCGACCAGCCCGGTCAGCGCCGTCAGGCGGGCAAACCAACTGTCGTCCATGCGCACCTCATCGATACCGTTGATACGGGTAATACGATCCCGCAGGGTGTTCAGCGACTCGGTGCTCTGGAAATCAAGCTTGGGTACCACGACCGCAACGGCAGGGAGCGGGTTCTCTTCGAGCATATCCAGCGCGCCACCAAACCCTGACCAGTTGCGGAACTCGCCGAGGGCATCCTCGCGGGAGAGGTAGTTGACCTTCTCAACCCCCTGCTCCGACTGCAGCTGACCCACTACCTGCTGGGCGGCGTTATCATCCAGCGCCTTATCAAAGTAGACGGTGATCTGCGGCGATGGATAGTACTGGGTCGCCGCCTGGCTGACGTTCTTATAGACCATGTAGCAGACGCTGGGCAGCGTGAGGGAGATGGCAATCACCATTACCGTCAGGAAGGTCGCCAGCGGCTTGCTCTTAAGATCCTGCAGCGCACCGCTAAACGCGTAGCGCATCTGCTCATTGAAGACGTTACTCTTCCGTGAGCCGGGCTTAGGCGGCGTCTTGCTGCGTCCGGAAGGGGGACGATTGCCGCCCGCGCCGGCGCCAGGCTTGCGGAAGCGATCGAACCTGCCGCCAAACTGGCGAATTTGATTTACTGCGTCGCGTTTATTCACCCGTCAGGCCTCCATGCAAATGGCCGTCGCTCAGGCTTAGCGTGCGATATGAACGACGGGAAATCAGTCCGATGTCGTGCGTCGCCATCAGAACGGTGACTCCGACGCGGTTAAACTCCTCAAAGAGGCGCAGAATGCCTTCCGAAAGCGCCTCATCAAGGTTACCGGTCGGTTCATCCGCCAGCAGCACCGCCGGCTTATTGACCACGGCGCGGGCGATGCCCACGCGCTGCTGCTCACCGCCGGAGAGTTGAATCGGAAAATTTTTCGCTTTGTCCAGCAGCCCGACTTTATCCAGCGCCGCCGAGACGCGGCGACGAATGTCATCCCCGCTGGCTCCGGCAATAATCAGCGGGATAGCCACGTTGTCGTAAACCGTGCGGTCCATCAACAGATGGTGATCCTGGAAAATCATGCCGATCTGCCGACGCAGAAACGGCACTTCGCGATTCTTCAGGCGGCTAATATCATGGCCGCCAAAGAAGATTTTCCCGGCGCTTGGCCGCTCAATGCCACAAATCAGCTTGAGCAGCGTACTTTTCCCTGCGCCAGAGTGGCCGGTCAGAAATGCCATCTCGCCCTGCTGCAGGTGAAAGGTCACCCCCTGCAGCGCTTGTCTCCCACCGAGATAGGCCTTGCTGACGTGTTCAAAGCGAATCATTGTTAATCCTCTCGGGCAAAAAGTGCCTCTATAAAATCGCCCGCATTAAACGGACGCAAGTCCTCTATACGCTCGCCAGTCCCGATATACCGGATAGGGATCCCGAACTGGTCGGCGACGGAGAAGATCACCCCACCCTTCGCCGTACCATCCAGCTTGGTCAGGGTGATCCCCGTCAGGCCTACCGCCTCATTAAACAGGCGGGTCTGGCTTACTGCATTCTGCCCGGTGCTGGCGTCAATGGTCAGCATCACCTCGTGCGGCGCATCAACGTCCAGCTTTTTCATTACCCGGACAATCTTTTTCAGCTCTTCCATCAGGTGCGCTTTATTCTGCAGGCGTCCGGCAGTATCGGCGATCAGCACGTCAATACCGCGTGATTTCGCTGCCTGGATGGCATCAAAGATCACCGAAGCGGAGTCCGCGCCGGTGTGCTGGGCAATCACCGGAATATTGTTGCGCTGACCCCACACCTGCAGCTGCTCAACCGCCGCCGCACGGAATGTATCACCCGCTGCCAGCATCACCGATTTACCCTGCTGCTCAAACTGACGCGCCAGCTTGCCGATGGTGGTGGTTTTACCCACGCCGTTGACGCCAACCATC
>DAMBQR010000020.1:0-61728 GCA_032055545.1 Pseudescherichia sp. | reverse complement strand
GGCTGGATGCGGTGCGTAAGCGCCCGGGTATGTATATCGGCGACACGGATGACGGTACCGGCCTGCACCATATGGTATTTGAGGTGGTAGATAACGCTATCGACGAGGCGCTCGCGGGTCACTGTAAAGATATCGTCGTGACAATTCACGCCGATAACTCCGTGTCGGTCTCGGATGATGGCCGTGGGATCCCCACCGGTATTCACCCGGAAGAGGGCGTCTCTGCCGCCGAAGTTATCATGACCGTGCTGCACGCAGGCGGTAAATTCGATGATAACTCCTATAAAGTGTCTGGCGGCCTGCACGGCGTGGGCGTCTCGGTGGTTAACGCCCTGTCGCAGAAGCTTGAACTGCTGATCCGCCGCGAAGGCAAAGTACACCAGCAGACCTACGTGCACGGCGTGCCGCAGGCTCCGCTGGCGATCACCGGTGACACTGACATCACCGGTACCGTGGTGCGTTTCTGGCCTAGCCTGGAGACCTTCACCAACGTCACCGAATTTGAATACGATATCCTGGCCAAGCGCCTGCGTGAGCTGTCGTTCCTGAACTCTGGCGTTTCCATTCGCCTGCAGGACAAGCGCGACGGTAAAGAGGACCACTTCCATTACGAAGGCGGCATCAAGGCGTTTGTTGAGTACCTCAACAAAAACAAAACGCCCATTCACCCGAATGTGTTCTATTTCTCCACCGAAAAAGACGGTATTGGCGTTGAAGTTGCGCTCCAGTGGAACGATGGCTTCCAGGAAAATATCTACTGCTTTACCAACAATATTCCGCAGCGCGACGGGGGTACCCACCTTGCGGGCTTCCGCGCAGCGATGACCCGTACCCTGAATGCCTACATGGACAAAGAGGGCTACAGTAAGAAAGCCAAGGTCAGCGCTACCGGTGATGACGCCCGTGAAGGCCTGATCGCCGTTGTATCGGTAAAAGTGCCGGATCCGAAATTCTCCTCTCAGACCAAAGACAAGCTGGTCTCCTCCGAGGTGAAATCGGCGGTTGAACAGCAGATGAACGAGCTGCTGAGCGAATACCTGCTGGAAAACCCGTCTGACGCCAAAATCGTCGTCGGTAAAATTATCGACGCGGCCCGCGCCCGTGAAGCGGCACGTCGTGCCCGTGAGATGACCCGCCGTAAAGGCGCGCTGGATCTCGCAGGCCTGCCGGGCAAGCTGGCGGACTGTCAGGAGCGCGACCCGGCCCACTCTGAACTCTACCTGGTGGAAGGGGACTCGGCGGGCGGCTCAGCGAAGCAGGGCCGTAACCGTAAGAACCAGGCTATCCTGCCGCTGAAGGGTAAAATCCTCAACGTTGAGAAAGCCCGTTTCGACAAGATGCTGGCCTCGCAGGAAGTGGCGACGCTGATCACCGCCCTGGGCTGCGGCATTGGCCGTGACGAGTACAACCCGGACAAGCTGCGCTATCACAGCATCATTATCATGACCGATGCGGACGTCGATGGCTCGCACATTCGTACGCTGCTGCTGACCTTCTTCTATCGCCAGATGCCAGAGATCATCGAGCGTGGTCACGTGTACATTGCCCAGCCGCCGCTCTACAAGGTGAAAAAGGGCAAGCAGGAGCAGTACATCAAGGATGACGAGGCGATGGATCAGTATCAGATCTCCATCGCGCTGGATGGCGCTACCCTGCACACCACCGAAGGCGCACCTGCGCTGGCCGGAGAGGCGCTGGAGAAGATGGTCTCCGAGTACAACGCCACGCAGAAAATGATTAACCGCATGGAGCGTCGTTTCCCGCGCGCGCTGCTGAAAGAGCTTGTCTACCAGCCGACGCTGGAAGAGGCCGATCTCACAGACGAAGCGAAAGTAACCCGTTGGGTCTCTGCGCTGGTTACCACGCTGAACGAAAACGACGTGCACGGCAGCACCTGGAAGTACGATATCCGTGAAGACGCCGAGCTGAAACAGTTTGAGCCGATTATCCGTGTTCGTACTCACGGTGTGGATACCGACTATCCGCTGGATCATGAGTTCATTATCGGCGGTGAGTATCGTCGTCTGTGTACGCTGGGTGAGAAGCTGCGCGGCCTGATCGAAGAGGATGCCTTCATCGAACGTGGCGAGCGTCGTCAGCCAATTTCCAGCTTCGAACAGGCGCTGGAGTGGCTGGTGAAAGAGTCCCGCCGTGGCCTGGCTATTCAGCGCTATAAAGGGCTGGGCGAGATGAACCCGGAGCAGCTGTGGGAAACCACGATGGATCCAGAGAGCCGCCGCATGCTGCGCGTGACCGTGAAGGATGCGATTGCTGCCGACCAGCTCTTCACCACCCTGATGGGCGACGCCGTTGAGCCGCGTCGTGCGTTTATCGAAGAGAACGCCCTGAAAGCGGCGAACATCGATATCTAATCGGTTTGTTCCCCGGCGGCACTCAGCTGCCGGGGCTACACTCCCTGTAAATGGGGAATTTACCGTCCCGCTCCTGTCCCCCTTTTCCCCCGACGCGCTTACTGTCTTTTGCGCAGAATCACGCTAGCATAAGAGTTAACTCTTTTACGCTGGGGAACCCATGGCTATCAAACTTATTGCAATCGACATGGACGGTACTTTGCTGCTGCCGGACCATACCATTTCACCTGCCGTTAAAAATGCGATTGCCGCCGCGCGTGAGCGTGGGGTCAACGTGGTGCTGACGACCGGGCGTCCCTACGCTGGCGTGCACACCTACCTGAAAGAGCTGCATATGGACAGGCCGGGTGACTATTGCATCACCTATAACGGCGCGCTGGTGCAGAAAGCCAGCGACGGCAGCACCGTGGCGCAAACCACGCTTAGCTATGACGACTACCGCTACCTCGAGCAGCTCTCCCGCGAGGTTGGCTCACACTTCCACGCGCTCGATCGCAACACGCTCTATACTGCCAACCGCGACATCAGCTACTACACGGTGCATGAATCCTACGTTGCCACCATTCCGCTGGTGTTCTGCGAGGCCGAGAAGATGGATCCGGCCATCGAGCTGCTGAAGGTAATGATGATTGACGAGCCGGCGATCCTCGACCAGGCGATATCTCGCATTCCGGCAGAGGTGAAAGAGAAGTACACCGTGCTGAAAAGCGCGCCTTACTTCCTGGAGATCCTCAATAAAAGCGTCACCAAAGGCACCGGCGTAAAATCGCTGGCTGATGCGCTGAACATCAAGCCGGAAGAGATCATGGCGATTGGCGATCAGGAAAACGACATTGCGATGCTGGAGTATGCCGGTATGGGCGTCGCCATGGACAATGCCATCCCGTCGGTGAAAGAGGTCGCCAACTTCGTCACCAAAACCAACATTGAAGACGGCGTGGCCTACGCTATCGAGAAGTTTGTCCTGAACTAAATTCGGCTTTTCCCGCCAGCCATAAGCCCGCACCTCGCTGCGGGCTTTTTTATCGCCCCTGTTTTTTCACATTTTCTTTACCGGGTGTCGTTTTTGTGATCTGGATTGTAGTACAACCTAAAGTGATTGTACTACTATCTTCTCACGGTATGGCGAATAGGTCGCATATTTGTACTTCAATAGTGCGGACTTTTACGCCAACGGGGATAAAGTAGTGGTAAAGCAACTCCTTATAGGATCTGAGATGACCATTACCAAAACGGACCGCATCATCGCCACCCTCGGGCGGCAGATTGTCAGCGGTAAATACGTCCCTGGCGCAGGGCTGCCTTCCGAAACCGACCTGTGCGAAGAGTTTGAAACCTCGCGCAACATCATCCGGGAGGTCTTCCGCTCCCTGATGGCGAAGCGGCTGATTGAGATGAAGCGCTATCGCGGGGCATTTGTCGCGGCACGCAACCAGTGGAACTACCTCGATACCGAGGTGCTGCAGTGGGTGCTGGAGAACGACTACGACCCAAGGCTGATCAGCGCGATGAGCGAGGTGCGTAACCTGGTAGAGCCAGCCATTGCCCGCTGGGCGGCCGAGCGAGCTACCTCCAGCGATCTGGCGCAGATTGAGGCGGCGCTCAACGACATGATCGCCAACAACCAGAACCGGGAAGCGTTCAACGAAGCGGATATCCGCTATCACGACGCCGTGCTGCAGTCGGTGCACAACCCGGTTCTCCAGCAGCTAACGGTCGCGATTGGCTCCCTGCAGCGGGCGGTATTTGAACAGACCTGGCGCGGTGACGAGGCCAACATGCCGAAGACGCTTCAGGAACACAAGGCGCTGTTTGATGCCATCCGGCATCAGGACGGCGATGCAGCAGAGCAGGCGGCGCTAACCATGATCGCCAGCTCAACCCAAAGGCTCAAGGAAATCACATGACATCACGCTATATCGCCATCGACTGGGGCTCCACCAATCTTCGCGCCTGGCTCTATCAGGGCGATGAGTGCCTGGAGAGCAGGCAGTCCGAAGCGGGCGTAACCCGCCTGAACGGGCGGACCTTCGAGGCGGTATTAGCGCAGATCACCGAGGGCTGGGATCGGGAAAACACGCCCGTGGTGATGGCGGGTATGGTCGGCAGCAATGCTGGCTGGGTTAACGTCCCGTATCTGCCCTGCCCGGCCCGCTTTGACGACATTGGCCAGCAGCTCACCGCCGTTGCCGACAATATCTGGATCGTTCCCGGCCTGTGCGTCAACCGGGAAGATAACCATAACGTGATGCGCGGCGAAGAGACCCAACTGCTCGGCGCGCGCGAACTGCAGCCTGCCCAGGTGTATGTCATGCCCGGCACCCACTGCAAATGGGTGCTGGCCGATAGCGAGCAGGTAAGCGACTTTCACACCGTGATGACCGGCGAGCTGCATCACGTGCTGCTTAACCATACGCTGGTGGGGGCAGGGCTACCCGAGCAGGAAATCTCCCCGGATGCCTTTACCGCCGGTTTAACCCGCGGCCTCGACTCGCCCGATCTGCTGCCTCGCCTGTTTGAAGTGCGGGCATCCCACGTGCTCGGCGCGCTGGCGCGTGAACAGGTGAGCGAATTTCTTTCTGGCCTGCTGATTGGCAGCGAAGTGGCGAGCATGAAAGCCTGGATCGCGCCGCAGCAGACCATCACGCTCGTTGCCAACCCCTCGCTGACCGCACGCTACCAGCAGGCGTTTACCCTGCTGGGCTACGGGACGCAAACGCTGCGCGGCGACGATGCATTTCAGGCAGGTATAAGGAGCATCGCTCATGCAGTGGCAAAATAAACTCCCGCTGATCGCAATTCTGCGCGGCATCACGCCGGAAGAGGCGCACGCCCACGTGGCGGCGGTGATCGAGTCCGGGTTTGAAGCGGTCGAAATTCCGCTCAACTCCCCGCGCTGGGAAGAGAGCATTCCGGCGATGGTGAAAGCCTTTGGCGACAGAGCCTTAATCGGCGCGGGCACGGTATTAAAGCCCGAGCAGGTCGATACGCTCGCCGAGATGGGCTGCACCCTGCTGGTGACCCCGAATATCAATCCGGAAATTATCCGGCGGGCAGTGGCGTACGGCATGGCGGTCAGCCCTGGCTGTGCCACGGCAACCGAAGCCTTTACGGCGATTGAGGCCGGTGCCCAGTCGCTGAAGATATTCCCCTCTTCGGCGTTTGGTCCGGACTACATCAAAGCGCTGAAGGCCGTGCTTCCGCCGGAGATCCCCGTGTTCGCCGTCGGCGGCGTCACGCCGGAAAACCTGGCCCAGTGGCTTAACGCCGGCTGTGCCGGTGCCGGGCTGGGCAGCGATCTCTACCGTGCCGGGCAATCCGTGGAGCGCACCGCGCAGCAGGCAGCCGCATTTGTAAAAGCGTATCGAGAGGCAGTGCAATGAAAATTACTAAACTAACCACCTACCGTTTACCCCCGCGCTGGATGTTCCTGAAAATCGAAACCGACGAAGGTGTGGTGGGCTGGGGTGAACCGGTAATCGAAGGCCGGGTGCGTACCGTTGAGGCGGCCGTTCATGAGCTGGGCGAGTATCTGATTGGCCAGGATCCGGCTCGTATCAACGACCTGTGGCAGGTGATGTACCGCGCGGGCTTCTACCGTGGTGGCCCGATCCTGATGAGCGCCATCGCCGGTATAGACCAGGCGCTCTGGGATATTAAAGGTAAAGTCCTGAACGCGCCGGTCTGGCAACTGATGGGTGGCCTGGTGCGCGATAAAATTAAGGCCTACAGCTGGGTAGGCGGCGATCGTCCGGCGGAAGCCATCGCGGGCATTACTAAGCTGCGCGAAATCGGCTTCGATACCTTTAAATTAAACGGCTGCGAAGAGTTATCGATTATTGATGATTTCCGTAAAGTCGAAACCGCAGTAAATACCGCCGCACAGATCCGCGAAGCCTTCGGCAATGAAATTGAGTTTGGCCTCGATTTCCACGGCCGCGTTAGCGCGCCGATGGCAAAAATATTAATTAAAGAGCTGGAGCCGTACCGTCCGCTGTTTATTGAGGAGCCGGTGCTGGCCGAGCAGGCGGAATATTATCCGAAGCTGGCCGCGCAAACCCATATACCGATTGCTGCCGGGGAGCGTATGTTCTCACGCTTCGAATTTAAGCGCGTGCTGGAAGCGGGCGGTCTGGCCATTCTTCAGCCCGATCTCTCCCACGCCGGGGGCATCACCGAGTGCTACAAAATCGCTGGCATGGCGGAGGCGTACGACGTGGCGCTGGCCCCGCACTGCCCGCTTGGCCCGATTGCGCTGGCAGCCTGCCTGCACGTGGACTTTGTCTCCCACAACGCGGTGTTCCAGGAGCAGAGCATGGGCATTCACTACAACCAGGGCGCGGAGCTGCTCGACTTTGTGAAAAACAAAGAGGACTTCAACATGGAAGGCGGCTTCTTCAAACCGCTGATGAAGCCAGGCCTGGGCGTAGAGATCGACGAAGAGCAGGTTATTGCTCGCAGTAAAGAGGCAACCGACTGGCGTAACCCGTTATGGCGACATGAAGACGGTTCCGTAGCCGAGTGGTAATTTCCTGATTCAAAAAAATAACTATTACTAACCGCCTGTATATGAACAGAGGGATCCCCTTGCGCATATACGGCTGGGTGAGGGTTTTACTATGAATACCGATCTGTACTCTACAACCTTACGGCAGCTTAATACCAGGATAATCCCTTTTATTATTATCTGTTATTTTGTTGCTAATCTGGATAAAACCAATATCTCTATTGCGGCATTGCAAATGAATGCCGATCTCGGCCTGAGCGCCAGTATGTATGGACTTGGCGTCGGGATGTTCTATATCTCGTATATTATTTTTGAAATCCCCAGCAACATTATTATGACGCGGGTGGGTGCGCGGATATGGATCGCCAGGATTATGATCACCTGGGGCATCGTCAGCGCCGGGATGTCGCTGGTGCAGACGCCCACGCAGCTCTACGTCATGCGCTTTTTACTCGGTATGGCGGAAGCGGGCTTTACGCCGGGCATCATCTACTACATCTCCTGCTGGTTCCCGAAAAGCAACCGTGCGCGGGCCATGTCGTTCTTCTACATGGGTTCGGTGATGGCGTCGATTATCGGCCTGCCGATCTCTGGCTCGCTTCTGAACATGCACGGTATTGCTGATATTGCCGGCTGGCGCTGGCTGTTTGCGCTGGAGGGCATTCCGGCCATCGTTCTGGGGATCATGGTGCTGTGGCGCCTGCCGCAAACGCCGGATCACGCCGCCTGGCTGACGCCGGAGCAGAAAGGGTGGTTGAAAGCGCAGCTTGAACGCGATAACGCCGGGGTCGAGGTAGGAACAAACCACAGCTGGACAAGCGCGTTGAAAAACAAAACCGTGCTGCTGCTGAGCCTGGTCTGGTTCCTGCAAGCTTTTGGCTCTATCGGTATTACGCTGTTCCTGCCGCTGATCATCAAAAGTATGGCCAGCGACCAGAGCAACATCGTTATCAGCCTGCTCTCTGCCGTACCCTTTATCGCCGCCTGCTTGTTCATGTACTTCAACGGTCGCCACTCCGATACCACTAATGAACGTTCGCTGCACCTCGGGCTACCGCTGATCATCTCCGGGCTGTCGTTGGCTATCGCTATCTACTCCAGCAATCTGCTGGTGGCCTACCTCCTGCTGATCCTCACCGTTGGCTTCAACTTTGCGCTGACGCCGATCTTCTGGGCCGTGACCACCGAGAAGCTGGCTGGCGTTGCCGCAGCGGCCTCTATCGCCTTTATTAACACGGTGGCTAACTTTGTAGGGCTGGGCCTCCCGCCGCTGCTGGGCAAAATTAAAGATGCCACCAACAGCTACCACTATGGGCTGCTGATTGTAGCAGTAGCGCTGATCCTCGGCGGTATCATCGGCATTCTGGTCTCGCGTCCGACGCAGCCAAAAGCCGCGAAACGAACCGCTACACGCCTCTCATAACAGGAAAAAGATATGAAACAGAAAGTACTGAAACAGGCGGGTCTGCCGGATGCGCTTACCGCTGAACTGCAGGCGCGCTACGACCTATACGATCTGGCTGAGATGGATACCGCTAAGCTCGCCGCTATCGCTGATGAAGTCACAGTGGTAATTACCAACGGCGAGGCGGTGGTGACGCGAGACTTTATCGCCTCGCTGCCTGCCCTGAAGCTGATCGCCGTGTTTGGCGTGGGCTACGATGGCGTTGACGTGGCGGCAGCCCGGGATCATGGCGTGGCGGTGACCCATACACCGGGCGTGCTGACTGACGATGTGGCCGATCTGGCTATCGGTCTGATGCTGGCCACCTCGCGTCAAATCGTTGCGGCACAGAAGTTTATCGAGCAGGGCGGCTGGTCGGCGGGTGGCTTCCAGTGGACGCGCAAGGTCTCCGGCGCACGTCTGGGTATTCTGGGGATGGGCCGGATTGGTCAGGCCATCGCCCGTCGTGCCAGCGGTTTCGACATGGAGATTGCCTACACTGACCGCAAAGCACACAACGCACTGCCGTGGGATTACGTCGCCGATCTACGCGAGCTGGCAGAGCAGAGCGACTTTCTGATGGTCTGCGCCCCTGGCGGCGCGGGAACTAAAGCGCTGGTTAACCAGACGGTACTTGCGGCGCTGGGTCCGCAGGGCGTGCTGATCAACATCTCCCGCGGCAGCGTGGTGGATGAGGCCGCGCTGATCGCTGCCCTGGAGAGTGGCGTGATTGCCGGTGCCGGGCTGGATGTTTTCGCCGATGAGCCTAACGTACCTGCCGCGCTACAGCAGCGCGATAACGTGGTTATCACTCCCCATATGGCAAGCGCAACCTGGGAAACGCGTCGGGAGATGTCACGCCTGGTGTTAGAGAACGTTCAGGCCTGGTTTGAGGGTGAACCGCTGGTAACGCCGGTTCCCTGATAGTTTTTTTGCTGTAGATCTCTTACCCTGATGCGACATCTGCGCATCAGGGTATCCTCATGAAACAAATCACCTTCGCTCTCCGTAATCATCAGCTGACCAATATCAATACCTGGACGCCCGACAGTCAGTGGCTGGTGTTTGACGTGCGTCCCTCCGGCGCCTCCTTTACCGGTAAAACTATCGACCGGGTCAACGTGGAGACGGGTGAGGTAGAGACGATCTACGCTGCGTCCCAGGGCGCGCACGTTGGCGTGGTGACCGTTCATCCGCGCGAAGAGAAGTACGTCTTTATCCACGGACCGCAAAATCCGGACGAGCGCTGGCAGTACGATTTCCACCATCGCCAGGGCGTGATTGTGCAAAGCGGCAGGGCGAGTAACCTTGATGCGTTGGATATTAGCGAACCCTATACGCCCGGCGCGCTGCGCGGCGGCAGCCATGTGCATGTCTTCAGTCCGGACGGCGACAAGGTGAGCTTTACCTATAACGACCATGTGCTGCACGAGCGCGATCCAGCACTGGATCTGCGCAACGTTGGCGTTGCTGCACCCTATGGCCCGGTGACCCCTGCAGGCAACCACCCGCGAGAGTACGGCGGCAGCCACTGGTGCGTGCTGGTCAGCCGCACGACGCCATCGCCTGCGCCCGGAAGCGATGAGATCAACCGCGCCTATGAAGAGGGCTGGGTAGGCAATGACAGGCTGGCGTTTATTGGCGATACGCTGGCGCTGAACGGTGAAAAGGTGCCTGAACTGTTTATCGTCGATCTGCCCGTTGATGAGCTGGGCTGGAAGCGGGCGGGCGAGGCTCCGCTGGCCGGCACGCCAGACACGATGCCGTCACCGCCAGCGGGCGTACAGCAGCGGCGTCTCACCTTTACCCACTCGCGTCGTTATCCAGGCCTGGTCAACGTGCCGCGCCACTGGGTGCGCAGTAACCCGCAGGGCAATGTGATTGCCTTTTTAATGCGTGATGAGGCAGGAGTAGTACAGCTCTGGCTGATTGCTGCAGAGGGCGGCGAGCCGCGCCAGTTGACCTATAACGCAACGGATATCCAGTCGGCGTTTAACTGGCACCCCTCCGGGGCGGCGCTCGGCTTTGTGCTGGAGAACCGGCTGGCGCTTTGCGATAGCGCGACTGGAGCGATCCTATTTTTAACCGATGATAACCCTGAGCATCAACCCTCGGCCGATGCGGTAGTCTTCTCGCCAGACGGTAAGACGATCGCATGGATGGCACCGGCCGCAGGCTTCCGCCAGCTGTGGGTGGCCGATACCGGCCTGTAATCCGTCAGAGCGAATCTAAGGTGCGGGCATGGCCGCAGGAGGAATAACGGAGTTGGTGGCCAGGTTGGCCTCCTCCGCCTTTTCGACGCGCGATTTTACCGAGTTGTCTTTGCGGAACATATCCCAGGGCAGCAGCAGCGTGTCGGCTACGGCGGTAAACGGCATATCGAGCACCACGAACGATTTCACCGCCAGGTTCGCGTCATCATCCATCAGCATTTTTGAGCTGGCGCGCGTCCCGGGGTAGAGCCCCTCCTTGCCGCCGGTGTGCGACATCACGCTGGAGCAGCCGCCCAGCGTCACTATGCCGCTGACAATCGCCACTTTTAACAGAATATTTTTCATGATGGTTTTTTTCTTATCATCGTGCACTCCTTGCTTATAGCGACCCTTAAGGGAAATGAATAGCTTTCGTGTGCCGCTCTGTGGTGGCAATCGCAATTTAACGTTAAGTGTCGTAATCCAGTCTAAGCACTGAGTGAGAAAGTGCAAAAAAAAGTCAGACTTTCACCCTTGAAAAACCGACCGCTGCACCCATTTTTACAACGTAGCCGGAAGAACATGCCTGCGGGGTGTTCTGGTTCTAAGAGCCTGTCCATAGTGGAAGGTTCAAAAATTTCTCGCTGATTTCAGGAGCTTATTCTATGCGTAACTTCGATCTCTCTCCGCTTTATCGTTCTGCCATTGGTTTTGACCGCCTGTTTAACCTGTTAGAAAACAATCAGAGCCAGAGTAACGGCGGCTATCCTCCGTACAACGTTGAACTCGTTGACGAAAACCACTATCGCATCGCGATTGCCGTAGCCGGCTTTGCCGAAAGCGAACTGGAGATCACCGCTCAGGACAACCTGCTGGTGGTGAAAGGCGCTCGCGCGACCGAACAGAAAGAGCGTAGCTATCTCTATCAGGGTATCGCCGAACGTAACTTCGAACGTAAATTCCAGATCGCTGAGAACATTCACGTTCGTGGCGCGAATCTGGTCAACGGCCTGCTGTTTATCGAACTGGAACGCGTAATTCCAGAAGAGAAAAAACCGCGTCGTATCGAAATTAACTAATTTCCCGGGTCGCCACTGCGGCCCAGATTACACCTTGCTCGCCGTCAGGGAGCAGATGCGCGTCACACGATGCGTAGATCATTTCTTGCTTCAAAGAAGGAGAAACACCATGCGTAACTACGATTTATCCCCGCTGCTGCGTCAATGGATCGGTTTTGACAAACTGGCCAACGCCCTGCAAAACGCCAGCGAAGGCCAGACCTTCCCGCCCTATAACATCGAGAAGAGCGACGATAACCACTATCGCATTACCCTTGCGCTGGCTGGCTTCCGTCAGGACGATCTGGAGATCCAGCTGGAGGGCACGCGCCTCAGCGTCAAAGGCACCCCGGAAAAACCGGCCAACGAGCCGAAGTGGCTGCATCAGGGGCTGGTGATCCAGCCGTTCAGCCTGAGCTTTACCCTGGCCGACCATATGGAGGTCTCCGGAGCCACCTTCAATAACGGACTGCTGCATATCGACATCAGCCGCAACGTGCCGGAAGCGATTGCTCCCCAGCGCATCGCCATCAGCGAGCGCCCGGCTCTGAACAGCTAATCTGTATGATGTAAAAAGGCCCCGCCTGGGGCCTTTTTTGTATCCACTCTGTAGGCCGGGTAAGCGTAGCGCCACCCGACGGTATACATCTTCGCAAAGGTGATGCGGTATGGCATGCTGATGGTGCTGTTTGAGCGCGATAAACCACAAGGACACCGCATGAAAATTTCTCGCCTCGGTGAAGCGCCGGACTACCGCTTCTCGCTGGCAAACGAGCGCACTTTCCTCGCCTGGATCCGCACTGCGCTGGGCTTTCTGGCGGCCGGGGTGGGTCTCGATCAGCTCGCACCGGATTTCGCCACGCCGCTTATCCGCGAGCTGCTGGCGCTGCTGCTCTGCCTCACCTCCGGCGGGCTGGCAATTTTTGGCTACCTGCGCTGGCTGCGCAATGAGAAGGCGATGCGCCTGAAGCAGGATCTTCCCTATACTTACAGCCTGCTGGTTATGAGTATTCTGCTGCTGATTGTCGCCGCCGTTGTGATGGCGCTGGTGATCTATGCCGGATAGCCGCAAAGCCCGTCGCGAGCGGGACCCGGGTCTGCAGCCCGAGCGTACGTCGCTTGCCTGGCTGCGCACTCTGCTGGGCTACGGCGCGCTGCTGGTACTGGCGGTAAAGCACAACGGACAGCAGTCTGGCTCAGCCTTTTGGGTCGCCATTGCCCTGCTGGCGGCGGTAGCGCTGATCCTCTGGCGTTACACGCTAAAGCGCAACCTGATGGACGTGGACCGCAGCGACTTTTTGCGCTCGTCAGCGGTACGGGACAAACTTCTGGTTGCGCTGGGGGTGCTCTCGCTGGCGCTGCTGTTTGCCGCGACCCATCTCCAACAGATCGCGCTATTTCTTCTTGCGGCGCTACACGCCAGTTAAAAAAGCGTGCTAAAAAATAGCGGTGCGTTAACTCATCTTCTCAGGCTAACCGTGTATAAGTTCTCGATCGCTGCAGCGTTACTGCTTGTTACCTCTGCTGTTTATGCTGAGCCGCCCCTGACGGCTGCACGCTACGCGGCGCAGCTCGGCGTCGGCATGGACGTTGACTGGGCGCGCACCGAGCGCGGTATCCGCGAGTTTGACCCGCTAGTGGTGCGGGATTTTGCCGCCCAGGGGATCCGCCATGTCCGCATCCGGGTAGCAGGCGAGCCGACGGAGGCGCGGCTCATTCATCTGCGTAAGCTGGTGGAGGCGTGTGAGCAGTACGGCGTGATCCCGGTTATCGCTTACCAGGCCGATGAGTATAAAAACGATCCGAAACCTGAGAATGAAAGAGGGGTCGTGAACTGGTGGATCGCCGTTGCGCACTACTTTGGCAACGGCGCGCCGCAGCTAGGCTTCGATCTCATTTATGAACCCGCCGACAAGCTGAATCATAACCTCACCTCGCTCAACCGCGTCTATGAAAGAACAGTCAAAGCCGTTCATGGTATTGACGCCCAGCGGATGATCTTTATCGCGCCGCGCCTGCGGGCCGAACCGGAAGATCTTGCCAGCCTGAAGCTGCCCGCGCACAGCCAAAACTATCTGCTGGCGGAGTGGCATATCTTCCCGTGGGGACCGCTAAAGAGTAACGGCAAGTATCCGTGGACATCGGGGACGACGGCGGAGAAGGCGGCGATTCGCAATCGCATCAACATCGCGCTGCGCTGGCAGCAAAAAACCGGACACGTTAGCTGGGTGGGCGGTTGGGGCGTAGGTGAGTCCATCCGCGTTGCCCCTACCGCGTCGCAAATGGCTTTTGCCACCTTTATGGCCTGTGAGCTACAGCAGGCAAAAATTCCTTATGCCATCAATGCCGATACACAGTTTTATGATGGCGAGGAGGGGGCGTGGCGTCCCCAGGCCGAACCGCTGCTGAAGACAACGATCGCCCCCGCGTGTGAAAAACCCGGCGGGAAGCCGGGCCATCATGGCGTTAAACAGGCTGCTCGTGATGCGGTACGCGCGACGCCAGCGGCAGCCAGCACAGTAAAATCAGCAGCCCCATCAGGGTCATCAGTAAACCCAGACTAGATTGCCCGCCCTGTGGCATCATGGCCGAGAGCCATGCCAGCGCGCCGGAACCGATATTCTGTAAGCCGCCCACCAGCGCGCCCGCCGTACCGGCGAGAAACGGGAACGGCTCCATCGCTCCGCTGGTGGCAAGCGGGAAGAGCATCCCCGCGCCGAAAAAGAATAGCGCCGCAGGGATCAGCAGCGTCCAGACGTTCATCACGCCTAACAGGCCCGGGATCCACATCATCAGACCGGCCAGCAGGCAGCTCATCACCGACTGCCACATCAGGGTGGAGAAACGTTTATTCTGGCGTCCGGCAAACCATGCGCCAAAGAAGGCCGCCGGGATCGGCAGAATAAACAGGATGCTGACTACCATGCTGCTTAACCCAAGCCCCGCCCCTAACAGCACGCCGGAGCAGGCTTCAAACACGGCGATACCCGCCAGGCCACCGATCAGCATCAGCAGATAGCAGTTGAATGACCCGCTACCGAAAAGCACTTTGTAGCTGGTAAGCAGTTTCGTGCGCGGTGCATCCACTGGTCGTGTCTCGGGCATCCAGCGTGCCATGCTGAAGGCCACTATCACGCATAGCACCAGAAGGAAGGCGAAGCAGGCACGCCATGACCAGAGGGTATTCAGCAGGCCGCCAATCAGCGGGGCCAGCAACGGACTCACCAGGATACCCATATTTAACAGGCTGTTGGCATGGCGGAGCTGGGTTCCATGATACATGTCGCGCGGTAAGGTTCGCGCCATCACGCCGCCGACGCCGGTGCCAACACCCTGCAGCGCGCTGGCCGCGATTAATACGGTCAGGCTATGGGTCGTCATAGCAACTAACGTCGCCACCATAAAAATGCCCATGCCCACTAAAATCACCGGACGACGGCCCACGCGATCGGAGAGCGGACCATAGAAGAGCTGCGAGACGCCATAGGTCAGCAGATAGGCGGCCATCACACTCTGCACCGCGCCTTCGCGGACGTGAAAGTCCTTTGCCATGTCGGCAATGGCCGGAATGTAGATGGTTTGCGCCATCTGACCGACCGCCACCAGTAATACCAGCATCAACAATAAGTTAACGTTCCTTTGTCTTTTCATGTCGCTGAATAGTTTTGTTAAAAGAGAGAAATAGAGAATAAGTGACTATGCACGCCCATAAATGCGCGAGAAATCTACCACAGTGGGGGAATAAGTTAAGTATCAGGGTGATGAATGAGCAACAGCGGAAAGGCAGGATTTATGAACAACGTTGGCAACTAATATTGCCTGATTTTTAATGCCAGACGCGGCAAAAAAGTATCGACGCTTCGCGATTATTAAAGGGGGACGGTCTCCCGCCCCCCTTTGGTGCGGCTTGAACCTGAACTACTTCATGTACTTCAGGACTGCATCAAGCAGTTGCAGCAGTGCAACAATGAGTTTCAGGATAAGAATAGCGATATCCACTCCGCCCATACGCGTCTCCTTTGGCAAAGGAGCACGACTGGCTGGCGTACCTTTCCGCTGCCTGTTGCCAGCCATTTTTTACACACACGCCTCAGATGATTTGTGTGCGGTTGACATAACACAGTGTGCTCTCAGGGGTTAAGGCACTGACGGCACCACCCGTTTCAGCCAGGACTTAGTTTTGCGCCGGGAAACCATGCGGCCCCTGCCTGACACTGTGCATGCAAAATCAGTATAAATAAGTACTGTATGTATGAACAGTTATTTATGGCAAAAATACGAAGCCTGATCCATACTCATACTGGCCAAAATTGCGCCTGTCGCCGTTCCCACGTATACTTGGAACGTTGACATAACACAGTGTGCTCTGCGGCTACCACCCGCAACCGCTGATAAAAAAACCCTGCTCCGGCAGGGTTTTTTGTTTTGCAGTGAAACGTGATCGGTCGCGCATTTTCACCGCCGCTGCGATAAAACGATTGTCATGGCGCACAAGCTGTGTTTGTATAAATTCAGCTAATAAATACACAACACAACCAAACAGGCCCCTAATGAACCCAGCCATGCTGACATCGACTCTACTACGTACCGCGCCATCTGCCGCGGTCGTCGTCGTGCGTGTGGTGGTGGTCGTCGGCATAGCGCCGTAGGGTCCGGAACACACGATTCCAAAACCCCGCCGGCGCAAACCGGGCGGGGTTTTTCGTTTAGACCGCCCGGAAAGCCGGCCCAGAAGAAAAGGACTGGAGCATGGGCACAACTTCGCAGGCAAGGCGCTTCACCGGCGCACAGTTAATCGTTCATTTACTGGAGCGCCAGGGTATCACCATCGTCACCGGGATCCCGGGCGGCACGGTGCTGCCGCTGTATGATGCCCTGAGTCAAAGCACGCAGATCCGCCACGTGCTGGCCCGCCACGAGCAGGGCGCAGGCTTTATCGCGCAAGGCATGGCGCGTACTCAGGGTAAACCCGCCGTCTGTATGGCCTGTAGCGGGCCGGGGGCCACCAATCTGGTGACCGCCATCGCCGACGCGCGCCTCGACTCCATTCCGCTGGTCTGCATCACGGGCCAGGTTCCCTCGTCGATGATCGGTACCGACGCCTTCCAGGAAGTGGACACCTACGGCATCTCTATCCCCATCACTAAACACAACTATCTGGTACGCGACATCCGTGAGCTGCCGCAGGTGATCGCTGATGCGTTCCGTATTGCCCAGTCAGGCCGTCCCGGCCCGGTGTGGATAGACATTCCTAAGGATATTCAAACTGCCGAAATCGAATTAGACACTCTGCCGGAGCCGGGTGAGACCGCGCCCGCCCCGGCATTCAGCATTGAGAGCGTGCGCGAAGCCGCGGCGATGATCAATCAGGCCCAGCGGCCGGTACTCTACCTGGGCGGCGGGGTGATCAACGCCCCGGAGCAGGTGCGGACCCTGGCGGAGAAAGCCAGCCTGCCCACCACCATGACGCTGATGGCCCTCGGGATGTTGCCGAAACAGCACCCGCTGTCGCTGGGCATGCTGGGGATGCACGGCGCACGCAGCACCAACTTTATTCTGCACGAGGCCGATCTGCTGGTCGTTATGGGGGCACGTTTTGATGACCGGGCGATTGGCAAGACTGAAACCTTCTGCCCGAATGCCAAAATTATCCATGTCGATATCGACCGCGCCGAGCTGGGTAAAATTAAACAGCCGCACTGCGCTATTCAGGGCGACGTTGGCGAGGTACTGAATCAGCTGATCCCGCTGATTGCAGAGGATACGCGTGATGCCTGGCGCGATACCGTGGCGCAGCTGCAGCAGGAGTTTCCGGCTAACATGCCGGGCGCGGACGATCCGCTGAGCCAATACGGGTTAATTAACGCCGTGGCGGCCTGCGTTGATGACAGCGCGATTATCACCACCGACGTCGGGCAGCACCAGATGTGGACCGCTCAGGCCTACCCGCTCAACCGCCCGCGCCAGTGGCTCACCTCCGGTGGGTTAGGCACCATGGGCTTTGGCCTGCCGGCGGCGATTGGCGCAGCGCTGGCTAACCCCGATCGCAAGGTGCTGTGCTTCTCCGGCGACGGCAGCCTGATGATGAATATTCAGGAGATGGCGACCGCTGCAGAAAACCAGCTCGATATCAAAATTATCCTGATGAACAACGAGGCGCTGGGGCTGGTGCATCAGCAGCAGAGCCTGTTCTACAAGCAGGGTGTGTTTGCTGCGACCTATCCAGGCATGATCAACTTTATACAGATCGCCGCCGGGTTTGGCCTGCACACCTGCGATTTAAACGCTGCGGCCGACCCGCAGGCGGCCCTGCAGGAGATCATCTCCCGTCCGGGTCCGGCGCTGATCCACGTTCGTACCGACGCCGAGCAAAAAGTCTATCCAATGGTTCCGCCGGGCGCGGCCAATATTGAAATGGTGGGAGAATAAGCCATGCCACAATCAACACATGACAACGTTATTCTGGAGCTCACCGTGCGCAACCACCCGGGGGTAATGACCCACGTCTGCGGGCTTTTTGCCCGACGCGCCTTTAACGTCGAGGGCATTCTCTGTCTGCCGCTACCGGGCGGGGAGCAGAGCCGTATCTGGCTGCTGGTGGCGGACGATCAGCGGCTGGAGCAGATGATAAGCCAGATCGATAAGCTAGAGGATGTGGTAAAAGTGGTACGGAACCAGTCGGATCCTACCATGTTTAACAAAATTGCCGTCTTTTTCGAGTAGATTACTCGCCTTCTGAGTCAGGGGTGATCGCCTTGACCGAGCCGTTCCGGCAGTGGAGAGCATACTCTGCCGGCAGCGGGCGATCGCTGATCAGCACGTCAAACTGCGCCAGCGGGGCGATGCTGGCGGGGGCTACCTCATCAAAGAGCGCGGAGCGCGCCAGCAAAATCTTGCGGATGCCGTGCTCCATCGCTTTGCGCTTCACCGGCAAATCATCGAGGTTGAACCAGGTCACGCCATAGTGCTCATGCACGCCGCTGGCGGAGATAAACACCTTACGCGGGTTGAGCGAGTCGAGAATCGACGGGTTGTTGGGATCGTAAAAAGCGTCGCTCTTCGCACGGTAGGTGCCGCCGCAGAGCATGGCGGTGGCGTTGGGTTTGGCGTTCAGCGCCATAAACACCTGATGCGAATAGCAAATTCCGGTGAAGGCGATCTCATCAGGGATCATATCGATCACCAGCGGCATCTCAGGACCGTTATCGAAAAACACCAGATCGTTCTCACTCACCAGGCCTGCGGCGAGGATCGCAATCGGCATATCGTCCCGGTGATGACGGCGAGTGGCAACGGCGACTGGCTGGCTGGCGGTCGGGGCGGCGGGCTTGTTAACCATCACGATATAGCCCCCGAGCAGGGCCAGCGGCAGCGGCTCATCCTCCTGGCTAAAGTCGCGGCGAATGGTCATGACAGAAACCTCCAGCATCCGCGCCGCATCTTTCAGATGGATGCGGTCGGTCTTTTTGAGCAGCTCCGTCAGGCGACGAATACGCTCTTTCTGCTTGGTTTCCATTCTCTCTCTCCGCTTTACCAGCCTAATCATCTTCTTATGTTCCTAAAGTAACATTTTCCGCTCAGAGCGGGAATGACGCTGGATCAAATGTTGCTGTAATCGCGAGCGGAGTCACAAATGATACTAAAATAACATGATAATGTTACGATAATATCATTGTTAAGCGTTTGTTTCTGAGAGGTAGGAAAATGGATATCGCAGTCATCGGCTCTAACATGGTGGATTTAATCACCTACACCCACCAGATGCCGAAAGAGGGTGAAACCCTTGAAGCACCGGCGTTCAAGATTGGCTGCGGCGGTAAAGGTGCTAACCAGGCCGTTGCCGCAGCGAAGCTCAACTCCAAAGTGCTGATGTTGACCAAAGTGGGCGATGACATCTTTGCCGACAACACCATCCGCAACCTCGAGTCATGGGGCATCAATACTACCTATGTAGAGAAGGTGCCGTGCACCAGCAGCGGCGTCGCGCCTATTTTCGTTAACCCCAACTCCAGCAACAGCATTCTGATTATTAAAGGAGCGAACAAATTTCTCTCGCCGGAGGATATCGATCGCGCCGCGGAAGATCTGAAGAAATGTAAGCTCATCGTTTTACAGCTTGAAGTGCAGCTGGAGACGGTCTATCACGCCATTGAGTTTGGAAAAAAGCACGGCATTGAGGTGCTGTTAAACCCGGCCCCGGCGCTGCGCGAGCTGGATATGTCCTACGCCTGCAAATGTGATTTCTTTGTGCCGAATGAGACCGAACTGGAAATTCTCACCGGGATGCCGGTCGACAGCTACGACAATATCCGTCGCGCCGCCCGCAGCCTGACCGATAAAGGGCTGAACAATATTATCGTCACCATGGGTGAGAAGGGTGCACTGTGGATGACCCGGGATACGGAAGTGCACGTTCCGGCGATCAAAGTTAATGCCATCGATACCAGCGGCGCGGGCGATGCCTTTATCGGCTGCTTTGCACACTACTACGTCCAGAGCGGTGATGTGGAAACCGCCATGAAAAAAGCCTCGCGTTTCGCGGCCTTCAGCGTAACGGGCAAAGGCACCCAATCGTCCTATCCCAGCATTGAGCAATTCAATGAGTTTCTGGCGATAAACGAATAATAAAAACCCCTACACTGTAAAAGGTAGCACTATGAACGATAAAAACATCGTTCAGATGCCCGATGGGTATCTGAATAAGACCCCTCTGTTCCAGTTTATTTTGTTATCGTGCCTGTTCCCATTATGGGGCTGCGCCGCAGCGTTAAATGATATTTTAATTACGCAGTTTAAAAGCGTATTTTCACTCAGTAACTTCGCCTCCGCCTTAGTGCAGAGCGCGTTTTACGGCGGTTATTTCTTAATTGCTATTCCGGCGTCGTTAGTCATTAAAAAAAGCAGCTATAAGATTGCGATTTTAATTGGCCTGACGCTCTATATTGTCGGCTGTACGCTCTTTTTCCCGGCGTCGCACATGGCGACCTACACCATGTTCCTCGCCGCGATTTTTGCGATTGCCATCGGCTTAAGCTTCCTTGAGACCGCTGCCAACACCTACAGCTCAATGCTGGGGCCGAAATCCCACGCCACGCTGCGCCTCAACGTCAGCCAGACCTTCTACCCGATCGGCGCGGCGGCGGGCATTCTGCTCGGTAAGTACCTGGTCTTCTCCGAAGGCGATAGCCTGGAGAAGCAGATGGCAGTCATGACGCCGGCGCAGATCCACGACTTTAAGGTGCTGATGCTGGAGAACACCTTAGAGCCGTATAAGTACATGATTATGGTGCTGGTCGTGGTGATGGTGCTGTTTATGTTGACCCGCTTCCCGACCTGCAAGGTCGCGCAGACGGCGAACCGTAAGCGCCCGTCGGCGATGGATACCCTGCGCTACCTGGCGAGCAATGCCCGTTTCCGCCGCGGCATTCTGGCGCAGTTCCTCTATGTCGGCATGCAGGTTGCGGTCTGGTCGTTCACCATCCGTCTGGCGCTGGAGCTGGGGGATATTAACGAGCGGGATGCCTCCAACTTTATGGTCTATAGCTTTGCCTGCTTCTTTATCGGCAAGTTCGTGGCTAACATTTTGATGACGCGCTTCAACCCGGAGAAGGTGCTGATCCTCTACTCTGTTATCGGCGCGCTGTTCCTGGCCTACGTGGCGCTGGCCCCAAGCTTTAGCGCAGTTTACGTGGCGGTGCTGGTCAGCATCCTGTTTGGACCATGCTGGGCCACTATCTACGCCGGCACGCTGGATACGGTAGACAACGAGCATACCGAGATGGCGGGAGCGGTGATCGTCATGGCGATCGTTGGCGCGGCGGTGGTACCAGCGGTGCAGGGCTACGTGGCGGACATGTTCCACTCGTTACAGCTCTCGTTCCTCGTCTCCATGCTCTGCTTCGTCTACGTTGGGGTCTACTTCTGGCGTGAAAGCAAAGTGCGTCGCGAACTGACCGCAGCAACCGCTTCCTGAGGAGAACCGCTATGAAAACCTGTCTGCCACTGTGGCGTGAGCTTTTTACCACGCAACCGCGAACGCTGCTGGAGAGTGGCGACTTTACGGTCAGTGCCTTTCGCTACCCAAGCGGCGTTGAAGGCCTGAGGGTGGCAAACGCCCGCGGTCACCTGGTGATCTTACCCTGGCTGGGGCAGATGATCTGGGACGCGGAGTTTGACGGCCATGAGCTGACCATGCGCAACATGTTCAGCCAGCCGAAGCCAGCCAAAGAGATCGTCGAAACCTATGGCTGCTTCGCCTTCCACTCGGGCCTGCTGGCCAATGGCTGTCCCTCCCCTGAGGACACCCATGCGCTGCACGGGGAGATGGCCTGCGCAGAGATGGACGAGGCCTGGCTGGAGATTGACGGCGACTCGCTGCGCGTTGGGGGCCGCTACGAGTATGTGATGGGCTTCGGTCATCACTATCTGGCGCAGCCCGCGGTTACGCTGCGTAAGGCCAGCGCGCTGTTCGACATCGATATGACGGTGACCAATCTGGCCTCGGTGGCGATGCCGCTCCAGTACATGTGTCATATGAACTATGCCTATGTTCCAGAAGCGACCTTCAGCCAGAACCTGCCGGATGAAGCGCTGGCGCTGCGGGAGTCGATTCCGGCCCATGTGAAACCTACCGAGCAGTGGCTGGCGTTCAACCAGCGCATCCAGCAGGGTGAGACCACGCTGAAGACGCTGAGCGAGCCGGCGTATTACGATCCAGAGATTGTCTTCTTTGCCGACAGGCTGGATCGCTACACCCCGACGCCGGAGTTTCAAATGACCGCCCCGGACGGCACCACCTTTATGACCCGTTTCGCCAGCGCGGAGTTCAACTACGCGACGCGCTGGATTTTGTACAACGGCGATCAGCAGGTCGCGGCCTTTGCCCTGCCAGCAACCTGCCGTCCGGAAGGGTTCCTGGCCGCGCAGGCTAACGGCAGCCTGCTGATGCTGGCCCCGCAGGAGAGCCGCAGCTTCACGGTGACCACTGGCATAGCGCACTAAAGAGACTGTATGCGTCGCCGCGTTTACCTTTATGATAAGCATTCCGGTATTGGGCAGGAGCTTTCATGATTTGGTTAACGCTGGCGACGCTGGTTGTGGTTTTTGTAGTGGGTTTTCGGGTTTTGACCTCCGACTCCCGGCGAGCGGTGCGCCGCCTGAGCGAGCGGCTGGGCACCACGCCGATGCCGGTTGAATCGATGATCGACCAGCTGGGTAAAGCGGCGGGCGCGGAGTACATTACGTACCTCTCCCGTCCGGACGAGGCGCATCTCCAGAATGCAGCCCAGACGCTGCTGATCTGGCAGGCGTGCATTGTCGATAGCAGCGAGCAGAACCTGCACTACTGGCACCGCACGCTGCAAAAGGCCCGTCTTGCCGCGCCGCTGACCGACGCCCAGGTGCGTCTGGCGCTGGGTTTCCTGCGCGAGCTGGAGCCGGATATGGCGGAGATCAATAATTTCCAGGTGCGCTACAACGCCTTCTTTATGCCGGAAGAGGGCGTGCACTGGCTGCATTAAACCGCTGATTCAGTGCACCGAACGTCCCGTAGGCCCGGCAAGCGCCGCGCCGCCGGGCGAACCGCATTAACGCCGGATGGCGCTACGCTTATCCGGCCTACAATATATCCCGCGCTCATTAGTTGAATAGTTGCTAAAACGTTAAATGCGTCACACTCAGAATGTTACACTGCGCGACTTTACCGCAATGTGACGTTGCCTGGAGGCAAAATGAGTGAGCATTTACAGGGAAAATCCCACCCGGAACTGGCCCGTCCCAACTGGTCAGCCGTCTTCGCCGTCGCCTTTTGCGTGGCCTGCCTCATCACCGTGGAGTTTCTGCCGGTCAGCCTGCTGACGCCGATGGCGCAGGACTTAGGTATCTCTGAGGGCACCGCCGGGCAGTCGGTCACCATGACCGCCTTTGTCGCTATGTTCGCCAGCCTGTTTATCACCCAGACCATTCGCACCACCGATCGCCGCTACGTAGTGCTGATCTTCTCGGTGCTGCTAACTCTCTCCTGCCTGCTGGTGTCGTTCGCTAACAGCTTTACCCTGCTGCTCATCGGGCGCGCCTGCTTAGGCCTCGCGCTCGGCGGCTTCTGGGCGATGTCCGCCTCACTCACCATGCGCCTGGTCCCGATGCGTGTGGTACCTAAGGCGTTATCGGTAATTTTTGGCGCGGTGTCGATTGCGCTGGTGATCGCCGCTCCGCTGGGTAGCTTCCTCGGCGGTATTATCGGCTGGCGAAACGTCTTTAACGCGGCGGCGGTGATGGGGATCGTCTGTACGCTGTGGGTCTGGAAAGCGCTGCCCTCCCTGCCAGGCGAGCCGATGCAGCACAAGGAAAACATGTTTGGCATCCTCAAGCGCCCAGGCGTGCTGGCGGGGATGATCGCCATCTTTATGGCTTTTGCCGGTCAGTTTGCCTTCTTTACCTACATCCGCCCGGTCTACATGAGCATGGCGGGCTTTGACGTTGATGGCCTGACGCTGGTGCTGCTCAGCTTCGGTATTGCCAGCTTTATCGGCACCTCGATGTCTTCCGCGTTCCTGAAGAAATCGCTGAAAACGGCGCTGGCCGCCGCGCCGCTGGTGCTGGCCCTGAGCGCGCTGACGCTGATCCTCTGGGGCAGCGATAAAATCGTCGCCTCTGTGGTGGCGGTGGTGTGGGGATTAGCCTTTGCGCTGGTGCCGGTGGGCTGGTCTACGTGGATCACCCGCTCGCTGGCGGATCAGGCGGAAAAAGCGGGATCGATCCAGGTTGCGGTGATCCAGCTTGCCAATACCTGCGGCGCGGCAGTCGGCGGCTACGCGCTCGATAACCTCGGCCTGCTCTCGCCGCTGGTGCTCTCCGGCAGCCTGATGCTGCTGACGGCGCTGCTGGTGGCTGCGAAGGTACGCGTAAAAGGGTAATTGCTCTCTGCCCGGCTGGCGCTGCGCCGCCGGGCATTTCGCTCGAACTACATCAGAACCACGCTTCCCACATCGCGCCGACGTTGAACGAATCCAGATTGCTCTCCTCCGTGCCGTTAACCCGCGCGGTGCGGTCGTTATCCACCTGGCCGCCGGTGACGTAGAAGCGCAGCATCGGACGGAACTCTGGCCCCATCGCAATCGAAATGTTCTGCGACAGGGTCAGCTTCCAGCCGTGATTATCCCCGCCCTGATCGAAATCAACTCGCTGATAGCCCGCTTCCAGCCAGGTCGAGTGCACGTCGTTCCACCAGTACATCGGACGAACAATCGCGCCGTAGTTGCGTCGGTTATCCACGCTATTGGCATCGTTATCGTAGTCGTGGAAGGCGAGCAGGTACTCAATCTGTGCCTGCTGGGTAAACTTGTAGTTCCCCTCAAAGCTGGCGTAGATTGCCGTCAGGTCGTCGGTTTTGTTGTAGACGCTGTTGTCTGAGTTGTCCGAGTAGCGGGCAATCACTTTATTCACCCCCTTCTCACCGGTGTGGCTCAGCACCACGCCGCCCTGCCAGGCATTCTTACGCTCGTCGGTGTCTACCGCCTTCGAGTCGAAGCCGTAGTTAGCATACAGCTCCAGATCCAGCGGGCCGACCTTCATGCCGTGCACTTTAGAGGTAATGGCGTAGTTGCCTTTATCGCCGGTGCCGGAGCCGCCGGTACAGGTGATACGCGACGGGTTGCCCTCATCGTTCATCACTTCCGGACTACAGGACTCCACCGCCGCCACCGCCGCGACGTCAAACTGCACGCCGCCGATGTCAAAGTTCTTCACCCCTGCGCCCTGGCCGTCGTGGTTCATCCAGAAGTAGTCGTTGATACCCTGCTGCGGACGCTGGTGGAAGTCACGGCCCGCCCACAGATAGGCGTTGGGGTTGGATTCCAGAATATTGGTCACCCCGGCGTAGGCTTTTTTCAGGTTCACCTCGTCGCCCCAGTGATCGAACATCACGTTGATGTCCCAGATGGCGCCGTTATTGCCTTTGAACGCTTTCGAGAGCTGGAACTCACCGCCGTTGCCCTCGTTGCCCAGACGACCAATGGCGGAGGAGCCGTTATAGGATCCGTCAACGCCAACGAACTTCTGATCGCCGCCCTGGAACTGCGCCCCGTAGCGGGCATAGCCGCTAAACTTCACGCCAAAAGGAATGGCCATATCCGGCGACTGGGCCGCCGACTCCGGCTCGGTAATGACGTCGGCCTTTTTATCTACCGCCACATCCATTTTCTTTTGCCGCTCCGCGAGGGCTTTATCCACTGCTTTAGCCACAATCGCGTCGATCTGTTCCTGAGTAAACTCCTGGGCGCTGACTGAACCAGAGCAAAGGGCAGCCATCACCGCCAGCGCGACTGGAAGTTTTTTATTGATATTCATTTTTTGTCTCGATCTAATATATTATTTTTAGACAATAACTATCCCGCCGCTTGATGCGGAATAGTTGCGCTATCACCATTAATTGTGAGGTACAGATTAGTTAAAAACTGACTGGCTCTTTCTCCATAATTAATTAACGTTGATAGAGACGAATAATCTCTTCGGACAGTTCACGCGCCAGCAGCGACGTCATTAAATGATCCTGGGCGTGAACCATAATTAAGGTCATTGGCTGGCGGGCTTCCCCGGCATCCTGCTCGATCAGTTTGGTCTGCATATGGTGCGCCTGGCGGGCGTAGCCGTCCGCCTCACGCAGCAGGCTGTTCGCCTCGTCAAAGTGGCCTTCGCGCGCGGCGTGCAGCGCCTCGAAGCAGAGGCTGCGCGACTGGCCGGCGTTGACGATAATCTCCATGACGGCCTCTTCCAGTTCAATCATCTTATTGCTCCTCATTGAATCCGTTATTGGCGGCGGTGGCAGCAAACCACTCTCCGCTGCGTTTAATCGTCCGCGTCTGGCTGGCTAAATCGAGCTGCACAAAGCCGTAGCGGTTTTTATAGCCGTTGCACCATGACCAGTTATCAATAAACGTCCACATATGGTAACCGAGGCAGTGACAGCCCTCCTCAATACCCTTATGCAGCCACTTCAGATGGCCGGAAACAAACTCAATCCGGTATTGATCGTTAATTTGCCCGTTCTCAATAAAACGCTGCTCATTCTCGACGCCCATACCGTTTTCGGAAATAAAACAGCGCGGGTTGCCGTAATTAACGCGTAAATTAGTAAGAATGTCGTAAATACCCGGCTCGTATATTTCCCACCCGCGATAAGGGTTCATTTTTCGGCCCGGCATCTCGTAGTAATCAAACAGCCACTCCGGCATAAACGGCGAGGCTGGGTTAACCGCGCTGTCGCGGCACTTCACGCGTCGCGGCTGGTAGTAGTTGATACCCAGCAGGTCGATTTTGCCGTCGGCAATCAGCGCGCTGTCTTCCGGCAGGCAGGACGGCAGCTGGTTGTACTCCTTCAGCAGCGCCACCAGGTCCGCCGGATATTCGCCAAGCAGCACCGGGTCGAGGAAGCTGCGGTTAAACAGCAGATCGGCGTGGTGCGCGGCGGTCAGATCTGCCGGGTTGTTTGAGCGCGGATAGGACGGCGTCAGGTTGAGAACAATGCCGATCTCCCCGGCGTAGTGCCCGGCGCGGTAGGCACGAACCGCCGAGGCGTGGGCCAGCACCGTATGGTAGGCCACCGTCGCCGCCCGCCTGAAATCCACCACGTTGGGGTAGTGGAAGTCATACAGGTAGCCGCCTTCTACCGGCACAATCGGCTCGTTGAAGGTAAACCAGTGCAGCACCCGGTCGCCAAACAGCTCGAAACAGATCTGCGCGTAGCGGCTAAACGCCTCTACCACCTCGCGGCTCTCCCAGCCGCCTCTCTCCTGCATCGCCATCGGCATATCAAAGTGGAACAGGGTGATAAACGGCGCGATCCCTTGGGCCAGCAGCTCATCAATAACGCTGTTATAGAACGCCACCGCCTCAGGATTGACCTCGCCCACGCCGTCCGGGATCAGCCGCGACCAGCTCAGCGAGGTACGGAAGCTGTTGTGGTTGAGCTGCTTGAGCAGGGCGATATCCTGCCGCCAGTTGTCATAGAACGTCGATGTGTCCTGCGGGCCGACCTGCTGGTGAAAGCGCCACGGCTGGCTGGCATACCAGTGGTCCCACGTGGTCGCGCTTTTGCCGCCCTGCTGGCTCTGGCCTTCGGTTTGCAGCGCGGAGCTGGCGCTGCCCCACCAGAAATGCTCTGGAAATGCGTATTTCATCTCTCTTCTCTCCCGTTAATTACTGGCGAACGGTTCCGGCCAGCGGAGTAACATCCTGTGCTTTCTGCTCTTCGGTTTTCATCAGTGAACGCTCGTAGGCCCGCAGGAACGGCAGATACATCAGGGCTGACATCACCATGCAGATCCCGCACATGATGACCGGACTTAGCGCCCAGTTAGCGGCCCAGGATGCACCGATAGGGGCGGGTGTTGTCCACGGCGTCAGGGAAACCACCTGTGCCAGCCAGCCCAGTTTCGTTGCGCCGTAGGCGAGGCAGGCGTTAATCATCGGTACGAAGACGAAGGGGATAAACAGCATCGGGTTCATAATGATCGGCGCGCCGAACAGAATCGGCTCGTTGATGTTAAAGAAGCTCGGCACGATGCCCATCTTGCCGATTGTGCGCAGATGGGTGGCACGGCTGCGCAGCAGCAGGAAGGCCAGCGGCAGGGTAGAGCCAACGCCGCCAATCAGCAGATAGTGATCCCAGAAGCCTTGCAGGTAGACGTGAGGCAGCGCCGCGCCCGCCGCCAGAGCCGCCTGGTTAGCGGAGAGGTTCGCCATCCAGAAGGGGTTCATAATGCCGGTAACGATCAGCGAGCCGTGAATGCCGGCAAACCAGAAGATTTGGCACAGCAGCACGGAGAGCAGGATGGCAGGCAGCGAATCCGATGCCGAGACCAGCGGTTCCAGCAGGTGCATAATCGCCTGAGGCAGGATCATGCCGGTTTGCGCCTCGATAAACAGGTTCAGCGGGTGCAACGTACCGATAATCACCACCACCGGAATCAAAATCTCAAAGGAGCGCGCCACGCCGGTGGGCACCTCTTTCGGCAGGCGGATAGTGATGTTGTTCTGCTTCAGCCACGCATAGACGCGGGTGGAGTAGATCGCAGTGATCAGCGCGGTGAAGATCCCCTGGCCCGACAGGTACTGGGTAGAGATTTTGCCGTCGGCATAGGGTGCGGCCACCAGCAGGAAGGCCATAAACGCCAGCAGCCCGGACATCACCGGATCGAGATTGAACTGCCGCCCGAGGCTGGCACCGATCCCGACCGAGATAAAGAAGGTCATCACGCCCATGCTCAGGTTAAAGGGCAGCATCAGCTGTTCGCGGTAGGTCTGGGAGAAATCGAGCCAGCCGCGCGCGAAACCGTTAGTGGTATCGGCAGAGAAGGGCGGGAAGATAAACACCAGCATAAAGGAGCCGATGATCATAAACGGCAGCGCGGCGGTAAAGCCGTCGCGGATGGCGATGACGTACTTCTGTTGCCCCAGGCGCCCCGCCAGCGGGGTGATGGACTGCTCGATAACGGCAACCATAGATTGATATAACGAACTCATAGGAACACCCTTTTAGTGTGCCGCTTCGATGAGCGACAGAGCAAAGTCCAGCACCTTATCGCCGCGTTGCATACCGTAGTCCATTGGATTAATGGGCTGAACGGGAATGCCGTGGGCGGCAGCCTTTTCTGACAGCGTGTTGAGCATGTATTTCACCTGCGGTCCCAGCAGCACCACCTGATAACGCGGGAACTGGGTATCAAACTCCGCTACGCCGTAAGCATCGATCTCTACCGGTAAACGTCTCTCATCTGCCGCTTCGACCATTTTCCTGACCAACAGGCTAGTGGACATCCCCGCGGAGCAGCACAGCATGATCTTGATCATCATCCCCATCCTCTAAATGTTAAAAGTTATTACAATGATGATTGGATAACAGATGGAAACCGGTTTCCATCTGTTAGGCTTCGAAGTGTGATACCCATCAAAATCCATAGGCTATAAGGTAATTTTCCTGGATTTACATCACAGCTTTTTATGGCTCACTACCAGCAATAAGGGTTAAACGGAAAATCGGTTTCCAAGAGAATTAGAATGCAGCTATACTGCTGCTGGCGATATTATGCACCAGGTTTTGGTTAGTATTTAGGGCCGTCCAGGGGGCCTGACAGGGGATAAAGATGTCTACAATCAACGATGTATCACGTCTGGCGGGAGTGTCCAAAGCGACCGTCTCACGGGTGTTGAGTGGGTCACGCGGCGTCAAAGAGGCCAGCCGGCTGGCGGTGCTGAAAGCCGTCGAAGAGCTAAACTACCGACCCAACGTCATCGCCCAGTCTCTGCTTAGCCAAACCACAGGCTGCATTGGCGTCATCTGCGCCCAGGATAATATCAACCAGACCACCGGCTATCTCTACGCACTGGAGAAGCACCTTAGCCAGCATCAGAAGCACCTGCTTTTGCGCTTCGCCAACAGCCGCTCGGAGGTGATTAGCGCCCTTGATGAGCTGACCTGCGGCCTGTGCGATGACGTCCTGATTATCGGAGCACGCTTCCCGCTGAATAATCTTGGCTATGACGATGTGATCCTGGTGGACTGCGCAGAGGCCGATACGCCGAACAGCATCCAGTTCGATCACGCCTTCGCGGCGGAAACGGCCTGTAACTATCTAATTAGCCAGGGGCGGCGACAGATAGCGCTCATTCACCCGGAGGCCAGCGGCTCCGCTGACCAGGTTCTGCTGGGCTACAAGCACGCGCTGGAAAACAACTTCCTGCCCTTTAACCGTAACCTGGTGTTTATGGACGCCACCTCGGCCTCGGTTGCGCTGCAGGTGCTGCTTAACAACGCCACCACGCTGAACTTTAACGCCCTGCTGGTGGCTGACGAGCAGGAGGCGCAGCGGGTGATTACTCAGCTGCAGGCGTTCAATAAATCGGTGCCCGGGGACATCATGGTCTTCAGCCTTGCTGGCTCTGTGCACCTGCCGGGGATCCCAACCATCCCGGCGATCGAATACTCAATGGACGCGATGGCAGCCCGCATTGTCAGCTGGCTGAGCGAAAAAACCCGGGACGTGCTGGGCTCATGCGTGCTGCGCGGGGATCTCATTATTCCGGATATACGCCAGCGCTAACTCGGCCTGCGCTCTGGCATATTCTGTAGGCCGGGCAAACGCAGTGCCGCCCGGCATTACAGCCTCAGCATAGTCATGCCCGGTGGCGTTACACTTACCGGACCTACTGTAGTGAAAGAGAACACGAGCATGATTCGCCTTGAAGATGTGACGCTGTTTGTACGCGCCGCGGCGCTGGGAAGTTTCTCTAACGCTGCACGGGAGGCCGATCTGCTGCCGGGTCAGGTGAGCGCTGCCGTTCACCGGCTGGAGCGCGATCTCGATAAGCGCCTCTTTGCCCGATCCACCCGTAGCCTGCGGCTGACGGCGGAGGGGGAGAAGTATCTGCCGTTTGCTCAGGAGCTGCTGGCCGTGGTGCAGGCTGGTGAGGAGAGCCTGCATAGCGATAACGAGTTACAGGGTGAGCTAAAGGTGGCGATGCCGTCGGATATCGGGCGCAACGTCCTGTTGCCGCTTATTACCCGCTTCTGCGACCAGCACCCGAAAATCACGCTGCGGCTCTCCCTCTCGGATCAGGTCAGCGATGTCTTTCGCGATCCGGTGGACGTCGCCATTCGCTACGGCGTGCTGGATAACAGCAGCTACGTGGCGCTGCCATTGGCAGAGAATAACCGCCGCGTGCTGGCCGCCTCTCCGGCCTACCTTGAAAAGCACGGACGGCCCGCCAGCCTTGACGAGGTGACGCAGCACCACTGCCTGCTGTTTACCATGAACAGCCACGTCTATGACAAGTGGAGCTTCCCTGAAAACGGTACCCGCCGACAGCTGACGGTCAAGAGCCGCCTGCTCTGTGACGACGCCGACGTGGCGCGGCGCTGGGCCGTAGAGGGCATGGGTATCGTCTATAAGTCGTGGATCGACATCAGCGCCGATGTGCAGGCCGGACGGCTGGAGATGCTGCTGCCCGCGCATCCAGGGGAAGCCGCACCGCTCAATCTTATCTGCCCGCACCGCAAGCAGTTTTCTCCGGCTATTCGCCAGCTGCACAGCACTCTGCGAACACATCTTACCGCTATTACCCAACTGCTACCCTGATACAAATATGTCCTGAATCACTACCCTCTACGTCATTTAAGACATCACGAAAGCGCATAAGATGAGTTCACCAACCCGATAACACAACACAAGGTGAACATCATGAAGCTGACCCATAACACGATTTTTATTACCGGCGGCACCTCTGGCATTGGCCGGGCGATGGCTGAGCAGTTCTACAAGCTGGGCAATCAGGTGATCATCTCTGGCCGCCGCAAAGCGCTGCTGGATAGCGTCACCGCCGCCAATCCGGGAATGGACTCGGTTGTGCTGGACGTCACCGATGCGGCAAGCGTCCAGGCGGCGGCAGAGAGCGTACTGTCTCGCTACCCGGCGCTGAATGTGGTCATCAACAACGCCGGCATTATGCCTTTTGATAACGCCGCAGGGGTACAGGATGACGCGATGGCCGTCTCGCTGCTCAACACCAACCTGCTGGGACCGGTACGCGTCACCTCGGCATTTATTGAGCATCTGAAAAAACAGCCGGATGCGGTGCTGATCAACAACAGCTCGATCCTCGCCTTTATCCCGCTGGCGAGTAACGCGCTCTACTCTGCCACCAAGGCGGCGATCCACTCCTACACGCTCTCCCAGCGTTTTCTGCTGCGTGACACCAGCGTGAAGGTGATTGAGATCTCCCCCCCTTGGGTCGATACCGATCTGATCTATCGCAGCGGGGACGACCGGGCCATGCCGCTGGACGCCTTCATCAGCGAGACCTTTGAAAAACTGGGTAGCGATAATATCGAAGCTATCGTTGACCGCGTGCTCTCCGCCCGCGCCAATCCGGGTGCGGATGAGCATGCCGTCGTGAACCAGTTCAACCAGGCGATGGTTGAGAACCCTATTCCCGTAGCGTAATCTCTGGCTCTCGGAGCATTTCTGGTAAGGTGATCTGATGCACAGGATTGGTTTAATTATTTCCGATAATTTTCAGATGCTGGCCCTCTCAACGCTTACCGTTTTTGAGTTTGCCAATATTGTAGCGGGCGAGGATTTTTACCGGACGGTGGTCTACTCAGAGCATGGCGGAGCGGTGCGCTCATCGTCGGGGATTGGTATCGATAGTGCGCCATTATCTGCCGATCTACAGATGGATACCTGGCTGCTGGCGGGCGTGTTGATGCCCACCGAGCAGCCCGCCACGCCGGGAATTATTACCTTTCTACAAACCTCGGCCCGTCAGGCACGACGGGTGGCAGGGATCTGTACCGGTGCGTTTGTGCTGGCCCAGGCGGGGCTGCTGGAGAACCGACGCGCCACTACCCATTGGGCGCACGCGCCCAGCATGAAACGCCTGCATCCGGCCATTCAGCTGGAGGATGACCGCATCTTTATTATTGATGAGACGATCTGGACTTCGGCGGGCCTTACTGCCGGGCTGGATATGGCCCTGGGGATGGTAGAGAAAGATTTGGGAGCGGATGTGGCTCGCAGCGTGGCGCACCGGCTGGTAATGAACCAGCGCCGCTCCGGCGGCCAGACCCAGCACTCGGAGATGCTAGCCCTGGCACCCCGCTCCGACAGGCTACAAAGCGCGCTGGAGTACGCACGTAAAAACCTGCGCAAGCCGCTGACGGTAGATGACCTGGCGGACGCCGTACACCTCAGCACCCGTCAGCTCACGCGACTTTTTCGCGCCGAGACCGGCAAATCGCCGGCTAAAGCAATCGAGGGGCTACGCCTTGAGGCGGCCCGGCTGATGATTGAGCAGAGCCGTTTAACCCTCGATGCCATCGCCCGTGAATCCGGCTTTCGCGACCGCCGCCATATGCGTGAAGTCTTTATCCGTGGCTACGGCGTGCCGCCTCAGGCGCTGCGTCAGGGGCGATCCGCATCCCGGGCGGCGTGAATTTTTCCGCGAAAGATCCAGAAGCCCCAGCTGTTGTAGAGAAGCGTAATCGGCACAAAGGCGCCGAAGGCGATAAGCATCAGCTTTTGCGTAGCGGGCGGCGGCGGATCCCAGCTGCCTTCCATTGCTGCCAGCTTCACCGGCTGGTGATCGCGCGTGTTTTCGCCATGCAGGTCGCCTATTACGACCTGAATTGGGGTGACGAACAGCAGCAGCCACAGGCCCCAGGAGAACATCAGCCGCGCGCCACGGTTATCCGGGCGTTTTCGCAGGTGCCACGCCCCTGTGGCAGCGACAAGGCAGGCGGTGGCGAGCATCGCCGCCAGCGTCATGTGGACAAAACGCCAGGGAAAAGAGGGGTTAAAGATAACGGCCCACCAGTCAACGGGCTGAAAACGGCCATCCGCACCGGTGATAAAACCGGCTGGCGTCTGCATCCAGGAGTTAGCGGAGAGGATCCAGAAGGCGCTGAAAATCGACCCGGCGGCCACTACGCAGGTGGCGAAAAAGTGCACCCAGGGGCGCACCTTGCCCATGCCGAAGAGCACCACCCCCATAAACCCGGCCTCAAGGAAAAAGGCGACCAGCACCTCCATGTACATCATCGGCCCCATCACCGCACCGGCGCGGTTAGCGAGCGCACCCCAGTTGGTGCCGAACTGAAACTCCATCAGCACCCCGGTCACCACGCCCACCCCAACGTTCAGCGCGAATACCTTGCTCCAGTATTTGTAGAGATCGAGATAAACGCGCTGTTTACGCCACAGCCACAGCCCCTCCAGCAGCATCAGCCACTGGGCGAGGCCGATAGTGAAGGCCGCCAGCACAATGTGAAAGCCGATGGTAAAGGCGAACTGACTGCGCGCCAGCCATAAAGCCGTCTCCTGGCTTATCATGCTTCCTCCGTTAAGCCTCAGGCGTCGCTCGGTTTACCGCTGAACGACGAAATTGGCTTATCCACCTCCTCCTCCATGCGGCGGGAGAAAGCCTTCAGGCCGTTTAACAGCGGCGTGAGAGAGTGCCACAGCTCGTCGTCATGCAGCATTTTCCAGGCACCGCGTGCCCCCGGCGCGCTGCCGTTTGCGCTTTGCGGCTGCTCTTCTTCGCGGCTCAGTTCGGTCATGAAATCACGCAGGCCGAAGGCGAGCTTGTAGGTTTGTTCTGGCGGGATGGTGGAGAGCGCCATCAGCAGCACGGAGATATTCTGAATGACGTTCAGCGAGCCTTTGCGGCTCAGTCCATCGACAATCACCTTGAGCCAGTCGTTGTTGCTGGCTACCAGATCGTTGGCGAGACGCAGCACGCCATGCTCATGCAGCGTCTGCAGCAGACGCTGAAGTTCTTCCTCGGCGGTGGGGCCGATTTTCGGCGGCTCTACCTGATAATCAATCGCTTTAGCCATTAAAATTTCTCCGGATTCGGGGCCTGTTCGGGCGGGAGGCGATAGTCATCGCGCTGCCATTTCTCCTCGACCTGCACGTGCGCTATCGGCGTGCGATTGCCGTAGCGGAAGTTGTGCCGCGGCAGAGGAGAGGGGTGCGGCTCGCGTGAAAGCTTATCCAGCCGGATAGCGATCTCTTTGTAGGCCGGCGTGTTGACGTCCGGGTCGTGATGTTCGCCGGTCAGCAGATTAATGCCCGGCTTGCCCTGATGAATAGAGATGAACAGCGTGCCGCCTGCTACGCGGTCGGTGACGACCACGGGTACCTCCAGCGAGCCGCGTCGTGAGGTGAGCTTCACCCAGTCGCCCTCGGCAATGCCGCGCTCGGCGGCAAGCGCCGGGCTAATTTCCACAAACCAGTCCGGTGACAGCGAGGTCGTGCGACCACCGCGCCCGCTCTGGTTGGTTGCCTGGAAATGCTCCAGCATGCGGCCGTTGTTGAGCGTCAGGTCGTACTGCTCATCCGGCACTTCCTGCGGCGGCTGCCACTCAAGCGGGTAGAGGATGGCGCGCCCGTCGGGCGTTTTAAACCTGTCGGTGTAGAGCAGCGGCGTGCTTTTGCCCTCCGCCGTGACGGGCCAGACCTGGGAGCTGAAGCCTTCGAGCCGCTCGTAGCTAACGCCTGCGAACAGGGGCGCGATGCCTGCCGCTTCGGCCATAATCTGCGACGGGTGCGTATAGCCCCAGTCGTGCCCCATGCGGGCGGCAAGCTCGGTAAGAATGCGCCAGTCCGGTCGGCTATCGCCAAGAGGCTTCAGCGCCTCGTAAAAGCGTTGAATGCGCCGCTCGGTGTTGACGTAGGTGCCCTCTTTTTCCACGCTGGGGCAGCCCGGCAGCACCACGTCGGCAAACTGCGCCGTACGGCTGAAGAAGAGATCCTGCACCACCAGAAAATCGAGGTCGGTAAAGCCCTCGTGAACGCTGGTGGTGTCGGCGTCGGCAAAGGCGGTCTCTTCGCCAATCACATACATGGCGCGAATTTGTTTCGTGCGCGCATGTTGAACCATCTCAAAGTTATCCGAACCCGCCTCCAGCGACAGCCGCTCCGGCTCGACGCCCCAGGCGCGCGCCCACTTCTCGCGCACGCTCTCATCGGTTACCGACTCGTAGCCGGGGTAGTAATCTTTCAGGCAGCCGAAGTCGCTCGCACCCTGCACGTTGTTGTGGCCGCGCATCGGGTAGCCGCCGGTGCCGGGACGGCCATAGTTGCCGGTTACCAGCAGCAGGTTAGAGAGGGCGGTGCTGGCGTCGGCACCGTGGCTGTGCTGGGTGATGCCCATAGCCCAGACGATGCAAACCGCGCTTGCCTTGCCGATCAGCTCGGCGGCGGCGGTGAGTTCCTCAACGGAAAGTCCCGTGGTTTGCGCTGCGAACTCAAGCGTGAAGGGTGCCAGCGACTGGCGATACTCTTCCACCTGGTTGACCCGCTCGGCCAGAAACGTCTGGTCGGCATAGCCATGATCGAACATATAGCGGGCCATCGCCGAGGCCCATACCATGTCAGTGCCGGAGCGGGCGCGCAGGTGGAGATCGGCACGCTCAGCCATCTCGTGACGGCGCGGATCGACAACCAGCAGCTTCTGCCCGTGATGCTTTTTCGCCGCTTTGAGCTTTGCGGCGATCACCGGGTGGTTTTCAGCGGTATTGCTGCCGACGATGACAACCAGATCCGCCTTCTGCAGATCCTCTATCGTACCCGCATCGCCGCCGTAGCCTACGGTGCGGAATAACCCCTGAGTTGCGGGGTTCTGGCAGTAGCGGGAGGAGTTGTCCACGCTGTTGGTGCCGATAATCAGGCGGGCGATCTTCTGCGTCAGGTAGGCCTCTTCGTTGCTACCTTTGCTGGAGCCGATAAAGCCGATGCTCTGCGGACCGTGCTGGTTGCGAATTTGCAGCAGGCGGCGCGCCACCAGCTCCAGCGCTTCATCCCAGCTCGCCTTGCGAAAGCGGTCGTTTTCACGGATCAGCGGGGTGGTGAGGCGCTCTTTATCGTTAATAAAATCCCAGGCGAATTTGCCCTTCACGCAGGTAGAGATGCCGTTGGCGGGGGCCTCGGCCATCGGCTGCACTTTTAGCACGTGACGGTCGCGGGTCCAGATCTCAAAGCTACAGCCCACGCCGCAATAGGTGCAGACGGTTTTGGTGCGTTTGATCTCCGGCTGACGCCAGTGCATGTCCATCACCGAAATACCGGTGACGATCTCTGCCCCGGTGGTGTTTTCGACCGCCTTCACCAGATCGATCATGGGTCGCTTAAGCGACTGTTTCATGCTGGTAAACGGTCCGGCGTCCGGCTGCATGGTTTTCTCAAGCAACGCATTGCAGGGGCAGACGGTGACGCAGTGGCCGCAGCTGACGCAGCTCGATCCGGCGATGGTTTCGCCGCCATCCCACAGCACGCGTGGATGCGCCATGGTGTAGTCGATGCTCAGCGTTTCATTCACCTCCACGTTCTGGCACGCCTCCACGCAACGGCCGCAGAGAATGCATTGATCGGGGTCGTAGGTATAGAACGGGTTGGAGTGATCTTTGACGTAGGGTTTGCGCTGATACTCATAGCGTTGAATGGGGATATGCATATCCGCCATGGTGTTATGCAGCGTGCAGTCACCCGTGTTGTGCTCGCAGACGGTACAGTAAAGCTCATGCTTCGCCAGCAGACGGTCCATCCCCTCATGCTGCGCCGCCTCGGCAAGCGGCGTGCGGCTCGCTATCTCCATGCCTTCCGCGCTCTTAAGCGTGCAGCCGCGCACCAGTTCGCCATTGTATTCCACCCAGCAGACGTCGCAGGTTTGCATCGGTTCGAGCGATGGGTGGTAGCAGACATGGGGCAGCTTCAGGCCGCCCGCGGTCAAAAAGTCGATTAACGGGACGTTCGCCGGGCCAGTAACCGACCTCCCGTCGTAAAACAGGGTACACAGGGGCTCGCTCATTTTACTTCCTCAACCTTGCCAGTGGCCGCTGGCAAACTGCGCCGCGGCAGAGTGAAGGCGTCTTTTCCCGCAGGAATGCGCCTTCGTTATTGTCGTTTAAAGGTAGCTACGGTTGAGAGAGGGTGCCAGGCAGGGATGTTGCCAGGTATGTACGGTGTGGCGAGCGTTAACGGAGCTATATCAGCAGGATCCCCAACGAGGCGGCGACAGGACGCACATCATCGCCGCCGTGCTTCGCCCAGCTATTGATAAAGCTGACAAAGTTTTTATCGGTGGTGGCATCCCACCCATTAAAATGCAGCACCGAGCGCCAGTAGCGGCTATCAACATAAAATAGCTGCTCGCATAAATAGCAGGATATCGCGCGTAACTTGATGTGGCTTTCACGGTCCCAAATTTTGGTGATGCTCTTTATTTCAAATACCGGCAGGTTAACGTTAATAAATTCCAGAATATCACCGGTGGTAATACCGCGCGGCACGCCGTCGAGTAATTTTTCAAGATAGGCTGCTATTTCCGGACGAAACGCTTCTAGCGCCGGATGCGCGATAAAGGGCAGCTCGTTCCAGGTCTTATAGATGTTATTCAGATTACTAAATGCACCGGCCTCACAAATCGCCTCTTCAAACCATTTATGTTTGGTGGCCTTCGCTTTATAAAAGTTACAGTAGGCGTGGCAGATCTCATGGGAAAGCTGATAAACAATCTCTCCCCAGTTGCGCGTATCTTCGACCTTCAGGGTAATACGGTAGCTTTCTCTCTCCTCCCGCGTATTCAGCGGAAAGAAAATCATCGGTGTCTTACTGTCCAGATCGTTTGTAACGACAATATCTTTATCAAGTTCATAACCCATCATATTTACAAAAGAGCGCCAGGTCCCTTCCAGTATGATATGCAAAACATCTGCATCGATACCCTGCCACTGTTTCGCATCAGCAATAGTAACGTCCACTCGGGCCATCTTGTCATCCTTTGTCGATGTAATAACGAACAACGATACTTATAGCAACGAATGGGAATGTACACTAATTAAAAGGTTTTTGAGACGCGCCACCTGCGGTTGCCGGTGGCGCATTTTTAGTCAGAGCGTTTCTTGCGTAATCAGGGTTTCAACCGGGGTTTTGAGCAGCATCCACAGTAGAATAGCGCCGACCACGTCGAAGCCGGAGAGCACGGCGAACAGCGGGCTAAAACCGACGGTATCGGCCAACGCACCCACCACCAGCGCAAACAGGGTGCTCGCCGTCCACGCCGCCATGCCAGTAAAGCCGTTGGCGGTCGCCACTTCCCCGGAGTCAAACATATCGGAGGAGAGGGTGATTAGCGCCCCGGAGAGGGACTGGTGGGCAAACCCGCCGACGCACAGCAGGCCAATCGCCACCATCGGGCTGCCGAACAGCCCCACCATGCCGGGCAGGATCATCAGCGCAGCCCCCATGGTAACCACCAGCTTACGGGAAACAATGATATTAACGCCGAACAGCTTCTGGAATATTCCCGGCAGATAGCCGCCCACGATGCAGCCTACGTCGGCAAACAGCATCGGGATCCAGGCAAACATAGCGATATCCTTCAGGCTGAAGCCGTAGGTATGCACCATAAACAGCGGGATCCAGGCGTTAAAGGTACCCCATGCAGGTTCGGCTAAAAAGCGCGGCAGCGCGATGCCCCAGAACTTACGCTGCTTCAGCAGGCGGCCAATCCGCACCTTCTCCACATGCTCTTTCTCCGGCTGCCCGCCGGTGATGTAGAGATACTCCTCTTCGGAGAGCGATTTCGTTTTCGCCGGGCGGTTATAGGTGAAGTACCAGCCTGCGGCCCACAGTACGCTGGAGATGCCGACGATGATAAAGGCCAGCCGCCAGTCGCGCATAAAGATCGCCCAGGCCACCAGCGGGGGTGCAATCACCGCGCCGATAGAGGAGCCAACATTGAAATATCCCACCGCCACGGAGCGCTCCCTGTCCGGGAACCACTCGGTTACCGCCTTTAACCCGGCGGGGATCATTGCGCTTTCGGCAAAGCCGCCGAGGCCGCGGAAGAATGCCAGACCTGTCCAGCTGGTAGAGAACGACGCGCCAATGCAGAACACGCCCCATAGCAGGCCGAAGAGGGTGTAGCCCATTTTGGTCCCGAGGGAATCGAGGATATAGCCCGCAATCGGCTGAGCAATGGTGTAGCAGGCGGAGAAGGTGGCAATAATCCAGGAGTACTGCTGCGTAGTGATGTGCAGATCGGTTTGCAGCGTGGGTGCCGCCGCCGAGATGGTGTTTCTGGTTAGATAGCAAAGAATGGTCCCGAGCGTCACCAGCGAAACCATAAACCAGCGCATATGACCTGTTTTGCGCATACATACCTCTTTTTTAATGCAATAGACTGGCCGACCGCTGCAGGGCAGCAGGCAAAGAATCGAATAGAGATAGAGAGGAAAACGGCGTTACGCAGAACGTCGGAAACGGTTATTGCCCGGTTTGGGGCTGGTATGTGTTATATGGCTCACATTTTCAAATAACGATGAACCGACGTTTCACTATTTTTCGTGATCTAACTCAATTTAGATGGCAAGTCGTGCCGGAGGTGTTTCGGTATGTGATCGGAGTCACACTTTAGGGGTGGGCGAGTGGTAGGCCGGGTAAGGCGAAGCCGCCACCCGGCGTAAGAGATAGGTAAGACTCATGATCATTCCTCATAAGCTCATGCTTTTTTGCGCCATTTTTAAATGGGTGGGATCCGCTAACATAGCCTGATTATTTAACGTTCAGATAAATCGCTATGGCCGACCTTCAGGCGCAGTCGCGCAAATCATCCACCCAACACACTACGTCTGCCCAGACGGCAGGCCTGCTCTTTGTGGCTATCCTTAGCGCCCTGATGGCGTTTACCTCGCTGTCGACAGATATCTACCTACCCGCCATGCCAGCAATGGCAAAAGATCTGCACGGCGACGTGGAGCTGACCATTACCGGCTTTCTCATCGGTTTTTGCATCGCGCAGCTGATCTGGGGACCGATTAGCGACCACCTGGGGCGCCGCATTCCGCTGTTTATCGGCATGGGGCTGTTTATCATTGGCTCGATAGGCTGCGCGCTTTCAACCGATATCCTGCACATCGTCTTCTGGCGCGTATTCCAGGCCTTGGGAGCCTGTACTGGCCCGATGCTAGCCCGCGCCATGATCCGCGACCTCTTTAGCCGCACAAGGGCGGCGCAGATGCTCTCAACGCTGATGATCGTCATGGCTATCGCCCCCATCGCCGGACCGCTGCTGGGCGGGCAGATGATTAAGTTTACCTCCTGGCACGCCATCTTCTGGCTGCTGGCGGTAATTGGCGCGCTAATGTTCGCCTCGCTATTCTGGCTACCGGAAACCCTGCCGGAAGAGAAGCGGGTCCAGGCCTCGCTCGCCAGCGCCTTTCGTAACTACTGGGCGCTGCTGACCAACGCGACCTTTATGCGCTTCACCCTCTGCCTGGCGTTTTACTACGTGGCGGTCTACGCCTTTATTACCGGCTCACCCTTTGTCTATATCACCTACTTCGGCATCGATCCGCAGCACTACGGCTGGCTGTTCGCGATCAATATTGTTGGGGTAATGGGCATGAGCATGCTGAACCGCCGCCTGGTGCAGCGCCATTCGCTGGAGAGGCTGTTGAAGATCGCCGTGTTGATCGCCACTGTCGCCGCACTCGTGCTGGCGATCGGCACGAAGCTCAACGTCGGCGGCGCGTTGCTGATAGCCGCCTCGGTATTCGTGCTTTTTTCGATGAACGGCATTATTGCAGCCACCTCTACCGCCGTCGCGCTGGATGCCGTGCCGAACCTTGTTGGCTCTGCCTCGGCGCTGATGGGATCGCTGCAGTACGGCAGCGGCATCATCTCCTCTCTGCTGCTGGCGCTGGTGAGCGACGGCACGCCGTGGACCATGGGCTGGGTGATGGCGCTGTTTACCGTGACGAGTGCGACGATGGCACTGCAAGCCCGCCGTAGCTGACAGAAATGTCAGGAAGCTGTCAGCCAGCCGTTGGTCGCGCTGACGTAAGATGGTTCATCATGCCGCGCATCGGCAAAGCGAGAGAGGGCACTGCGTATGCGACTGCTGCTGGTTGAAGATGAAGAGAAAACATCGACCTACCTCAGCCGCGCGCTGGGTGAGTCGGGCTTTACCGTCGATGTCTCCGCCAACGGTGCGGAGGGCCTGCACTACGCCCTGGAGTATGACTATGACGCCATCATCCTTGACGTCATGCTGCCCGGAATGGATGGCTACCGGGTGCTGGAGGGGCTGCGGGTCAGCAAGCAGACGCCGGTACTGATGCTCTCGGCGCGCGGCTCGGTTGATGAGCGCGTGAAAGGGCTGCGCCTTGGCGCGGATGACTACCTCCCGAAACCCTTTTCGCTGATTGAATTGGTGGCCCGCATTCAGGCCCTGGTGCGCCGCCGATCCACGGAGGGGACGGATATCACCCAGATCCACATTTACGATCTGCACCTCGATCTGCTGGCCCGTCGGGTATTTCGCGCCGGGGTGCGGCTGGAGCTGACCGCGAAAGAGTTCTCCCTGCTCAGCCTGCTGGCGCGTCATCAGGGAGAGATCCTGTCAAAGATGATGATTGCCGAGCAGGTGTGGGATATGAATTTCGACAGCGACGCCAATGTCGTTGAGGTGGCGATTAAGCGCCTCCGCGCCAAGATTGATATGCCGTTTGAGGTCAAGCTGCTGCATACCGTGCGCGGAATGGGCTATGTCCTTGAGATCCGCTCCTGATTTCCTCCTTGAACGAGGGCGAAAAGCATGTTTAAACGCGCTATCTCCAGCCATTTGGCGCTGATGTTCGCCATCAGTGCCCTGCTTATCGTCGCGGTCTTTGGCATCGTGCTGAGAAGTTCGCTGCATGAGTCTCTGCAAAAGCAGATGCACAACGAGCTGCTCTTCCGTGAATCTCTGATGCGGCCCTGGATTGCATCCCGCACGTCGGTAGAGAGCTGGCCGGTACTGGCAAATAAGTTTACCGATCTGGCCAGCTCGGAGGGGGAGCGGGTCCGCTACTGGATCGTCAGTAACGATGCTCGTTTTAGCCTGGGCGGCGCCCCGCCGGTGGGCGTGAGCTGGTCCGCGCTAAAAGAGGGTGTCAATCAGGTACCAGGCGCAACCGGAAACGCCTGCTCGCTGTTCGTGTTGGTGAAAACCATTCCTGCCAGGGGCGAGCGCCCCAATCTGCGCTATGTGGTGGCTATCGACTCGACCCCCTATATGGGCACGCTGGAGGCGTTCACCCGCACGCTGATTATCATCATCGTGCTGGGCGTACCCATTGTGGCGCTGCTGGGCTACACCGTGGCGCGAGTGGGTCTGCGTCCGGTAGGGGCGCTCAGCGATCAGGCTCAGCACCTGGCGCCGGGCGATCACGGTCAGCGGCTGGATGCAGAGGCGCTGCCGGAGGAGCTGCGGCAGCTGGCGTCATCCTTCAACGGCGTGCTGGAGCGTCAGGAAGTGGCCTGGCGGCAGCTTGAGAGCTTTAACGCCGACGTGGCCCATGAGCTACGCACGCCACTCACCAACCTGATCGGCCAGACCCAGCTGGGGCTATCCCGCAGGCGTTCGCTGGAGGAGCTTGAGGAGCTGCTCGGTTCTAATCTGGAGGAGCTGGAGCGGATGACTTCTATCGTTAATGACATGCTGTTCCTGTCGCACGCCCATGCGGGCGAGCACGCTTCTCAGCTGACCCAAGTCTCCCTGCGCGAGGAGACGCTAAAAACAGCCGAGTACGTTGAGCCCTCCTTCGCTGAAAAGCAGCTCTCTCTGCACGTTGAAGGTGATGTCATCGCCCACATTGATCGGCGGCTGTTTCATCGCTCGCTGGCAAATCTTCTGGAGAACGGCGCAAGACACTCTCCGCCCAAGAGCACGGTGATCGTCAGGCTAAGCGAAAGCGAAAAGCAGGCCTGCGTGGCGGTATCTAACCCCGGCGATCCTATTGCGCCGGAGCATTTAGAGCGTCTTTTCGAACGCTTCTACCGGGTGGACTCCTCCCGCGCCAAAAGCGATACCCATCACGGCCTGGGCCTGGCGATCGTTCGTGCGGTGGCGATTATGCACCGAGGGGAGGCTTTTGCCCGCAGCGAAGGCGGAGTAAACACCTTTGGGCTGACGTTTGCCGTCGCTGCCGATGAGCTTTACCAGGAAAAGAACCCGTCCGCAGAGGCCACGCCGGAAAGAGCGTTGGGGGCATTAACTGACAAGATTGTCAGGCGCTCGTCAGCCTGACGACATCGACCCTTTGCCAGAATCACAGTGACTTTTAACCCAAAGGATGCACGGCATGATGAAAAAACTCAGCTGTCTCGGACTGTTACTGCCTTTTGTCGCCTTCTCATCTATTGCTCAGCAGCAGAATGCTCTGGTCCATATCGCACCCGCTGGTAGTCAGAAATCGGTTCCCGGTCCGGCGGAGAACTTCACCGGTCAGGTCCGCGTTGAACCGCTGTTTGCAGCGGATAAAGATATCGGTGTATCGGGCGCGTATGTCACCTTCGAACCAGGCGCGCGCTCGGCCTGGCATACCCATCCGGGAGGGCAGCGACTGGTTGTTACTTCCGGTACGGGGCTAACGCAGCAGGAGGGGCAGCCGGTGCAGGTAATCAAAACCGGTGATGTAGTGTCGTGTCCGCCTGGGGTCAAACACTGGCACGGCGCTGCGCCGGATAGCGCCATGACGCATCTCGCATTAACCGGCGTGGTGGAAGGTAAGGTGGCTGACTGGATGGAGAAAGTGACGGATGAACAATACCACGCACGTTAAAACCCTTGCGGCAGCGGCCTTGCTGATGTTCAGCACTAGCCAGGTCTCGGCTGCCGCTCCCGTAACCTCAGGAGCATCAGAAATGCAGGAACAACACACCACCGCCGATACGCTCACCGCCCGCCAGCAGGCCATCCCTTTGATTGCGGCGTCTATGGCGGTTGGCAATATAGAGAAGCTCAACGCCGCCCTTAACCAAGGGCTGGATGCTGGCCTGACGGTAAACGAGACCAAAGAGATCCTCGTTCAGCTTTATGCCTACACCGGCTTTCCCCGCAGCCTCAATGCGCTGGGAGAGCTAATGAAGGTAGTAGAGGCACGCAAAGCGCGCGGCATCAACGACGTGCAGGGTAAAGAGCCTGCCGCTCCCGTTCCCGTTGGCGACGAGCTTCGACGCGTCGGCACGGCCAACCAGACCACCATCTCCGGCGCACCAGTGCAGGGGCCGCTGTTTGACTTCGCCCCGGTCATAAACCAGTTCCTGCAAACCCACCTCTTCGGCGATATCTTTGCCCGCGACAACCTGGACTGGCAGAGCCGCGAGCTGGCGACCGTCGGCGCGTTAGCCGCTATGCCGGGCGTGGAGTCTCAGCTGTTGGCTCATGTTAAAGCCAGCCTGCGGGTAGGGCTGAGCACCGGACAGCTGCGCCAGCTCGCTCAGGGCCTGCGTAGCAACGGCGATGCCGATGCCGCCAATAGGGCAGAAAAAGCGCTGGAGCAGGCGCAGAATTAATGAGCTGAACTAATTAGCTCAAGCAGATATCAGCTCTAATCAGATAAATCCCTCTGGGTTATGCTTTTTGCACATCAATAGAGGGAGGTACGACGTAATGCAGAAACGTTATCTTGGTCAATCCGGTCTTGAGGTGTCGGCCCTGGGCCTGGGCTGTATGGGCCTGAGCCACGGCTACGGCCCGGCAACCGATACCCGCCAGGCGATAGAACTCATCCGCGCTGCCGTGGAGCGTGGCGTGACTTTTTTTGACACCGCCGAAGTCTACGGTCCCTATCTGAATGAAGAGGTGGTTGGGGAGGCTTTAAAGCCGTTTCGCGATCGGATCGTAATCGCCACCAAGTTTGGCTTTACCTTTGGCGATGACAATAAGCAGCAGATTTTAAACAGCCGTCCGGAGCATATTCGCGAGGCGGTAGAGGGTTCGCTGCACAGGCTGAAAACCGACGTTATCGATCTGCTCTACCAGCACCGAGTCGATCCTGACGTGCCTATTGAAGACGTTGCCGGAACGGTAAAAGACCTGATTACCGAGGGCAAGGTGAAACACTTCGGCCTGTCCGAAGCGGGCGCGCAGACCATTCGCCGTGCCCATGCGGTGCAGCCGGTTACCGCGCTGCAAAGCGAATACTCCCTGTGGTGGCGCGAGCCAGAGCAGGAGATTTTGCCGCTGCTGGAAGAGTTAGGCATTGGCTTTGTCCCGTTCAGCCCGCTGGGTAAAGGCTTTTTAACGGGTGCGATTAAGGCGAATACCACCTTTGGCGAGGATGACTTCCGCCGCAGCGTGCCGCGTTTCGCTGCCGAGGCGCTGGCGGCCAATGAAAAGCTGGTCGATCTGCTGACCGCGCTGGCGGCCGAGAAGGGCGTAACCCCTGCCCAGATCGCCCTGGCGTGGCTGTTGGCACAAAAACCGTGGATTGCACCGATTCCCGGCACCACCAAACTGCACCGTCTGGAGGAGAACCTGGGCGCAGCAGAGATTATTCTTTCGCAAAACGATTTGCAGAAAATTAATCAGGTGCTTGAGACGGTTAAAATAGTGGGCGAGCGCTACTCTGCTGCGCATCAGGCCCGCGTAGGCCGCTGATAATTAATAGGGCTTTCAAATAATTATTTCTGTCAAATTATCATAGTTAAATAAAGTTAAGTAAAACCTCACTATTCTGACAAGGATGTCAGATAACCGTCAGTTTTCCGACAGGCGCACCGCCTATATTCATACCTGAGGGCAGTATCTCATTATTGATGAACATTTATTTTTAACGAGGCTATCGCTATGAAAAAATTAATGCTCGCAGCATTGCTGATGGGGTTTGGGTCATATAACGCAGCCATTGCCGCTGAACCGGTTGTCGATTCAACGGGTAAAGAGAAAATAGGCGTCGTCTCCGCCAGCAACGCTTACTCTCTGGACGATCTGTCAGAGGCGTTATCTCATGAAGCCAGTGAGAAAGGCGCAACCTCCTATAAGATCATATCGACCTCCGGTGATAACCGGATGCATGGCGTTGCGGAAATATATCGCTGAGCCATGCGCACAATAAAATACCCCTATCCGCTGGCAACTTAACCGGAGCGTTAATGTATGGTAAAAACAGAAAATATCATTGAGGATATTGCCAGCTGGATAGAGCATAACCTGCATAAGCCGCTGAGAATCGAAGAGGTCGCCGCCCGAGCGGGCTACTCCAAATGGCATCTTCAGCGAGTATTTTCCCAAGTAATGCATATTAGTCTGGCGCAATATATTCGCGAGAAAAAACTCAGCCAGGCGGCAAAGGATTTAGTCGAGACCGAGGAGAGCATCATTACCATCTCCTGCAAATACGGTTTTGACTCCCAGCAGGCTTTTACCCGGGTCTTTTCAAAACGCTATCAGATCCCGCCGTCGCGCTACCGTAACGTGAGGCGTGGCGAGTTGTGGCAGGCTGTTCGCTAATCCAGATTAGGGGCTATTTTTTAGCAGGCCGTTTCATCCAGGCAGCACGCATGACGGGCATAAACGTCGGCGGGATGATACCCATTTTTGGTAATGGGATCGTGACCGTGACGCCGGGTGATGAATGAAACCATACATCGTTAAAAGGTAGTTTTTGAAGTCTGTTCAGGTCGAATTTAGTCGGAACGCCAAGTCCGGCCGTATCGAGTTGATCATCAATGACAAACTCACCATCATAAACTTTACCGATCTGTGACGTCCCATAGGTGATAAGCACTGCATGAAGGTCGGCAAACACGTTCAGAACAAGCCCAGGGCGCGGATACGGCCCCGGGTTGCCTAAGTCCTCATCATGCGGGAATTTACACCAGAGTATATCGCCAGCTGCCGGTAAAGGATTAAAGTTATGAGCCATATGCTTCCTGCTTATTTAAATAATGGCGAATCCAGGTCTTCGTCTGTGATTTCCATACCAGACAGTCGGTTGATGGCAGCATGCTGTTTGTCAGTCAGCGGGCCGTTATCTAGTTCATACGCCGGTAAAACGTCGTGCGCCAGGTAGCGCAACGCCTTATGGACTAACTCAGTCTGGTTAAGCTCCAGCGCTTCCATAAGGCGGGTGAAGGTTTCTTCGCTTACGCCGTACTCGTTGTCACGCGCGCGCAGCTGGAAAAGAAACTTTTTCGGCGCAGCGGGTGCGCGGGTTTCCGCTTTGCTTTTAACGTTACGTGAACGGCGTTTAGCGGTCGCAATGGCGTTAGTTGCAGAACCAGGAGCCATGATTTACCTCTCTCTTATGACTATATAGAAAGTATATAACAGTAGCGTGATATTTTCTATATAGTTTGTATATAGTCCAAATGCGCCAGGCGGTTCACCTGTCACGTAGCGTAAGACAGAGTATGCTAATGTCGTGACATGGTGATTAACGAAAAGGAATTCTGATGTGAAGCGCACTATCGGCGGGGTACTGTTTCTTCTTTGCGCCCTGTGCCAGTCGGCTCAGGCAATCAATACCGAAGGGCTACAGGCCTTCCTGAAACAGGAGGAGATGCGCATGCCGGGTAAGATTGGCATGTCGATCGTTAATGCTGGGGGTCAGCCAATTTTTGGCTACCGTCAGAGCGAACGTTTCCCCTTAACCAGTACTTTTAAAGTTCTCGCCTGCGCCGCGTTGCTTGATCGCTTACACAATACCTCTGGCTCGCTGAATGAGACGGTTACCATTAAGCCTGACGAGCTGCTGAGCTACTCTCCGATCACCAAAAACTATGTTGCTCCGGCGACCATTACGCTGCAAACCCTGTGTTCGGCGGCGGTAAGCTATAGCGATAATACGGCGGGCAACAGCATTCTGGCTTACCTTGGCGGCCCCGCAGCGGTGACGCGTTTTATGCGTGAGAGTGGCGATACCATCACCCGGCTGGATCGCACCGAGCCAACGCTTAACGAGGCTACGCCAGGGGATGAGCGCGACACCTCTACCCCGAAAAAGATGGCAGCAGGGGTGCATACGCTGCTGGCAACGCCGCTGCTAACCCCGTCGCATCGAACGGTGCTGGAAGGTTGGATGCGGGATGACAAGGTGGCCGACAACCTGCTGCGCGCCGCTCTGCCCAAAGGCTGGGCCATCGCGGATAAAACCGGCGCAGGCGGCTACGGCTCAAGGGCGATTATCGCTGCTGTGTATCCCAAGGGGGAACAACCTGTCTATATGGCAATCTATATCACCCAAACGGATGCCGAGATGAAGGTGAGCGACGGGGTGATTAAGGGGATTGGGGAAAGGGTGTTTAGGTGAACCTGAAGTAACCGCTGTGCTTTCAATAGCACAGCGGCATTATATATTTTAAAGACTTGGTTATCGTTTAAGGCTAACTTTTGGGTTCTTTTTCCCACTGAAGCAACGCAGCGATATCCTTCTCACCTTCAGCTTCTTTTAAGCGTCGTTGTTGCTCGGCAAATTGACTATATTCTGCCTGCGCTTTTTCATCAGCCAGTTTCTTACTGATTTTACCTGTACCTTGTAAGACATCTCGGTCGTTAAATTGCAGGAACTGATCCAGTTTGTCTCGCCAGTCATTAAGAAAGATCTGCTTACGGCGACAAGCCTGATCTTCGGCAAAATCCAGCCACATGTTAACTACGCGGTTAAGTTCACTGACCTCATCCTGGTTAAGGTAGTTTTTAGCTACCGTTACGTCGCATTTACGCACCTCTTCGCCTTTATAACTGGTTAAGCCCATATGCGGTTGGTTTGCGTCGGCATGCTGGTGGATAAGTTCTGCGGCAGTATGGCCAGTACAGGCGAAATGCAGCTTGTTCTGGATGGTTTGAAAAAACTGCGTGGTTTCTTTTAGGGACGGCTGATAGTCGGCGGCTAACGCAAAGATCTCCCGCACCCGTAGATACACCCGCCGTTCGCTGGCACGGATATCACGGATGCGTTCCAGCATCTCATCAAAGTAGTCAGGCACAACGGATGAGCCAACAGGCGGATTTTTCAACCGCTCGTCGTCCATTACAAATCCTTTAATGAGGTATGCCTGGAGCGTTTGGGTTGCCCACTGACGGAATTGGACGCCGCGAGGAGAGCGGACGCGGTAACCTACAGCAAGAATAAGCGGTAAGCTAAAGTATTGAACCTGGTAGTTTTTCCCATCAGCGGCAGTTGTTCGGTAAAACCGAACAACTGAATTTCCATCAAGTTCACCATCTTCGAAGATGTTCTTTATGTGACCGCTTATGGTTGCCTTAGCTTTGCCATAAAGTTCGCAAATCATTGCCTGGGAGAGCCACAGCATATCGCTTTCGAAACGACACTCGATGTGTACTTTGCCATCACCACTGGTGAACATCAGAAATTCGCCTGCTGGTGATTGCATTAAGTTTTCATCCGCCATAGCCCCTCCACGTTAGCTTCTCTAAGCATGCGTAGTATGCCAGAGATTGAGGGTGAATCTTGCTGCGATAGCACTTATCCCTCATTGCATTAAGTAATGTTTCGAACTCGGCTATCAGGCCGGGAGCAATGCTTATCCGATCTAACAACAAGTTCTACTGTCAGAGAATGTAATGGGTAGTAAGTGCAGGTAATACAGGAGATTTTACCTGGAAAAGTGCGGTTTAATTCGAGCGAAATGGCGGAAGATCACAGGAGTCGAACCTGCCCGGGGCCGCTGGCGGTCCCAACTGGATTTGAAGTCCAGCCGCCTCACCGGAGACGACGATCTTCCGCGCCTGCATTGCTACATGGAGGCGGGCGCATTATAGCTACTTTCCTGCCGTTACACACATCTATTAGCGCTTTTTTCACTGTCCCGTTTCGTTGCCGTCCGCCGTTTTGGTTAAAACCCTATAGTTTCCGCAAGTTACAATCGAATCCACCTTTTTAGCCCACCGCGATCACAGAAAACAAGAATCGTAATCTGATAACCAGAAAACGGAATACCCGCGCTGAGGGGGATGGTTTACAACGTCTGCAACCGGTCTCAGAACGTCTCCTTACCTGAAGGATAAGAAAAATGAAGAGTCAGATTATCTCCGTGAAGGAGAAGATAGGCTACGGCATGGGCGACGCCGCCAGTCATATCATTTTCGATAACGTCATGCTGTACATGATGTTTTTCTACACCGACATCTTTGGTATTCCCGCTGGCTTTGTTGGTACCATGTTCCTGCTGGCCCGCGCGCTGGATGCCATTTCCGACCCCTGCATGGGCCTGATTGCCGACCGCACCCGCAGCCGCTGGGGCAAGTTCCGCCCGTGGATTTTGTTCGGCGCTATCCCCTTCGGTGTCGTCTGCGTGCTCGCCTACACCACGCCGGACCTCAGCCATCACGGCAAGCTGATCTACGCCGCCGTGACCTACACGCTGCTGACGCTGCTCTACACCGTGGTTAATATCCCCTACTGCGCCCTCGGCGGGGTGATCACCAATGACCCCACTCAGCGCATCTCGCTCCAGTCCTGGCGCTTCGTGCTGGCAACGGCGGGCGGCATGCTCTCCACGGTGCTGATGATGCCGCTGGTTCATCTCATCGGCGGGGATGATAAGGCGTTGGGCTTCCAGGGCGGCATTGCGGTGCTGTCGGTGGTGGCGTTCCTGATGCTCGCCTTCTGCTTCTTTACCACCCGCGAACGTATCCAGGTGCCGCCGAGCACCACCCCAATGCGGGAAGATCTGCGCGATATCTGGAACAACGACCAGTGGCGCATTGTTGGCTTTCTGACGCTACTGAATATCCTCGCGGTCTGCGTGCGCGGCGGGGCGATGATGTACTACGTCACCTGGATCCTCGGGCAGCCGGAGACGTTCGTTGCCTTCCTTACCACTTACTGCGTTGGCAACCTGATCGGCAGCGCGCTGGCGAAGCCGCTCACCGACTGGAAGTGTAAGGTCAGCGTCTTCTGGTGGACCAACGCAGCGCTGGCGGTGCTGAGCGTGGCAATGTTCTTCGTGCCGATGAGCGCCAGTATTACCATGTTTGGTTTTATCTTCGTGATTGGCGTTCTGCACCAGCTGGTGACGCCGATCCAGTGGGTCATGATGTCCGACACCGTTGATTACGGCGAGTGGTGCAACGGTAAACGCCTGACCGGGATCAGCTTTGCCGGCACGCTGTTCGTGCTGAAACTGGGCCTGGCTCTCGGCGGGGCGGTGATCGGCTGGGCGCTGGCGGGCGGCGGCTACGATGCGGCGGCGAAAGCGCAGAATGGCACCACCATCACCATTATTGTTGCCCTCTTCACCCTTGTCCCGGCGGTCTGCTACCTGCTGAGCGCCATCGTTGCCAAACGCTTCTACACCCTGAAAACTCCTTTCCTGACCGCCATGATGCAGCAGCTCGCCGTGGGCGCACGCCGCAACCAGCAGGCGTTTGACCAGGACCCGATCGGCAAAGAATTAACGCATTAAAAGGAACAGAACATGAAAATCAGTGATGGAAACTGGCTTATTCAACCCGGCCTTAACGTGATCTCTCCGGTGCAGGTCTTTGACGTGGAGCAGCAGGGCAGTGAGCTGCTGATCCATGCCGCGCCGCGCGACGTGCGCGAGCGGACGTGGCAGCTGGATACGCCCCTTTTCACCCTGCGCCTCTTCTCGCCACAGGAGGGTGTGATCGGCGTGCGGATAGAGCACTTCCAGGGCGCGCTGGATAATGGCCCACACTACCCGCTGAACGTGCAAAAAGACGTTGAGGTTGAAGTACAAAACAGCGAGACGTTCGCATCTCTGACCTCGGGCAATCTCACCGCGCGGGTCACTAAAGGCGAAACGTGGTCGCTGGATTTTCTACGCAATGGGATGCGGATCACCGGCAGCCAGCTGAAGAACAGCGGCTACGTGCAGGATGCGCATCATGGAAAAAACTACCTTTTCGAGCGACTGGATCTGAGCGTGGGAGAGGCGGTCTATGGCCTCGGCGAGCGCTTTACCGCCCTGGTGCGCAACGGCCAGACGGTGGAGACCTGGAACCGCGACGGCGGCACCAGCACCGAACAGTCGTACAAGAATATCCCCTTCTACCTCACCAATCGCGGCTACGGTGTGCTGGTGAACCATCCCGAGTGCGTCTCCTTTGAGGTGGGATCGGAGAAGGTGTCAAAGGTGCAGTTCAGCGTTGAGGGTGAGCACCTTGAGTACTTCGTGATCGACGGCCCGACGCCGAAGGATGTCCTGAACCGCTACACGCAGCTCTCCGGCCGCCCGGCGCTGCCGCCCGCATGGTCGTTTGGTCTCTGGCTCACCACCTCGTTTACCACTAACTACGACGAGGCCACGGTAAACAGCTTTATCGACGGCATGGCCGAACGCAATCTGCCTCTGCACGTCTTCCACTTCGACTGCTTCTGGATGAAAGCCTTCCAGTGGTGCGATTTTGAGTGGGACCCGGTGACCTTCCCGGATCCCGAGGGGATGATCCGCCGCCTGAAGGCGAAGGGGCTGAAAATCTGCGTCTGGATCAACCCCTACATCGGCCAGAAATCACCGCGCTTTAAGGAGTTAAAAGAGAAGGGCTACCTGCTCAAGCGCCCGGACGGCTCGCTCTGGCAGTGGGACAAGTGGCAGCCGGGGCTGGCAATCTATGACTTTACCAATCCCGAGGCCTGCCGCTGGTACGCCGACGAGCTGAAGAAGCTGGTGGCGATCGGCGTTGACTGCTTCAAAACCGACTTTGGCGAGCGCATCCCTACCGACGTGCAGTGGTTCGACGGATCCGATCCACAGAAGATGCACAACCACTACGCCTATATTTACAACGAGCTGGTGTGGAACGTGCTGAAAGAGACGGTGGGCGAGCGCGAGGCGGTGCTGTTTGCCCGCTCGGCCTCGGTGGGCGCGCAGCAGTTCCCGGTACACTGGGGCGGCGACTGCTACGCCAACTATGAGTCGATGGCGGAAAGCCTGCGCGGCGGACTGTCGATTGGTCTCTCCGGGTTTGGTTTCTGGAGCCACGACATCGGCGGCTTTGAGAATACTGCCCCGGCGCATGTCTATAAACGCTGGTGCGCGTTCGGACTGCTCTCCAGCCATAGCCGCCTGCACGGCAGCAAATCCTATCGCGTGCCCTGGGCCTATGACGATGAGTCCTGCGACGTGGTTCGCCACTTTACCCAGCTGAAGTGCCGGATGATGCCCTATCTCTACCGCCAGGCGGCGCTGGCCCGTGAGCAGGGTACCCCGATGCTGCGGGCGATGATGCTAGAGTTCCCGGACGATCCCGCCTGCGACTACCTTGACCGCCAGTATATGCTCGGCGACGCCGTGCTGGTCGCGCCGGTCTTCTCCGAGGCGGGAGACGTGCAGTTTTATCTGCCGAAGGGTCGCTGGACGCACCTGTGGCGCAACGATGAGGTACAGGGCAGCCGCTGGTACAGACAGCAGCACGACTTTATGAGCCTGCCGGTTTACGTACGTAACAACACGCTGCTGGCGCTGGGTAGCAACGACCAGCGGCCGGACTACACGTGGCATGAGGGAACCGCCTTCCAGCTCTTTGCCCTGGAAGAGGGTCACGAGGCCATCTGTGAGGTGCCGGGTGATGACGGCGCGGTGGTGTTTACCCTGAAGGCGACGCGCGAAGGCAATACGCTGCACGTAGTGAGTTCCGGCGAAGCACAGTGCTGGACGCTCTGCTTGCGCAACGTACAGCAGATTGGCGGCGTGCAAGGCGGTACATCCGCTGGCAGCGATTGGGGCGTGGTGGTGAGCGCCGGGGCGAACAGGCTCACCATCGAGCTGTAAACCCGGTAAGTTTACTGCACAATTTCGCCGTTGCGCATCGTCTGGTTGAGCTGCTGCTTCATGACGTCGATCGCTTTCAGCTCGCCGTTCACCGTTGGCTTCAGCGGTGCCTCGGCGTTGACCCTGCCGGTGGCGGTGAGCTGGATATTACCGCCGCCGGAGAGGGGCAGTGCGGGCCAGCCCCACTGCTGCAATATGCTGAGGGGAATGCCGCGTCCGTTGAGGTTAACGTTCACCTGCCGCTCCGGTCCCTGTGAAACGGTCGCGGTTCCCTCCAGCAGGCCCTGGCCGGTAAAGGCGCTCAGTTCGCTGATGTTGACCGTGCTGCGGTCGGCAGCCAGCGCTAGCGAAGGTCGGCGAACGTCAACGCGGTTAAAGGTTGCCGCAGCGGCGTTGAGCTTGGCGCTGCCGCCCCATACACCCCACTGGCGCTCCCTTGCCAGCTGTAAGTTTGCACCGTAACCATCCAGAGCGGTGATCTGCCACGGAAACGCAGGATCGACGTCGATCACCAGGTTACGGCTGGCGCTAAACCTTTTAAGCGTTACGCTGTTCAACCAGCCGGGAAGCTGCTCCATCCACAGCTGTTTCCAGTTAGCGGGCAGGGTATACTCCAGGCCCGCCAGCGCCGCGTCGTCCAGCACCAGCGCTTTGCCTTCCCGCAGCCAGTTGCCCGAGGTTCGCACCATGCCGCCCTCCCAGCGGGAGGTAAACTGGCGCAGCGCCATGCCCTGCGGGGAGAACTCGGCGTTAAAGATGGGATCGAAAAGGTGCAGCGAGCCAAATATAAACTCGCTGGCGTTCATTGCCAGTCGGCCATCCTCGCTCTGCCAGTCGCCCTTCGTCAGGGTCAGGCCGCGAGCGCTGAGGTCGAGATCGGTCACCGCCCAGTCCGGTCCCTGCAGGCGGGCATCGGTCACCTCGAGACGGCCAATCTGTAACGAGGGCAGAGTAGTCAGCGGGGCGAAGAAGTCGGTCAGCGATTTATCGCTCTGCAGGCGGATGTCGTTCAGCCGCAGGCTGTCAACAATCCAGCCGCCGTCAGCGGTGCGACGGGCCGTGCCGGTGAGCGAGCCGCGCGCCATATCCGCACCGATGGTGGTCAGCGTCACATCGCTGTTGTCGATGCTGCCCTGAATCAGCACGTTGCTGACGGGGACGCCGTTCAGTGTCATCGAGCCGGCGCTGAACTGGATCTGTGCTTTGCTGCCCATCACGTTGCCCGCCACCGGCTCCCAGGGCGTAATGCCGCCGGTGACCCGCTGGGCGCTGAGATCCCAGCCGGTGGCCGGGCTGTTAAAGGCCATATCGCTCAGCAGCAGGCGGTCGGCCTTCAGCGGCAGCGGCGCGGTGGCAGGGGAGAGATTTAGCGTTCCCTCCTGGAGCAGAATGGTGTCCGCATGCAGGGGATCGGTGAACTGACGGCTGCTCAAGCCGATGTCCACGCTCTTCGCTTCCAGCGTCGCGGGCTGGCCTTTGCGACCAAAGTTGACGTTCTTGAGCAGCAGATGGGAAGGCGAAGAGAAGCGGTGATCGGCGGCGTCAAAGGCGAGGTGATAGTCGGTATTGCTGCTGACCCACTGACCAACCTGCGTTGCACCCCAGCGCGTCTGAACCAGAAAATAGCAGGCCAGGATCACCAGCAGCAGGGCGATCGCGATGTAGAGCAGCACTTTTCCAATCAGTTTCATGGTCTTCCTTCCCGATGAGCATACAAGGAGTTTATGCACGATTTGTGCGCAATGCTCAAGGAAGGAATGGTGAGACAGTGTTACGGCGGCAGCGGGTGAATACCGCTGCCGCGAGAGGGCTAGTTCTTCTCTGGCGGGAAGACGAGGTTCAGCACGATAGCGGTAATACCGCCCGCGGCAATGCCGGAGGAGAGCAGGTTTTTCAGCCAGTCTGGCGCAAACTGCAGGATCAGCGGCTGCTGGGATACGCCGAGGCCGACGGCCAGCGACAGGGCGATAATCATGATTGCGCGGCGGTTCAGCGGCTCGCGGGAGACGATACGCACCCCGGAGGCGGCGATGGTGCCGAACATCACCAGGGTAGCGCCGCCGAGCACCGGCTCAGGAATGTGCTGGACGAAGCCACTCACCGCCGGGAACAGGCCGAGCACGATCAGCATCAGCGCCACGATAAAGCCTACGTAGCGGCTGGCGACGCCGGTCAGCTGGATCACGCCGTTGTTCTGGCCGAAGCAGGAGTTGGGGAAGGTATTGAACACCGCCGAAACAAAGGAGTTCAGGCCGTTAGCCAGCACGCCGCCCTTCAGACGCTTCATATAGAGCGGACCGGAGACCGGCTGCTCGGAGACGTCGGAGGTGGCAGTGATGTCGCCGATGGTTTCGAGGGAGGTGATCATAAATACCAGCATCAGCGGCAGGAGCAGGCTCCAGTCGATGCCCAGGCCGTAGTAGAGCGGGGTCGGGATCATGATCAGGTCGCTGCTGGTCGGGGCGCTGTTCTGCGGCAGCATGCCCATCCACCACGCCAGCAGGTAGCCTACCGCCATGGCGATCACCAGCGAGGCCACGCGCAGATAAGGGTTACGCTGGCGGTTCAGCAGGATGATCACCGCCAGCACTACGCCCGCCAGCAGCAGGTTTTTCGGTGCGCCGAAGGTGTGATCCGCCATCGCGCCGTAGCCGCCGCCGATGGAGGTCAGGCCGACCTGAATCAGCGACAGGCCGATAATCATCACTACCACGCCGGAGACCAGCGGGGTGATCACCCGGCGGGCCAGGTGCAGCACGCGGGAGATGACCATCTCGGTGCAGCTGGCCAGCATCAGGGTGCCGAACAGCGCCGCCATCATCGTCGGGACGTCCGCGCCGCCGGTTTTCAGCGCCGTGCCGCCCATAATCAACGGGGCGACGAAGTTGAAGCTGGTGCCCTGAATCGAGAGCAGGCCTGAGCCAACCGGACCCCAGGCTTTAATCTGAATAATTGAGGCCACCCCAGAGGCGAACAGCGACATGCTGATGATGTGCTGCGTATCCTGGGCGGGCAGGCCGAGGGCCTGGCAGATCAGCAGTGCCGGAGTGATGACCGCAACAAACATTGCCAGCAGGTGCTGGCAGGCGGCAAAAAGGGTTTGCGCCAGCGGCGGACGATCTTCCAGGCGGTAGATCAGTTCGCTGTTGTGTGGCTGCGCAACCGGTTGCGCATTTTCAGACTCGAGGGTGTTAACGGACATCTCAGGCAATTCCACGGTGGAAAAGCGGGCATTTTAGCTGAGCAACTCATAAAAGCAAACGATTGCATTTATAAATTTTATAAAGTGTTTCTGCGGGGCGTTATCAGGCGTTGGAATAACGTTCGGTCTCTGGCATCCAGCGCTCAATCAGCGCTGCGGCCTGCTCCGGGTAGCGTTCATGAATATGGCGGGCGAGGCGCTGTACTTCCGGGATCATTGCCCGGTCACGCAGCAGGTCGGCGACCTTAAACTCGGCGTTGCCGGTCTGGCGGGTACCGAGCAGCTCGCCGGGACCGCGGATCTCCAGATCCTTTTGCGCAATCACAAAGCCATCGTTGCTGTCGCGCAGCACCTGCAAACGCTTCTGCGCCGTTTTGGAGAGCGGGGATTTGTAAAGCAGCACGCAGTGGGAGGCAACCGCGCCACGGCCAACGCGGCCTCGCAGCTGGTGGAGTTGCGCAAGACCGAGGCGCTCGGGGTTCTCGATGATCATCAGGCTGGCGTTGGGGACATCTACGCCCACTTCAATAACGGTGGTCGCTACCAGCAGATGTAGCTCGCCCTGCTTGAACGCCTGCATCACCGCCTGCTTCTCGGCGGGCTTCATACGACCGTGAACCAGCCCAACGTTCAGCTCCGGCAGGGCCAGCTTCAGTTCATCCCACGTTGCTTCGGCAGCCTGGGCCTCCAGCAGGTCGGACTCCTCGATCAGGGTGCAGACCCAGTAGGCCTGGCGGCCTTCGTTAGTGCAGGCATGACGCACGCGATCGATAATTTCGTTGCGGCGCGTATCGGCAATCGCCACGGTGGTGACCGGCGTACGTCCCGGTGGCAGCTCGTCGATGGTGGAGGTATCGAGATCGGCGTAGGCGGTCATCGCCAGGGTACGGGGAATAGGGGTGGCGGTCATGATCAGCTGATGCGGATGGAAGCCCTGCTGCTGGCCCTTCTCCCGCAGCGCCAGCCGCTGGTGGACGCCAAAGCGGTGCTGCTCATCGATAATCACCAGCGCCAGGCCGTTAAACTGGACCTGCTCCTGGAAAATAGCGTGCGTGCCGACCACCATCTGCACCTGGCCGCTGGCAATCGCTTCCTGTTGCGCAAGGCGGGCCTTGCCCTTCTGCTTGCCCGCCAGCCAGCCCACTTCGATTCCCAGCGGTTCAAACCAGCTACGGAAGTTGTTAGCGTGCTGCTCGGCCAGTAGCTCGGTGGGCGCCATCAGCCCCACCTGCTTGCCGTTGGCGATAGCGCGCAATGCGGCCAGAGCGGCCACCAGCGTTTTACCCGAGCCAACGTCGCCCTGCACCAGGCGCATCATCGGGATATCCAGCGCCATATCGCGTTCAATCTCTGCCGTGACCCGCGCCTGAGCGGCGGTGGGCTTAAACGGCAGGGCCGCCAGCAGCTGGTTTTTTAACGTATCGTTGGCCTTCAGCGACTGGGCATGGAAACGCTGCGCCCCGGCGCGGAGTGCCAGCATGCTGAGGTTGTGTGCCAGCAGCTCTTCCAGGATCAGGCGGCGCTGGGCAGGGTGCTGGCCATGCTCTAAATCGGTCAGCTGGAGCGTCGGCGGCGGGCGATGCAGCGTGCGCAGCGCCTCCGGCAGGCTCATCATCCCCTGCGCCAGCTCTGGCGGCAGTAGTTCGGCAATGGCGCAGGTGTCGAGCAGATCCAGCGCCTGATCGGTCAGCTTACGCAGCGTTCCCTGCTTGATGCCTTCGGTGGTCGGATAGACCGGCGTCAGGGTCTCCTGCATCTCTGGCGTGCTGAGATCGCCCTGAATACGGTACTCGGGGTGGATCATCTCCGCACCGTACTTGCCGCGCTTCGCCTCGCCGTAGGCCAGCACGCGGCGGCCTGGCGAGAGGCTGTTTTTCATCGCCGCGTTGAAGTTGAAAAAGCGCATCGTCAGGATGCCGCTGCCGTCGCTGATCTGGCAGGTCATCATCTTACGACCGCCAAAGGTGACGTTGCTGTTCAGCACTTCGCCCTCAACCGTAGCATAGACGCCCGGCAGCAGATCGGCGATAGGGTAGAGATGGGTGCGGTCTTCGTAGCGCAGCGGCAGGTGCAGGAGCAGATCCTGAACGTTCACTAAACCGATTTTAGCCAGCTTGCTGCTTTGCGCCGCGCCAACGCCGGTTAACGAACTGAGCGGGACAGCATCTAATAACCGACCCTGCATACGCTTACCTTGCCGCCTGCATAGTGGCCCACCACGCGGCGTCGGCTTCTATTTCGCCATGCGCGTTAAGGTCGGGATAGGGCAACCCTTTTTGCTTCGCCACGCGGGCGAGTACCGGGTAGCTGCCTTCAAACAGCAGTCGATGCTGGTCGTCATAATCTATGGTGCTGATGTCGCGAGCGTACATGCCGGCGTTCTGCCGCTGGCGCTGCGCTTCATAGAGGATCAGCGCGGAGGCGACCGAGACGTTAAGCGACTGCACCATACCGATCATCGGAATGATAATGTCCTGGTCCGCCAGGTCCAGCGCCTCCTGGGTGATACCGGTCTTCTCCTGCCCCATCAGAATACAGGTCGGGCGGGTATAGTCGATATCACGAAAATCTACTGCTTTCTCAGAGAGATGGGTAGCCAGCACCTGCATCCCCTGGCCTTTCAAATGCCCAACGGCATCGGCAATGTTGCGGTGCGTTTTGACCTGTACCCAGCTGTTGCTCCCCGCAGCGGAGGAGGCCATGATGCGCATCCGATTTTCCGGCCAGACGGCGTGAACTTCATGCACGCCGACGGCATCGGCGGTGCGAATGATTGCCGAAACGTTATGCGGTTTGTGGACCTGCTCCATGCAGACGGTCAGATCAGGCTGGCGCCTGGCGAGCATCTCACATATACGCGCATAACGTTTCAGAGTCATAGGGCTAGTTTCGGTTACGGGTGACCTTGATCACGTCCGGTAGCACGCGGATTTTGCGCATGATATTCGCCAGGTGCACACGGTCGCGGCAGGTCAGGCGGATAAAGGCGCTATAGACGCGACCATCCTTCTCTTCGGTATTCAGACTCTGAATATTAGAAGAGGCCGTGTTGATTGCCGCCGTCAGGTTCGCCAGTGCGCCCTGATGGTTGAACATATCAACCTTGATCTCGGTGATAAACTCTTGCGCCGTCTCTTTATCCCACTCGACCGCCATAAACTTCTCCGGCTCTTTCTGGTAGCCACGGATGTTACGACAGGACTCATGGTGAATAACCAGCCCTTTACCGGGGCTAACATGCGCAATAATCGGGTCGCCGGGGATCGGACGGCAGCATTTCGCAAAGGTGATCAGCACCCCGTCCGCGCCCTTAATCGGCAGATGGCCGTGGCTCGGTGCGGTAGACACAGCGGAGGCTTCGCCCTGCTGTAGATTTTTCGCCACCACCACGCTCATGGCGTTGCCGAGGCCAATCTCCGCCAGCAGATCGTCAAGGGAAACCAGCTTCATGCGTACCAGCTCGCGCTGGATATTCTCCGCTGGGATCTCCGCCAGCTTGCGGCTGCCGCCGAGGGCGTGATTCAGCAGACGACGGCCCAGGCTTACCGAGTCGTCGCGCTTGAGGTTTTTCAGCATCTGGCGGATTTTGGCGCGCGCTTTTGAGCTGACGACAAAGTTAAGCCATGCAGCGTTCGGACGTGCACCCGGTGCGGTAATAATCTCTACCGTCTGCCCGCTGGTCAGCGGCTGCGACAGCGGGTAGGGCTGCCGGTCAACGCGTGCGCCAACGCAGGCGTGGCCGATATCGGTATGCACCGCATAGGCGAAATCGACCGGGGTAGCACCGGCAGGCAGCTCAACGATGCGCCCTTCCGGTGTGAAAACGTAAATCTCATCCGGGAAGAGATCGGATTTAACGCTCTCGATAAAT
>DAMBQR010000019.1:9652-64650 GCA_032055545.1 Pseudescherichia sp. | reverse complement strand
AATTTCGTTAACGGCATCAGGCAGCAGCTGCCTGCCGCCCTGCTGAGCGAGCAGAGTTTTGCCAGCGTGTTGCTGCCTGAATATAACAGCTGTGTGAATATCCATGGCGGTGATATCCCTGATGATTCACCGCTTGGTAAAGCCCATGGTATCCAGCTGGACTCTACACAGGGACAGTATGCTGTATTTACATCTGCAGCAGATGCGCTTATAACAGGTACATCAAGCTATACCATTGGAATGTGGGTAAAAGTTACCTCAGGTGCATCAGTTAATTTTCCAGTAATTGCAAATGCATCAGCATACAATAGTAGTACCAGCCCCGGCATTTTTATAGGCCTTGCATCAGGTTATCACCTTAATATTAGCATCGCATCAGACGATGCTGAATCCCCACCCATATCGGATAATTCAAAAACAAGCTGGCAACCTGATAAATGGTTCTGGTTGGCAATTGCCACTGATGTTACTCAGAAAACAGTGACAGTGTATGCTTATTCTGAGGACGGCAAAATTACGTCATCTGTTTCTCTTGCTTATAAAGGTTCGATTCTTACTGAGAGCGATAACTGCTGGGCTTTAAGTCAAAACGGTGCACTGAATAATACCGGTACGCACGGCATCGTTAGCTACGACGATGTAACCGTATGGGATAGTGTGCTGACAGCAGAAAATGTCAAAGCAATAGTTGCTTCCGGTAAGCCAGCTACGCTCACTTTACCAGCCACCTTACCTATTTTAGTCGCGGATACTGATTTTCTGTCTGACCTTATAGACAGTAATGGTCTCGTGCTACCTGCCGCTGCTGATTACGACACCATTACCGCTATGGTCAGCGCCGATATCGACGCGGCCGATATTACCTTTGCTACCGATGCGGACCGGGAGCAGGCGGTGAGTACCCTCTCCGGCATCATCAACCAGGCCCGCCTGACGCAGAACGGCATCGCCGACAGTGCTCTGGCGCAGATGTTCAGCACCGCCCAGTCCCTGCCGCCCTTCCTGCTTCAGTGGGCAGGTGACAGCGAGTATCGCCTGCTCTCTGACTCGCTCGGCATGAACAGCGGCGCGGCACTCACCGACCCTTCTCAGATTCCGGCTTCTTATCTGACAAACCTTTTCGCCGTCGGCCAGCGGGCGGGCATCAGCAGCGCCTTCAGCCTGACCCCGGCCACCCTCAGCCTGTTCCTTGCCCATCCTGACTGGTTCGGGGTAAGCAACACAACTCTCACCCTGACGCTGCTCTACCGGTTCAGCCGCTATGCCGACTGGCTGGGTGTGGCAGGTGACGAGGACCGGGTGCTGGGCTATCTCGCGTGGGTCAATAACACCACCACGCCGGATGCAACCCAGGCGGCAGAGGCGCTGGCGCTGCTGCTGGACTGGGAGAACAGCGAGGTAGCAGATGCTACCGCTGGCCTTGACGGCGGACTGGCAAAAACGGTGGCCGAAGTGGACTACGTGATGCGCCTGCAGACGCTGTCAATGGAGACGGGACTGTCGGTGACGCCGCTGCTGGCAACAGGGGAACTTGTACCCGGCGGGGTGACGGAGACCTGGGATGCCTGGCAGGCTGCCGGAGAGTCGCTGGTCGCGGCACAAAGCGGACAGCAGTAATTCCAACCCTTTTTATAATGTGGCACAGATTGCTGTGTCGCGCTTATTCCTTAATTTAAAGGTTGATACATTATGAGCATTGATATAGCAGCATCCCTGAACGAACGTCAGCGCAACGCTCTGCTGTCCTACTATATGGGGCAGTATATTCCCGCCAGCGGCAATGACGATCTGGTCAATCTGGTGCAAACCCCTGAAGACGTTTATGAGTATCTGCTGATTGACCCGCTGGTCAGCAACGCCGTGCCGACATCCCGCGTGGCGCAGGCGATGTCGAGTATTCAGCAGTACATCAATGGCATCACCATGAACATGGAGCCGGGCTACCAGACCCAGTTCCTCGATCAGGATAATATTGATAACTGGAAAAGCGGACTAAGCCAGTATGATATCTGGGCCGGAGAGGTAGAGCTGGACACCTACCCGGAGAACTACATCGACCCGACCTTGCGCCAGAGCCAAACCGCTTATTTTAAAGATCTGATTACCGATCTTAACCAGAACACCATCAACAGCGACACGGCCCAGCAGGCGGTGATGAACTACCTGAACAAGTTCGAGCAGGTGGCGAACCTGACGATTGTTAGTGGGTATCTGGACAGTACCGACCAGACGACGGGTATTTACTATTTCCTGGGAAAATCAACTACGTCACCGGTGCAGTACTACTGGCGCTCGTTTGATATGGATTTGAACGTGGATAACGTCGCGTCCAGCAGTGCCTGGTCAGAGTGGTATCCGATGAATACCGCTATTAATGAAGAGGCGTTACAGGGCATACCAAGGCTGGCATTTTTTAACAACAGGTTATATTTATTCTGGTTTGAAAAGACGAAGGCCGGAAATGTGGGGGAGGGCACTGACGTTAAATCCTATGATGAAATTACTGCCTATTCTTCATACTGTGACTTTAGTAATACATGGTCAGCACCTTATTTTCTACAGTCTATAACGGACGAAGCATTAGTAATAGATTCGAATGATACTTCGTATTGCAATACGCTTTTCACTTCAGATGCGCTTTGCACCGTCTGCCTCTACGATAAAACTGATGATGTGCTCAATGTTTCGCTCTATGACGCAGATGAGGCTGCGGCTTCACCATCGCTGACTGGTTACAGCGATTTTTCCCTGCAAATTGATTACTGGTTTACGATTGTGCAGATAGAGTCCAACAGTATGGGGTCTGAGCCGACTCCCTTAGCACGATATCAATATCTTTATATGACGCGAGCTGAAGAACAAAATAATCCAGATTCTAACAAAGCCCAGATGCGTGTTCAGTCAGCCTATGCCCTGGGCCTGTTTGAAATTACTGGAGTAATAGCGCAGGAAAACAGTCATGACAATTTTTATGGACAGGCAAAACTTCCTGCATTATCAATCGACAATTTTTCGGTAGACTACAACTCTGAAGGCTCTCTTTTACTTAACGGATACATACCTCAAACATTTGTTACTTCAAAATTTAATGCTTATGTATACTCAAATGTACCCGTTAATTCAGGGGCAGTTCTGGATGCCACCATTACTTTTAATTATATCCCCGCATTTAAGGCTTATACCGATTCGGTGATATCAGTAAATTCCATTGGCGAAAATGCTGTTGGTTTTGATTCTACTTACACCTGGAGTTATTCGTCGGCTCAAGAGTATGCTACTTTCGAATTCTCGAAAAATTATGCGTTAGAAGTTGGCAAGGTATCCATCGAAGATTTTTACTTCGATACGGAGTTTAATAACTTTTCTTTCATTGAAATTAACTTTATTAGTTCAGAGGCAGGTTTTACTGGACTAGGTTTTCAGTTCTATGTTGACTTAAAAAACCCCGCATCATCTCCTTGGCAATTCGACGTCTTCAGCAGTCCTACTCAAGATAGTTGGCAAACGGGGTTGTCAGAGTGTAGTATTATTCAGTCAAATTTTTCAGATACCGAAAGTAATTGGTCTTTCAGCATCTCCGATTTCTCTTCAGAAGAGATTGCCAGCGCGGAAATTACTCGCTATATCTCATATGGCTATACTGATGCACTAGGAAATTCAATAAACCAGGAATACTTGGTTGATTTGATTCGCTCTACTGAAGTTCCTGTCACGCCTTATATTTCTATTAATATTGATCCCACCTTGGGAACGGCGGTTTACCTTAACTTTGCGGACAGCAAATTCAATGACGATACACCAATCTCTCCCATCCGTTTAAATACTCTTTTCGCCAAAGAGTTAATCAATAAAGCCAGCGCCAGCATTCAGGCACTGCTTAACTGGGATACCCAGCTCACTCTCGAACCCGGTATGACGGACGATACCGCAGTCCCGATGGACTTTAGCGGTGCGAACGGCCTCTACTTCTGGGAGCTGTTCTTCTATATGCCGTACCTGGTGGCGTGGCGTCTGAGCCAGGAGGCGGAGTATAGCGATGCGCTGGCCTGGTACAACTACATCTTTGACCCGGCGGCCCGCGGGCGAGACAACAGTAGTGATATCCGTAAACAGTACCCCGAACCCGACTACTGGAGCGTGCGCCCGCTGGTCGAAACCAGCTCTGTTCCTAATCAGTCCTCCGCCGTCTGGCTGACTACAGACCCGGACGCACTGGCTTCAGCCTATCCGATCCACTACCAGAAAGCGGTGTTTATGGCCTACGTCAATACCCTGATGGCAGCGGCTGACGCCAGCTATCGCCTGCTGACCAACGACGGCCTGAGCCTTGCCCGCTTACAGTATGGTCAGGTGAAGGATCTGCTCGGTATCCGCCCTGATACTCTGATTGTTAACCACTGGGCACCCGAGATGCTGGCCGAGCTGGCAGAGAGTGCTGACAGCAATGTGAATCTGCTTAGCTTTGAGCAGCAAACCGCAGCGCTGCCCGCTTTCCCGGGTCAGCTTAGCGCCGCTATGGACACCGCGCTTAACGACAGCTTTATGGCCCCGGTCAACAGCCAGCTGCTGGGCTACTGGAACACGATCGACTCCCGTCTCTATAACCTGCGTCACCAGCTGACCATTGACGGCCTGCCGATGACCGTCCCGCTCTATGCCCCGCCGGTTAACCCGACGCTGCTGATGGAGCAGAGCGTGCAGGGCGGTTCGCTTATCAGCGTCTCCACCGGAATGACGGTTACTATTCCGCCGTACCGCTTCACCACTATGCTACAAAGCGCTCGCGCCGCCGTCGCCACCCTGAGCCAGTTCGGTCAAACCCTGCTCAGCTATTACGAGCGTAAAGATGCGGCAGGCCTTCAGGAGCTTGATGCCCAGCTAGCGCTGGATATCTCTGCCTACACCCTGACCCTCGGACAGAACGCCATTGATGCCCTGGACCAGGATAAAACCGCGCTGGAGGCCAGCCGCAGCATGGCCCAGCAGCGCTACGATCACTACTTCAGCCTCTACAACAATGGCGTCTCTGCCGGAGAGACCAGCGCGATGGCGTTGCACGATAGCGCCTCGGCTTCAATGGCCGCCGCCTCGCCGCTGATTACCGCCGGTATGGCAATGCGAACCATCCCGAATATCTTCGGTCTCGCCGACGGTGGTGAAGAGGTAGGTGCGCCAACGCTGGCCGCGGGTATCGTGCTGCAGATGACTGCGGATATTACTAATCTCGCCGCCTATCAGACGGAGATGTCAGAGAGCTACCGCCGCCGCAGCGAGGAGTGGCAGATCCAGTACCAGCAGGCGCAGTCGGAGGTGGATACCCTCAACGCCCAGCTCGACTCGCTGGCGGTGCGCCGCCAGGGCGCAGTCACCTCGCTGCAACTGGCCCAGGCGCAGCAGGATAACCTGAAGTCCACCCTGAATTTCCTGACCACCCGTTTTACCCAGTCCTCGCTCTATAACTGGCTGACCGGACAGCTCTCCGCGCTCTACTACCAGGCCTACGACGCGGTGCTCTCCCTCTGCCTGAGCGCCCAGGCCTGCTGGCAGTATGAGATGGGAGATATGACCTCCACCTTTATTCAGACCGGCGCCTGGAACGACAGCTATCACGGCCTGTTGGTGGGTGAAACGCTGACCCTGAACCTGCAGCAGATGGAATCCGCCTGGCTGTCACGCAATGAGCGTCGGCTGGAGTTAACCAAAACCGTATCGCTAAAACAGCTGAATAGCACGGCCTTCAGTAGCCTGGTGACAGAAGGCACGACGACGTTCTCCCTCAGCGAATCACTGTTTGATAACGACTATCCGGGACACTACCTGCGGCAGATTAAGTCTGTCACCGTCTCGTTGCCTGCGCTGGTAGGGCCGTATCAGGATGTGCGGATGACGCTGACCCAGTCCGGCAGCCGGACCCTGCTGAAGGCGGACATCGCTGGGGTCAACTACCTCAACGGCAGTACCACGAATAGTAGTGCCAGCAATATTGTCACTAACCTGCGGGCCAGCCAGCAGATCGCCGTCTCGTCCGGATTGAACGACAGCGGCCTGTTCGTGCTGAATTTTGGTGATGAGCGCTACCTGCCGTTCGAGGGCACAGGGGCAGTCTCGGACTGGCAGATTGCCTTCCCAAACGCCACCTCACCCGAACAGCAGGCGCTGCTGGCATCGCTGAGTGACGTCATCATTCAGGTGCACTACACCGCAGTATACGGTGGAAGCACCTTTGAGCAGGCGGTGATTAATACACTGTAACACACAGACCGGGTTGCCTGCTGGCGACCCGTTTCAGGAGAAATTTCATGCAACAACAAAATGCATTTTCTTCAGCGGTCTCCGTCACGCCACCTTCGCTGCCGAAAGGTGGCGGCGCGCTGACGGGGATGGGAGAGTCGCTGGGTCAGGCAGGACCAGGCGGGCTGGCCAGCATGGCGCTGCCGCTGCCCATCACCGCCGGACGTGGTTTTGCCCCTGACCTGTCGCTTAGCTACAGCAGCGGCGGCGGCAACAGCGTGTTCGGCGTGGGCTGGTTTTGTGAAACGATGCGCATTGCCCGGCGCACCAGCCACGGCGTGCCGCAGTACATCGACGGTGATGAATTTCTGGGGACGGACGGTGAGGTGCTGGTAAAAACGGCCAGTAGCGCCAGCGAGCCTAATCCAACAACCTGTTCTGCTTATGGTGACGTTAAATTTTCACAAACTTACTCGGTAACCCGCTATCAGCCGCGTACAGAGGGAGCGTTCAATCGTCTCGAGTACTGGTTAGGCAAGACGGATAATGACGATTTCTGGCTGCTGCACGGCAGCGACGGCTCCCTGCACCTGCTGGGAAAAACCACGGCGGCGTCCATCAGCGACCCGCAGAATGCTTCGCACACGGCACAGTGGCTGCTGGAAGAGTCGGTCAGTCCGACCGGTGAGCATGTCTATTACTCCTACCTCGCAGAAAATAGTGATGGCGTGGGCGACGATGGCCGCGACTGCAGCGCCATGCGCTACCTGAGTCAGGTGCAGTATGGCAACGTCGATCCCGCCGCCGATCTCTATCTGTGGAATAAAGATAAGCCTGGCGTCGACTGGTACTTCACTCTGGTATTTGACTACGGCGAACGCGGTGTCGATCCTCAGACGCCGCCTGTATTTACGGCCTCAGGGACATGGCCAGCCCGTCAGGACCCTTTCTCCCGCTACGATTATGGATTTGAGATCCGCGTCCATCGCCTCTGCCGTCAGGTGCTGATGTTCCACCACATTAAGGCTGAGTTGGGAGTGCAGGATGCGCTAGTCTCCCGGCTGCTGCTGGAGTACGACGAAAATCCGCTGCTAGCGCAGCTCACCGCTGCCCAGACCCTGGCCTATGAGACCGACGGCTACGTGCAGTCGCTGCCGCCGCTGGAGCTACAGTATAGCCAACCTGCTGCCCTCAACGATACTGTCTGGCAGCAGATGCCAGCGTTACCGGGACTGCAGAGCTGGCCCTACGCGCTGGTGGATCTCTACGGTGAAGGGTTGCCAGGGGTGCTGTGCCGCATGGGCAGCGAATGGCGCTATCGCGCGCCACAGCGCGGAGAGGAGGGCGGCGACAGCGTGTCGTATGCCGACTGGCAGGTTCTGCCCAGCGTGCCGGCGATGCAGAGCGATAGCGCACGGCTGATGGATATCAACGGTGACGGCCAACTGGACTGGGTTGTGGCCCAGCCGGGCATGGCAGGCTTCTTCACCCAGAGGCCGGATAAGAGCTGGAGCGGATTCACCCCCTTCAGTGCGCTGCCCACGGAGTTCTTTCATCCGCAGGCCCAGTTTGCATCGCTGGTGGGCAGCGGACTGGCCGACCTGACGCTTATTGGTCCGTCATCGGTACGCTTCTATGCCAACGAAGGGGAGAGCTTCAGCGTAGGTCTCGACGTTACGCAGGAGAAAGGTGTCCAGCTGCCGATCCCCGGACGCAACGCCCGCGAGCTGGTAGTGTTTGCCGATATGCTCGGCTCCGGCCAGTCGCATCTGTGCCGCATTCGCTACGACAAGGTAACCTGCTGGCCTAACCTGGGGCGAGGCCGTTTTGGTCAGCCGGTCAGCATGGCGTTGCCTGCTATTGCTGGCCTTGACGAAAATACATTCAATCCAGAGGATGTGCTGCTGGCGGACACTGACGGCTCGGGTACGCCGGATATTATCTACATGCAGCACGATCGGGTGCAGATCTGGCTCAACCAGGGCGGGAATGGTTTTGTATCAGGAGGACCGATCCTTTTGCCGGAAAACGTTTTCTACGATCGCCTGTGCCAGGTAACCGTAGCTGACGTACAGGGCGATGGGATGGCAGAGCTGGTGCTCTCCATTCCCTATATCACGCCGACCCACTGGCGCTTGCCGTTTAACAGCGCCAAACCTTACCTGCTTAACGGCGTGAATAACAACCTGGGGGCCAGCCATACGCTCTGCTATCGCAGCTCGGCCCAATCGTGGCTGGACGAAAAGCAGGCAGATCCGCAGGCGGTGCCCGCGCTGCCTTTCGCTATGCACTTGTTGGTGAAAACCCTCACCCTCGACGAGATCACCGGTAATCAGCTGGCACAGACCTGCCGCTACTATCAGGGAGTATATGATGGCCGGGAGCGTGAGTTCCGCGGGTTTGGCTATGTCGAGACCGAAGACACCAGTGACGATGCGCTGCCGGCAGGGGATGATACCCCGCTGGCTGCGACGCTGCTGACGAAATCATGGTATCACTGCGGGCGGGAGACGGACGAAACGACGCTCTACGGTGAGCCGTGGCAGGGGGACAGCGAGGCTATTACGCTTAACCCAACCCTGCTGACCCAATATGAAGATGGTCAGGACCAGGTCCTGGACGCGCCGGATGATACGACGCGCTGGTGGCTTTACCGGGCGCTGAAAGGCGCGCTGCTGCGCAGTGAAAGCTGGACGCAGGGCACAAGTATCGCACCCTATGCCTGCACCCAGCAACGTATGCAGGTCCGGCTGGTTCAGGCGGGTGATATGCCGATTGTACTGCCGCTCGGCCTGGAGCAGATCGCCAGCAGCTATGAGCAGAGAGCGGACGATCCTGCGGTCGTGCAGCAGGTCACGCTGGTGCGTGACGACTACGGCACGCCGCTGCAGCAGGTTAGCGTGGCATATCCGCGCAGGGCATTGCATCCCCTGTTGCCCTATCCTGCCAATCTACCCGTCGACGCCTGGGATAACACCTATGACGATCAGCAGCAGAAGCTGCGCCTGACGGAGAGCCTTACCTCCGTGATCCATCTTATCCATCCGCAAGGCTGGCGGCTGGGGCTGCCAAATACCAGCCGTAGTAATCAGCTGGTGTATGACAGCGTGCCCGCAGGCGGCATTAGTTACGAAACCTTAAGCGATCCAAATGGGTTGCTGGCCGATGCCCAAACGCGTTATCTGGCGTCGTTGAATGAGGTAGTGTACGTGACCACGCCGCCAGATCTGCTGGCGCTGGTGGATCATCAGCGCACTGCCGTGCTGGACAGTATTGCGCTGGAGGCCTATGAGGGCATTGACATACCCACAGACTATGGCTGGGATAAACTCGGCTACGTCGCCATGTCAGATGATCCAGATAATCCGCTCTGGGGTACGGAGCATAGCTTTACCTCTTTCACGAGTGATAGCGGCGCATACCTGCCTTTTTATCTGCCCCGCAGCAGCCAGTCAACAAAGCTCGTTTCCGCCGTTAGCTATCAGTATGACGACTACTCTCTCTGCATCACCGGGCAGAGCGACAGCCGTAACAGTACCTCCGCGATCTATGACTACCGCTTTCTGACGCCCTGGCGGACGAAGGATATCAACGCTAACTCACAAGAGGTACAGCTGAATGCGCTGGGACAGGCATTAGGCGGCAGCGTTTACGGTACGGAGAACGGGGGCAAACCGGTCGGATTTGGTCTGGTGTCTGATAATCCAGTCGATCCCTCCATGAGCGTAGAGCAGGCTATTGAAGCGGCAACGACCGTGGGCTATATCCAGCAGCTCGCCACGATTAGCGTCAGCGATATGTTCAGCTGGATGGGCAGCGTGACAGAGAGCGAGGCGAATACGGCAAGTGATGATGGCTGGTCGTTTCTACTGGAAAACCGCTTTATTACCTTTGATGGGCATGTTCGTCCTGCAGGCCATCGGTGGGCGGAGGACAACCCGGACGATCCTTTGGCGACGCTGATCGTACAGAGCGATCGGATGCCGGTAAACGGCGTGGTGTTGATGGCGGATAACTATCCGGATACCCCCGATCCTGACGATCCGAGTAAGCCGCTTCAGCAGACAGCCATTGTCGTTAATTATTCTGACGGCTTTGGCCGGGTACTACAGCAGTGCGCGCTGGTGCCGGGCGGCGAAGCCTGGCAGCGAAAAGAGGATGGCGAAATTGATACCGATACGGCTGACAAGACGTTCGACCCAAGGTGGGCTATTTCTGGTCGGGTTGAGTATGACAATAAAGGACAGGTGGTACGCAGCTATCAACCTTACTTCCTCGACAGCTGGCTCTACGTGACCGATGCGTCAATGCGAACCCAGGGTTATAGCGACACGCTCTATTATGATGCATTGGGGCGTAATATTCGCACGATCACGGCGAAAGGTTATTTGCGACGTAATACATGGTATTCGTGGTTTACGGTGGCGGAGGACGAGAACGATACCGCTGGCCTACCAGAGGAGATTAATCAGTAAGATAAAGCCCGCAATTAGCGGGCTTTAATTTATAAGTTTTTATAAAAAGAATCGGGCTTTTTTTAGTAAATGACGGGCAATTAGCGCTAGATCCATTATTAAAAATTAATCAATGTAACCATTATAAAACGCTCACACCACCTGAAAGCCGCACAATACCTCAGCCAACACCGTTGGTGGGGCAAAATATTGCCAAAAATATTATCGATACTTTTATATAGAAATGAAATTTTCAAAAGGAATCATTATGAATAAAAAAATGCTCTCGCGAGTGGTACTGCTACAGCTTTTTTTGCTGACCTCCTGCGCTGTAAACCACTCGGTGATCAGAACATCATCAAGCGCTGACGGCACAACGCGTTTTGAAAGCAGCCGTGCTATTCAGGTCGGTGATGCTGGCGCTCAAACTACACGCAGTACCACAGAGTAAGCGCTGAAAAGCAAAAAGCCCGCTAAAAAGCGGGCTTCTTTGAATTTGGCTCCTCTGACTGGACTCGAACCAGTGACATACGGATTAACAGTCCGCCGTTCTACCGACTGAACTACAGAGGAATCGTGTGAACGAGGCGAATAGTAGCGATGGCGGAGAGCGTTGTCAAAGCCTCGATGGGGTTTCAACGATCGTTTGCTGAGATTTGCAGCAACCTGGCGTATTCATCAGCAAAAATGATGAAGCTGCACCAGACGAGTGCAAAACTACCCCTTATGGGGCAGGGTAAATCGGACGATTTTCGTAGCGGCAGACGTACCGGTAATCAGAAAAGCTTATAATCCAGCCTGTTAGGCAGAATCAAAACCACTTTTTAAAAAGTGGCAAGTATCTTGCAACTCCTCCGACAAGAGACTTGCATGCATCAACCTGTGCGTTTAGTTCCGGAGGCAAAATGAACTTCAGACGACTCAAGTATTTCGTAAAAATCGTCGATATTGGCAGCCTGACCCAGGCTGCTGAGGTGCTACATATCGCTCAGCCCGCGCTGAGCCAGCAGGTGGCAACGCTTGAGGGAGAGATGGATCAGCAGCTGTTAATCCGCACCAAGCGCGGCGTAACCCCCACCGAGGCCGGGAAGATCCTCTATACCCATGCCCGCACCATTCTGCGCCAGTGTGAGCAGGCCCAGCTGGCTGTCAATAACGTTGGTCAGACCCTGCGCGGACAGGTGGCCATTGGCCTGGCACCCGGCACGGCGGCGTCCTCTATTACCATGCCGCTGTTGCAGGCCGTGCGCAACGAGCTGCCGGACGTGATGGTTTATCTGCATGAAAATAGCGGTACCGATCTTAACGATAAGCTTATCGGCGGCCAGCTGGATATGGCGGTGCTCTATGAACGTGCACCAGCGGCAGGGATCGCCAGCCAGCCGCTGTTAAAGGAGGATCTCTACCTGGTGGGCACCCGGGACTGTCCGGGACAGAGCATCGATCTGACCGCCGTGGCGGAGATGAACCTGTTTCTGCCGCGTGATTATAGCGCGGTGCGCCTGCGGGTTGACGAAGCGTTCTCCTTGCGTCGCCTGACGGCCAAAATCATCGGTGAGATTGAATCTATCACAACCTTAACCGCAGCGATTGCCAGCGGCATGGGCGTGACGGTACTGCCGGAATCTGCGGCGCGATCCCTGTGCAGTGCGGCAAACGGCTGGATGGCACGCATTACTGCCCCCTCCATGAATCTTTCGCTCTCGCTGAATACGTCGGCTCACGGGGCGCTGTCACCGCAGGCGCAGGCGGTTAAAGATATTTTACTGTCGCTGGTTAGTCGCCCGACTCTGGAGAACCGTGAACTGCTGCTGGTAGGCTAGTTTTATTCCATAAAGTAATAAGATGCTGGTTTTTATTATTTGTCCTGCCAGGCCTCAGACTTTAACAATAGTGACATATCTGAAGGCTCTGGAGGGCAGGATGAATTTCCAGCAACTAAAAATAATTCGCGAGGCGGCGCGTCGGGACTATAACCTGACAGAAGTCGCCAATATGCTCTACACGTCGCAGTCCGGTGTCAGCCGTCATATTCGCGAGCTGGAAGAGGAGCTGGGAATTGAGATCTTCATCCGCCGGGGAAAACGTCTGCTGGGTATGACTGAGCCGGGCAAAGCGCTGCTCGTCATCGCTGAGCGGATCCTTAATGAGGCGAGTAACGTTCGCCGACTCGCCGACCTCTTCACTAACGATACCTCTGGCGTGTTAACCGTTGCCACAACCCATACCCAGGCACGCTATAGCCTGCCGCCGGTGATCAAATCTTTCCGTGCGCTCTTTCCTGAGGTCCGGCTCGAGCTGATTCAGGGCACGCCGCAGGAGATTGAGTCGCTGCTGCATAACGGCGGGGCGGATATCGGTATTGCCAGCGAGCGCCTGAGCAACGATCCTGCCCTGGTGGCCTTCCCGTGGTTCCGCTGGCACCACAGCCTGCTTATTCCTCAGGATCATCCGCTCGCTAACGCCTCGCCGCTTACGCTGGAGGAGATTAGCCGCTGGCCGCTGATTACCTACCGACAGGGGATCACCGGCCGGTCACGCATTGATGAAGCCTTTAGCCGTAAGGGGCTGATCCCGGATGTTGTGCTGAGTGCGCAGGACTCCGATGTGATCAGAACCTACGTTGAGCTGGGGTTAGGGGTGGGTATTGTGGCTGAACAATCAGGCAACGAGCAGGAGGCGGGGACCCTTATTCGTCTGGATACCCGCCATCTGTTTGACGCCAATACCGTCTGGCTGGGCCTCAAGCGTGGGCAGCTCCAGCGCAATTATATCTGGCGCTTTATCGAGCTGTGCAATGCAGGTCTTTCTGTAGAGGATATCAAGCGCCAGGTGATGGAGCCAGATGAGCTGGTGCTGGATTACCAGATTTGATGATATAAAAAACCCGGCGATCCTTAGAGGATAACCGGGTCTACATATTTGCTGCTTTAACAGCATCTCCGGACGAATAGTGCTGTCCTGAGACTGAAATTTGGCTCCTCTGACTGGACTCGAACCAGTGACATACGGATTAACAGTCCGCCGTTCTACCGACTGAACTACAGAGGAATCGTGTGAACGGGGCGCATATTACTGGCCCCCTGTTTTAGTGTCAACATTAAAATTAACCCGCTGATTTAACTGGTTAATTATAGCGCAAATCGTACTTTTACTGAACGCGATAGCGACCTGACATGGAAGGCGACGCATTAGCACGTAATCGTGCAAGGGGATCCTGCCGATAGAAATGGCAGAAACGCTGCCACAACGACGGGAACCGCGGCGCAAAGAGTTCAGGGGCGCTAAAGAAGTATTCCGACAGTACAGCAAAGCATTCGGCGGGATCGGTTGCCGCGTAGGCGTCGATGCTGGCCGTGCTTTCACCCACCAGATCGATCTCGTCCTGAATGTTATTCATAGCTGCGTGGAGATCGTGCTCCCAGCCAGCCACCTCGCGCAGTGGAATAAAGGGCACGCCGCTGGCACGATCGCCGTTACGCGTATCAAGCTTGTGCGCGACTTCATGCACGATCAGGTTAAAGCCGGAGGCGTCAAAGGAGTCCTGGATATCCAGCCAGTTAAGGACAATCGGTCCCTGCTGCCAGCTCTGCCCGGACTGCACAACCCGCTGACTGTGCACCAGACCAATATCATCTTCCCACTCGTCATCGACGATAAAGGGGGCCGGATAGATCAACACCTCATGAAAACCATCGAGCCACTCCAGCCCCAGCTCAAGCACCGGCAGGCAAAAGAGCAGGGCGATACGGGCGCTCTTGAGCGCATCGAGATCGAAACCCTGTAACGCTACCAGACGCTTCTGCTGTAAGAAGCGTTCCGCCATCTGTGCCAGACGGTACTGCTCCTCTGGCATCAGGTTTGCCAATATCGGCATGGCAAGCGCCTCTTCCCAGGGGTAGGCTGTCGTCCGTGATGCTTCATTTGCTTTCCAGGGCCACTTTATCATCGCTTTGCTCGCAAACTCGTCACTTGAACAAAATTGACCGGATTGGGTCTGTTAAAATGCCAAATATCCTGGCATGATGGCAACCATCAAAACGGAGAGATGCCGGAGCGGCTGAACGGACCGGTCTCGAAAACCGGAGTAGGGGCAACTCTACCGGGGGTTCAAATCCCCCTCTCTCCGCCACTATTCAAGCACTTACCCGTACCGCTTTCAACGATACTCATCACAACTCATTGCATTCACTACTCTGAAAGGTAGTAGCCTTTCCTTTCCGCAGTGAATCATCATTATCTGAATATGTACCACCTCTTTGGCACACATCGCAAAGCAGCGACAAACATAGCCAGCTAGTATAGCCAGCAACTATTTCCCCAGGTAACAATAACGATGAAACTGGACGCACAGCTGCCGTTTGTGACGGCACTGCTATTTATTCTATCCATCCTTTTTCCACTCTTTCCAGCGATCCCGCTGCCCGTTAGCGAGGCGAGGCTGGTAAGCTGGATTGAGAACGGGCAGGCGCTTTGGCTGCTCTTTGGTGCAGTTTTTACGCTTAGCTGGATCAAGCCCTGGACCCTGACCTCCGGACAAAAGGCCTTCTGGCTCTGGTCCGTAGCCTGGTGGGTAGTGCTGTTAGGGCGCAGCACAAGCTGGGGCAGGGTCTATTTCCCTGACGAGCCGAGGCTGATATTCCGCGCTATTTCGGTGGTGCTCATCGCAGCGCTGGTGCTGCCGGTGCTCTTTTCTGGCGTATTGCGCAGGGAGATAGCACAACGCTTTCGCCACGAAACGTTTCCCCTGTGGACCGTTTTGCTGGTGGTTATCACCTTTATGTTTTCCGATGCGGTAGAGCATCACCGACTTATCGCATCGCTGGTTCTATTTGATGCCCGCGATCAGGATCTCATTGAGGAGCTGTATGAAATTCCCTTTATGCTGGGGCTGTTTATTATCGCCTTCGCTATGATGCAGCGAGACAAAGCGACCGAGACACGGTTCGCTACCGCCTATTAATAAAAAGCCCGCCAGTAGCGGGCTTTTTATATAGCTGTTTTTAGAACTGGTAAACCAGGCCCAGCGCGACAACGTCGTCGGTAGCGATACCAGCATCCTGATAGAACTGGTCGTCGTCATCAAGCAGGTTGATTTTATAATCGACGTAGGTAGACATATTTTTATTGAAGTAGTAAGTTGCGCCTACGTCAGCGTATTTAACCAGGTCTTCATCGGTATTAACGCCGTTGTAGTTAAGATCTTTACCCTTAGACATCAGGAAAGAGACCGCCGGACGCAGACCAAAATCGAACTGATACTGCGCGGTCACTTCGAAGTTCTGCGTTTTATTAGCAATACCACCAATGTCGCTGCCGTCGGTGCTGCCATACGGCGTCATGTTGCGGGTTTCGGAGTACATTGCCGCCAGGTAGATATTATTGGCGTCATATTTCAAACCGGTGGTCCAGGCATCCGCTTTGTCACCGCCAGCAAAAGTGCTGTCAGCCGCATTGCCACGATTGGTTTGATCTGCAGTACGGTCAGATGAAGCATATGCCGCACCCACGCTGAAGCCGCTACCGAAATCATAGGTAGAGGAGAGACCCCAGCCGTCGCCGTTTTCATGACGCGTGTCACGTGGACTGCTGGTACCTTCGTTGCCGTTACCGGCATCTTCGTTGTTGCCCTGATACTGAACGGCAAACGTCAGGCCGTCCACCATGCCAAACATATTGTTGTTACGGTAGGTTGCTACGCCGTTGGCACGACCGGTCATAAAGTTATCGGCCTGGGTATAGCTGTCACCGCCGAACTCCGGCAGCATATCGGTCCAGGCTTCCACGTCATACAGCACGCCGTAGTTACGGCCATAGTCAAATGAGCCGTAGTCACCCGCTTTCAGGCCCGCAAACGCCAGACGGGTCCAGCTTTGGTTGCTGCTGCTCTCGGTGTTGTTGGCCTGAATGTTGTATTCCCATTGACCGAAGCCAATCAGCAGATCGGAGATCTGGGTTTCACCTTTGAAGCCCATACGTACATAGGTCTGATCGCCATCAGCGCTGCTGTTATCAGAGAAGTAGTGCAAGCCATCGACTTTACCGTAGAGATCGAGCTTGTTACCGTTCTGGTTATAGATTTCTGCTGCATGTGCTGTGCCCATGGCTAATAATGCCGGGACGATAATCGCCAATACTTTTCTTTTCATTATTCATTCCCTATGAATGATAGTTTATGTAAATGGTTGTAGAACTACCCGAATTACAATTCTGATACTAGCGAGGAAGTTCATTTATTTTTAAAGGAATGATGTAAGTAAATAGTATTATTTATTGCTAAACGTTTCAGTGCGGTTTTGTATTTGCGTAATGAATATCTATTTGCCTAGCTATTGATTTTGATGATGTTTTATATAGTTTAATATTATGTTTGATAGGATTATATTTATTTGTGGAATGACTTGTAGACGAACAAAAAAAAGCTCAGCCAATAAAAGCTGAGCTAAGCACTGTCGAGAAGAGTGAGGGTAATAAGACGATACATATTGGATTAATAACAGGTAGGATCATCGCACAGCAGCTAAAAAAAATCAGTCCACTATGAGTCCGGATGCTAAAATAATTACGCTATTTTACAGCAGGCGAGCGGCTACAAGGGGAGAGCATGGCGGACGTACATGATAAAGCCACGCGCAGCAAAAATATGCGCGCTATTGGAACCCGGGATACCGCTATTGAGAAGCGGCTCGCTGCGTTACTGACCGAATGCGGTCTGGCATTTCGCGTGCAGGATGCGGCCCTTCCCGGCAGGCCCGATTTTGTGATTGATGACTACCGTTGCGTGATCTTTACCCACGGCTGCTTCTGGCACCATCATGATTGCTATCTCTTTAAGGTCCCGGCAACACGCACGGAATTTTGGCTGGATAAAATTGGTAAAAACGTTGAACGAGACCGGCGCGACTGTGCGCTGCTGCTGGGACAGGGCTGGCGGGTGCTGATTGTCTGGGAGTGTGCAATCCGGGGCAGGGCGAAGCTGAGCGATGCGGCACTCGGCGAGCGGCTTGAAGAGTGGATCTGCGGCGGCGGCGCGGCGGCGCAGATCGACACTCGGGGCATCCAGACCCGCAGCCTGGCTACTTCTCCCCCTGACAGGCCGTAACCGCTGGACGCGCGGGTAGGAGGTATTTACCCAGCGTCACCAGCACCACCGCCAGAATAATGATCCCCAGCGCCAGCCACTCGACAGGAGAGAGGCTTTCGCCAGCAAATCCTGTTCCTAACAGTACCGCCACAACCGGGTTAACGTAGGCATAGCTGGTAGCCACCGCCGGTGAGGTATTGCGAATGAGGAACATATAGGCATTGATAGCGATAATCGATCCAAAAATGGCAAGATAGCTGACGGCTATCAGCCCGGAAACGGTTGGCATAACCGTAAGCCGTTCGCCGGCTACTCCCGAGGCAGCCAGCAGCACCACCCCTGCGGCGAGCATCTCAATGGCACCGGCCATCATCCCACTGGGCAGCTCAATGCGCGAGCCGAGAACGGAGCCGAAGGCCCAGCTCAGGGAGCCGATGAGGATCATGCCTGCTCCCCATGGGTTGCCGCTCAGATTTCCCCCGCTATTCAGCAGAACAATGCCCGACAGGCCGATAGCGATGCCAAACCACTCCAGCCTGCGGGTGACAATGCCGAAAAAGTGGCTAAAGCAGAGGGTGAAGAGCGGAACCGTTGCTACCACCACGGCGGCAATGCCGGACGGGACGTTCTGATGCTCCGCCACCGTCACCATGCCGTTACCCACTGCCAGCAGCAGAACCCCGATCAGTGCTGCGTTGAGCAGCGGACGAAGAGAGGGCAAGCGGTGGCCGGTCAGCAGCAGAAAGGTCAGCAGCAGAAGTCCGGCAGAGAAAAAGCGCACCCCGGCCATCATCAACGGCGGCCAGCTCTCGACGCCGATGCGGATCGCAAAGTAGGTGGAACCCCAAATAATATAGAGCGCAAAAAGCGCGCCAATAAGCGGTAAAAGCTGTCTGAAACGCATACTCCCTCACGGCGTAATAGAAAGGACGCATAGAGTAAACGCCAAAACAATCAGACTGGCGAGCAATTAATTACAGCTGTAATGTTAATGATTTGTTGACTTTAAGGATAAATTTCCGCAACGGGCGTTTATGCTCCATAATCTTTCAATTATCAGCAGTTATAGAAGGAAGTGTATTTTGGCGGGAAGTAGTTTATTAACCTTACTGGACGACATTGCCACGTTGCTTGATGACATTTCACTAATGGGCAAGCTGGCGGCAAAAAAGACCGCAGGCGTACTGGGTGACGATCTCTCCCTCAACGCCCAGCAGGTCTCCGGCGTGCGGGCCAATCGGGAACTGCCGGTGGTCTGGAGCGTGGCGAAAGGCTCATTGCTTAACAAGGTGATCCTGGTGCCGCTGGCGCTGCTCATCAGCGCCTTTATTCCGTGGGCCATTACGCCGCTGCTGATGGTCGGCGGGGCGTTTCTCTGCTTTGAAGGGGTTGAGAAGGTGCTGCACAGCCTGCACGCTCGCAAGCACAAAGAGGATCCTCACCAGGCGCAGGAGCGGCTGAACGCCATAGCCAAACAGGATCCAAAGCAGTTCGAGCGGGACAAGGTCAAAGGTGCCATTCGCACCGACTTTATCCTGTCAGCAGAGATCGTCGCCATCACGCTGGGTATCGTAGCCGATGCGCCCCTGCTAAACCAGGTGCTGGTGCTGTCGGGCATCGCCGTGCTGGTCACTATCGGCGTCTATGGCCTGGTGGGGATCATCGTCAAGCTGGACGATATGGGCTACTGGTTAGCCGAGCGTCCAGGCGCGCTGGCCCAGGCTTTTGGTAAAGGGCTGCTGGTGGTTGCGCCCTGGCTGATGAAGGCGCTCTCTATCGTCGGCACGCTGGCCATGTTCCTGGTGGGCGGCGGGATCGTCGTTCACGGCATTGCGCCTCTACATCATGCTATTGAGCATTTCGCCACGGAGCAGGGAGCGGTTATTGCGGCCACCTTGCCAACTTTGGCAAACCTGGTCCTCGGATTTATGATTGGTCTGCTTGTCGTGGGGTTGGTAAAGGGCGTTTCACGCCTGCGCGGGACAGCACACTAGTTTTCTGCCTGGGCAGACGTGAAGTCTGGCGGCAGCATGCCGATAATGTGAAAGGTAATAACTGAAAAATTTCAGCTAAAACACGGAGACGCCGTGCCATTCTCTACCGCTGCTGCTGCCTCGACGCGACTCAATAGCATCCGCAATTTTCTGGTGCCCGCTCGAGTCGTTAATCTCTGTTTTGTGGTTGTGCTGGTCACCTCAACGCTGCTCACCTGGCGCGAGGTTGTGGTGCTGGAGGATGCTTACGTCGCCAGCCAGCGTAATACCCTCGATAAGGTCTCCAGCGCCCTCGACCGGCAGATGGAGATAGGCGTTAACGCGCTGCTCTTCTTCCGCAATGCAATGAGGGCGGCGGTGCAAACGCCGCTGGCCTCCGAGGTACTGAAAATGTGCAGGTTGAGTTCGCTCAGCAGCGCCAGCAGCCTTTCTGGCGCATTAGCGTCGATCAACGACGCACCCTGCCGATTACCGGCGTCTCCGATAGCTTTGTGGCCCGCCATCCTCTGCTTAGCCGCAACGATCCGCAGATGCATAATGAGATGACCGCCGCGCTGGAGGTGGGCTATATCATGCGTCTCGCCACGGCAATACCGGCGATGCCAAAGCTCGCCTGGTATGTCTCACGTGCGGGCTTCTATCTCTCCTCCCAGCCATCGGCCGTATCGGCAGAGAGCGTGGCGCGCTATGAGCGCCTGCTGGCACAGCCCTGGTTTACCGGGCAGTCCAACCATGCCAACCGTTTTCGCGGCGTACGCTGGTTTACCTCTGCACAGCTTGCGGGTCTGCAGGAGTCTATTGTCACGGTAAGCGTACCGCTGGACTATGCCCAGTACTGGTATGGCGTACTGGCAATAGACTACGCCTTCTCCTCGGTAAAGCAGCTGCTGGCGGAGGCGCTCAGGGATGAGGAGCAGGGTGAGTATCAGCTCTACAACAACCAGCTTGAACGGGTGATTACCTCCCTGCCAGCAGGCGTGCAGCCGCGCACTTTTACCCAGGCGCAGCGCGAGAAGCAGATCCAGGCGGTAGCGTAGAGCAACAGCGGCAGCCTGCGTCTTGGGCCAACCTTTGTCGTCTGGCAGAAACTCGACCACTTTGACGGGCTGCTGCTGCGCATCCATACCCTCCGCGAAGGGTTACAGGGTGATTTCGGTACCATTAGCATTGCGCTGGCGCTGCTGTGGCTGCTCTTTACCGCCATGCTGCTTAGCTCGTGGGTAGTCATCCGCCGAATGGTCAGCAATATGTATGCGATGCAGCACTCGCTGCAGTGGCAAGCCTGGCACGATCCGCTGACGCGGCTGCTCAACCGCGGCGCGCTATTCGAGCGTGCAAAAGCGCTGGCGGAGCAGTGTCAGCAGCAGCAGCGGCCGTTCTCGGTGATCCAACTCGATCTCGATCACTTCAAACGCGTCAACGATCGCTACGGCCACCAGGCGGGGGATCTGGTATTAACTCATGCCGCGCGTCTGATTAGCGGCGGTCTTCAGGGAGAAGATCTGGCTGGACGCGTGGGCGGTGAGGAGTTCTGTATCGTTCTGCCGGGGAGTACGCTGCTGCAGGCGCAGCGTGTTGCGGAGCGGATACGCGAGCGCATCAGCCGCAAAGAGATCCTGGTGCATAACAGTCAGACCATCCGCATTAGCGCCTCGCTGGGGGTCAGCAGCGCTGAGCCGAGCGAGAGCTATGTTTTCGAGTATTTGCAGATGGTGGCCGATGGACGGCTCTACCTGGCGAAGCGGAGCGGACGCAACCGTGTCTGCGCAGAGGACGACGATCAGGCGGAGCCGAACAGGTGATCCAACCCCTCGCGCAGGCCCGCCGGGCCGGTCTGGGTGGTTCGATAGACCCGGGAAGGCTCATCGTGGCGTAGCGTCACGCCGTCGCGGTTAAACCCTTTTACCACAATGGCGAAATCGACGTTGTCCAGCATCGGGGCGTCGTTAGGGCCATCCCCCAGGCCGAGCGTGGTGTACTCTTTGCCCTCGACCTGACAGTACTGGCGGGTCAGCCAGTTCACCGCCTGATCCTTACCGCCGCGCTGGTCAATAATGTGCCAGTAGCGCGCCCCCTGAATAAGGCGCAGGCCAAAGCGCGACAGATCGGCGTCAAACTTCGCCATCCGCTCATCGCTGTCGCGCCAGATCAACGTCTCCGACGCCTCATGGAGGCGAGCAAGGCTTGCCTGGGCAGGGGTGTAGCCGGTTAACTCCACCAGCACGGGAACCTCAAGATCGCTGAAGGTCGTAAACTTATACCTCTCGTTCTCCCGCAGCGGGGTCAGGACGGTCATAATCTGATCGTGTGTTGCGCCGTTGATCAGGCGAGGGGCGTTTTTATGCGCCTCCCAGCGCGCATCAAGCTGGATCACCGCACCATTCTCAGCAATAAACGGCTGTCCCTGCAATCCGACCATTTTTTGTATCGCCAGCGTCTCCGCCGCCGTCATACTGCTGCACAGGATAACCGGTATCTGATGCTGGCGCAGACGGGTCAGCCAGACCTCAGCGGGTTGCCACTCGTGAGTGTGGCTATCAAGTAAGGTTCCGTCGATATCAGTAAATACCAGCAGCGTATCGTTCAGGCCTGGCATGATCTACTCCTTCACTAGCGCAACGGGATGGTGAGAAAAATCTTAAATTTTATAACATGCACTATAAATACCTGATTTCAATGGCCTGCCAGAGGCGATGCCGTCTGGCTTCTCATGCGTTGGTACCAGGACAGTTAAAACAAATAATAATTAGGTTGGTGAATATTTCCTTGTCCTGCAAATAATTTGCAGATACATTCATATCCGCATCAGATTTCCTGGTGTAACGAATTTTCAAGTGCTTCTTGCAAACGCAAGCTTTATCCCGGTCTCCCCAGACCGGGATTTTTTCTTTTAGCGGTTAAACTCTGCCACGCTGCTGTCATGAATATCCATCTCCCAGGTAGTGGCCACCGTAGGCTCCTCGCTATTATGCATTCGGCCTTCGGGGCGTTTTTCCGGGCTGCTGTGGTCGATCGACGCCAGCAGGGCATCAACTTCCGCATCGCTCAAGGCACGTTCACTGTGGGTACTCATAGTAGTCACTCCCCAGGCTGTTTCTCTAAGTATAGACGGTTGAGAAAAGCAGCAGTCACAACGCAGGGCGCTGTCAGAGGGCGGGTTTTGTTCTACACTGGCAAAAATGTGACAGGAGGAAAACGATGAAGGTTAACGATCGGGTTACTGTAAAAACGGACGGGGGACCGCGCCGCCCCGGCGTCGTACTCGCAATTGAAGAGTTTAACGAAGGCACAATGTATCTGGTATCGCTTGAAGATTACCCGCTCGGTATTTGGTTCTTCAACGAAAAAGGGCATCCGGACGGGGTGTTCGTGGAGAGGCAGGAGTAACGCTGTCACTACCCTCATACCCGGGAGGGTAAGTGACTGCTTGCCCTCTTAACGCATATTAACGAAGATCCCGTTGGTAACGTAGTCCGTCAGGCGCACCACGTGGTAGATCACCTGCTTATTATGCGTTTTTATTTTTCTTTTAATATTTCCTTTGTGTGATGATACCGTTTTGGCCTTAATATTCATTTGGTCGGAAATCTGAATCGTTCCCTGTCCTGACATCCACATTCGCAGCATACTGGATTCAGTACGGCTTAACGATAGTGTAGGCAGGTTAATCCCTTTATTGCTCTTTGCTTCTTTATTCAGGTAATCAGCGAGAAACTCATCCAGTGACTCAGGCTTAATTGACTTCGAGCTGATTAATAGATTTTTGCGGACCAGCAGGTATTCATCAAAATGGATATTCGCTATTGCCATAAATACAATAAACAGCGTCTTTGGATGCTGATTAATGATTTGCTTTATATGCTGACTCTGTTCGAGATCGTGGATGAAGCAGTCTTCATTAATAAACACCACCGCAGGCCGCCAGGCCTCGCATGCAGAACCGAGTTCGCTGACGCTGGATACGTCTTTGATATCTCGTTTTTTTACCCCTCGACTTGCCAGATAACCGGTTAATCCCAACCGGGTATAGCTGCATAAATCCATAATAATCGTTGACATGGCATACCCTCACTCAATGCGTAACGATAATTCACCACCTGCCTGAGAGTCTCATAACAGTAAAACGGATGAAAATATTCTGAAAACCTATGAGCAGGACAGGACTTTCAGGCGAACACACTATCCCGTAAAGTTAGGTATAATTTGCCAGGAAACTTCTTAAAGTAAAGTAAACTTTCGGATCTGTGATAATCATAAAAACAAATAAACCGCGTCCCGTATATCCTGGCGGGTATTATTAGAAATTGTTTTTAGGAATATCCTCAACAAAGCCATGTCAGAATTAGGGGCTTGCTGCCTGCGGCAACTCGCCAATGATGTCCGCCAGCAGATTAAAGATTTCGCTAAACAGGTGCTCGCAGAAGGGGGCAATGAGCGGCATCATAGCCGACATCAGAATGATGCCCACCCCGAGGGTAATCGGAAAACCAACCGAGAAGATAGAGAGCTGCGGAGCCATACGGTTCAGCAGCCCCAGGGAGAGGTTCAGCGTCAGCAGCAGGGTAATGATTGGCAGCGCCAGCATCAGGCCGTTGAGGAAAATCAGCCCGCCCGCACGGGCCAGCGCCAGGAAGGCATTGCTGTTCACCGGATCGCCGCCGATGGGCAGGGTATGGAACGTGTCTACCAGCATTGAGATCAGCCACAGGTGGCCGTTAAAGGTCAGAAACAGCAGCATTGCCAGCAGATCCATAAAGCGCGCCAGCACGGGCATGTTCAGATTGCTGCCGGGATCGAAGAAGGTCGCAAATGAGAGCCCCATCTGTAGCCCGATCAGCTCTCCGGCGGTGCGCACGGCGGCAAAGGCGAACTGCATAGTAAAGCCCAGCGCAATGCCAATCAGGATCTGCTGCAGCGCCAGCCACAGGGCGTCGCCGGAGAAGATCGGCACGTTAGTGGCGGGCAGGGAAGGGGCGATGACGATGGTAATGACGAACCCCAGCCCCAGCTTGACCCGCTTAGGTATGGATCGCTCGCTGAGGATCGGCGCGGTTGAGATCAGCGCCAGCACGCGCAGCAGCGGCCAGAAGTAGAGGCTCAGCCACTGGAGCCACTGATCGCTGGTTACCGACACCATAAGGGTTACTTATCCAATAATATAGGGAATGTTGCTGAACAGCGTGCGCATGTAGTCCAGCAGCAGGTTAAGCATCCACGGCCCGGCAACGATGATAGCAACGAATACGGCGATGATTTTGGGGATAAACGAGAGGGTCATCTCGTTAATTTGCGTCGCCGCCTGCAAGATACTGATCACCAGGCCGGTTACCAGGGCAACCAGCAGCAGGGGCGCGGCCACCATCAGGGCGATTTTCATCGCCTCGGTGCCCATCATCATGACCGATTCTGGTGTCATCTCCGCACTCCTTAACTGTAAAAGCTCTGCGCCAGCGAGCCGACCAGCAGCTGCCAGCCATCCACCAGCACGAACAGCATCAGCTTAAACGGCAGGGCGATAGTGGCGGGAGGAACCATCATCATCCCCAGCGCCATCAGCACGCTGGCGATCACCAGATCGATAATCAAAAACGGAATAAAGATAGTAAAGCCAATCTGAAATGCGGTCTTCAGCTCGCTGGTTACGTAGGCCGGGAGCAGGATGCGCATCGGTACCGCTTCCGGGCCGGGCAGCGGCCCGCTGTTCGCCAGGCGGGCAAACAGGGCCAGATCGGCTTCCCGCGTCTGGCGCATCATAAACTCTCTCAGCGGCTGTGCCCCTTTTTCCAGCGCCACGTCGATGGAGATCTTGCTTTCGCTAAACGGCTGGTAGGCCTCGGTGTAGATCTTATCGATCACCGGCGACATGATAAAAAAGGTCAGGAACAGCGCAAGGCCGAGCAGCACCTGGTTAGGCGGCGCAGAGGGCGTTCCTAGGGCATTACGCAGCAGGCCAAACACGATGATGATGCGGGTAAAGCTGGTCATCATCAGCAGAATGGCGGGCAGGAAGGTCAGTGAGGTGATAAACACCAGGGTCTGCACCGGCAGGGACCAGCTCTGTCCGCCGTTGGCCAGCGGCTGGCTAACTAATCCGGGAAGCTGAGCAAAGGCGCAGGGCGCAACCAGCAGTAAGCCAGCCAGCGCAAGGGATAACAAACGGCGCATCAGGATCTCCCGGAACGCTTAATCAAATTCTTTAACACGGCCTGAAAATCCGGGGTGTTCTCTTTCGGCGCGTCGCTGATGGGCGGCGCAGGGGGAAGCGTATGCAGCAGGCTGATTTGTGACGGCGTCACACCCAGTACCAGCCGCGCATCGTCAACGTCAACGATAATCACCCGCTCGCGCGGGCCAACGGTGGTGCTGGCACTGACCTTCAGGCCACGGGCGCTGGCGGTTTTGCCGCCGAAACCCATCCGCTTTGCCAGCCAGGCCGCCGCGAGGATCAGAACAATAATGCCCAGCAGCGCACCGCTGACCTGCACCAGCGGAGAACCGGAAACGGCAGCGGGCTGGACAACGGTAGCCTGGGTTTTCATGCTTAGCGGCTCAGACGACGCATACGCTCGGACGGCGTGATGATATCGGTAATACGCACGCCGTACTTGTCGGCGACCACCACAACTTCGCCCTGGGCGATCAGATAGCCGTTGATCAGGATATCCAGCGGCTCACCGGCGAGGCCGTCCAGCGCCACTACCGACCCCTGGGTCAGGCGCAGCAGCTCTTTAATGGTCATGCGGGTACGGCCAAGCTCCACGGTCAACTTTACCGGGATATCCATAATCAGATCGATATCCTGCAGGGTGCCGCTAACGTCACCGCCGCCAAACTGCTGAAACACCGAGTCGGTGTTGCTCTTGCTGGTGGTGGTTTTTTGTTCGTTCAACGCGTCAGCCCACAGATCGTCCATTGCACTGCCGTTCTCATCGGACGGATTGTTCATATCACTCATTTGGGCTGTTCCTCATTCAGCGAATTCAAAATCGGGTTGATCAAGTGTTCAACGCGCAGGGCATACTGACCGTTAACGGTGCCGTACTGGCTGGTGAGCACGGGCACGCCGTCTACGTGGGCGATGATGCGATCGGGTTTTTCAATCGGCAGCACGTCGCCGGGCTGCAGTTTCAGGATCTGCGACAGGCGCAGCGGGACATCGCCGAAGTTAGCGATCAGCTCCAGCTCCGAGTGCTGCACCTGGCGAACCAGGTTATCGCGCCAGTTCTGGTCCTCGTTGCGGGAGTTCTCCAGCGGCGGGTTAACCAGCGTCTCGCGCAGCGGCTCGATCATGCTGAAGGGCAGACAGATATTAAATTCGCCGGTCAGGTTACCAATCTCCACGTGGAAAGGGGTATTGACGACGATATCGTTCGGCGAGGTGGTGATGTTAGTAAACTTCACCTGCATCTCCGAACGGACATACTCAACGTCCAGCGGATGGATCGCCTTCCACGCGTCGCTGTAGCCTTCCAGCGCCAGCTTCAGCATGCGGTTGATAACCCGCTGCTCGGTATGGGTAAATTCGCGTCCCTCAACCTTGGTCGGGAAACGGCCATCGCCACCGAACAGGTTATCTACGGCGATAAACACCAGGCTTGGCGAGAAGACAAACAGCCCGGTGCCGCGCAGCGGCTTCAGGTGGATCAGGTTAAGGTTGGTCGGCACCGGCAGGTTACGCGCAAACTCATGGTAGGGTTGAATGCGGATCGCCCCCACCGTGATGTCCGGGCTGCGACGCAGCAGGTTAAACAGCCCCATGCGGAACTGGCGCGCAAAACGTTCGTTAATAATCTCCAGCGCCTGCAGGCGTTCACGCACCACACGGCGCTGGGTATTAGGATCGTAAGGGCGAATATCGCTCTCGCCCCCTTTGCCGGGCTGCGGAGCATCGCTCTGTTCGCTGTCGCCGTTCAGCAGCGCATCAATTTCGGCCTGTGAAAGAATGCTATCGCCCATGTCTTTACCGCAAAATGAAAGCTGTGTAGAGAACGTCAGTCACTTCCTGCTTCGGCTGGCCAGGGACTAACGGCGGAGAGAGCGTCTCTTTAATCGCGGCGACCAGCTGGCGCTTGCCTTCATCGGTCGCCAGCTGCGCGGCATCCTGACGGGAGAAGAGCAGCAGCAGGCGGCTACGCACCTCCGGGAGGTACTCGCTCAGGCGCGCACGGGTGGCTTCGTCTTTCAGGCGCAGGGTAATACCGACGTAAAAGACGCGATCGGCCTCGCCCAGGTTAACGGTAAAGGTATCCAGCGCGAAAAAGACCGGCGCGGGCGGCGGCGGCGCTTCGGCTTTTACCTCTTCCCCTGGCTGCTGGTGCATGCGCCAGTAGCTGTAGCCAGCGGTGGCGCACGCGGCGAGCGTGATCAACACCAACAGCGGGATCCAGATTGAGCGTTTCTTCTTTTTGCTAATTGCGGCGTCAGTCATCTGTTACGTGCTTCCTGTTTCGGTACTGCTTATGGGCTGATTATCCCGTGTCCTGCGTCCGTCAAAGGGCGGAAAAGACGGGGATAATCATGCTACCTTTTGCGTTTAGGCAAAGATGTCTACTGCGCCGTTGCCGCGAGCCAGAGATTGCAGGCTCGCCGGGACGGTCAACGCATCCTCTTCGTCAGCAGCAAAGGTGCCACCATGGCCAGAGCGGGAGGCCTGCTGCTGTTGGGAAGAGGAGTGCTGCTGTCCGGCGGAGCTTTCGCTGCTGATGCTGCTCTGGCCAAGCTGGATGCCGTTTTCCGCCAGCTGGGTACGCAATACCGGCAGCGCGGCTTCCAGCGCGGCACGGACGTGGCTGTGCTGGGAGACCATCTGCAGCTGGGCCTGGTTGTCTTCAATCTTCAGGCTAATCTGCACCTGGCCTAAATCTTCCGGATGGAGGCGCAGCTCGGCGCTCTGCTGGCCCTGCTTCGTAAACAGGGTGATATTTTGGCTGATGGTCTGCTGCCACTCGCTGCTGCCCAGCGGGGCGCTGATCACCGGGGCGGCAACCGGGGCGCTGGCCTGTGCCGGGGCGCTGGTGGTCACCGCAGGTGCGACGCTGACGCTGGTGTTGACGGCCTGCACGGTGGTCTCGGTGGCGCTTTTCAGCGGTGTAGCCGTGGTCTGCTGGGCGGCCTGTTGCAGGCTGTCAGCGACGTTAGCGAATCTCTCTTCGTCAGCGTCACCGTTAACTGCCGGGGTTAACGCAGCGGCAGGTTTACCGGTCAGCGAGGCGAGATCCTGGCTGCGGCCAGCGGCGGTGCTCACCGTCGTGGCGGAGGCTGCGGCGTCGCTTTTCGCCACGGCGGCCGTCGCCGTTTGCTGATGCGGCAGCATTGCCAGCAGGGCGCTCAGCCCGGCCAGCTCCTCTGCGCTCAGATCGCTGGGCGCGTCGTCGTCTGCGGCAGCGGTTGCTGGCTGCGCCTGTGAAGCAGTCGCTGTAGAGGTAATGCCTTTCAGGCCGCCGGTCAGGCTGGCTAAAATAGCCTGCGCCTCGCTCTGCAGCGGTGCGGTGGTCTGGGTTTCGTCGGCTGTCGCAGCGGCAGCGGCAGCGGCAGCGCCTGCAGGCGTACGGGCGAGCAGGGCGGCCAGCTGGACCGCCGGAGAGCGGGTATCGCTCTCATCCGCGGCGCCTTTCAGCAGGCTCTGCTGCAGCGTTGCCCCTGCCGCGCGCAGATCGCTAAGGGTAAGGGGAGCCTCTTCGCCCGCCGCCTGGGTGCCGGTAAGCGCCCCTGACAGCAGGGCAAGAAAGTCTTCTGCGCCCGTCGCCGCTTTACCTGATTGCAGGCCGCTGGCGGTATCGGCATCGGTAATAAGCAGTTTTGGCAAAGTGATCACTCTGGTTTCCTCATTGAAGCGCGCTGGGCGAACTCATCCATTTTTTTCTGATCGAGGCGGTTCTCTGCCAGCAGGGCGGCAGTGGTCTGCCGATCCTGCAGGGTTTGCCACGCCTGCAAACGTTGTTTCTTCTCTCGCCAGGCATTCAGCGCCTGTTCGACTTTTGTGGTCCACTGCATCAGCTGCTGGCGGTGCTGCTCGATAGCTTTCTCCAGCGTGGAGATAAACTGCTGGTAGTTCTGCCAGCGCTGGCTGCCGATGCCCTGGGTCATATCCATGTTGAGGTTATTGCGGTACTCGTTCTGATAATCCATCAGCATCTTGAGCTGCTCTTCCGCCTGCTGGCATCCCCGGCGCATCTCACCGAGGCGTATCGCTGCGTCATCCACCGCTTTTTCAGCCAGATCCTTTAGCGTCGTTAATGCGCTATTCTGCGTCACGATCGTCGCCCTCCCACTCTTCTGTTACACCGTCGGGAAAATAAGTTCTAAGCCCTGGATGGACTCTTCCCATCCGGCGCGTTCAAAAATACCCTGCTGGAGATAGGCTTCCAGCTGCGGCCACAGGGCAATGGCTTTATCCAGCATCGGATCGCTGCCCCGGGCATAGGCGCCCACGCTGACCAGATCGCGGTTGCGCTGGAAGCTGGAGAGCAGCTGTTTAAAATGTCGCACCCTGGCGTAGTGCTGCTCGCTAATTAACGCGGTCATGGCTCGGCTAATAGAGGCTTCAATATCGATAGCCGGATAGTGGCCCGCTTCCGCCAGCCGCCGCGACAGCACAATGTGGCCATCGAGGATGGCACGGGCGGAGTCGGCGATAGGATCCTGCTGGTCATCGCCTTCGGTCAGCACGGTATAGAAGGCGGTAATCGATCCGCCACCGTGGGTGCCGTTACCGGCGCGCTCCACCAGGGCGGGCAGCTTGGCGAATACCGAGGGCGGGTAGCCCTTGGTCGCCGGCGGCTCGCCGATGGCCAGAGCGATCTCACGCTGGGCCATCGCATAACGGGTTAAAGAGTCCATAATTAGCAGCACGTGCTGGCCACGATCGCGGAAATCTTCTGCAATGCGCGTGGCGTAGGCCGCGCCCTGCATACGCAGCAGCGGCGAGACGTCCGCCGGGGCGGCGATCACCACCGACCGGGCACGACCCTCTGCGCCTAAAATGTTTTCGATAAAATCTTTTACTTCACGGCCACGTTCGCCAATCAGCCCAACGACAATGACGTCGGCCTGGGTGTAGCGCGCCATCATTCCCAGCAGCACGCTCTTACCGACGCCGGAGCCGGCAAACAGGCCCATACGCTGGCCGCGCCCCACGGTTAACAGGGCGTTGATCGGCCGCACGCCGGTATCGAGCACGTGCTCGATGGGGGTACGCTGCAATGGGTTAAACGGCTGCGTGATCAGCGCCCCGGTTTCGGTGGTGTCAGGGGAGGGGAGGCCGTCCAGCGGTTTGCCGCCGCCGTCGAGTACTCGGCCCAGCAGCGCAGGGCCTAACGGCAGCTGTTTTCCGCTGTGCAGGCCGTCGGCGCTGGCGCTGCGGGCGTAAACGCGCGCGCCGGGCAGGATGCCTTCCACCTCTTCCAGCGGCATCAGAAAGAGGCGCTGGCCATTAAAGCCCACCACTTCGCTCTCTACTTCCCGCGTCTCGCCGTTTTCCTGACGCTCAATAACGCAGGTTGCCCCCAGCGGCAGCTGAAGGCCGGTTGCCTCCAGCACCAGGCCGGTCGCACGGGTCAGCCGCCCGTAGCGGCGGACTGCCGGCAGCTGCGTCATCTTATTCTCAAAGTTGTCCAGCGTGGAGAGCCAGCGGGTCAGGCGCGCGGTCATCAGAGCACTCCTGGCGCGGCCAGGCGGCACAGTTCCTGCCAGCGGGTGGCGACGCTGGCATCCAGATCGCCCTCGTCGGCCGAGACTTTACATCCGCCCGGATGAAGGGTCGGATCGCCACGCAGACGCCAGCCGTGCAGGCTCAGCGTCGCCCCCAGCATATCTTCCACACGCTGAAGATCGTCCGGATGCACGCGCAGCTGCGGCTTGCCGTTAAACAGCGGCTCCTGCTGGAGCAGCTGCTGGATCTGTTTGATCAGGGCGGTATTATCCACGCTCGGCGTCTGGCCAATGATCTGGCGTGCCGCTTCCAGTGCCATCTGCATCAGGCGGGAGGCGATAACGCTGTCCAGCGCGTCAAGGCTGTGCTGAAACTCGCTCGCCAGCTGCTGCATTCGGGCATGGACGGGCGCCTGCTGCTGCTGGGCCTGGGCCAGACCCTGTTCAAGGCCCTGGGCCAGCCCCTCCTGATACCCCTGGCCGTGCCCGGTCTGCCGACCTTCGGCAAGGCCGGCGCTGTATCCCTGCTCGTGGGCCTGGATCTGCAGCTGCGCCAGCTGCTGCTGTTGCTTCTGCTCGTCGGTTAACACGATCTCTTCGCTCTCCGGGGAAGCGTCATCGCTCTCCGGCGTCGCCGCCGGAACGAACTCGCTTACCGGCATCGCCAAATCGTCCGGCGTCCAGATTTTCCACGGCAGTTCGTTAGACATAGGTGTCCTCGCCGCTGCCAATTACCATCTCGCCGGTCTCGGCCAGACGACGAACGATAAGCAGAATGGCTTTCTGTTCGTTCTCCACCTGGGAGAGACGCACCGGCCCGCGGTTGGCAAGGTCGTCGCGCAGGATATCTGCCGCACGCTGGGACATGTTGCGCAGGAACTTCTCGCGCAGCGGCTGTTCGGAGCCTTTGAGCGCGATAAGCAGGGATTCGGAATCCACTTCCTGCAGCAGGCGCTGGATGCTGCGGTCGTCCACCTCGGAGAGGTTTTCGAACAGGAACATCTCGTCGATAATTTTCTGCGCCAGCTCGCCGTCAAATTCGCGCACCGCGGTAATAACGGCCTCTTCCTGCTGGGTCTTCATCAGGTTGATGATCTCTGCCGCCGTTCTCACGCCGCCCATTTTGCTGCGCTTGAGGTTCTGGCCGTCGAGCAGGCTGTTCAGCACCTCGGTCAGCTCCGCCAGCGCCGCCGGCTGGACGCCGCCGAAGGTGGCGATACGCAGCATCACGTCATGACGCAGACGCTCATCGAAGAGGGCAAGAATATCCGCCGCCTGACCGCGCTTGAGATGCACAAGGATGGTGGCGATGATCTGCGGATGCTCGTCGCGGATAAGATCGGCGGCGGTCTGCGGCTCCATAAAGTTGAGCGTCTCGATGCCGCTGGAGGTATCGCGGGTCTCGAGAATATCTTCCAGCAGGCTGGCCGCGCGCTCTTCGCCCAGCGCCTTCACCAGCACCGAGCGCAGGTAGTCGTTGGCGTTGATATTGAGCGCAGCGAACTGTTCCGCCTCCTGCTCGAACTCCTGCAGAACGTCGGTCAGCTGCTTGTTGGAGATCTGGCGCACGCCGGCCATGGCGGTACTCAGGTGCTGGACCTCACGCTGGGAGAGGTGCTTAAACACCTCCGCCGCGCGGTCTTCACCAATGGTCATCAGCAGGATGACGCTCTTTTCGGTTCCGGTAAGGTTACTCATGCTCTTCACCACTCATCCACTGGCGGATGACCAGCGCCACAACGCGCGGATCGTTATCTGACATTTCGCGAATACGCTGGCTCATCACCTCGGCGCTCATACGCTGGTTAGCACGGCGCTGCTGGGTCTGCTCGTCTTTGCTGAGGCGAACCTCCACCGCTTCCTCTTCCGGCATCTGGCGCGTCTGCGCGTTTTCAAGCAGCGCTTTACGCTCCTCTTCGCGACGTACCAGCTGCGGACGGACGGCCTTACGCCACAGGATCCAGGCAACAATCAGCACCAGCAGCCAACGTCCCGCAGCCAACAGCTGATCGATAAAGGCCTGCTGTTGCCAGAACGGCAGCTCGCCTGCGCTCTCATCGGTGGCGTTGAACTGGGAGTTCACCACGTTCAGGGTATCGCCGCGCTGCTGGGAGAAGCCCATCGCTTCGCGGGTCAGATCCTCAATCTGCTTGAGCTGATCGGCGGTCAACGGCAGCGGTTTGCCATCGGCCAGGGTGCGATAGTTCACTACCACGGCAACGGAGAGGCGCTGCACGTCGCCCACGTTCATTTTTGTGTGGCGAATGGTGCGATCGACTTCGTAGTTAGTGGTTTCGTTGCGCTGCGTATTACGCGGACCGCCGCTGTTTGCCGTGCTGGTGGTGGTCTGCTGCGCATTCTGGTTCTGCTGGCCGTTCTGCGGATTATTCGCGGTAATCGGCGCGTTATTGGCCGGCGCCGGCTGGTTAGAGAGCGCACCCGGCACGCCGCCCGGATAGGGACCGCCCACCTGCTCGCTTTCGTTCAGCTGACGGGAGCGCATCACCGCCTCGGACGGGTTGCCGTTGGGGTGATACTGCTCTTCGGTCTGCTCTTTATTATCAAAGTCGATCTGAGCGTTAACCTGAGCATGGACGTTGCCATTGCCAACGATAGGGGAGAGGATCGCCTCAATGCGGCGCTGCACGCGGCCCTCAACGTCGGCGGCATACTTCAGCTGGGCGTCGTTGAGATCGCGACCGCTGGTGTTGGACTGGGTCAGCAGGCGACCGCTCTGGTCAACCAGGGTGACGTTACCCGGCGGCAGGCCAGCCACGGCGCTGGAGACTAAATGGACCACGGCGCTGATCTGGCCCTCGTCCATGGCGCGGCCCGGCGCGAGGTTAACGGTAACGGAGGCCGACGGCGATTTCTGTTCGCGGACAAAGAGCGACGGCTTAGGCATCGCCAGGTGAACGCGCGCTGATTTTACCGGCCCCAGCGTTTCGATAGTGCGGGCCAGTTCACCCTCCAGCGCACGCTGGTAGTTGACCTGCTCGCTGAACTGGCTGATACCAAACTTCTCCTGGTCCAGCAGCTCAAAGCCCACCGCGCCGCCTTTTGGCAGCCCCAGCTGGGCCAGGCGCAGACGCAGCTCATGCACCTTATCCGCAGGCACTTCAATCGCGCCGCCGGTCTCAGAGAAGCGGTAGGGGATGTTCATCTGCGTGAGCTGGGTAACAATCGCCCCGCCGTCCTGATCGGAGACGTTGCTATAGAGGACGCGGTAGTCCGGCTGTTTGGCCCACAGCACCATGGCAACGATAATGGCAATGGCGGCGGCACCGGCAATGAGCAGGGGGATTCTGGGGTTCGCGCGCAGGCGGTTCATCCACTCGAGAGATTTATTCTGTGATGCGGTTGCTGTCGCACTCATTCCGCACCTCTTGGCTCTGGGTGGACGGCATTATTCGTGTAATGAAGCAAAACGGACTCCCGGGTCGGCAAACACGACAAAAGTTCCATGTTGATGGCCCCGCCATTATTTGATGAATCGCGATTTTCTATGGCTCAAATAACCTGGTTTTTTGTCGCTATTTACCGCCTTCATCTTATTGACAAGCTGGTAATCTCGTCGCCAGTCAAATCATGTAGGGGTAAAATCATGTCCATTCAGGGGATTGAAGGCGTCATCAGTCAGCTGCAGGCCACGGCCGGCGTGGCAAAAAACCAGAGCGTTGGCGCCGAGTCCACCGTTAGCTTCGCGGGCCAGCTGCACGCCGCGCTGGATCGCATCAGCGATACGCAGAACGCTGCGCGTACGCAGGCTGAGAAATTTACGCTGGGTGAGCCGGGCGTTGCCCTGAACGACGTGATGACCGATCTGCAGAAATCATCCGTGTCGTTACAGATGGGGATCCAGGTGCGTAATAAGCTGGTGACGGCGTATCAGGATGTGATGAGCATGCAGGTGTAGCAGCCCTAATTTATTGACCTGTAAAAGAATAACTAAAAGGATCCTATGGCCTGGGGCATGGGTGGGGCAAACTCCGATAATTTCTGGTTCAGGATCGCGATCTGTTCCTGATTATTATCAGACATCCATTTCCCGTAAACCCGGTAAACCATCTCAGCATTTGAGTGACCCATCTGCGTGGCGATGAAGTTCGGGTTGGCACCGGCAGACAGAGACCAGCATGCGTAAGTGTGGCGGGACTGATACGCTTTCCTGTATCTTAGGCCTGCACGCTTCATTGCTGTTTCCCAGATCTGATTAACCGACCCTACCGCGTAATGATGCCCTGCCAGGCTGTTACGCGTCACCATCTGTGGATTAAACACAAACGTGCATGGGTGAATATCTTTTCTGCCGTACTCCCTGAGTTTCACCTCAACCTGATACTGCTTACCCAGTCTGGTAATTTCCGCCTGACTCCGTAGAACGTCTATCGCCGGCTGTATCAGGAATATCACGCGATCTGTGCCTGCATCAGTTTTTGGCAACGTAAACTCTTTCGTCAGAGTATGGTTGCGTCTCACCGTAAGTGTACCTGCTTTAAGATCGATATCTTCCTATGCAAGGGATACAAGTTCTCCGTGCCTCAGTCCTGTATAAACCGCCAGAGACCACATGTTTTTTAGCTGCTGATGCCTGCATGCATCTATCAGCCTTGTAAACTCGTCACGCGTAAGCGGATCGGGTTCGACACGCGATTTCTTCAGTGGTGAGATTCCACCAAACGGGCTTGAAGCGATATATCCGCTCTCGGCAGCATATTCCTGATTATCGAGCGATACCTCCCCATCGCATTATTGGTAATCTCCATAGCCTTCAGGTCAAGCCATTTAACAGCCAGATCAGCTACTGTTATCTCTTTGCTCTCTGCGCCAAAGCGCCTGAGGTTCTGAGAGTTCGGGAACTGTGCTGCGTAGTTAAATGTGCCGGTCTTTATTGCAAAACGGATGGACGCGCATAGGATTAATTACCCGCTTAGCGGCAATCCGGAAATAGTTGATGCTCGCGGTGCGTAGTGGCAGTTAACGATACGAGAAAGGATTTCGATCTGCATCTTGGTCGGAAGAATGTAGGCCAGGGTATGAAAATGCAAAAAGGTGAAGATATTAAACACTTGGCTCACCGGGTAGATCCTTGCAAGAGTCACTCATGGCTTATTTTCGGATGTGAAGAAGATTTGAAAGTAAAAGGATTAATTGGATATGGTGACCGCGTTATTACGCTATTTACGGAAGCGGAGCTTGTTTGCACTGCGCAAAGAGCTGGAAGCGGCTGCGGACTATCGCTTTGTCAGTAATCGAGAAATGTCTAGCAAATGGATTATGGTATACACCATTGAGCATGCAAATCCATTGACGCATTACAAGATGCAGCCGGTATATGCCCAACCGCCAGCGCAGCCCGTTCTGAATCCATATCACATTAATGAACCATGCGCAGATCCTGATTTGATTTACCAGTACAGGCCGTCGCGGTGCCGGATGAGGTAATGGCAATCTTGAACTAAGTGGAAGAGGTTTTGGCTACCAATGAGTTTGCAGAGTTGACTGTGCGAGTAGGCATCCTCATGGCAGTCATGCTTCAGTCGTTTAGTAATTCCGAACAGCTCAACTCTTCGGTAATTCAGGATGGTCTCATTGCCGCCATGAATCGCCTGTTAAATAGCGACTGTAGCCATGGTTCTCTTAGAACAATCCTGCGCACTGATGCAGATGCAGAGGCAGAAATTAAGAGACTGCTAGTCGCAGCGCCGGGCAAGGAGTTTTGATTCCAAAGGCAGCAGCAGAACGCAAAGCAGCGCAACGTGCCCGGCAGGCCGCAGCCTGTGGCAGCAAAATGCAGTTGGCATGTGCTGTTGAAATTATTTTTCATAAATAAAGAAAAGGGGGTCCCCCCCCACACTTATACTCGCATAAAATCATTTACAATTGAGATTTCATGGTATCTCAATATATGCTGAATAATTTTAGCATAAGTACCTTAATGATCTAAACTTCCTGGCTAGATAGATAAGGATAAATGAAATTAAAAATATAATAATTGAGTTTGCAATCGGGTGAATAATAGCTCGCCCATGAAAAACTAAGCCGTATCGATCAAGCAAAATATAAACCAACCAATGTACCAGATACATGCCAAAAGAGCACCCTCCGATTTTATATATCAATGATGCAGACCATTTTGGTAAAAATGAAAAATCAATGGACATGACAGCATTAAAAAATATAAAAGATGAAACAAAGACTAATGCTGATGAGTACCCATAAAAAAACTCATTTGGCGAGTTTTGGTTTTTAGATGCCAGAATGTTTAGCAGCAGGTTTAGCGCAATAATTAAAGTATAAATCAATAACCATCTGCCCGGCTTAACTTTTTTGTGCATGTAAGGAAAGGAAAATGCATATAGCATTAAGCCTGGAATTGTAAGCCCAAAGTTACCAAGGCCATACAGGAAATCATATCCTCCGTAAAAGTTATTCATGAAAAATATAACTGAAGGAATGATAATTGAAAAGATAAACAAGAGCACAAAAAGATACCTGAATTGTTTTACATCATACACGGAGCTAAATATCTTTTTTACTGCGGGTAGAAGTAAAACAAATCCCAGGAATGGAGGCAGAAACCAAAGATGGAACGATGTGTTACTTGTAAGGACTTTAGTTATGAGATCAACAATACTGCCACCACTCTGCAAATAATAAATAATAGACCAAAATAAATAAGGTATGGCTATCCTTTTTATTTTATCCACCCAAGAGGAGGAAGTTATATTTTTATAAGAAATATAAGCGGCTATGATAAAGAAAATCGGAACACAAAATCTTGTAAGAGAGTAGTAGGCATTGTTCACCATCCAGGCAAAGCTATCATTTTTCATGAGGTTTGAGTCATAAAAAATACCCCATGGACATATGTATAAGGATCACAGAGATGATGGCCAAAGACCTTAAAATCTCTATGTTTATAATTCTATTGGGAGTCAATGCAGCCATCCTTTAAATTTTAGCACCACTAATGAACGATGAAGTTTTTCTTATAAAGACTCACATGGCATCAATTAGAGCAAAGACATCTGATAGGAATGTGAGTAGAAATGATAATAATATCAACAGTAAATTTTACAAAACTCTTTATCTGCACATACAGCAAATAGGTTATAATGAAATCGCAGCCTGAAGACCTGCATACGCTCTGAACAAGCGCGAACAGAACAAAACGTGCCATAAATGAGAGAGATATCTATGGCACATAACCTCGATAAATAACTCCTGTCACAGATGCTATTCGGCACTTGTAGTTCTCTACATTTTGCGTTCCCTCTCGGAGGTGGCGTATGAAGACTCAGTACTGACTCATCAACGAAACAATCAAGCGCAATGCTCTAAGCCTGATTACCGGCATTAACTGCAACTCTCGCACCCCTATGGTGCTGAAGCTTCGTGAGGAGACGCGCACCGACAAACATAATCACATGCTCTGGCCGTTACTCAAAGACCTGTCTGACCAGGCCGTCTGGTATGGCGAAAAGCTTTCCGACAACGAATGGAAAGACATGATTATCGTACTGGTAAATCAGAGCAATGGCACGCAACAAAAGTCTGCCCCAGCTATTGACGTTGGCGGTCGTGTCTATTTCGGCATCCGCACTTCAACATCTTCCCGTAAGTAAATGATTGAGGTTATCGAAGCCATCTTCCTGATTGGTACAAAGCAGGGCATCAAATTCAGTGACGGCTCAAAGCGTCGCAATGAATGGCTTCGCGTGGAGGTAAACATGCGTAAACCAGCCCACCGTAAGTGCAAAGTATGCTCCGCTTGTTTTATCCATCAATATTCCTGCATCGTCTGGCGCTGCCCTGAGCACAGTACTATCTGCATTCTCGGACTTGGCGCAAAGGTGAAGGTGAAAGCCGAGGCTAAGCGCATCAAGGCGCAGTATGAAATTGAGAAGGAAGGGCGCAAGCGATGTCATACGAGAATCGTAGAGTTACAGCTAGCAGGTTACTACAAGACGCAAGCTCCGCAGGCTTTCATTGCCTCCATTTCGGCGAGGGATGACGATTTTCTATGCATCAGTCGCAAGAAACTGATCTTCCAAATCTGTATGGTGGGCAGTGGGATTGTGGACACTTCAAACAGTCGGTGCCAATCCTGAGCTGCGCTTTTGAGAGCGTAACGCCCATAGACAGTTCAAATCGTGTAATGCATGTGTAGGTAAGTACACCGCCAAAGAGTCAATGGCCGCTCAGAAATACGAGGCTGATTTTGTCGCTCGTTATGGGCAAGATTACATCGAATGGCTGAATAGTCCCTACGAAATGACAAACTATTCGGCCAACATAAGCATGTCTTGCTACAACACCGCCAACGTGGTGACTTGCTTTAGTACGGATATAAGCTATGCCTTGATGACTCATGCTAAATCCATATCTTGGGGGAATTGATGACGCCACACTCACACCGCCTGCAGCACTTGTTTCTAAGGTGAATGGCCAGTTGATTAGGGTAGGGGCATCAGAAGGAGCGACAACAGCGATTCCTTATTGAAGGTGGCAGATCTTAACATCAAAGGAGTCCCCGCCGGGGCGGGGATCATCACTGGGTTGCAACGTAATTATTTCAGACAGTCTTTTTTGCTGAAGTCTACAACTAAATTTATACCTTCATGATAAAGGTTATAATCTTGAGTTCTACTTAGCGACTTGTAATTGCAAAAATCCCTGATTGATGTATTAACTACATCACTGTTAAATCCAGGATCTCGCTGCTTCAGGCCGTTCATTCCCATATAATTGTAAGCCCATATCCAGTTGCCAAAATAACTTACAACCAATGCATCTAGCAGCGGGAAGTTTTTCTGGGAGTTTAAAAGTACACTGGATCTTGGTGGCGCACCATTGAATATTATATAGTTTGTGTTGTAGTCGATTTCCTTTGTGTCACCTTTTATTGAATCAATAACTTGCTTGTCAACAGAAGCCTGATGCTTGCTGGCATTAGCATAAGCGCATGTGAAAACAATCATGTACAAGTATAGAGGAAGAACAACTAAAGATGGCACTTTGCTTTCTTTGCATGCCAGCGTGGCAAGGAATAAAACAAAAAGCACATAAGCTCCAAAGCCTATGTAAAGCCTTGAGAATCTCACCATTGGGTTGTCAAGCACTAAAAGCGACCCTATCATGGCAATCGGAGTGATCAATATTATTATGAAAGAAGCGGCAAATATTAACCACGCAAACCTTCCTTTATTTTCTTTTAAATAACGATAAGAAACAAACAAAGCAGAAATCATAGATGTGATGATAAGAGCGGGCAAAATATAACTACCCATTCCATAAGGTAATATCACCTCTTGCACGTAAGAGTAGTAAGCGTTTAAGTTACCGATTACTGTAGAAATTAGATTATCTGAAACTCTCGGGTGGTTGTCGCTGTGCTCTGACATTAACGTGAAAGGCAATACCACCTTCATATAAAATGTCAGACCTGCTAGCGTGCTTGCAACACGCAAAGCTGACATCTTAATTATTTCAAGAGGGCTTTTTAGCTTGTAAACATCAAAGAAAAATAACATGGAGATAAATATAAGTACCATATTTACCGATGCCTGATATAAGCACATTACGCCAACTACTAAAAACGCTTTAATTAATACGTTGATGTAATTATTTCTTGACAAGGTGAATAAAAAAACAAAAGAAAGCACTGCCGAAAAAAGTATCGTCAAGCTATCAAATCTGTAACTGAGAACTTCAACGATAAACGGGTTTATCAAAAATGACAAAGGGATTAAAAAAAGTCCATTTTTGTTGTTGAAGAACTCTTTGCCAAATCTATAAAACGCCCATGACAGCATGACGCACGCAGCAAGAAGAGGTGCCGGGGCGATGTCTGCCATGGTTCCGCTAAACATAATAACAGACATCAATACATCAGAAAGGGGACGGCCATCTTCCCACCAGAACCTGTATCCCAGTGTTGACCGGCCTATGTCATCTATGTAATAGATGTTTGCTAAAATTATTGGAGCCACCAATAAAAAAATAATGATGAAATATTCCTTTACCTGCTTCATGCATCATCTCCGGTCTTTAAAATATATCTAGGCCTGTTCTTTGATTCGGTGTAGATCCTTCCGATGTACTCACCCAGCACACCAATACCAATGAGTTGCACCCCACCAAGAAACAGAATGGAAACCAGCAATGACGGGTATCCACGAACCGGGTTTCCAAATGCGATGGTGTCAACAATCATCCATGCGCCATAAATAAACGACAAGCCAGCGACTAACAAGCCGATGTAAGTCCACATGCGCAGAGGGAAGGTAGAGAAGCTGGTTATTCCCTCAAGAGCAAGGTTCCATAGCTTCCAGCCATTGAATTTTGAGTCCCCGGCAACCCTTTCAGCCCTGGTATATTCAACAACATCTGTCTTTCCTCCAACCCAACTGAGTATTCCCTTCATAAAGAGGTTACGCTCAGGAAGAAGCTTGATGTTTTTCACTACTGCCCGGGACATCAGGCGAAAATCCCCGACGTTCTCCTCAATCTTAGGGTTGCTGATTTTGTTGTGCAGCTTATAGAACCACTCAGCGGTCTTACGCTTAAGCCGTCCATCAGTTGATCTGTCTGCGCGCTTTGCAAGAACCATGTCAGCGCCAGCCTGCCATTTATCGATAAGCGCAGGTATGACATCAATAGGGTCCTGAAGGTCGACGTCTATCGGTATGATGGCTTCGCCTGTTGCATGATCGAGTCCTGCAAACAATGCCGGTTCCTTGCCAAAGTTACGGGTAAATGACAAAGGAACAACGAGTGGGTCAGCGATTGCCAAGGCTCTAATTATTGATTCAGTAGCATCCTTGCTGCCGTCATTAATGAAGACTATTTCGACTTCATATTTCTTAAGATCTTCAAAATCGCGCACTGTTTTATAGAAGATTGGAATTGCATCTTCTTCATTGAAGACTGGAACGACCAGAGAGATCTTCATTTCGCATCCCTAAAGACAATGAATTTGGAATAGATAAAACCGCATACTAGACTGATGGCGGAGAAAATTATGAGAGTTACTAACGGAGGGAGGCCAACCTTGTCGGCCTCCCAGCCAATTGCTGCACTCAATGTTCCCATAAAGCCTACATAGAGCATGTAACGCATTGTCGTAGTTGAAGAGTTAAAAGTGAATCTTGCGTTAGCGAAGAAGCTAAAGCTCACGGCAACTACAAAACCTCCGAAGTTGGCGAGCGCCTGCCCTGTGCCGATCGCATAGATACATATAGAAAACACCACCCAATGGATTATGGTGTTTAAAACGCCTATAACAGCGTACTTGGAAAAAAGCTTTAACATGATAAATATCAGCGGATTCTGAAAGGGAGGAGTTTACCATCTGAGTGCAATATGATCGACAGCCATGTTTTGCAGGTCGCGCATACTCAGGCAAGGTGAAATGCCCGTAAGACCGCCTGTCTACCCACGATGGAAATTAATTTTTTTACATTTTGATAACATTTGGCCCATATTGCCACTAATGAAACCTCCTGCCACCGTATCATTGCTTTCTCAACCAAGCCATACGCCGAAATGCTCTTGCCTCTTGCTGTATGATGCTCCTCATAAAATCGCTGTAGAAAAGATATGAGTTCATTCATTAACAACATCGTCAGACTAGCTGCGCTCATGAGCTTGGCCAGCCTGATATCTATGCGATTAGGTTGGTAGAGTACAAGTGAAGTCATGATAGCGGTTGATTTGGTCATGATCTTGATCTGTGGCACGTCTGAGTATGAACTCAGGATGAAGCGCAAGAGATCGGAGTAGAAGAAGGCAAGGCTCTGCACCTGTGCAGGCTTTGCGCTCTCTGGGGCAGCAGTGGGGCAAAATCCGTCATGCAATCTTAGCTTCTCTTATACGCACATCCTTTTTATCGACGGCAACACCCTGTTGTTTAATGCGCTCTTGGGCGGTCTTAGTCGATTATTGAAACTGCACGGTCATATGCATGTCCATGCAGGTGTAGTCAGAACTTCCTTAAATTATGCTTACGTCAGCCGCTTCCGCTGGCCTCTGCTACACTTTCAGGGTCTTAACTTAACGGTAAGGAGCTGAAAATGGGTCTTTTCAATTTTGTAAAAGAAGCAGGTGAAAAGCTGTGGGATGCCGTCTCCGGGCATGATGACAAGGAAGAGCAGGCGAAAAAGGTGCAGGAGCACCTGAGCAAAACCGGTATCCCGGACGCAGATAAAGTTAACGTGCAGGTCGCCGACGGTCAGGCCACCGTCACGGGTGAAGGTCTGAGCCAGGAAGCCAAAGAGAAGATTCTGGTGGCGGTGGGTAACATCTCCGGTATCGCCAGCGTAGCGGATAACGTTAAAGCCGCGCCAGCCGCTGATACCACGGCAAAAGAGAGCCAGTTCTACACGGTTAAATCCGGTGACACCCTGAGTGCTATCTCTAAACAGGTGTACGGCGACGCTAACCAGTACAATAAGATCTTTGAAGCGAACAAACCGATGCTGAAAAGTCCGGAAAAAATCTATCCGGGCCAGGTGCTGCGTATTCCGCAGTAATCCAGCGCTACGCCGGGCCATCGCTGCCCGGCGTGCACATTTACTTCTGAATCAAATAGCGAATCGTCGGCCCATCCTGCTGGATATCCAGCACGGTATAACCATGGTTGCGGGCATCCAGCGGAATATTATTAATGGATTGCGGGCAGTCGCTCACCACTTCCAGAATCTCACCTTTATTGAGCTGCGGCATCGCTTCCAGCGTGGCAACGGCCGGGTAGGGGCAAGGTTCGCCCACCATATCAAGCCGGTAGTCCGGTACGATCGTTTTCATAGGGCTTCCTTCACCGTCAACGCTGCGGCACGCTTAAAGAAATGTTTCTCCCAGGCCACGATTAGCAGCAGGGCGGCAAGCAGCAGACCGTAGGTCACCAGCAATCCGCCAAGCGGGCCGAATGTATTGAGCAAGTTCACCTTATCCCAACCTGTTGCCAACGAGGGAGCCAAATCATCCCAGAAGTAAGCCAGCAGCGTTGAGCCGATAACGTTCCCCAGACCTACCCACCAGTAGTGAACCTGGCCCTCCACGGCGCGGTACATCCAGCCGGTCTCGCAGCCGCCCGCCAGCACAATGCCGAAGCCAAAGAGCAGGCCGCCAATCACGGCGTTGGGGCCAGCCCACATGATTTTGGCTTCGACCCCCAGCTGAACGTAGCTGAAAATCCCAATGGCGCTGACCGCCATGCCGAGGATGATAGCCTTTGCCATATGGGTGCGGCCGGTGATCCACATATCACGGAAGGCCGAGGTGAAGCAGATCTGTGCCCGCTCAATCAGCAGGCCAAAGCCGACGCCGAACAGCATGGCGAGGCCGAGTTTGGGTTGGTTCATCGCTGTGAGCAGCGCCCACCCCAGCATGCCTGTAAACACCAGCATGCCGAGGCGGAAGCGACGGCGCGCCCGGTCAGGCTGCTGCGTCAGCGGCGAGGCGGCAGAGACCTTCTGCATTTTTACCGGGATGCGGAAAAGCGGCAGCAGGGTAACGCGTGCGCCAAACCAGCTGCCGACCGCCGTGGCTAACGCAAAGAACCAGGCGTGGAGCGAAAACTGCGGAATGCCGGTGAAAAACGCGGCCAGGTTACAGCCCATCGCCAGACGTGCGCCGAATCCGGCAATGATGCCGCCGACAATGGCTTGAAAAATACGGATCCGGCTGCGGGGCATGCGGAGCTTGACGTTATTGGCCCACAGCGCAGCGGCGAAACAGCCGCCAAACATGCCGATGATCATCATGCCGTCGATGCGGGTCAGCGGCGTGCCCTCCAGATGGATCAGCTTGTAGTAGCCCCAGGTCTCCGCATGGACGCCCATCAGCTGCAAAAGCTGACCGCCCCAGCGGGTAAATTCCCCGGTGACGGCCCAGAAGGTGCCGGTAATACCAAAATAGTAGGTTGAGAGAATGCCGGCGGCGATAACGGCGGGCAGGGGCGCCCAAAAGGTAATCAGCCAGCGCTGTTTGAAGTGTTGCCAGGACATGGTAATAGCCTCTGAACTCAGAAGGTTTATCGTAAAAAGCGGAACCGCGATCCTACACGGAACGGTACGTTTGCCCAGTGCTAAATGGCATTTATACGGTGCAGATCAAGTAAACTCACAAAGGTTATCGCTGGCAGGCGTGGCGCTTTAATGCCAGAATAATTTTTTCTTCGCAGGCAGGACATTAGATGAAAAAAGTAGCGATTTTTAGCGCATTGCTGGCGCTAAGCGGATGTGCACAGATTGAAAACTATAACGAGGTGGTAAAACACCCTGCGCCAGCGGGCCTGGCCGGATACTGGCAATCTGCCGGGCCGCAGAGCAAGCTGGTGAGTCCGGAGGCGATAGCCAGCCTGGTGGTGACCCCCGCCGGGGATACGCTGGACTGCCGCCAGTGGCAGCGGGTGATTGCCCTTCCGGGCAAGCTGACGCTGCGCGGGGACGATCTCTATAACGTGACGCAGAAGGTAGAGGTCTACTCGATAGAGCGGGAGGGGGCACTGTTAGAGTATGCGGGCATGACCCTGAAGCGGGTTGACCGCCCAACCGCCGAATGCGCTGAGGTGCTGGCGAAAAGCCCGCTACCAACGCCGCTGCCGTAGGGTAATAACGCTGAGTGAGCACTCTCACTCAGCGTCTTCTGTTACAGGGACTTCTCAAGTACCCAGACGCTGACGCTACCGCCGTTGCAGGTAAAGGTGCCGGTGCCGCTTTCGTCGGTGCTGACGGTCTCCTGACGGTTGCCCAGGTAGTCGCGCCACATCTTATTGCCGTAGTTCTCTCCCAGCATCAGGGTTTTCTCCCCCTCATCACCGTTGGAGAGCACCACTACGCAGCCCGGGTCTTCCTCGGTTCCGCTGCGGCTAAAGGCGATGCAGTTTGGGTGATCGAACCACAGGGTCTGCACGCCGTGGGCAAAGCGCTGGCGGGCCAGAATCAGCTGGTCGAGCTGTTCGATAATCGGCATGTCGATGTGATAGGTTTCGCCGTCGCCGCCGGTATCGTCATAGCTTGCGCCGTAGAGATCCGGATAGAACACCGAGGGGACGCCGTTTTCCCGCAGCAGGATCAGGGCGTAGGCCAGCGGCTTAAACCAGGATTCCACCGGGGCCTCCAGAGCCTGCAGCGGCTGGGTGTCGTGGTTAGTCACCACCGTTACCGCGTGGAAAGGATCGGCTTCTACCAGCGTGCCGCTGAAGATCTGGCTCATGTCGTAGTTGCGGCCCTGCAGCGACGCCTGGTGAAACTTCATCTGCAGCGGGGCATCGAACAGCATCGTATTACCATCGACCTGATCGATATACTGCTGCAGGCGATCTACCTCATGGGACCAATATTCGGCGACGATGAACAGCGGCTTCGGCGCGACCTCCTGCACGTGAGCGATCCACTCCTTGTAGAACCAGGCGGGAATGTGCTTCACGGCGTCGAGGCGGAAGCCATCACACTGGGTCTGCTCCATCACCCAGCGCGCCCAGTACTTGATCTCCTCCGTTACCGCCCGGTTACGGAAGTCGATATTAGACCCCATCAGATAGTCAAAGTTACCCAGCTCTTCGTCCACCTGATCGTTCCAGCCGTCACCGGTATAATCGTTGATAATTTTAAATATGCCGTCTTCATCGGGGTTTTCAATATGATCGACGCCGCTAAAGCACTTGTGGTCCCAGACAAATTTTGAGTACTTTCCCTTACGGGCGGGGAAGGTGTAGCGCGTCCAGGCTTCGCAGGGGATCTCCTCATCGTCGATCTGGGTGCGATCGTGCTCGTTTACCCGGTTAACACAGATCGACTCTTTCTCATCGGCTCCCATCTTATGGTTTACAACCACATCAAGCAGCACGGCAATACCGTTCTCCTTCAATGCGCCGATAGCCGCCAGCAGCTGGGCTTTATCGCCGTATTTGGTCGGAATGGTGCCTTTTTGATCGAACTCGCCCAGATCGAAGAGATCGTAACTGTCGTAACCGACCGAGTAGCCTCCCGTTGCCGCTTTATAAGCAGGCGGCAGCCAGACCATGTTAATGCCAATATCATTAAAACCAGACGCACGCTCGGCCACTTCCGGCCAGAGTTTACCGCCATCCGGGTAGTACCAATGAAAGCATTGCAATAAGGTGGGGTTTTTCATCGACCATGCTCCAGAGTGAGGAACTTGAAGTATGGATGAAAATTAGAGAACGAAGCGGGTGGGTACGTTAAAAAATATCACCCGCTTTTAAGCGGCAAGCTTCATAACTCGCTTGGGAAAAGAATATTACCAGAGAGGCGTCCATAAGTTGAATTCAGGTTGTGCTGGCGGGAAGTTTGCCCAACCAGAGTGCGTAGTTCTTCCATGCGCATGTGCAGCAACGTTTTAAGCTCCACCTCGTTATCGAGGATCTGTTTTAACAGGGGGCGGAGCAGCCCCTGAATGGTTGGCGCGGTATCTGCCGTATCCTGAAGCTGAGTCAGCTTTTCTACGGCGGAAATATAGCTCAGCTCGTGCTGGATCAGCTCATCCCAGCGCCCCTCTTTCGCGAGGCTGAGCATCATATTACTGGTCAGCAGCAGCTGCTGATAGTGGTGGAGCAACCCGAAATCGGCTTCCATTAGTAGGTGTCCCGCGCATTTTGATTATTGGGGCCAATCTCTTTCCAGGCATCTGCGATGTTGGTCAGCAGGGTCGTGACCTCATCAATGGCGGCAAGATCGTTATGCAGATTGGCATGGAGAAGACGCCGTGTCATATAGTCATAAAGACTGTCGAGGTTTGACGCAAGGTCACCACCGACGTCGTGGTTAAGCCCTGCGCGTAAGCCGTTAGTGATGATGTTGACGGCTTTCGACAACGCCTGTCCTTTACCGGGAATATCTCCCTGATCGATCAGGATAGCCGCTTTTTTCATCGCGCTTAACGCGCCATCAAACAGCAAAACCACCAGCTGATGTGGGCTGGCGCTCAGAACGGCGCTCTCAACGCTGACCTGGGCATAAGCCTGAATTCCCGATTTTGTATACATGTCAAACCTCAATCATCACTCATTAACTGTTTATGGCATTGAACTGCTGGGTCAGATAGCTGGCCGTCGAGTCCAGAGACGACATAAGCGTACTCAGGCTGGTAAACTGCGCCTTATAACGCGCCATCGTCGCGGTGATCTGGTCATTCACCTGGTCGTACTTATCTGAAAGCCGCTTCAGCGTTTTATTTATCCCGTCCGTGGCGCTTTGCAGCGAGCCGTCGGTGCCCAGAATATCTTTTAACTGGCTGCTAGCCTGGGTGGCAAAACCGGTGGTTTTGCCGTCGCCGGAGAGAAAATTCAGCACGTCGGTCGGAGATTCGTTCAGCGCTTTGGTCAGCTTGGTATCATCGATGGTCAGCTTGCCGCTGAGATCCTGGGTGATACCCATCTGCGACAGAGTAGAGATAGTCCCGGTTCCCTGGCTGGTGGAGAGCAGGGAGCGCAGGCGCGTCTGAATATTACGCAGCGTGCCATCGCCGAGCAGATCCCCGTTTGAGGTACTCTGGCTGTCGCTGCCCTGATCCACCGCCGTATATTTGGTCTGGTTGCTGATAGTCGTTTGCAGCGAATTATAGGCGTCAACGTAGGCCTTTATGGCTGTCGTCATTGGTTCGTTGTCTTTTACTACCGACAGCGTCTCCGGACTGCCAACGTTAGTTTTGGTCAGCGACAGGGTCACGCCCTCTGGCGCATCGGTAATCGTGTTGCTGCTGCGGGTGATGGTGATGTCATTGATTTTTACAATGGCATCCTTCGCCGCCACCTGCTGGGTCATCGTGCTTTTGGTACTGTCGGTTGCGTTATAGCTGATGTATTTCGCCAGCTCGCTATCGTCAGTGCTGATGGTCATCGCATTGGCCGTGCCGCTGTCGCGGGAGGTCAGTGCCAGGTAGTAGCTGTCGTCATCTGCTTTAATAATGCTGGCGGTGACGCTGCCCTGTTTGGCGTTGATTGCATCGCGAACGTCCGCAAGGCTGGTTTTATCGCTGGCCAACGTTACCGTCAGCGGATCGTCCTGGCCTGGCTGGGTAATAGTAATTGTCCGCGAGCTAAGGCTGCTGTCGCCAAGGTCGGTGTCTTTACTGCTCGCCTTTGGGCTAAGCAGCGACTGCGAGGCGGCTAACTGGGTGACCTCTACGGAGTAGGTTCCCGCCGTAGCGCTGTTGGCCAGCGTCGCGCTAAACGCGGTATTGGTGCTGGAGACTTTGGCCGAAGCGATGGCAGAGGTATCTTTTAGCGCGTCCGCCGCCGTCTGCAGCTTAGTGAGCGCCGTCTGTACCACACCCCAGGCGGTAAGCTTTGCCTTATAAGAAGTCTGTTGCTGAGTAATAGGTGTCAGTCGGGTCTGTTCTGAAGACTCCAACCCGTCATATAACGTACTCAGCGACGAACTCATGCTGGTGCCCGCGCCAAGCGAACTTACTGTTGCCATAATAACATCCCTCAATTTTAGACAATCACTGGATGCACTATCGGCAGCGACAGCAAAAAGATTAGAGCGTTTTTCAAAAAACAATGGCGGAATAAAGCGGAGAAAAGCCAGGCAGTTTGCGCATTTAAAAAAGCGAATATTTTTTCTAAAGGTTATCCAAGGGCGGTCGATAATCACATCAACGGCGAGAAAGCCGTAGGCAGATGCCTGACTCAGACAACTTTTTAAAGGAATTCAATCATGGCTGTTATCAATACTAACACCCTGTCGCTGACGACTCAGAACAACCTGACTAAATCTCAGTCCTCTCTGGGCACTGCTATCGAGCGCCTCTCCTCCGGCCTGCGTATCAACAGCGCAAAAGATGATGCTGCTGGTCAGGCGATCGCTAACCGCTTCACCTCTAACATTAACGGTCTGGGCGTAGCAGCACGTAACGCCAACGACGGTATCTCCCTGGCACAGACCGCTGAAGGCGCGCTGTCCGAGATCAACAACAACCTGCAGCGTGTACGTGACCTGACCGTTCAGGCGCAGAACAGCTCCAACTCTGCATCTGACATCGACTCCATCCAGTCTGAAGTTAACCAGCGTATGGAAGAGATCAACCGCGTAACCAAACAGACCGACTTTAACGGTATTAAAGTTCTGGATAACCGTACCGCGGGCAACACCAACTATGATTTCCAGGTTGGTTCTAAAGACGGTGAGCAGATTAGCATTGCTATCAGCTCAAGCGCTGGCTGGAACCTGGCAACTGCTGGTACAAATAATACGTCTTCCGAAACTATCAACACCTACAAGTTTACCACTACAGACGCTCTGAAAACTGCTAAAGACGACGTTACTGCTAAGAAAGGGTTGTTAGATACTGCTCAAAAAGCGGTAGATACAGCTGCTAACCCGACCCTTAAAGCTACTGCAGAAACCGCACGTAATACTGCGCAGACTAACTTAACTGCATCTCAAACTACTTACGACACTGCACTGAAAGCATCTACCACTGCAAACGAAGCGGTAAATGGTAATGCCCGTACTGTTGCTGCCGAAGGTTTTGACGTATTAAAAGGTAAAGTCGGCGCCGATGGTAAAGCTGGTGGCAGCACTCCGCTGGCAGATATCGATGAAGCTATCAAATCCGTAGATTCTCAGCGCAGCCTGCTGGGTGCTTCCCAGAACCGTTTCGAATCTACCATCACCAACCTGAACAACACCGTGAGCAACCTCTCTTCTGCTCGCAGCCGTATTCAGGATTCCGACTACGCGACCGAAGTGTCCAACATGTCCCGCGCGCAGATCCTGCAGCAGGCTGGCTCTTCTGTACTGGCGCAGGCTAACCAGGTTCCACAGACCATGCTGTCTCTGCTGCGTTAATAACGCGCCAGCAATCACAGCAATAAGCATAAAAAATAACGGGTATTATACCCGTTATTTTTTTTTGTCTTTTTTACACTGAGAGTTCCCTACAGGCATGTGCCTTTCCTTAACGGCTCCGTTCTTAACCTGGACTCACGCACTGATATGAAAAAGTCGCGCATTAACGTTATCACCCGCCAAAAAACAGACAGCACAATAAAAGAAGATATTCGTTTAGCGACGCAATCCCTTCGGACTGAACCTGCTACAACGCTTGAGATAACGAAGGCATTGCTCGCACAGGGTATTGAAACGCCAGAGTTATGGGTGCTAATGGCGAAAGCCCACCAACGGTTAGGCGCTTTTGCCGACGCAGAAAACTGCATTAACATGGCGCTGGAAAAAGAACCCTATGGGAGTGATGTCGTCTTTACGAAAGCCGACCTGCTTTATCTTTCAGAGCGTTTAGAAGAGGCTGCTGACTATCTCAATGCTGTCATTAATTCTGGTAACTGTACCAGAGATCAGCAGATACGGTCGTTGCAGGCGCTGTTGTCATTGAAACTAAAACGTTACGATCAGGCTGACAAACTCTATCAGCGACTGGTGAAAGACTACCCTGGAAATTGGCTCTACTGGAATAATTTGGGATTGATCAAGGCGGAGTTCGTCCAGTTTGATGAAATGGACGAGGCTTACCGAAGAAGCTGTAACCTCAGCAAAGAAAATCCGCTGCCTTATTTCAACCGTATTGTTAGCTTACATTATCATCCAGCAAAAACGGCGGAGCAATTACTCGAACTGTGTAAAGCCTGGCAGCTAAAATTTGCCCATAAAAAACCGTCTCGTGCGGTTGCCAAAGATAAAAATCACAATAAACGTTTGCGCATCGGCCTCATATCCGATGGATTCCGTGTGCATCCTGTTGGCAATATGATTACGGTAGGGTTGTCACACGTATCTTCATCACAGATTGAGTTCTATGCCTACAGTACTGCCAATAATGAAGACCATGTTACGCAGAAAATCAAGCAGATTTGCGCAAAATGGCAGACTGTTGATGATATAAGTGAAGATACACTGAATAATCTTATTCGTAATGATGGTATTGATATTCTCTTTGATTTAAGCGGTTACAATAACGGTAGCCGCATACAAACCATGCTAATGGCGCCCGCACCCGTGCAGATTAAGTGGGTTGGTGGTTTAATCAGTACCACAGGCGTGGAAAGCATAGATTATCTGCTTAGCGATAATATTGAAACCCCGGAAGGAACGGATGGGCTATATACCGAAAAGTTGATCAGGCTACCGAACGATTATGTCTGCTACGATCCACCGCCTTACTTACCGCCTGTAAATACTGCACCGGTGAATGCTAATGGGTATGTCACTTTTGGTTGCTTCAATTATGGTTCCAAAATTAATGACGTCGTACTGTCCCAGTGGGCAGTAATTTTGCATCAGGTCCCGCAGTCACGCTTGTTCCTGAAAAGCGCTAACTTTGGCAGTGAAAAGCTTCGTGAATATGTATTTAGTACATTAGAATCACAAGGTATTACTCGTGACCGGGTGAGGATCGAAGGAGAGTCAATGCATAAGGCATTATTGACAAGTTATAACGATGTCGATATTGCCCTTGATCCCTGGCCTTATTCCGGCGGGTTAACAACCTGCGAAGCGTTAGCAATGGGTGTGCCGGTCGTTACTCTACCTGGCCCCACGTTTGCCGGGCGCCACTCTGCTTCTCATTTAGTCAATGCTGGACTCAATGAATTGGTCGCAAATGATTGGGAGCAATATATCAATATTACCGTAGGATTGACTAAGGATATTGAAAGTCTCAATATCATTCGTAGTAACCTGCGTAATATTTTTTTAGCTTCACCCGTGTGTGATGGCAAGCTGTTTGCTAAACATTTTACTGATGCGATGCGTGCTGTGTGGCAGCGTTACTGTGACAATAAAGCACCCGCAGCGTTAACGTTGAGCAATGATGCAGAGCCATATTTCCATGATGACCATAAACCAGTAAAACTGAAAAATGCACCTATTCTGAAAACAGAGTTCGAGTTTCAGTTACACGGGAAGGTATTCATGCTGGATTACGGCGGTAGTTTTGCCAGAACCAATGATAAATTTACCTACTTGGCAGAATTGAGTGCATTCCATTTTATTCTGCTGGATGTAACAGGTAAAATTGAAGAGACACACTTACCTTTACGGCGTAAACATATTCAACATATTGCGATGAATGCACTGGGTGATGGCAATAGTGTTCCTGTCTATATGTGCTTAGATAATAATTACAGCAGCGATCTCAAACCACTAAGCAAAGGGGATAGCATTCAGGGCACTGTCTCTGCCCAGAAGGTAATCGCAGAAATCAACTTGCCGAGTGTGAAACTGGATGAAATTGACGGCCTGTCGTCGCTTGAATGGTTAGTGATGGATAATCAATTTAATATCGCGTCTGTCTTTAACGGTGGTCATCGTATATTAGGTACAAGTCTGGTTATTGATATTCGTATTGCATCTAACGAAACCCATGCTGGTCAAATGTCTTTGAGTGAAATCAGTGCTGAACTTAAAGGTTTTGGTTTCTATTTCCATACATTCCAGTACGCACAATTTGCGAAAGCCGTTGACACTGACTCTGAAATGGCACTGTCGTCATCGACGTTATTATCTGTTCACGGCATTTGGTTACCAGAGATGAAGCGGATTATGGCAATGAGCATCGAGCAGCGCGAGAAATTAGCTTTTATTTTGCACATGGCTTATGGACTGCAAGATATGGCGTATTTAACGCTAAAAACGATTTCTCAAGAGCGTGCGGACCAGTATGTATCAGGCCTCATCGGTAACAATGAATCTGACTCTGCGGATCAAAATAGTTTACAGGAAAAATCAAAAAGCATTATCCCGGACATGCCACGTATGTCGGCGAAGGAGACGGCTTTTTTTGAATTTTATCTTAAAAAATCAAAGCGTTACTTTGAGTTCGGTAGTGGGGGTTCTACCAAACTGGCGATTCGTAACCATATCGAAGTTCATGGTGTAGAAAGTGATAAGTTTTGGGTAGAGACCCTTAAGCAAGAAACGGGGCTTCTGTGCAAAATCGAATATGTTGACATTGGGCCAACGAAAGAGTTGGGTTATCCCGTTGACAATACACATCGTGATAAATTCCCGCGCTATAGCCAGGCTATCATGCAGCATGACAAAGCGTTTGATTTAATCCTGGTTGATGGCCGGTTTCGTGTTGCTTGCACGTTAAATGCAATTAAACATACGCTCGAAAAAAGAGAGAGTAGGAATGAAACTATCATCTTTATTCATGATTTTTGGGAGCGGTCTGACTATCATGTTGTACTAGAGTTTCTTGACCCGGTGGACAGCGTGGAGAGCGCTGGGGCGTTTCGCATCAAACCTGAGGTGGATAGGGTTGCACTGACGGCTTTGATCGAAAAATATCAATATGTAGTTGTTTAGGAAGACGTTTTCGGAGGGGATGTTCCCCTCCGAAAATACGTGTTTGCTACGGGAGAATTGAATCCATAAAGATATGACTCTTTTGACACCGGTATTCAAATAGATACACGCCTGATGCGTTATCAGGATATGTGTTTTACCACTTGGCAAAAGCCAAATAACCCACTTTTTGTTCCCCTATTCATCCGATTAAAACCCCTCCAGAATCGGATAATCGTGCCGATAACTCATTTAACGCAGGGCTGTTTATCGTGAATTCACTCTATACCGCTGAAGGTGTAATGGA
>DAMBQR010000019.1:0-9592 GCA_032055545.1 Pseudescherichia sp. | reverse complement strand
CGGGTTATTGAATGCAGTTGACCGGTACGACGCTCTGCAAGGAACGGCATTTACCACTTACGCAGTACAGCGTATTCGTGGGGCGATGCTGGACGAATTGCGCAGCCGCGATTGGGTGCCGCGTAGCGTCCGGCGTAATGCCCGCGAAGTGGCGCAGGCGATGGGGCAGCTGGAGCAGGAGTTAGGCCGTAACGCAACGGAAACCGAGGTTGCGCAGCGGCTCGATATTTCTGTGGAAGAGTATCGTCAGATGTTGCTCGACACCAATAATAGCCAACTCTTCTCCTATGATGAGTGGCGCGAAGAGCATGGCGATAGCATTGAGCTGGTGACCGACGATCACCAGCGGGAGAACCCGTTACATCAGCTGCTGGAGAGCAATCTCCGCCATCGCGTGATGGAGGCGATCGAAGCCTTGCCGGAGCGTGAGCAGCTGGTATTGACGCTCTACTACCAGGAAGAGCTGAATCTCAAAGAGATCGGCGCGGTGCTGGACGTCGGAGAGTCGCGGGTGAGCCAGCTCCATAGCCAGGCCATTAAACGCTTACGTACCAAACTGGGTAAGTTATAGGCAGCAATGAGCGCTGCCGGAACGATGTCGCACAACGTATTGACAACCAGGAGTTATCATGACGGTGCTACAAGTAAAAAGACGGCCACTAAGCCGCTACCTGAAAGACTTTAAACACAGCCAGACGCATTGCGCCCACTGCCATAAGCTGCTCGACCGCATCACGCTGGTGCGCCGGGGCGAAATCGTTAACAAAATTGCTATCTCGCGCCTCGACACTCTTCTTGACGATGAGGGCTGGGCGCAGGAGCAGAAAGAGTGGGTCGCCCTGTGCCGTTTCTGCGGCGATCTGCACTGCAAAGAGCAGAGCGACTTTTTTGATATTATCGGCTTTAAACAGTATCTGTTTGAGCAAACTGAAATGAGCCACGGCACGGTACGTGAGTATGTCGTACGCCTGCGCCGCCTTGGCAACCATCTTACCGCCCACCGTATTACCCCCGACCAGCTTGAAGACGGTTTTCTGGATGAAGTTCTGGAGCCGTGGCTCCCCACGACCAGCACCAACAATTACCGGATCGCCCTGCGCAAGTATGCGCAATTCAAAGCCCAGTCGCACTTTATGGCCAGTCAGAAAATCGCCTCCGGCGCAACTTCTGATATATATTAAAAGTGAATAATATGTAGCGTACGGGTGTTTGTACCTTGTGGTTCAGCACCTTACACTACCCGCAATCTATTATCATATTCGGGGTAACTATGAAATTAGCACTTTTGGGTCGTCAGGCGCTGATGGGTGTGATGGCTGTTGCGCTGATGGCAGGCGTAAGCGCGAAATCCTTCGCCGATGAAGGCCTGCTGAATAAAGTTAAAGAGCGCGGTACGCTGCTGGTGGGGCTGGAAGGCACCTATCCGCCGTTCAGCTATCAGGGCGATGACGGCAAGCTCACCGGCTTTGAGGTTGAGTTCGCTGAAGAGCTGGCGAAACACCTCGGCGTTAAGGCTTCGCTGAAGCCGACCAAGTGGGACGGTATGCTGGCCTCGCTGGACTCCAAACGCATCGACGTGGTGATCAACCAGGTGACCATCTCTGACGAGCGTAAGAAAAAGTATGACTTCTCTACCCCGTACACCGTCTCTGGGATCCAGGCGCTGGTGAAGAAGGGCAACGAGAGCGGGATCAAAACCGCTGCCGATCTGAAAGGTAAAAAGGTTGGCGTCGGTCTGGGTACCAACTATGAAGAGTGGCTGCGCCAGAACGTGCAGGGCGTGGATATCCGTACCTATGATGACGACCCGACCAAATACCAGGATCTGCGCGTAGGCCGTATCGACGCTATTCTGGTGGATCGTCTGGCGGCGCTGGATCTGGTGAAAAAGACCAAGGATACGCTGGCGGTTGCGGGCGAGCCGTTCTCCCGTCAGGAAGCGGGCGTGGCGCTGCGTAAGGGCAACGAGGATCTGCTGAAAGCGGTAGATGACGCTATTGCCACCATGCAGAAGGACGGCAGCCTGAAGGCGCTGTCAGAAAAATGGTTTGGTGCCGACGTGACGAAGTAAGGTTCACCGGCGGTAAAAAGGCGCTTATTTAAGCGCCTTTTTTATTTCTGCCGTTAAAGGTACATAATTAACAGCAGCATGTTTACTATTGGCCACCGGAGGCCCTATGTCTTTGCAAAACCTCACCCGCTTTCCGCGCCTTGAATTTATTGGCGCGCCGACGCCGCTGGAGTACCTGCCGCGCTTCTCTGACTATCTGGGACGCGAGATCTACATCAAACGCGACGACGTAACGCCGATGGCGCTGGGGGGCAACAAGCTGCGCAAGCTTGAGTTCCTTGCTGCCGACGCGCTGCGTGAGGGGGCCGATACGCTGATCACCGCCGGGGCGATCCAGTCGAACCATGTGCGCCAGACCGCCGCCGTAGCGGCAAAGCTGGGCCTGCACTGCGTGGCGCTGCTGGAGAACCCTATCGCCACGCGGGCGGAGAACTATCTCACCAACGGCAACCGGCTGCTGCTGGATCTCTTTAACGCCCAGATAGAGATGTGCGACGCCCTGACCGATCCGGTTGCGCAGCTGAGCGAGCTGGCAACGCGGATTGAAGCCCAGGGTTTTCGTCCCTATGTCATTCCGGTCGGCGGCTCGAACGCGCTGGGCGCGCTGGGCTACGTGGAGAGCGCGCTGGAGATCGCCCAGCAGTGTGAAGGGGCGGTAGAGCTGTCGTCAATTGTTGTGGCCTCCGGCAGCGCCGGAACCCACGCCGGGCTAGCGGTGGGCCTTGAGCAGCTGATGCCCGAGGCGGAGCTGATTGGCGTTACTGTCTCCCGCAAGCGCGACGAGCAGAAACCGAAAGTGGTTGCGCTTCAGCAGGCGGTTGCCCGCGAGCTGGAGGTGGAGGCGACGGCGGATATCACTCTCTGGGATGACTACTTCGCTCCCGGCTACGGCACGCCGAACGAGGAGGGCGTGGAGGCCATTAAGCTGCTGGCCCGCCTCGAAGGTATTCTGCTGGATCCGGTCTACACCGGTAAAGCTATGGCCGGGCTGATCGATGGCATCAGCCAGAACCGTTTCAAAGATCGTGGTCCGATCCTGTTTGTTCATACTGGCGGCGCGCCTGCGCTCTTTGCCTACCATCCCCACGTTTAAATATCAGGCAGACAAACCATAATGCAAGAGAGTATACAACTGGTGATAGAGTCGTTGCCGTACCTGCTGCGGGGGGCGGTATTTACCTTACAGCTCAGTATCGGCGGGATGTTCTTTGGTCTGCTGCTTGGCTTTGTGCTGGCGCTGATGCGGATGTCGGCCATCGCGCCGGTACGCTGGCTGGCACGTTTTTATATCTCTATATTTCGTGGTACGCCGCTGATCGCGCAGCTGTTTATGATCTACTACGGCCTGCCGCAGTTTGGCATCGAACTGGATCCGATCCCGGCGGCGATGATCGGCCTGTCGCTCAACACCGCGGCCTACACCTCGGAAACCTTGCGCGCGGCTATCTCCTCAATCGATAAAGGGCAGTGGGAGGCGGCGGCCAGTATTGGCATGACCCCGTGGCAAACCCTGCGCCGCGCCATTTTGCCCCAGGCGGCGCGGGTGGCGCTGCCGCCGCTGAGCAATAGCTTTATCAGCCTGGTAAAAGATACTTCGCTGGCGGCAACCATTCAGGTGCCGGAGCTGTTCCGCCAGGCGCAGCTGATCACCTCCCGGACGCTGGAGGTCTTTACCATGTATCTTGCCGCCTCCCTGATCTACTGGGTGATGGCGACGGTACTCTCCGCGTTGCAGAACTATTTTGAAAACCAGCTTAACCGTCAGGAGCGCGATCCGAAATGAGTGCGATTGAAGTCAAAAACCTGGTGAAGAAGTTTCACGGCCAGACGGTGCTGCACGGCATTGATTTAGAGGTTAACGAGGGGGAGGTGGTGGCGATCATTGGTCCCAGCGGCTCCGGCAAAACGACCCTGCTGCGCAGCATTAACCTGCTGGAGCACCCGGAGAGCGGCAGCATCCGCGTCGGGACCATCACTATCGATACCGCGCGGCCGTTAGGCCAGCAGAAGGGGCAGATCCGCCAGCTGCGCCAGCACGTTGGCTTTGTATTCCAGAGCTTCAATCTGTTTCCCCACCGCACCGTGCTGGAGAATATCATTGAGGGACCGGTGATTGTGAAGGGCGAAGCGAAAGCCGAGGCTGAAGCACGCGCCCGGGAGCTACTGGCGAAAGTTGGCTTAACCGGCAAAGAGACCAGCTACCCGAAACGCCTCTCCGGCGGCCAGCAGCAGCGTGTGGCGATTGCCCGTGCGCTGGCGATGCGCCCCGATGTGATCCTCTTCGATGAGCCAACCTCAGCGCTGGATCCCGAGCTGGTGGGGGAGGTGTTGAGCACCATTCGCCAGCTGGCGCAGGAGAAACGCACCATGGTGATTGTGACTCACGAGATGAGCTTCGCCCGCGACGTAGCCGATCGGGCCATCTTTATGGATCAGGGAAAAATAGTGGAGCAGGGACCGGCCAGGACGCTATTTACCCATCCTCAGCAGCCTCGAACCCGTCAGTTTCTGGAAAAATTTCTCATGCAGTAGCGCTCTGCCTGCGCACTCACCGGCTCTACCCGCACGGTGAGCGCGCAGGCAGCAGCAAATTAAATACCCTGCTAATCATCCGTCATTTCTCCCGTTAATCTCCTGCCCGCTGGCATATAAATTCAGTTAATTTCCCCAGGGTGGGATAATTTGGATCTATAAATAAGATTTATGTGATAGTTTTATACATACATAATAAATATATAACGAACGGGGCTTTAGCGGTCAGTATGCAGGATATTGATTTTTTCACATGGCGGAGGGAGCTGCTGCGGCGTTTTAACGAGATGACGACAGCAGATGAGGTTTATAAAGAGTTAGAGCATCAGACGCAGCGGATGGAATTTGACTACTACTCCCTGTGCGTACGCCATCCGGTGCCGTTCACACGGCCTAAAATTTTCCTTGAAACGTCTTATCCAGAAGCCTGGATAAACCACTACTATGCAGAGAATTACTTTGCGATTGACCCGGTGCTCAAGGCGGATAATTTTATGCAGGGTCATCTGCCCTGGAGCGACCGCCTGTTTCAGGACGCACAGCCGCTGTGGGATGCCGCCCGCGACCACGGGCTGCGTAAGGGGTACACCCAGTGCCTGATGCTGCCCAACCGCGCAAATGGTTTTCTGTCGGTATCAAGAAACGCCATACGCGGGAAAAGCCTGAGTACAGATGAGGTTGAACTCTCTTTGCAGCTGCTGGTGCAGCTAAGTCTGATAACGCTTTCACGCCTTGAGACGGAGATCGTGATGTCGCCGGAGATGAAGTTCAGCAAGCGCGAGTGCGAAATTTTGAAGTGGACGGCGGAAGGCAAGACCTCAGCGGAGATTGCGATGATCCTGTCGATTTCGGAAAACACGGTGAATTTTCACCAGAAAAACATGCAGAAGAAGTTCAACGCACCCAATAAAACGCAGATTGCCTGCTACGCGGCGGCGACCGGATTTATATGAACGCTGCCTGCGTTTCGCGTGCCGAACGCACTACCGGCTGACGCTCTGCCAGCCGGTCACGCTCACTGACGGTAAGCTTGTTTAATCTGCTTAACCGTATTGGCAAACACGTCAGCCTGCGCCTCATCTTCCATCTGGCCGATCTGCCGCTCCATTTTCAGGATAATCCGGCCCGCGTCCGCCTGGCCCAGCGCCTGCAGCATCAGGGTGACCATCGCTTTCAGGCAGGAGACTTCCTGAGCCAGTTGTTGGTTGTTTTCCGCAGTAGAGAAGTCAGGAGTGCTCATCTATTTTCCTCGATAGGTTACAGCGCCTTTATGCGCCCGTGAATGTGAAGGCGGCGGAGTATAGCACAAGCGCTACAGAAAATAGCACTGGTTGTTTTTTGCCCACCATACAACTCTGCACGTAAATAGGCTGTTATTACGATTTGCTCTAATTTATAACGACGAGTATATGTTTAAAAGAGGTATAAAAGGCGTTAATTATTGTTACAAAGAAAAATGGCCGGGTTACAGCGGACAAATAATATTTATGGCAATAACCGGTTGAAAAGTAGTATTTAAAACACCTGTTCTAAAGGCAAGCGAGACGCGGCTCTTTCCACGTTTTGTACAGCTTTATTTCCAGAATTGCGAACGAAATCGTACGCATTGCAATTAATCTTTTAGTTTTTGCCAAAATAACGCTAATATAGAGCGACTTTACTGTCAGTCGCGTTATCCCTTTTTGGAGATTTGCTTTGATCAACGTTCTTCTTGTTGATGACCACGAGCTGGTGCGCGCAGGGATACGACGCATTCTGGAAGATATTAAAGGCATAAAAGTTTCCGGCGAGGTCTGTTGCGGCGAAGATGCCGTAAAATGGTGCCGCGCCCATCCTGTGGATGTGGTGCTGATGGATATGAACATGCCCGGTATCGGTGGCCTGGAGGCAACGCGTAAAATTGCGCGATCCATGGCTGATACCAGAGTGATTATGCTGACCGTCCATACTGAAAATCCGCTGCCTGCGAAAGTGATGCAGGCGGGTGCCTCAGGCTATCTCAGCAAGGGGGCGGCTCCAAAAGAGATGGTTAACGCGATTCGCGCCGTTTATGCGGGCCAGCGTTACATTGCCTCAGACATTGCCCAGCAGATGGCGCTCAGCCAGATTGAGCCAGAGAAAACCGAATCTCCCTTTGCCAGTTTGTCTGAACGCGAATTGCAGATTATGCTGATGATAACCAAAGGCCAAAAGGTGAATGAGATTTCCGAGCAGTTGAATCTCAGCCCGAAGACGGTGAACAGCTATCGCTATCGTATGTTCAGTAAACTAAACATCAACGGCGACGTAGAGCTGACCCACCTGGCCATTCGTCATGGTCTGTGTAATGCGGAGACGTTAACAAGTCAGTGAGTGATGTTTTTGATTCAAAAGCCTTTCTGAGTACGGTTACCAGTAAACCCGGTGTCTACCGAATGTATGACGCCGGTGGTACTGTTATCTACGTCGGTAAAGCCAAAGATCTCAAGAAGCGCCTGTCCAGCTACTTCCGTAGCAACCTTGCCTCACGAAAAACCGAAGCGCTGGTGTCCCAGATCCAGCAGATCGACGTGACGGTAACCCATACGGAAACGGAAGCGCTGCTGCTTGAGCACAACTATATTAAGCTGTACCAGCCCCGGTACAACGTGCTGCTGCGCGACGATAAATCCTACCCGTTCATTTTTCTTAGCGGCGATACCCACCCGCGTCTGGCGACGCACCGGGGCGCTAAGCATGCGAAAGGGGAGTACTTCGGGCCGTTCCCCAACGGCTATGCGGTGCGCGAGACGCTGGCGCTGCTGCAAAAGATCTTCCCTATCCGCCAGTGTGAAAACAGTGTCTACCGCAATCGCTCCCGCCCCTGTCTGCAATATCAGATTGGCCGCTGCCTTGGGCCGTGCGTCGAGGGCCTGGTCAGCGAGGAGGAGTATGCCCAGCAGGTGAACTACGTGCGTCTCTTCCTGGCGGGCAAGGACGATCAGGTCCTGAACCTGCTGATTGAACGCATGGAGAAGGCCAGCCGCGAGCTGGACTTTGAAGAGGCGGCGCGTATTCGCGATCAGATCCAGGCCGTGCGCCGCGTGACGGAGAAGCAGTTTGTCTCTAATACCGGCGACGATTTGGACGTTATTGGCGTCTCGTTCGATGCCGGTATGGCCTGTGTACACGTACTGTTTATCCGCCAGGGCAAGGTGCTGGGCAGCCGCAGCTACTTCCCGAAAGTGCCGGGCGGCACCGAGCTTGGCGAAGTCGTGGAGACCTTTGTCGGCCAGTTCTACCTGCAGGGCAGCCAGATGCGCACCCTGCCGGGTGAGATCCTGCTCGACTTTGACCTGAGCGACAGAACCCTGCTCGCTGATTCCCTCTCTGAACTGGCGGGCCGCCGCGTCAACGTGCAGACTAAGCCACGCGGTGACCGGGCGCGCTACCTGAAGCTGGCCCGCACCAACGCCGCGACGGCGCTCAGCACTAAGCTCTCCCAGCAGTCAACGGTTAGCCAACGCCTCGTGGCGCTCGCGACGCTGCTGAAGATGCCGGCGGTGCGGCGCATGGAGTGCTTTGACATCAGCCATACCATGGGCGAACAGACGGTAGCTTCGTGCGTGGTGTTTGACGCCAATGGTCCGCTGCGCGCCGAGTACCGCCGGTATAATATTACCGGCATTACCCCAGGCGATGACTATGCGGCGATGAACCAGGTGCTGCGCCGTCGCTACGGTAAGGCCATCGAAGAGAGTAAGGTGCCGGACGTGATCTTAATCGACGGCGGCAAAGGGCAGCTGGGGCAGGCGAAGGCAGTTTTTGCCGAGCTGGATGTTCCCTGGGATAAGCATCATCCGCTGCTGCTGGGCGTGGCGAAGGGGACCGATCGTAAGGCGGGGCTGGAGACACTGTTCTTTGAGCCGGAAGGCGAGGGCTTTAACCTGCCACCAGACTCACCGGCGCTGCATGTGATCCAGCATATTCGCGACGAGTCGCATAACCATGCCATCAGCGGGCATCGTAAAAAAAGAGCAAAGGTTAAAAATACCAGTACCCTGGAGACCATCGAGGGTGTCGGACCGAAGCGCCGCCAGATGCTGCTGAAGTACATGGGAGGATTGCAGGGTTTACTCAACGCCAGCGTTGAGGACATTGCAAAAGTACCGGGTATTTCGCAGGGGCTGGCAGAAAAGATCTTCTACTCGTTGAAACATTGAAGGCTCTGTAGCAACATAGGGCTAATTTTTACTGACAACAGACAGTTACCTGCCACTATGCGATTTAATATCCCGACGTTGCTCACGCTTTTTCGTGTCATCCTGATCCCGTTCTTTGTGGTGGCATTCTATCTGCCGGTGGTCTGGGCTCCCTTCGCATGTGCGCTGATCTTTCTCGTCGCCGCGGTGACGGACTGGTTTGATGGCTATCTTGCCCGCCGCTGGAACCAGAGCACCCGTTTCGGGGCGTTTCTCGATCCGGTGGCGGATAAGGTAATGGTCGCCATCGCCATGGTGCTGGTGGCCGAGCACTACCACACCTGGTGGGTGACGCTGCCTGCCGCCACTATGATCGCCCGTGAGATCATCATCTCCGCCCTGCGCGAGTGGATGGCGGAGCTGGGCAAGCGCAGCAGCGTGGCAGTGTCGTGGATCGGTAAAGTGAAAACCACCGCGCAGATGACCTCGCTGGTGTGGATGCTCTGGCGGCCAAACGCCTGGGTAGAGTGGGCGGGAATTGGCCTGCTATGGGTCGCTGCGGTGCTGACCCTGTGGTCCATGTTCCAGTATTTAAACGCGGCGCGGGGCGATCTGCTGGAACAGTGATCGTTTCGGCTTAATTTTCAGCAAACGATCCCGGTTTTAAAAAATATCGTTGACTCAGTGCGTCAGGTAAGTAGAATGCATCGCATCAGACGGCAGCACAGCTTGCCAGATGAGAGTGAAATCAAGTGATTAGCATCTTCACCTGATAATGCGGGAATAGCTCAGTTGGTAGAGCACGACCTTGCCAAGGTCGGGGTCGCGA
>DAMBQR010000018.1:0-65327 GCA_032055545.1 Pseudescherichia sp. | reverse complement strand
AGATTTACAGTCTGCTCCCTTTGGCCGCTCGGGAACCCCACCACGGGGTAATGCTGGTACTGGCCTGCTTCACCTTGGAAGCGGGGCGCATCATATCAAATGACGCGCCGCTGTAAAGCACTGCGTTAATGAAAATGAACTGACTGCCTGCTTTTTATTCGCAAAGATGCAAAGCTAACCAGTTCATTCAGCGCAGGATTACAGAATAATCGTCCGGTTGCCGTAGACAAATACCCGCTGGCCCAGAACCTCATATAACGCCCGGCTAAGCACGTTCTTCTCCACGTCACGCCCCGCACGCATCATATCTTCAGCGGTATAGGTGTGATCGACGTGAATAACGTCCTGCATAATAATCGGACCCTCGTCCAGATTATCATTCACATAGTGCGCGGTTGCACCAATGATCTTCACGCCGCGCTCGTAGGCCTGGTGATAGGGACGGGCACCAATAAACGCCGGTAAGAATGAGTGGTGAATATTAATGATCTTATTCGGGAAGCGAGCTACAAAGGTCGGCGTCAGCACACGCATATATTTCGCCAGTACCACATAGTCCGGCTCATAGGCTTCAATTGCCTGCGCCATCTTCTCGTCGTGATCTTCACGGGTCAGCCCTTCATGACTTACCAGCTCAAAAGGAATATCAAAACGCTCTACCAGCGTGCGCAGGGTTTCATGGTTACCAATCACGGCGGCAATCTCTACGTCGAGACCGCCGTAGTTGGCCTTCATCAGCAGATCGCCCAGACAGTGCGCCTCTTTAGTCACCAGAATGACGATGCGGCGGCGCCCGGCAGGCGTCAGCTCCCGCACGGAACCTTCAGGCAGGGCGCTGTCGAGATCCGCCAGCAGCGTGGCATCGTTAAAGATCCCCTCCAGCTCGGTTCGCATAAAGAAGCGCCCGGTACGGTGATCGACAAACTCATTGTTCTGCACAATGTTTAATTCGTGCTTGTAACAAATATTGGTGATGCGCGCGATAAGCCCTTTCTGATCGGGACAGATGGTACGCAGAACTTTTCGTTGTAGTGAATGCATTGCCGGGTAAATCCTTGACGTGTTTGCTATGAGGTACCGCTGGGCTTATTGCCCGCAGCACTTTTTGAATTTTTTGCCCGAGCCACAGGGGCAGGGATCGTTACGGCCAAACTGGGGGCGCGTGCCATCAATATAATACCATCGGCCGTTTTCTTTTAAGAACCTTGAGCGCTCGATAATGGCACCTGTTTTGCCTTTCTCGCTAAAGCGTGCCACAAAACTGACAAACCCTTCGCCGCTGTGACTGCCGTCAGCCTGCTCAAAGATCGTCAAGCCCAGCCACTCGGTCCCGGCAAAACCTAACTCGATCTCCTCACGGAATGCCGCTGCCTGACAGGAGGGGTGCCAGGTCTGGATCAGGTAGTCTGCGCGCTTTTCAACAAAAGCCGTATAGCGCGAACGCATAAGATGGCCAGGATCGGGCGCAATTTCTACGCCTGACAGATAAGGCTGGCAACATACGCTATACTCCAGTGCGCTACCGCAGGGACAACGGTTCGACAAAATAGGTATCCTGAATAAATGAGAGCGCAGATGCGCCTTTAGAGCACTATGTTAACTGAGCGATGACGATGACGCTATGCCAGCAGGGTTTGGGAGAGGATATATTCTCCAGTACTGGTCATAAGGTCAAAAATTTAGTACGTTTCGGCATAGGCGACGGGCGTATAGCGCTAAAAAAGACGTTTTTGCCGCCGCGATGTTTTACTATCAAGACGTTTCCGGTTCAGGTACTTACGCGTGGCGTATCACCGCCGCATGCGCAAAGTGGGCCTGGGATCCTGGCAAAATCTGTTTGTCCTGTCTTTTCTGCCGGCCTGGAGTGCGGCAGCGCGTATTGCTCTTTTGTAGCGATTCGGGAATGTCGTTGGGCGAATTGTAACCACGCAGTGCACATAAAATGTTTGAGCACGTAGTTTTTCGCTTTCTTAAGCAAATTCTGACAGGCGGTAGTCGCAATAGCGTGCCACTATTGAACTATCGTAAGGCAGGGGAGAGAACATGACGCAGCCATTGGCCGGAAAACATATGTTAATCGTTGAAGACGAACCCGTTTTCCGCTCACTGCTGGACTCCTGGCTTTTGTCTCTGGGCGCCACGACCACCTTAGCGGGTGACGGTGTGGAAGCGTTTGAGATAATGACCAGAGTCAGACCAGATCTGATGATCTGTGATATCGCAATGCCGCGAATGAACGGCCTTAAGCTGGTTGAACACCTGCGTAACGAGGGCGATCAAACGCCGATCCTGGTCATTTCAGCAACAGAGAATATGGCTGACATTGCCAGGGCGCTTCGCCTCGGCGTGCAGGATGTTTTACTTAAGCCGGTGAAAGATTTCAGTCGTCTGCGGGAGACCGTACTGGCTTGCATCTACCCTAATATGTTTAATTCGCGGGTAGAGGAGGAGGAGCGCCTCTTTCAGGACTGGGATGCGTTAGTGAGTGACCCACATGCAGCAGCTAAACTGTTACAAGAGTTACAGCCTCCCGTTCAGCAGGTCATCTCCCAGTGCCGCGTTAATTATCGCCAGCTGGTTGCGGCTAATCAGCCCGGCCTGGTTTTAGATATTGCCCCCCTCTCCGATCACGATCTGGCATTTTATTGCCTGGATGTGACACGCGCCGGCGATAACGGCGTATTAGCCGCGTTGCTATTACGCGCACTCTTTAATGGCCTGCTGCAGGAGCAGCTCTCCCAGCAACGTCAGCGCTTACCTGAGCTGGGGGCGTTGTTAAAACAGGTTAATCAATTACTGCGCCAGGCAAATTTACCCGGACAGTTCCCTCTGCTGGTGGGTTATTACCACAGCGAACATAAAAATTTGATATTAGTCTCGGCAGGACTTAACGCAACGCTGAATACCGATGAGCAGCAGGTTCAGATTAGCAGCGGCGTACCGTTAGGGACGCTGGGTAATGCTTACTTAAATCAAATAAGCCAGCGCTGTGAAGGCTGGCAGTGCCAGGTTTGGGGAACGGGTGGTCAGCTGCGCTTAATGTTGTCTGCGGAATGAGCAATCGCGCTGCGTTACCCATTTTGCTTTACCGCGAAAACGGGCCGGGTGCTACTATCGTCGCAGTCTTATAGGTAATTGTCTTAATTACATGTCAATGGGTTCGATTCAGACCAGGCTCACAGTTTGATACTGATATACTGATTGCACTATTTCATTGACGAACGTGTTCTAAGCATGAACAGTCCAGGAGATTTTAAATGGCTGCCGTTAATTCAAAAGTAACAAAAGCAGTTATCCCGGTCGCAGGATTAGGAACCAGGATGCTGCCCGCCACGAAAGCTATCCCAAAAGAGATGCTGCCGCTGGTTGATAAGCCCTTAATTCAATACGTAGTAAATGAATGTATTGCGGCGGGTATTACGGAAATCGTTTTAGTTACTCATTCATCTAAAAACTCCATCGAAAACCACTTCGATACCAGCTTTGAGCTGGAAGCCATGCTGGAAAAACGCGTTAAGCGCCAGCTGCTGGAAGAGGTTCAGTCTATTTGCCCACCACACGTGACTATTATGCAGGTACGTCAGGGGCTGGCTAAAGGTTTAGGCCATGCGGTACTGTGCGCGCATCCGGTTGTAGGGGATGAACCCGTTGCCGTTATTCTGCCTGACGTTATCCTTGATGAATATGAATCCGATCTCTCTCAGGATAACCTGGCGGAGATGATTAAACGCTTCGATGAAACCGGCTGCAGCCAGATTATGGTAGAGCCGGTTGCAGATGTGACCGCGTATGGCGTTGTTGACTGCAAGGGCGCAGAGCTGAAGCCAGGTGAGAGCGTGCCTATGGTTGGCGTGGTTGAGAAGCCTAAGGCGAACGTCGCGCCTTCTAACCTTGCTGTGGTAGGCCGTTACGTCCTGAGCGCTGAGATTTGGCCTCTGCTGGCGAAAACCCCTCCGGGAGCGGGTGATGAGATCCAGTTGACCGACGGTATTGATATGCTGATCGAGAAAGAGACCGTTGAGGCGTATCACATGAAAGGCAAGAGCCACGACTGCGGCAATAAGCTGGGCTATATGCAGGCGTTTGTCGAATATGGTATCCGTCATAACACGCTGGGCGAAGAATTTAAAAGCTGGCTGGAAAACGAGATGGGTCTTACTAAGTAAGGCTTTTCTGACAGCTACCTGAACCAGGCCGGAGATAACGCCGTTACGCACGGATTATCTCCGGCTTTTTTATTGCAAGTTGTTTCTGGATGCAAACATTAGGCAGGGGCGGGGAAGGGTTAACGCAAATAAAAAATCCCGCCGGAGCGGGATTTTTTTATAGCAGGCGAAGGATTATTCCTTGATCAGGAAGTCTTCCAGCTGTTTGCCTTGCTCGTCCATGGCTTTCTTAATTACGGCTGGCGTACGGCCCTGGCCGGTCCAGGTTTTAGTTTCGCCATTCTCGTCAACGTAGCTATATTTAGCAGGACGTGCTGCACGCTTGGCTTTAGTACCTACTTTGGCGGCCGCCATGCTGTTCAGCAGTTCGTTCGGGTCAATACCGTCAGCAATCAGCATTTCGCGATACTGTTGCAGTTTACGCGTGCGCTCTTCAATTTCAGCAGCTGCAGCATTATCTTCTTCACGACGCTCGTTAACAACAACTTCTAATTTTTCCAGCATTTCTTCGAGCGTTTCGAGAGTGCATTCTCTGGCCTGTGCACGAAGAGTACGGATGTTGTTCAGAATTTTAAGTGCTTCGCTCATTGTAGTAATCTCAAACTTATAATGGGGTGGTTTGTTGAGCTAATAATAGAGTGATAATTTGAGATGTGCAATACCCGACAATGTAAGGAATTCAAAATTACTCGTTATTTGTCCGTTTTATTAATTCCGCTATCTTAAATTTTCCTGCATGGAACGTGCCTGTAACGCTTATCCAAAGCATTACCCCCAGTGCGCCCGGGGTTAGATAAAGGCAGATGAGTAACCCAGCATTTTTCGATTAATCCTGGGATTACTATAGAGGAGATGGATAAATATCAACCTTTTCTATTAGTCTGACATAAGCATGCTGAGCTTAAATTACTAATATTTTCTGGAGCCTAAGTTAAAAACGGCTAAGGTCAAATCCGCTTTGTCTGCGCGGGATAGTGTTAAATCAGCGTCGGCCTTTTTGTCAGCATCAATGGCAGCGGCAATCATAAATGTTATAAATTGTGAATAACATGGCAGGCCATCAGACAAGCCATTAACAGACCGGCCGCGGTCCGTCTGCGTGAAAGCCTGACAAAATATGGTACAATCCGCACGGTAAAAATTACATTTTGATTGGGGTCTTCAGACCGATGGCACAGCTTTATTTCTACTACTCGGCAATGAACGCCGGCAAATCGACGGCGCTTTTACAGTCCTCCTACAATTATCAGGAAAGGGGGATGCGCTCGCTGGTCTACACTGCCGAAATTGATAATCGTTTCGGTAGTGGAAAAGTCAGCTCCCGTATCGGCCTCTCTTCACCAGCGAAATTATTTAATCAGCAAACTTCGCTGTTTGATGAGATCCGCGATGAGCACGCCCGTGAACCTGTTCACTGCGTGCTGGTGGATGAGAGCCAGTTTTTAACCCGGGATCAGGTTTACGCGCTCTCTGAAATTGTTGATAAGCTCGATATTCCCGTTCTGTGCTACGGGCTGCGCACCGATTTTCGCGGCGAGCTCTTTATCGGCAGTCTCTATTTGCTGGCATGGTCAGATAAGCTGGTGGAGTTAAAGACCATCTGTTTCTGTGGCCGTAAAGCCAGCATGGTATTACGTCTCGATCAGGATGGGCATCCTTATAACGAAGGAGAGCAGGTAGTGATTGGCGGGAACGAGCGCTACGTCTCGGTGTGTCGCAAGCACTATAAAGAGGCGCTCGCAGAAGGCTCTCTGACGGCGATTCAACGCCGTATTCGTGGGTAGGTACTGCTGAAGGCGTAAACAGGCTCAGGGCGCCGCTGAGGCCATAAAAAAACCCGCCAGCTGGCGGGTTTTTGTTTGCACGACACGTTATGCGGTTCTCTTCGCTTTTTTATCGGCTTTTACCGGCACAGCCGCTTCAACCTGGGCAGGTGCAGCGTCACCCTCACGGTATTCACGGCCGTAGTAGGTATCCATCAGGATCTGTTTCAGCTCGGCGATCAGCGGGTAGCGCGGGTTAGCACCGGTACACTGGTCATCGAAAGCGTCTTCAGAGAGTTTGTCCACGTGTGCCAGGAAGTCGGCTTCCTGTACGCCCGCTTCACGGATGGATTTCGGGATCCCCAGCTCGGCTTTCAGGCTGTCCAGCCACGCCAGCAGCTTCTCAATCTTCGCTGCGGTGCGATCGCCCGGTGCGCTCAGGCCCAGGTGGTCGGCAATCTCCGCGTAGCGACGGCGAGCCTGCGGACGGTCGTACTGGCTGAAGGCGGTCTGTTTGGTTGGGTTATCATTCGCGTTATAGCGGATAACGTTGCCAATCAGCAGGGCGTTGGCCAGGCCGTGTGGAATGTGGAACTGTGAGCCAAGCTTATGCGCCATGGAGTGGCAAACGCCCAGGAAGGCGTTAGCAAACGCGATACCGGCGATGGTGGCCGCACCGTGCACGCGTTCACGAGCTACCGGGTTTTTTGACCCTTCGTGGTAGGACGCCGGCAGATACTCTTTCAGCAGCTTAAGCGCCTGCAGGGCCTGGCCATCGGAGAACTCGGAGGCCAGTACCGATACATAGGCTTCCAGGGCGTGGGTTACCGCATCCAGGCCGCCAAAGGCGCACAGGGATTTCGGCATATCCATCACCAGGTTGGCATCGACAATCGCCATATCCGGAGTCAGCGCGTAGTCTGCCAGCGGATATTTCTGGCCGGTAGCATCATCGGTCACGACTGCGAACGGAGTCACTTCAGAACCGGTACCGGAGGTGGTGGTGATAGCGATCATTTTTGCTTTCACACCCATTTTCGGGAACTTATAGATACGTTTACGGATATCCATAAAGCGCAGCGCCAGCTCTTCGAAGTGGGTTTCCGGATGCTCATACATGACCCACATAATTTTCGCGGCATCCATCGGGGAGCCGCCGCCAAGGGCGATGATCACGTCCGGCTTGAAGGAGTTTGCCAGCTCGGCACCTTTACGAACAATAGTCAGGGTTGGATCCGCTTCAACTTCAAAGAACACTTCTGTCTCAACGCCAGCCGCTTTCAGCACGGAGGTGATCTGGTCCGCATAGCCATTGTTAAACAGGAAGCGGTCAGTGACGATCAGCGCACGTTTGTGACCATCGGTAATCACTTCATCCAGCGCGATAGGCAGAGAGCCACGGCGGAAGTAGATGGATTTCGGAAGTTTATGCCACAGCATGTTTTCAGCTCGCTTAGCAACGGTTTTCTTGTTGATCAGGTGCTTCGGTCCAACGTTTTCAGAGATGGAGTTACCACCCCAGGAGCCGCAGCCCAGGGTCAGGGACGGGGCGAGTTTGAAGTTGTACAGGTCGCCGATACCACCCTGTGAGGCAGGGGTGTTGATCAGGATACGGGCGGTTTTCATCTTCTCGCCGAAGAAGGCTACGCGTTCCGGCTGGTTGTCCTGGTCAGTATAGAGACAGGAGGTGTGACCGATCCCGCCCATAGCAACCAGTTTCTCGGCCTTAACCACGGCATCTTCGAAATCTTTTGCACGGTACATGGCCAGCGTCGGAGAGAGTTTTTCGTGCGCGAACGGCTCGCTCTCATCCACGTTAGTCACTTCGCCAATCAGGATCTTGGTGCTGGCCGGCACGGTGAAGCCAGCCAGTTCAGCAATTTTAACCGCCGGCTGGCCTACGATGGCCGCGTTCAGCGCGCCATTTTTCAGGATGATATCCTGAACGGCTTTCAGCTCCTGGCCCTGCAGCATGTAGCCGCCGTGGCTGGCGAAGCGTTCACGTACGCTGTCATAAATCGAATCTACAACAACGACCGACTGCTCGGAAGCACAGATCACGCCGTTATCGAAGGTTTTAGACATCAGTACAGAAGCAACTGCACGTTTGACATCAGCGGTTTCGTCGATAACGACCGGGGTGTTACCGGCACCAACGCCGATAGCGGGTTTACCCGAGCTGTAAGCTGCTTTTACCATGCCCGGGCCACCGGTCGCGAGGATCAGGTTAATATCCGGGTGATGCATCAGCGCATTGGAAAGCTCTACGGAGGGCTGGTCAATCCAGCCAATCAGATCTTTAGGCGCGCCCGCTGCGATAGCGGCCTGCAGTACGATATCGGCTGCTTTATTGGTTGCATCTTTAGCACGCGGATGCGGAGAGAAGATGATTGCGTTGCGAGTCTTCAGACTAATGAGTGACTTAAAGATTGCAGTAGAGGTTGGGTTAGTCGTGGGAACGATACCGCAAATAATACCGATGGGTTCGGCAATAGTGATGGTACCAAAGGTGTCGTCAGTAGAGAGCACACCGCAGGTCTTCTCATCTTTATATGCGTTGTAGATATATTCAGAAGCAAAGTGGTTTTTTATCACTTTATCTTCCACAATACCCATACCGGATTCCGCAACGGCCAGCTTCGCGAGGGGGATTCGCGCATCGGCGGCGGCGAGAGCGGCGGCACGGAAGATTTTATCAACTTGTTCTTGAGAAAAGTTGGCATATTCACGCTGGGCTTTTTTCACGCGTTCGACGAGTGCGTTAAGTTCAGCGACATTAGTAACGGCCATAATGATCTCCTGATAATGTTAAACTCTTTTAGTAAATCAGTTGTTCAATGGATCAATAGAACAGTATAGTAAGACCCGTAGCAGCCTGCGTTAACCTATAAAAAACAATGGGTTATCAACGAAAACCGCACCCATGATTTACTAAAAGAGCCTCGCCTCAGCATCATACCGTTTGATACTTTTTATCTCCCTGGCGGCATAAACAAGGTTACTCACTTCTGAGTAGTGAATACGTGATCCAGATCAAGAATAGTCGAAGCTGACACCTTTCAGCAGGCTCTTTTTAGCCGTTTGCGGCAAATGTTAATAATTTCAGCGGGGTAGTAGAAATAAGCCATCATACTTTCTACAATTAAATAACATACCGTTTTCGTCACGTTTTTCAGAATATTTCTGGTGAAGTATGCTGAAAATAAACGTATATTTAGCATGGTTTTTTTGGGGCTATCATTTTGTTTTCGGCGTTGATTCTTTGCGGAGCATACCGTGATCCATACGTTGTTTGATTTTCCGACCTACCTAAAGTTTTTTATTGGTCTGTTTGCTCTGGTGAACCCGGTGGGGATTATTCCCGTATTTATCAGTATGACCAGCTACCAGACGGCGGCGGCAAGAAACAAAACCAACATGACGGCCAGCGTCTCCGTGGCCATTATTCTGCTCACCTCGCTCTTTTTGGGCAGCACTATCCTGCAGCTGTTTGGCATATCTATTGACTCATTTCGTATCGCCGGAGGCATTCTGGTGGTAACCATTGCCATGTCGATGATCAGCGGCAAGCTGGGGGAGGATAAGCAGAACAAGCAGGAAAAATCAGAGACGGCGATCCGGGAAAGTATCGGCGTTGTGCCGCTCGCGCTGCCGCTGATGGCCGGGCCGGGGGCGATCAGCTCCACTATTGTCTGGGGAACGCGATTTCACAGCTGGCCGCATCTACTCTGCTTTTCAATCGCCATTGCCCTGTTTGCGCTCTGCTGTTGGGGACTATTTCGTATTGCCCCCTGGCTGGTGCGTTTATTAGGGCAGACCGGGATTAACGTTATAACGCGGATCATGGGCCTACTGCTGATGGCGCTCGGGATTGAATTTATCGTTACCGGGATAAAAGCCATATTCCCAGGCCTACTGGGCTAAACGTTTTCCAACCCGCGCCGTTTTTTACCATTATTAGTAAAACATATAACTAATGTTGAAAAATGGCGCAATCATAATAAATTATGCTGGCTAAATTAATGCTTTTATAATCAGCGAGTTGTATTCCCATGCCAGACACGTTTGCTTACATTCACCCCTTTCTGCCTGTTATTTTCCTCACATGATACTCTGGGGCTTGCTGTCCGATTATCGAAATGATATTAGTAAATTAATCGTCCCGACAGATTAATGTGCTAAAAATTGAGTGCTTGTTACGTTTTTGTGTAAAAAACAATCAGTCATGCCCTCCCTATAGCCTCTGCAGGACCTTATAAAAGAGAAATGCTTAACAAATTTGCAAATTGTGTTGGCGGTCTATAAAGGCATTTGATACTTTCCGGCCCACTCTTTGCGACAGAATAGATGCAGATGAGAATCATTTTCATAAATGGATCTTGTCAGGATATTAAGAGGCGCCTCAAACAGGGGAGGCGTTAAAGAATCGACGCCAGGCTGCCGCCATGAGCAGCCAGTAATAATAAAAGTCGGTGATAGCAAGCAGTAAAACCTTGCGGATGCAAAAACTCCTGCACCGTACAGGAACCCCTACGGGGAATGAACAGGCTGGCATAAATGCCAGTAATTATAATGAGTGGAGTACCAACACAATGTCCATCATCACAAAAAAAAGCTTGGTAGCGGCAGGGATTTTAACTGCGCTGATCGCGGGTAATGTTGCTATGGCGGCAGATGTACCCGCAGGTGTTCAACTGGCAGAGAAGCAGACCCTGATCCGAAATAATGGTGCCGAGCCGCAGTCGCTCGATCCGAATAAGATCGAAGGGGTACCGGAAGCCAACGTCAGCCGCGATCTTTTTGAAGGCCTGCTGATTACCTCTCCGGTAGACGGCCACCCAATTCCTGGCGTTGCCGAATCCTGGGACAATAAAGATTTTAAGGTCTGGACCTTCCATCTGCGTAAAGATGCTAAATGGTCCAACGGTGAACCCGTCACCGCTCAGGACTTCGTCTATAGCTGGCAGCGCCTTGTCGATCCGAATACCGCCTCGCCATACGCCAGCTATCCGCAGTACGGCCATATCGTCAACGTTGATGCGATCATCGACGGCAAAATGAAGCCGAGCGAGCTGGGCGTCAAGGCGATTGATGATCACATGCTGGAAGTTACCCTCAGCGAGCCGGTTCCTTACTTCTATAAGCTGCTGGTTAACCCGGCAATGTCCCCGGTCAATAAAACCGCCATCGAAAAATTTGGCGAAAAGTGGACTCAGCCAGCGAACATCGTGACCAACGGCGCGTTTAAACTGCAGGACTGGGTGGTTAACGAACGTATTGTGATGGTGCGTAACACCAATTACTGGAATAACGGCAAAACCGTTCTCGATCAGATTACCTATCTGCCAATCTCCTCCGAAGTGACGGACGTGAACCGCTACCGCAGCGGCGAGATTGATATGACCTATAACAACCTGCCGATCGAGCTGTTCCAGAAGCTGAAAAAAGAGATCCCGCAGGAGGTGCACGTTGACCCGTATCTCTGCACCTACTACTACGAAATTAACAACCAGAAAGCACCGTTTACCGATGCCCGCATCCGTACCGCGCTGAAGCTGGGCCTGGATCGCGATATCATTGCTAACAAAGTGAAAGCGCAGGGCGATCTGCCAGCCTATGGCTACACCCCGCCGTACGCTGACGGTGCGAAGCTGACCAAGCCGGAGTGGTTCGGCTGGACGCAGGAAAAACGCAACGAAGAGGCGAAAAAACTGCTGGCAGAAGCGGGCTACACCAAAGACAAGCCGCTGACCTTTAACCTGCTGTACAACACCTCCGATCTGCACAAGAAGCTGGCTATCGCTGCCGCTTCAATCTGGCAGAAAAACCTTGGCGTCAACGTCAAGCTGGTGAACCAGGAGTGGAAAACTTTCCTCGATACCCGTCACCAGGGTAACTTCGACGTGGCCCGTGCTGGCTGGTGTGCAGACTATAACGAGCCGACCTCGTTCCTGAACACCATGCTCTCCGGCAGCTCCATGAACACCGCGCACTATAAGAGCGAGGCGTTTGACCGCATCATGGCCGATGCCGTGAAAGCCAGCGACGATGCAAAACGCAGCGAGCTGTACGATCAGGCTGAGCAGCAGCTGGGCAAAGACTCAGCAATCGTGCCGGTTTACTACTACGTCAACGCGCGTCTGGTGAAACCATGGGTTGGCGGCTATACCGGTAAAGACCCAATGGATAACGTCTACGGTAAAGATCTCTACGTTATCAAACATTAATGGCAATATGTGGGGCAGGGCGCAACCGTGCTAAGACGCGGCGTCGCACTGCCCCATCGTGTCTTATTTTATCGCACCGCATACACAGGCGTATTACGCCACGTGTATAAGGCACAGGCCAGAAGGTACGGGCAATGTTGAAATTTATTTTACGTCGCTGTCTGGAAGCAATTCCGACGCTCCTGATTCTTATTACAATCTCCTTCTTTATGATGCGTCTTGCGCCGGGTAGCCCTTTTACCAGCGAGCGCGCGCTGCCGCCGGAAGTCATGGCGAATATCGAAGCGAAATATCACTTAAACGATCCGATCATGACCCAGTATTTCAGCTACCTGAAACAGCTGGCGCACGGTGATTTCGGGCCGTCATTTAAATACAAAGACTATTCGGTCAACGATCTGGTGGCATCCAGCTTCCCGGTCTCAGCAAAATTAGGCGCGGCCGCCTTTTTCCTCGCAGTTGTACTGGGCGTGACGGCAGGCGTTATTGCGGCGCTTAACCAGAATACAAAATGGGACTATACGGTCATGGGCTTTGCGATGACCGGGGTGGTTATTCCCAGCTTCGTGGTTGCGCCGCTGCTGGTGCTGATTTTCGCCATCACCCTGAAGTGGCTGCCGGGCGGCGGCTGGAACGGCGGGGCACCGAAATATATGATCCTGCCGATGGTGGCGCTCTCCCTGGCCTATATCGCCAGCATTGCGCGTATCACCCGTGGGTCAATGATTGAGGTGCTGCACTCTAACTTCATTCGAACCGCCCGCGCCAAGGGGCTGCCCCTGCGCCGGATCATTCTGCGCCACGCCCTGAAGCCCGCGCTGCTGCCGGTCCTCTCCTATATGGGTCCCGCGTTTGTCGGCATCATCACCGGCTCGATGGTTATCGAAACCATCTACGGTCTGCCGGGTATCGGCCAGCTGTTTGTTAACGGCGCGCTGAACCGCGACTACTCCCTGGTGCTGAGCCTGACCATCCTGGTTGGCACGCTGACTATTTTGTTTAACGCGATCGTGGATGTGCTCTATGCCGTTATCGATCCGAAAATCCGTTACTAACGCTGGGGTACGCCATGATGTTAAGTAAGAAAAACAGCGAGGCGCTGGAAAACTTCAGTGAGAAACTGGAAGTCGAAGGGCGTAGCCTGTGGCAGGACGCGCGCCGTCGCTTTATGCACAACCGCGCTGCGGTAACCAGCCTTGCTGTGCTGGTACTGATTGCGCTGTTCGTCGCCTTTGCACCAATGCTGTCGCAGTTTACCTATTTCGATACCGACTGGGGCATGATGTCCAACGCGCCGGATATGGCGTCTGGCCACTACTTCGGCACCGACTCCTCAGGGCGTGACCTGCTGGTGCGCGTGGCTATCGGCGGCCGTATCTCTCTGATGGTGGGCATCGCCGCGGCGCTGGTGGCGGTCATCGTCGGCACGCTCTACGGATCGCTCTCCGGCTACCTTGGCGGCAAAGTCGACTCGGTCATGATGCGCCTGCTGGAGATCCTCAACTCCTTCCCGTTCATGTTCTTTGTGATCCTGCTGGTGACCTTCTTCGGCCAGAACATTTTGCTGATTTTTGTCGCTATCGGCATGGTCTCCTGGCTCGACATGGCGCGTATTGTGCGCGGCCAGACGCTGAGCCTGAAGCGCAAAGAGTTTATCGAGGCGGCGCAGGTTGGCGGCGTATCGACGGCCAGCATTGTCATTCGCCATATCGTACCGAACGTGCTGGGCGTGGTGGTGGTCTATGCCTCGCTGCTGGTGCCAAGCATGATCCTGTTCGAATCTTTCCTGAGCTTCCTTGGACTCGGTACTCAGGAGCCGCTGAGCAGCTGGGGCGCGCTGCTCAGCGATGGCGCAAACTCGATGGAAGTATCACCGTGGCTGCTGCTCTTCCCGGCGGTATTCCTGGTTGTCACCCTGTTCTGTTTTAACTTTATCGGCGATGGCCTGCGTGATGCCCTCGACCCGAAAGATCGTTAAGGAGTGCTGTTAATGAGCATTATTGAAACCTCAGCGTCGTCGGTGGCGCAGCAGCAATCTAACGTTCTGCTGGATGTCAACGACCTGCGGGTCACCTTTAAAACGCCGGACGGAGACGTAACGGCGGTCAACGACCTCAACTTTAGCCTGAGCGCGGGGGAGACCCTGGGCATCGTCGGTGAATCCGGCTCCGGTAAATCGCAAACCGCCTTTGCGCTGATGGGCCTGCTGGCTGCTAACGGCGTTATCGGCGGTTCGGCAAAGTTCAACGGCAGAGAGATCCTCAATCTGCCGGAGCGCGAACTCAACAGGTTGCGTGCCGAGCAGATCTCGATGATATTCCAGGATCCGATGACCTCGCTGAACCCCTATATGCGCGTCGGCGAGCAGCTGATGGAAGTGCTGATGCTGCACAAAGGCATGGGCAAAGCCGAAGCCTTTGAAGAGTCGGTAAAAATGCTCGATGCGGTAAAAATGCCGGAAGCGCGTAAGCGCATGCGCATGTATCCCCACGAGTTCTCCGGCGGCATGCGCCAGCGCGTGATGATCGCCATGGCGCTGCTGTGCCGTCCTAAGCTGCTGATCGCTGATGAGCCGACCACCGCGCTGGACGTGACCGTGCAGGCGCAGATCATGACCCTGCTCAACGAGCTGAAGCGCGAGTTTAATACCGCCATCATTATGATCACCCACGACCTCGGGGTAGTGGCAGGCATCTGTGATAAGGTGCTGGTGATGTATGCGGGGCGCACCATGGAGTACGGTGCCGCGCGTAACGTCTTCTATCAGCCTGCACACCCGTACTCTATTGGCCTGCTGAACGCCGTACCGCGTCTCGATGCGGAGGGCGAGTCCCTGCTGACCATTCCGGGTAACCCGCCAAACCTGCTGCGCCTGCCGAAAGGCTGTCCGTTCCAGCCGCGCTGCCCGCACGCGATGGAAATTTGTAATACGGCGCCGCCGCTGGAGGAGTTTGCCCCAGGCCGCCTGCGCGCCTGCTTTAAGCCGGTGGAGGAGCTGGTATGACGACCCAAACCGAAGAGAGAAAAGTTCTGCTCGAAATTGCCGACCTGAAAGTGCATTTCGACATCAAAGATGGCAAGCAGTGGTTCTGGCAGCCTGCCAAAACTCTGAAGGCGGTGGACGGCGTGACGCTGCGCCTCTATGAGGGGGAGACCCTCGGCGTGGTGGGTGAGTCCGGCTGCGGTAAATCGACCTTTGCCCGCGCCATTATCGGCCTCGTGAAAGCCACCGACGGTAAAGTCGCCTGGCTGGGCAAAGATCTGCTCGGGATGAAGCCGGACGAGTGGCGCGACGTACGCAGCGATATCCAGATGATTTTCCAGGATCCGCTGGCGTCGCTGAACCCGCGAATGAATATTGGCGATATCATTGCCGAGCCGCTGCGCACCTACCATCCGAACATGCCGCGCCAGGAAGTGCGCGATCGCGTTAAGGCGATGATGATGAAGGTGGGCCTGCTGCCTAACCTGATCAACCGCTACCCGCACGAGTTCTCCGGCGGCCAGTGCCAGCGTATCGGCATCGCCCGGGCGCTGATCCTTGAGCCGAAGCTGATCATCTGTGATGAGCCGGTCTCGGCGCTGGACGTGTCGATTCAGGCGCAGGTAGTGAACCTACTGCAGAAGCTACAGCGCGAGATGGGCCTGTCGCTGATCTTTATCGCTCATGACCTGGCGGTGGTAAAACACATCTCCGATCGCGTGCTGGTGATGTATCTGGGCCATGCGGTGGAGCTGGGAACCTACGACGAGGTTTATAACAATCCGCTGCACCCCTACACCAAAGCATTGATGTCAGCCGTGCCGGTGCCCGATCCGGATCTGGAGAAGAACAAACAGATCCAGCTGCTGGAGGGGGAGCTGCCGTCGCCAATCAACCCGCCGTCAGGCTGTGTGTTCCGCACCCGCTGTCCGATTGCTGGTCCGGAGTGTGCCCAGACGCGCCCGGTGCTGGAGGGTAGCTTCCGCCACGCCGTCTCCTGTCTGAAGGTGGATCCGTTATAAACAAAAAAGGCTGGCACTACGCCAGCCTTTTTTTATTCACGCCACAGGATGTGGCAAATCTTGTGATCTTTTTCGCGGCAAAGCAGCACGCGGGCAAAGATATCGTTGATTTCGCCGCCGTCGGTATCCGCCAGGCCAATCACCACTTCCGAGAAGAAGTCCGGGTTCAGATCGTAATCGACATGCTCCTGCCAGTCCTCGGCTGGATCGAACAGCTCCGCGCCGCCGCGCTCTTCAAACTGCAGATTAAAAAGAATAACGTCTGCCGGATCGAGATTATCTACCGCCAGCTCAAGAAAAATATCGTAGGCCTGCTCAAGCGTTTCATCTTCAGTCAGGCGATTGTTCAGATCCATTTCCATAGTAACACCCTGGTTTAACCGCTGATGGGCACGTTTTACAGCAACGGACTAAAGAAGTAAAACAGTCGCTCGACGATCCGCTGCCATAGCGGACGTTTCAGCCAGCGCTTCACGTCCAGCAGCCGGGAGCGGGAGATATAGTCATCCTGCACCGCCGCTAAATCGCTACCGAAACCGGCGTCATCAATGACCAGCGTAATCTCAAAATTGAGCCACAGGCTGCGCATGTCGAGGTTCACAGTGCCCACCAGGCTCAGCTCGCCGTCTACCAGCACGCTTTTGGTATGCAGCAGGCCACCTTCGAACTGATAAATTTTCACCCCGGCCGCCAGCAGCTCGCTAAAGAAGGCCCGGCTGGCCCATCCCACCAGCAGAGAGTCGTTCTTGCGCGGCAGAATAATACTCACGTCCACGCCGCGCTGGGCGGCGGTACAGATGGCGTGCAGCAGATCGTCACTCGGCACAAAGTAGGGGGTAGTCATGATCAGATATTCACGCGAGGCATAGACGGCGGTCAGCAGCGCCTGGTGGATCAGATCTTCCGGAAAGCCGGGGCCGGAGGCGATAGTGTGGATGGTATGGCCGCTGGCCTGCTCGAACGGCATAATATTGCCGTCTGGCGCAGGAGGGAGGATGCGCTTGCCGGTCTCTATCTCCCAGTCGCAGGAGTAGACGACACCCATAGCGGTGGCGATCGGGCCCTCCATGCGCGCCATCAGATCTACCCACTGGCCAACACCCGCCTCCTGCTTAAAAAAGCGCGGATCGACGAGGTTCATACTGCCGGTATAGGCGATATAGTTGTCAATCATCACCATCTTGCGGTGCTGGCGCAGGTCCATCCGGCGCAGGAAGACACGCATCAGGTTGACTTTTAGCGCCTCTACCACCTCAATCCCGGCGTTGCGCATCATCGCCACCCACGGGCTGCGGAAGTAGTTAACGCTGCCCGCCGAGTCGAGCATCAGGCGACAGTGAACGCCGCGCCGGGCCGCCGCCATCAGCGATTCGGCCACCTGATCCGCCATGCCACCGGGATGCCAGATATAGAACACCATCTCGATATTGTGGCGGGCAAGCTGAATATCGCGGATCAGCGCCTGCATCACATCGTCAGAAGAGGTCAGAAGCTGGAGCTGGTTGCCCTTTACGCCAGCAATCCCCTGGCGGCGCTCGCAGAGTTGAAACAGCGAGGCGGCCACCGGGCTATTCTCTTCGGCAAAGATATGCTTGCAGGCTTTGAGATCGCTAAGCCACTTGGCGGTGGAGGGCCACATCGCGCGGGCACGTTCGGCCCGACGCTTGCCAAGGTGTAGCTCGCCAAACGAGAGATAGGCGATGATCCCCACCAGCGGCAGGATATAGATAATCAACAGCCAGGCCATGGCCGAGGGAACGGCGCGGCGCTTCATCAGGATACGTAACGTTACCCCGGCAATCAGCAGCCAGTATCCCAAAATGACCAGCCAACTCACGACGGTGTAGAAGGTTGTCATAGTTAAAAAAATCCTTTTTCGTGCGCCATACACTGAGTGTACGCATAAGCATCCATCTGGCAAATAAAAACGGCTCAGAAAGCGCTGGTGCAGCGTCGGCAAGGGACTATAATGAAACCTTCGTTATTAGCAGAGTTGCTGTCATGAAGCGTAGTAGAACGGAAGTGGGACGCTGGCGGATGCTTCGCCAGGCGGGTCGCCGCAAAGCCCGTTGGCTGGAAGGGCAGTCGCGTCGTAATATGCGCATCCACTCCATCAGAAAGTGCATGCTGAACCGCCAACGTAATTCGTTGCTGTTTGCCATTAACGCGTACTGAGATCGTCTGAGGGCACGTGCTGGTGCCCTCAGTTTTACTCTCTAGAACACTTTCTTATACGGCTTCACCGATACGTTCTGATAAACCCCCGCCGCCACGTAAGGGTCAGCTTCCGCCCAGGCCTTTGCCTCCTCCAGCGATTCAAACTCTGCAATCACCGTCGAACCGCTAAAACCTGCCGCGCCCGGATCGTTACTGTCTACCGCAGGCATAGGACCCGCCGTTAGCAGGCGGCCTTCGTCACTCAGCAGCTGCAGACGCGCCAGATGTGCCGGGCGTACGGAGAGGCGTTTTTCAAGTGAATCAGCAATATCTTCAGCATAGATCACATAAAGCACGGGCATAGCTCCTTAAATTGTAAAATCACTCCAGGACGCTAACACACCTCGCGGGCTGCGCGCTACCATCATGATTCTGTGCAGCCTGAAATGCGAAAGCCGTACCGGATAACCTTGTCCACATCCGGGAAAATGAGCGATAGATGTGATGGCTTATTGAATATGATTGCTATTTGCATTTAAAATCAGGGCCTGGCTTTTCAACTGAAACGATTATGACTGCAATGACCCTTGATCTACCTCGCCGCTTTCCCTGGCCGACGCTGCTGTCCGTTGGTATTCATGGTGCTGTCGTGGCGGGCCTACTCTACACGTCAGTACGTCAGGTTATTGAACTGCCCGCACCGGCGCAGCCCATTGCCGTCACTATGGTCACGCCTGCCGAGCTGGAGCCGCCCCAGGTCGTACAGCCGCCGCCCGAGCCGGTGGTCGAGCCTGAACCTGAGCCGGAGCCAATCCCCGAGCCGCCAAAAGAGGCGCCGGTGGTGATTGAGAAGCCAAAACCGAAGCCCAAGCCGAAGCCAAAACCGAAGCCGGAGAAAAAGGTCGAGAAGAAGGTTGAGCAGCCGAAGCGTGAAGTCCGCCCGGTCGAGACGCGTCCGACCGCACCGCTGACCAATACCGCGCCGTCGCGTCCGCTGACCAGTTCCGCGCCTGCTACCAGCAAGCCGGTGACGTCCGCGCCGACAGGCCCACGCGCGCTGGCGCGTAACCAGCCGCAGTATCCAGCCCGTGCCCAGGCGCTGCGCATTGAAGGCCGGGTACGCGTGAAGTTTGACGTTACCGCCGATGGTCGCGTGGAGAACGTGCAGATCCTCTCTGCCCAGCCGTCGAATATGTTTGAACGTGAAGTGAAATCAGCGATGCGTAAATGGCGCTACGAAGCAGGCAAACCGGGTTCTGGTCTGGTTGTGAATATCGTATTCCGTCTTAACGGCGGGGCGTCCGTGGACTAAGTTTTACGGTTAACCGTAATAAAAAAGCCTCCCTCAGGAGGCTTTTTTTATGCTTGTGGGGGAAGGGCGCGGGGTTTGCCTTCGCTGTCTACTGCCACATAGATAAACAGCGCCTCGGTGGCCTTGTAACGCTGTCCGATGGGTTCCGATGAAACCTTCTTCACCCAGACCTCAACGTTAATAGTTACTGAAGTATTACCGCGTTTGATGCAGCGCGCATAGCAGCACACCACGTCACCCACGGCAACCGGCCGCAGAAAGGTCATGCCATCGACCCGCACGGTGACCACGCGGCCATGGGCAATCTCTTTTGCCATGATCGCGCCGCCCATATCCATCTGCGACATCAGCCAGCCACCAAAAATATCGCCGTTAGCATTGGTATCGGCCGGCATCGCCAGGGTACGTAACACCAGCTCGCCCTGGGCTGCTTCGTTTACGTTACTCATCAGGATTTATCTTCCTGCGGCAGATGGCGGTAGATATAGATCCCACTCAACAGGGTAAAGATCAGCGTCAGGGCAGTTAAACCAAACACTTTGAAGTTGACCCAGATATTTTGCGGTAGCCAGAATGCGATATAGATATTGGCCAGTCCGCAGATAATGAAAAACAGCGCCCAGGCGATATTGAGCTTTGACCATACCGCTTCCGGCAGCGCGATCTCTTTACCCAGCATGCTCTGGATCAGCGGCTTTTTCATCACCCACTGGCTAAACAGCAGCGCACCGGCAAACAGGGCGTAGATCACCGTCACTTTCCACTTAATAAACTCATCGTTATGGAAAAAGAGCGTTAGACCGCCAAACACTGCGACCAGCACAAAGGTCACCAGCGCCATCTTTTCAACTTTGCGGTAGCGCACCCAGCTGTAGATCAGCACCACCGCCGTCGCCACAATCAGCGCGGCCGTACCTGCATAGATGTCATAGAGCTTATAGAAAGCAAAAAAGACAATCAGCGGCAAAAAATCAAGAAACTGCTTCATTCTTCGATTCCGTTATAGGCGCAGCCTGCACACGTTCAGCAGGCTGCGGGATGTTAAGGGCGGATCAGCATATAAAGACGATAAAGATAAACAAGCAGCGCCGCCGAGATCAAATTGCTTATCGTATTAGCAACGATAGCGCCCACCGTTGGCGTCAGCACAGCAAAGTTAGGGGCGAACATTAGCAGCAGCGTTTTTGCCAGCAGCCAGCCCATCACCGCCGGGGCAACCAGGCGCATATTGCCCCAGCCCATACGCATGCTGTTACGGATCGACTGAAAGACGCCCATTTTATCCTGCACCATCATTACCGGGGCAAAGGCCAGCAGGATCGCGAGAATGACCCCCGGCACCACGATAAACATAATACCGATCTGCACCATAAAGGTGGTCAGGAAGATCAGGATAAACAGCTTCGGCAGCACTGGGGCGCTGGCACCAATTGCCCGCAGGGCGCTCACCCGGTGGCCCGCTGAAATCAGCTGGATCATCAGCAGCATGCCGCCCGCCAGGATGGCATTGCCAAACAGCCCGGAGAAGGTGGAGGCCGCAGAGGCACGCAGCAGCACCTGCTGCTGTTCCGGCGTCATATTCTGCACCAGCTCAAACAGCCCCGCGCTGCCGGAGAGGTTATCCCCCTCCCGTAGAATGGCGAGCTGCTCGTCACTGGGTGAAAAAACATGGCCAAGCATTACCGTGATAAACGCACACAATAAAGCGATCAGCAAAATGGTGACGAACTGATTGCGAACAAAATTTCCCGTGTCACGGTAAACGGACTTCGCCGTGATAGACATGCACTCTCCTTGAGTAAGCCGGTGTTGATTTGCCGGCAATTGTAACCTGGTTAGCGGCGGAGTGGCAGCACTCTGCCATGTATGGAAAAGCATAGCTTTGTAAAGCGGCGTCCACTGCCCGGCCAAATTGGGTAATTTGTAACCTAAATGCCTTTTTGCAAGATTTTGCAAAAATTGATCTGCATCAGAAATGAGGATTTTACTGATTATTAAGGAAAATTAATCCAGATCAATGAATGTGATTTTACGGGGTTAAATGTGATCTGCGTTAGATCACTTTGTACTTAAATATAGGTATATTCACCGCGCCAGAAAAGATAACCCTATAAATGGAGCGGGAAAAAATGAAAAAATTAGCGGCGGCAGCGTTGGTGTTAAGTGCATTTTCATCTGGGACATATGCTCATGACGCGGGCGAGTTTTTTATACGGGCCGGTTCGGCGACGGTGAGACCAACCGAAGGCTCGGATAACGTTCTGGGCAGCCTGGGCGGGTTTAACGTCAGCAACAATACCCAGCTGGGCCTGACCTTCACGTATATGGCAACGGATAACGTCGGCATCGAGCTGCTGGCCGCCACGCCGTTCCGCCACCATGTCGGCACTAGCCCAACCGGCAATATTGCAACCGTTCAACATCTGCCGCCAACCCTGGTTGCCGAGTGGTACTTCGGCGACAGCAGCAGCAAGGTACGGCCCTATATTGGTGCAGGGGTGAACTACACCACCTTCTTTGATGAGAAATTTAACGATACCGGCAAAGCGGCGGGCCTCTCCGACCTGAGCCTGAGCGACTCCTGGGGCGCGGCGGGGGTGGTGGGGCTGGACTATCTGATCAACCGTGACTGGTTAATCAACGCCTCGGTCTGGTATATGGATATCGATACCGATGTAAAATTTAAAGCGGGTGGGGTGCAGCAGACGGTCGATACGCGTCTCGATCCATGGGTGTTTATGTTCTCTGCGGGCTACCGCTTCTAAGCTATTGGTTACTCTTTTCTAAAAGCTGGCTGATAAGGCCAGTTTTTATTTAACATCTGTGTTTGTATATTTACAAAATTTAGGCAAGCTGTTAGATTCCAGCTTTAATCACAAGCGTGTCGAGCTGCCGGATGTTGCCGCAATATCAATTACTTATATGGATGCTGGCTATCTGTATTTGTGCACCACTCTTACTCAATCTACCGCTGTTTTCGTTTATTGATAAAGAGAATAAAGCCCGGGCTAACCAGATCGATGGTTTGCGGTTTTTTCTATCAATCTTCGTTGTGTTTCATCACTTTGTGCTGGCTCACTCCTGGTTTACCGCCAGCGACTGGAGCCTGAATGCGCTAAACGCCTGGCCAATAAATAAACTCGCCGGTGGATTTGGCGTTGCACTTTTTTTTATCATCTCGGGTTTTCTTTTCGCAAATACAAAGGCAGCCAGTACAGAGTGGATTGTTTTCTATCTGAAACGTCTCCTCCGTATCGCCCCCATGTTCTTATTTTCTTCTATTATGTGCATCATGCTAACGGTCTTTATGCAGCGTGATAATCTCGTCCTACAGGGGAGCGTGCATAATCTGCTGCTCTGGCTGGATATGGGGCTTTCTGGTACTAAGCCAGACATTCTGGGAGCAAAATTCTCAATGCTGCTAAACGCTGGTGTGACCTGGACGCTTTACTGGGAGTGGGTATTTTACTTTTCGTTGCCGTTAATTGTTATTCTTCGCCGGAAGCACGATAACCTTACCTTTTCATTAGCAATTTTATTTTTATGCTACTATCTGAGTCGGGATAGCGATCGCTATTGGATTGGATTCCCTGCGCTTTTCGCCGTCGGATTTTTATGTCGTGAACTGATTCGATACGTCGCTGTAAAAAAAGTTTGGCTTGATATAGGGTCGGTTGTTTCCTTCATTATCTGCATACTAGTTATTGATGAGCCTTTTGCGCTTTCATCTATTCCCCTGTTTGGCATACTATTTTTGTGCATCTGCTGTGGTTCAGACCTCTTTGGCATTCTAAGATTCAAAGGGGTGGTGCGTCTGGGGGAGGTGAGTTACAGCATTTACCTTATGCATGGCATATTTTGGTTTGTTATGAACAAAATTTACTTCAAACTTCAACTTCCGGATGAGCCACAAATTTATATGCCTGTCGCGACGGTGACAATTTTGCTGATGATCCTGACTTCAGCATTTACCTACCGCTACATAGAGCGACCTTTTATTAAACTGGGGCATAGGCTACCCGGATCGTTAGGCAAAAAAACGCAGCCGCGTGCTGCTCAAGCACCCGCCGACGATCGTTTCGCCGACGGCGGGGCTGGACTTAACTCTTCCGCGTCGCCGCTTTCAAGCTCTGCACAAACTCCTTCAGCTCGGTCAGCATCTTAACGGGCTTATCAAGGTTATTCTCAATGATCTTAACGATGGCGGAGCCGGAAATTGCCCCGGCTGCGCCAGCTTCCAGTGAGGTTTTGACCTGCTCCGGCGTGGAGATACCAAAACCCTGCAGCGGTGGCGCAGCATGGTACTCCGCCAGTTTCTCTACCAGATGCTGTAATGGCAGCGCAACGCTGTTCTCGGCGCCGGTAACCCCGGCGCGGGAGAGCAGGTAGGTGTAGCCGCGCCCGTATGAGGCAATCTGGCGCAGCAGATCGTCATCGGCGTTCGGCGGGCAGATAAAGATCGGCGCAACGTTATGGCGCATCGCCGCCTGACGGAACGGGGCCGACTCCTCCACCGGCACGTCCGCCACCAGCACCGAATCAACGCCCGCTTTTTCACATTTAGCGTAGAACTCATCAATGCCCTGGCTGAACACCAGGTTAGCGTACATCAGCAGGCCGATAGGGATAGTTGGGTGCTTCTGGCGCACGGCGGCCAGCATCTCAAAGCACTGGGCGGGCGTAGTACCGGCGGCAAAGGCGCGCAGGGTCGCATTCTGGATTGTGGGACCGTCCGCCAGCGGATCGGAGAAGGGGATCCCTAACTCCAGCGCGTCGGCACCGCCCTCAATCAGCGCATCGATAATCTTCAGCGACTGCTCGGGAGAGGGATCGCCCAGGGTAACAAAGGGAACAAACGCTCCCTCCTTGCGCTCCTGCAGGCGCGTAAACAGCTGCTCATAACGTTCCATCACATCTCCCCTCGTGCTTTTAAAATATCGTGAACCGTAAAGATATCTTTATCGCCGCGGCCAGAGAGGTTAACCACCAGCAGCTGCTCTTTTTCCGGGTTTTCGCGCATCATCTTCAGGGCGTGGGCCAGGGCGTGAGAGGACTCCAGCGCCGGAATGATCCCTTCGCTACGGCACAGCAGCTTGAACGCTGCCAGCGCCTCATCATCGGTAATCGACACGTAGTCTGCGCGGCCGATGCTGTTCAGATGCGCGTGCTGCGGCCCCACGGAGGGGAAGTCCAGCCCGGCGGAGATAGAGTAGGACTCTTCAATCTGCCCGTCATCGGTCTGCATCATCGGCGACTTCATGCCGAAGTAGATCCCAACCCGGCCATGCTTCAGCGGCGCACCGTGCTCGCCGGTCTCAATCCCGTGACCCGCCGGCTCAACGCCAATCAGCCCCACGCTGCTCTCTTCAATAAAGTCAGCAAACATGCCGATAGCGTTGGAGCCGCCGCCGACGCAGGCGATCACCGCATCCGGCAGGCGTCCCTCTTTTTCGAGGATCTGCGCTTTGGTCTCTTCGCCAATCATGCGCTGGAACTCACGCACAATGGTCGGGAACGGGTGCGGACCTGCCGCCGTGCCGAGCATATAGTGCGCTTTGTCGTAGCTGCCGGACCAGTCGCGAAGCGCTTCGTTGCAGGCGTCCTTCAGCGTGGCCGAGCCGCTGTAGACCGGGATCACCTCCGCACCCATCAGGCGCATGCGGAAAACGTTTGGCGACTGGCGCTCAACGTCTTTCGCCCCCATGTAGATACGGCACTTCAGGCCGAGCAGGGCGCTGGCAAGGGCTGAGGCGACGCCGTGCTGGCCCGCGCCGGTCTCGGCAATGATCTCGGTCTTACCCATGCGCTTGGCAAGCAGCGCCTGGCCCAGCACCTGGTTAGTTTTGTGTGCGCCACCGTGGAGCAGATCTTCACGCTTAAGGTAGAGCGTGGTGTTGGTGCCCGCGGTCAGGTTTTGACATTTAGTGAGCGCGGTTGGACGCCCGGCGTAGTTTTTTAGCAGATCGCTGAACTGGGCCTGAAACGCCGGATCTTTCTGGGCGCTGACAAAGGCCTCTTCCAGCTGGCGCAGGGCAGGCATCAAAATTTGCGGAACGTACATACCGCCAAATTCACCGAAGTAGGGATTGAGCAAAGTAGTCATTACAGATTCCTTAGTAGGCACGCAGGGTACGGAAAACCGAGGCCAGCTTGCTGGCATCTTTAATACCCGGTTCAGATTCCACACCTGAATTAAAATCGAGTCCGGCACAGCCCGCCTGGGCTGCGGTCACGCAGTTATCTGCGCCGAGGCCACCGGCCAGCATGACGTTATCCAGCTTCTGCCCCGCCAGCAGGGACCAGTCAAAATGCTGCCCGCTGCCGCCCTGGCCGTTATCAAACAGGTAACGGTCAACGTGGTTCAGATTGCGGGGTGGGAGCGTATCGCCGACGCTCAGCGCTTTCCAGATCGCCACCCCGGCAGGCAGCGCGGTACGCAGGGCGTCAATATAGGTCTGATCTTCAGCACCGTGCAGCTGTACGGCAGCAAGCTGGAGCCGGACTGCCTTCTCGACCACCGTCTCGACGGTTGCGTTACGGAAGACGCCCACGTAACGCAGGGGCGCTGCAGCAATCACCGCATCGGCCTCGGCATCGCTCACGCAGCGCGGAGATTCAGAAACGAAGATCAGCCCGCCGAAGAGCGCTCCGGCTTCAAACGCGGCCTGCGCATCCTCAGGACGCGTCAACCCGCAGACTTTATTCTCGCCCAGCAGCACGCGCTTGATGGCAGCGGCGAGATCGTCCTGCTCCATGAGCGCCGACCCAATTAAAAAGCCGTTGGCAAAATGGCTCAGGTCGCGCACCTGGGCATAGGTGTTAATTCCCGACTCGCTGATCACCGTGACGCCTGCCCCCAGACGGGGAGCGAGCTGGCGAGTGCGGTTCAGATCGATAGAGAGATCGCGCAGGTCGCGGTTATTAATACCGACAACCTTTGCCCCCAGAACGATAGCGCGCTCCAGCTCCTCTTCATTGCTGACTTCGGTCAGCACGCCCATCTTCAGGCTGTGGGCCACCGCAGCGAGCTGGCGGTATTGATCGTCATCGAGCACCGACAGCATTAGCAGGCAGGCATCGGCCTGGTAGAAGCGGGCCAGGTAGATCTGGTAGGCCTCAATAATAAAATCCTTACACAGGATCGGCTGCGGCGCGGCAGCGCTCACCAGCGGCAGAAAATCGAAGCTGCCCTGAAAATACTTCTCATCCGTCAGCACCGAGATGGCCGATGCATGATGTTTATAGACGCCGGCGATCCGCACCGGATCAAAGTCGTCCCGGATCGTCCCTTTAGACGGCGAGGCCTTTTTACATTCGAGAATAAACGCCGTGCGCGCGCCCTGCAAAGCGTCATAAAAGCTGCGCGTGGCAGGCACAATGTCGCTCTGAAAACTGGCCAGCGGCTGCTGCTGTTTACGGGCGGCGACCCAAATCGCCTTATCCGCGACGATTTTTGCTAAAACGGTTTCCATTACTTATCCTCTTGCCGCAAGTGCGGTGACTTTGTCATAGGCAGCACCGCTGCGCAGTACATCCAGAACCTTTTGCGCATTGGCCCGCAAATCCTCTTCTCCATGCAGACGCATCAGCATCGCCACGTTTGCCGCGACGGCAGCCTCATGGGCGGCTTCACCTTTACCCTGGAGTAAGCGCGTCAAAATGTCACGGTTTTCCTCGGGGGTACCGCCTGCCAGCGCCTCCTGACGATAGGGCGTCAGGCCAAAGTCAGCAGCCTCCAGCTGATAGCTGCTGATATCCCCGCTGTTCAGCTCGGCTACCAGCGTCGGCGCGTGCAGGGAGACTTCATCCATGCCGCCGCTGTGCACCACCGCCGCCCGCCGATAGCCCAACACGCGCAGCGTTTCGGCAATCGGCAGCACCAGCTCCGGGCTGTAGACGCCAATCAGCGCCAGCGGCGGGTGGGCCGGGTTAATCAGCGGCCCCAGTACGTTGAACAGGGTGCGCGTTTTCAGCTGCTGGCGCACCGGCATCGCGTGGCGGAACCCGGTGTGGTACTTCGGCGCAAAGAGGAAGCAGACCCCCAGCTCGTCCAGCGCGGTACGGGACTTATCCGCATTCATATCAAGATTGATGCCGAACGCCGCCAGCAGATCCGACGAGCCGGAGCGGCTTGAGACGCTGCGGTTGCCGTGCTTGGCCACCTTCAGGCCGCAGGCGGCGGCTACAAAGGCGCTGGCGGTAGAGATATTGATGCTGTTGCTGCCGTCGCCGCCGGTGCCGACGATATCGGCAAAGGCGTAATCCGGACGCGGAAAAGGCGCTGCGTTCTCCAGCAACGCGGTGGCCGCTCCGGCAATCTCGTTGGGATGCTCGCCGCGGATCTTCATGCTCACCAGCGCCGCCGCCAGCTGCTCCGGCTTCAGCTCGCCGCGCACCACCGCAGAGAAGAGCTGGTGGCTCTCCTGCTGGCTGAGGGTCTGCGCCTGGTAAAGTTTCTCAAGGATCGGCTGCAGGGTGTTGCTCTGCGCCAGCTTCTGCTGCGCCCAGGCCAGGGTCTGTTCCAGCAGGCGCGCGCCCTGAGTGGTCAGAATAGACTCCGGATGGAACTGGAAGCCACAGACGCGATCGGCGTCGTGACGCACCGCCATTACCATGCCGTTGAAGTGGGCGTTGATGGTCAGCCCGGCGGGCACGTTGCTGCCCACCAGCGAGTGATAGCGCGCCACTGGAAGCGGGTTACTTAGCCCGGCAAACATTGCCTGGCCGTCATGTTCGATATTCGACGCTTTACCGTGCAGGATCTCGCCCGCCTGGCCAACGTAGCCGCCGTAGGCTTCGACAATCGCCTGATGGCCAAGGCAGATACCAATGATTGGCAGCTTGCCGCGCATGCGGGTCAGCAGCTCAGGCATACAGCCCGCCTCAGAGGGCGCACCAGGTCCCGGAGAGAGCATCAGGACCGGATTTTCCATGGTCGCCAGGCGATCAATGAGCGTCTGGGCGGGTACATGGTTGCGATAGATCACCACGTTGTGGCCGCTGGCGCGCAGCTGATCGGCAAGGTTATAGGTAAAAGAGTCAATATTATCGAGCAGCAGAATGTCAGCCATCAGAACGTCTCCTGAGCGTGGTGTGCGGTGGCAATGGCGCGCAGGACCGCGCGGGCTTTGTTGCGGGTTTCATCGGCTTCAGACTGCGGAACAGAGTCCAGCACCACGCCAGCGCCCGCCTGAACGGTGGCAACACCATTTTCAACGTAGGCGGAGCGGATCACGATGCAGGTATCAAGATCGCCGTGGGCAGTGAAGTAGCCCACCGCGCCACCGTAGCTGCCGCGACGGGTGCCTTCCGCCTGGGCAATAAGCTGCATGGCACGGACCTTTGGCGCACCGCTCAGGGTGCCCATATTCATACACGCCCGGTAGGCGTGAAGTACGTCGAGATCGCTGCGCAGCTCGCCCACCACGCGGGAGACCAGATGCATCACAAACGAGTAGCGATCGACCTTGGTCAGGTCGGCGACGTAGCGGCTGCCCGGGGTACAGATGCGGGCCAGGTCGTTGCGGGCGAGGTCAACCAGCATCAGGTGCTCGGAAAGCTCTTTATGATCGGTGCGCATCTCCAGCTCGATGCGGCTGTCGAGATCGCGATCCAGCGAACCGTCAGCCCGGCGACCGCGTGGGCGCGTCCCGGCAATCGGGTAGATCTCAATCTGGCGCGACTGCGCATCATACTTCAGCGAGCTTTCCGGCGAGGCGCCGAACAGGGTGAAGTCATTATCTTGCATAAAGAACATGTAGGGGCTGGGGTTGCTCTTCTTCAGCACATCGTAGGCTGCCAGCGGCGACGGGCAGGGCAGCGAGAAGCGGCGGGATGGCACCACCTGGAAGATCTCTCCGGCGCGAATGGCTTTTTGCATCTCGCGTACGACCGCCCCAAACTCCTCGTCACTCTGGTTGCATTCGCAGCGCATGGACGCCACCGTCTCTACCGGCAGCGGCGCGGGAGGCTGGCTAAGCTGCTGGCGAAGCTCACCGATGCGCTGGGCCAGCCGCTGCTGCTCAGTCTCGGAAGGGGTGAAAAGGCTCGCCTGGATACGGGTCTGCTGCTGCTGGTGATCGATAACCAGCAGCGTTTCGGCGAGGTAGAAGCAGAAGTCCGGGCAACCGTTCTCCTGTGCCAGCGCAGGCAGATCCTCAAAACCGGCTACCAGGTCGTAGGCAAAGAGGCCCCCGAAGAACATCGCCTCTCGCTCTTCGGCCGGAACGGTAACCAGCTCCTGCAGCAGGCGAAAAGCATCGAAAACTGACAGCGAGCAGAGGCGAGCATCCTCGTCCAGCAGGTTGCTGACCGGCGGAAAATGCAGCACGCGGCCATCCGGGCGGGCGATATTCTCGACGCCAGCGGGCAGGGCGGCATCCAGCAGCGGCAGAAGCGACGCGCCGTTAGCCGTCAGTGCCTGGATAGTGACAGTGTCACCTAAAGCGGTGATGCGCAGCGCGCTATCGACCAGCAGCAGGCTCTTGAGGTCATCCTTGCTGTCGATATCGGCAGATTCCAGCAGCAGCGTTGCCGGACGCTCCGCGCACAGCTGATGAAACAGGGCGGTCGGGTTCTCCCGGTACGCGGCGTGGTCTGTGAGAAGCTGAAGTGCAGGTTTTGGCATTGGCATAGTCATTCTCATCCGGTCATTATTCTGTTCAAAAAAAGGCCCGCTCAGTTGGCGGGCCAGGGTATCTGTCTGCTTGAGGCAAACGCTCGCTCACCGCCCGTTTTCAGGAGGAGTGCCACCAGCGGATAAGCGTAGAATGTTTGAACATTTTCAGATACCTTGTTGTGTGAACTTGCGTACTAGTTAACTGGTTCGTGCGAATAAAGTCAACCCCTGATTTCAGAATTTGCAGCGTAACCGTTATGATAGGGCGCTAAATGAGATATACCCCACGGGAGCCGCTTTGAGCGACACGAATTACGCCATTATTTACGACCTTCACTCTCATACTCAGGCCTCAGACGGCTTGCTCTCCCCGGAAGAACTGGTCCATCGCGCGGTTGAGATGCGCGTCGGCACGCTGGCAATCACCGATCACGACTCGACCGCGGCCATTCCCGCCGCCCGGGCTGAGATCCTGCGCGCAGGGCTGGACCTGACGCTGATAAACGGCGTGGAGATCTCTACACTCTGGGAGAATCACGAGATCCACATTGTCGGCCTGAATATCGACATTGAACATCCGGCGATGGTGATGCTGCTTGAGGAGCAGAAGGCTCGACGTCAGGCGCGGGCTATGCAAATTGGCGAGCGTCTCGAGAAGGCTCACGTCCCCGGCGCATGGGAAGGGGCACTGCGCCTCGCCAACGGCGGAGCGGTAACCCGTGGCCACTTTGCCCGCTTCCTTGTGGAGAACGGCAAGGCCAGCGACGTGGCGGGCGTGTTTAAAAAGTATCTGGCGCGCGGTAAAACCGGATACGTTCCGCCCCAGTGGTGTACAATAAAACAAGCTATTGATGTGATTCATCATTCTGGCGGCAAGGCGGTAGTGGCTCATCCCGGGCGCTACGACCTGAGCGCTAAATGGCTGAAAAGGCTGCTGGCACACTTTGCCGAACAGGGCGGTGATGCGATGGAAGTCGCGCAATGCCAGCAGGCGCCCAACGAGCGCACCCAGCTTGCTGCCTATGCGCAACAGTTTGGTCTCATGGCGTCGCAGGGGTCGGACTTTCATCAGCCCTGCCCGTGGATTGAACTGGGCCGCAAACTGTGGCTACCCGCAGGGGTGGAAGGGGTATGGCAGCTGTGGGAACAGCCTCAACATAGTGAGAGGGAAGTATGAGTCAGTTTTTTTATGTGCATCCGGATAATCCGCAGCCGCGTCTGATTAACCAGGCGGTGGAGATTGTGCGTAAGGGCGGGGTGATCGTCTATCCCACCGACTCCGGCTACGCGCTGGGGTGTAAGATTGAAGATAAAGGGGCGATGGAGCGTATCTCCCGCATTCGTCAGCTGCCGGACGGCCACAACTTCACCCTGGTCTGCCGGGATCTCTCTGAGCTCTCGACCTACGCCTTTGTTGATAACGTGGCGTTCCGCCTGATTAAGAACAATACGCCGGGCAACTACACCTTTATCCTTAAGGGAACGAAAGAGGTGCCGCGCCGTCTGCTGCAGGAGAAGCGTAAAACCATCGGCCTGCGCGTGCCGTCTAACCCCATCGCGCTGGCACTGCTGGAGACGCTGGGCGAGCCGATGCTCTCTACTTCGCTAATGCTCCCCGGCAGCGAGTTTACCGAATCCGATCCGGAAGAGATTAAGGACCGTCTGGAGAAGCACGTCGATTTAATCATTCACGGCGGCTATCTCGGACAGCAGCCCACCACGGTGGTTGACCTGACCGATAGCTCGCCGGAAGTGATCCGCGAGGGCGTAGGCGATGTGACGCCCTTCCTGTAGGAGTCAGCACGATGATAAATGGAAACGGCAGGCTTGCCCTGCCTGCAGGGCTGTTTTTGGCGCTGTTTATGCTGATCGGCTGTAGCGTGAGTTCGCCGCGCCTGCCTGAAACGGATAAAATCGGCTACTTCAAGGCCGGGGATAAGGTACTGCTGGCCCGTGGCGAGGAGTATACCTACTCCTTTAGCGGGGCGAGCACCCGCAGCCTGTACGATCGCTGGCTGGCGCTTAAGCGCGACTACGGCGACGCAGTGCGCGGTATGACGGTTAACTTCGAGGCCAATGACGACAAGGTCAACGCCCAGTACAACACCTTTATCCGCGTGGATCGCCTTAAACCGGGACAAAAAGAGGTGCTGCAGCGCGACTATAGCGCTCAGCCAACCGCCAATCCGCAGGAGTTGGTGGTGACGTTCCACGCCAGCGGTTACTCCGGTCTGTCGCGCAACTACACCCCGGATGAGAGCTACGTTAAGCTCGACCCACCGGTAATAGTCAGCATTAACGATAAAACCCGCGGTGTAAATCCGCTCTGGCTCCCGCTGATGATACCTGCCTTTCCCTTTATCATGGCCTACGGCTGCGCTACCGGGCGCTGCATCTGACCGCTGTGCCCCAGTGTTTAAAAATTAACCTGGGGCGCTACAGTATTTCATTTAAAATTCGTGTAGTATGTGCGCCCAAGAAATAGAGTGTCCTTTGCACCTATCCAGACGCCTGTGAAGGCGACACCTGAAGGAACCGCCATGAGCGAGAAATTACAAAAAGTGCTGGCCCGCGCTGGCCACGGCTCCCGCCGTGAAATTGAAGCGATCATTGCAGCCGGGCGCGTCAGCGTCGACGGTAAAATCGCTACCCTGGGCGATCGCGTTGAGGTGATCCCGGGCCTGAAAATTCGTATCGACGGCCATCTTATCTCGGTTAAAGAGTCCGTTGAGCAGATCTGCCGTGTGCTGGCCTACTATAAACCGGAAGGTGAACTCTGTACCCGTAACGATCCGGAAGGGCGTCCGACGGTGTTCGATCGCCTGCCGAAGCTGCGCGGGGCGCGCTGGATTGCCGTTGGCCGTCTGGACGTGAACACCTGCGGCCTGCTGCTGTTCACCACCGACGGTGAGCTGGCCAACCGCCTGATGCACCCAAGCCGTGAAGTGGAGCGTGAATACGCCGTGCGCGTGTTTGGCCAGGTTGAAGAGAACAAGATCCGCGATCTCTCCCGTGGCGTGCAGCTGGAAGATGGTCCGGCGGCGTTTAAAACCATTAAGTTCAGCGGCGGCGAGGGTATCAACCAGTGGTACAACGTCACGCTGACCGAAGGGCGTAACCGCGAAGTGCGTCGCCTGTGGGAAGCCGTTGGCGTGCAGGTGAGCCGTCTTATTCGCGTGCGCTACGGTGATATTCTGCTGCCGAAAGGGCTGCCGCGTGGGGGCTATACCGAACTGGATCTGGCCCAGACTAACTATCTGCGCGAGCTGGTGGAGTTAACCCCGGAAACTGAATCCAAGGTAGCGGTGGAGAAAGACCGTCGTCGCATGAAGGCGAATCAGATCCGCCGGGCGGTTAAACGCCACAGCCAGACCGGCAGCGCGCGTCCCGCCAGCGGGCGTCCTGCAAGCGGCAACCGCCGCTCCAGCACCCGCAACAGCAAAGCATAAAGAAAGGGGCCTCGGCCCCTTTCTTATTTAATAATCAATGCCGATTTGCGCCTTCACGCCAGCCTCAAAGGCGTGCTTGACCGGACGCAGCTCGCTCACCGTATCCGCCAGCTCCAGAATATCGCGATGGCAGCCGCGGCCGGTAATAATTACCGTCTGCTGGGCCGGACGCTCGCGCAGGGCGTTAAGCACCGTCTCTAAAGGTAGATAGTCATAGGCCACCATGTAGGTCAGCTCATCCAGCACCACCATATCCAGCGTCTCATCGGCCAGCATCCGCTGGGCATGCTCCCACACTGCCAGACAGGCAGCGGTATCGGACTCGCGGTTCTGCGTATCCCAGGTAAAGCCCGTGGCCATTACCTGAAACTCCACGCCGTGCGGCTCCAGCAGGTTGCGCTCGCCGTTGGGCCAGGTACCTTTAATAAACTGGATCACGCCCACTTTCTTGCCGTGGCCCACCGCACGGGTCACGGTGCCAAAGGCGGCGGTCGTTTTGCCTTTGCCGTTGCCGGTAAAGACGATGATAATGCCGCGTTCGTCCTGGGCGGCGGCAACGCGCGCATCGACGCGATCCTTCACCCGCTGCTGTCGTTGCTGGTAGCGCTCTTCACTCATTGTGCTATTCCCGGTTTGCGTCCTGGCTGAGCATCAAAGCTCATGCCGGTTTTGCGACGGCTGTCATCACCCATCAGCCATAGGTAGAGCGGCATAATATCAGCCGGGGTCTTTAATTTTTGTGGGTCTTCCGACGGAAATGCACTGGCGCGCATTTTTGTCCGCGTGCCGCCGGGGTTGATGCAGTTAACCCGCAGGTGTTTGCTCTGATACTCCTCGGCCAGCACCTGCATCATGCCTTCGGTGGCAAATTTGGAGACCGCATAGGCCCCCCAGCCGGCGCGACCCTGACGGCCTACGCTTGAGGAGGTAAACACCAGCGAGCCGGCTTCTGACTTGAGTAATAAAGGAAGAAGCGCCTGAGTTAAATAGAAGGTGGCGTTGACGTTGATCTGCATCACCTGCTCCCAGACCTCTGGCTTCTGCTCATCCATCGGACAGATATCTCCCAGCATGCCGGCATTATGCAGTACGCCATCGAGGCGGGGAACGGCGGCGTCAATCTGTGCGGCCAGCTGCTGGCACTGTTCCGGCGTGCAGGTGGCTAAGTCCAGCGTATACCAGCGGGCGGTTTTACCTCCCAGCTGCTCAATCCGCTGGGCCGCGGCGCGCAGTTTCTCTTCATTTCTACCAAGCAGGATCGTTTTTGCGCCGTAGCGGGCGTAGGTCAGGGCGGCCTCAAGGCCAATACCGTCGCTGGCACCGGTCACCAGAATAATGCGGTTTTCTAATAAATCTCGTTTTGGCTGGTAGTGCACGGTTTCTCCTTTGCGCTCTCGTTCATCCAGGCGTCGTTTCACAGGATCGGGTCTTGTGGGCTTTATGCCTTAATCTGCCGCTTAATTCAATCGTCAAGCTCCCGCATTCGCGCTTTGAACCTTTTCAAGTTCTTACAGAGTAAAAAAATCAGCAGGATGGCACCTAACTTCCCTCGACGGCAGAAGACGATGCGGGCGGGGTCATGTACACTGGCCTTTACGTTGAGTGATTTAACCGAGGTGGTACGCGTGGAATTACTATCTGAATACGGGCTGTTTTTAGCCAAGATTGTGACGGTGGTGATCGCCATCGCCGTCGTGGCGATGCTTATCGTTAACCTGACGCAGCGCAAACGCCAGCGCGGGGAGCTACGCGTCACAAACCTGAGTGAGCAATATAAAGAGATGCAGGAGGAGCTTTCCGTCTCCCTGCTCGATACACACCGGCAGAAGCTTTGGCACAAGGCGCAGAAGAAGCGCGCGAAGCAGGAGGCCAAAGAGGCGAAGGCCAGCGCGAAGACTGGCGTACCGGCTGCATCCAGCAAAGCGCGCGCCTGGGTGCTCGATTTCAAAGGCAGTATGGATGCCCATGAGGTCAGCAGCCTGCGGGAAGAGATCACTGCCGTGCTCACCGTGGCTAAGCCTGAAGATCGCGTGGTGCTGCGTCTTGAAAGCCCCGGCGGCGTCGTTCACGGCTACGGCCTGGCCTCGTCCCAGCTGCAACGCCTGCGCGAAAAGAACATACCGCTCACCGTGGCTGTTGATAAGGTGGCGGCCAGCGGTGGCTATATGATGGCCTGCGTGGCGGATAAAATCGTGGCCGCCCCCTTTGCCATTGTGGGATCGATCGGCGTTGTGGCGCAGATCCCCAACCTGAATCGTTTTCTAAAGAGCAAAGATATCGATATTGAATTACATACCGCTGGTCAATATAAGCGCACGTTGACCCTGCTCGGCGAGAACACCGAAGAGGGACGGCAGAAGTTCCGCGAAAGCCTGAACGAGACCCACGATCTCTTTAAGTCTTTCGTTAAGCAGATGCGTCCCTCCTTAGATATTGAGGCCGTGGCTACCGGTGAACACTGGTACGGCGTGCAGGCCCAGCAGAAGGGGTTAGTAGATGAAGTGGGAACCAGCGACGAGCTGCTGCTAGGCCTGATCAAGGAGTTCGAGGTGATCGGCGTTCGCTACACCCGTCGCAAAAAATTAATGGATCGCTTTACCAGCAGCGCGGCAGAGAGCGCCGACCGGCTGCTGCTGCGCTGGTGGCAACGGGGTGAAAAACCGCTGCTGTAGACAACGGTAACGGATGGGCGAGGCGTGATGCCTCGCTCTGTTTATTCAGCCAGCGTATATTTTTCTGACAGCACGTGGGCAAGATGTTTAAACATATTAAACACCGCCGTACTTTTCGCCGTAGGCAGGCCCTGTTCATCAAGAAAATAGTCGCCGCTAAAGATCAGAATGCCGTTACGCTCGGTGACGTTTGTGGCTTCGATACCCTGCACATAATCCTCATGCTCGCGGATAATTTCATTCGCTTTCACCAGCAGTGACTGACGATCGATCGGTTGAACTGACTCTTGCATAGTTGCCTCCTTAAACGGTGCCGTCATTCTACGTCCAGGGGGATATATGGGGCAAATTTTCCCTGTTATCAAGAGGGCTTTTGCCCCGTTCGGCCGTTGGCGCGATCCACTTTTGCATGCTAATAAAGTTGCTTAACAAATTTTATCAGGTAGAGTGTGCGCTTTCGTCAATCTGGCAACAGATTTGCTTGACATTCGACCTTAAGTTCGTCGTTCTCATCCCCTCAGGCGTGGAAAAACCTGTTAACTCAGTCACCTGGAAGTCTGAATTTCAGCGTCTGGTTATGAAAAGGGGTTGATATCCCGTGACGTCGCCGCTATATCTGAGGCACGTCGCCAGGGGATGGTGAGTCAACGTGCGACGTATTCCTGGAAGAATCAAATTAGGTAAAGGTGAATATGGGTAAAGCTCTCGTTATCGTTGAGTCCCCGGCAAAAGCCAAAACGATCAATAAGTATCTGGGTAGTGACTACGTGGTTAAGTCCAGCGTCGGTCATATCCGCGATTTGCCGACCAGTGGCTCAGCCGCCAAAAAGAGCGCTGACTCTGCCTCCACCAAAACGGCTAAGAAGCCCAAAAAGGATGAACGTGGCGCGCTGGTCAATCGTATGGGCGTTGACCCATGGCACGGCTGGGACGCGCGCTATGAAGTGCTTCCTGGCAAAGAGAAAGTGGTCTCTGAGCTGAAATCGCTGGCTGAAAAGGCCGATCATATCTATCTCGCAACCGACCTTGACCGCGAAGGGGAAGCCATTGCCTGGCACCTGCGGGAGGTGATCGGGGGCGATGAGACGCGCTACAGCCGCGTCGTATTTAACGAAATTACCAAGAATGCCATTCGCCAGGCGTTCGAAAAGCCGGGCGAGCTGAATATCGACCGCGTGAACGCCCAGCAGGCGCGTCGCTTTATGGACCGCGTCGTGGGTTATATGGTTTCACCGCTGCTGTGGAAAAAGATCGCCCGTGGCCTCTCTGCCGGACGCGTGCAGTCGGTTGCCGTGCGGCTGGTAGTGGAGCGCGAGCGTGAAATCAAAGCCTTTGTGCCGGAAGAGTACTGGGAAATAGACGCCAACGTAGCGACCCCGGCCGGTGACTCGCTGGCGCTGCAGGTGACGCACCAGCAGGACAAACCGTTCCGTCCGGTTAACCGCGAGCAGACCATGTCGGCGGTTAGCCTGCTAGAGAAGGCGCGCTACACGGTTGCCGATCGGGAAGATAAGCCGACCAGCAGCAAGCCTGGCGCGCCATTCATCACCTCGACGCTGCAGCAGGCGGCCAGCACCCGTCTCGGGTTCGGCGTGAAGAAAACGATGATGATGGCGCAGCGTCTCTATGAGGCAGGCTACATCACCTATATGCGTACCGACTCAACTAACCTGAGCCAGGACGCAGTGAGCATGGCCCGCAGCTATATTACCGATAACTTCGGCAAGAAATACCTGCCGGAGAGCGCGATCCAGTACACCAGCAAAGAGAACTCGCAGGAGGCGCACGAAGCGATTCGTCCTTCTGACGTGGCGGTGGTGGCCGAATCGCTGAAGGATATGGAAAACGACGCCCAGAAGCTCTATCAGCTGATCTGGCGACAGTTCGTGGCCTGCCAGATGACGCCAGCCCAGTACGACTCAACGACGTTGACCGTGGAAGCGAGCGAGTTCCGCCTGAAGGCGCGTGGCCGTACGCTGCGCTTTGACGGCTGGACGAAAGTGATGCCCGCGCTGCGCAAAGGCGATGAAGATCGCACCCTGCCGCCGGTCAATAAAGGTGACGTCGTGTCGCTGATTGAGCTGACCCCGGCACAGCACTTTACCAAGCCGCCTGCGCGCTTTAGCGAGGCCTCGCTGGTAAAAGAGCTGGAAAAACGCGGCATTGGCCGTCCGTCTACCTATGCGTCGATCATCTCGACCATTCAGGATCGCGGCTACGTGCGGGTGGAAAATCGTCGCTTCTACGCGGAGAAGATGGGTGAGATCGTGACCGATCGTCTGGAAGAGAACTTTCGCGAACTGATGAACTACGACTTCACCGCGCAGATGGAAAACAGCCTCGACCAGGTAGCGAATCACGAAACCGAATGGAAAGGCGTGCTGGACAACTTCTTCAGCGACTTCACCGAGCAGTTGGCAAAGGCCGAGCAGGATCCGGAGGAGGGCGGCATGCGCCCGAACCAGATGGTGCTGACCAGCATCGACTGCCCGACCTGCGGACGGAAAATGGGGATCCGCACGGCGAGTACCGGCGTCTTCCTCGGCTGTTCAGGCTACGCGCTGCCGCCGAAAGAGCGCTGCAAAACCACCATCAACCTGGTACCGGAGAACGAAGTTCTCAACGTGCTGGAGGGTGACGATGCCGAAACCAACGCCCTGCGTGCGAAACGCCGCTGCGTGAAGTGCGGCACGGCGATGGACAGCTACCTGATCGATCCGAAACGCAAGCTGCACGTGTGCGGTAACAACCCCACCTGCGACGGATACGAGATCGAAGAGGGTGAGTTCCGCATTAAAGGCTACGACGGCCCGATTGTGGAGTGCGAGAAGTGTGGTTCCGAAATGCACCTGAAGATGGGGCGCTTCGGCAAGTACATGGCCTGCACCAACGACGACTGTAAAAATACGCGTAAGATCCTGCGCAACGGCGAAGTTGCACCGCCGAAGGAAGATCCGGTTCCGCTGCCGGAGCTGCCGTGCGAGAAGTCAGACGCCTACTTCGTGCTGCGCGACGGTGCGGCCGGGGTCTTCCTGGCGGCGAACACCTTCCCGAAATCGCGTGAAACCCGTGCGCCGCTGGTGGAAGAGCTGTACCGCTTCCGCGATCGCCTGCCGGAGAAGCTGCGCTATCTGGCCGACGCGCCGCAGCAGGATCCTGCCGGGAACAAGACCATGGTTCGCTTTAGCCGCAAGACCAAGCAGCAGTACGTTGCCTCTGAGAAAGAGGGCAAAGCCACCGGCTGGTCCGCTTTCTTTATCGACGGCAAATGGGTAGAAGCTAAAAAATAACCCTGCTGTAACTTCCTGAAGGGCCGGTTATCCGGCCCTTTCTTATAACCGACATTATTATTCTTTGTTCATATCTATACACTGTAGATATAAATGATATAGTGGTTATAGCTAATTCCTCTCTTATTATTAAATCGTCTTAGACGATGTCGTGTGCGCAAAATCGGATGGTCCGTCATGAAACTACAGCAGCTTCGCTATATTGTTGAGGTGGTCAACCATAACCTTAACGTCTCATCTACTGCCGAAGGGCTTTACACATCCCAGCCTGGGATCAGTAAGCAGGTTCGTATGCTGGAGGACGAGCTGGGGATCCAGATTTTTGCCCGCAGCGGTAAGCATCTTACTCAGGTTACGCCCGCCGGTCAGGAGATCATCCGCATTGCCCGCGAGGTCCTCTCTAAGGTAGAGGCGATAAAATCGGTTGCCGGGGAGCACACCTGGCCGGATAAGGGGTCTCTCTACGTAGCGACTACCCATACCCAGGCTCGCTATGCGCTGCCTAACGTGATCAAGGGCTTTATCGAACGTTACCCGCGCGTGTCGCTGCATATGCACCAGGGATCGCCAACGCAGATTGCTGAAGCGGTCTCCAAAGGCAACGCCGACTTTGCCATCGCCACCGAAGCGCTGCACCTCTATGACGATCTGGTGATGCTGCCATGCTATCACTGGAACCGCTCCATTGTGGTTACCCCGGATCATCCGCTGGCGGGCAAGCAGTCGGTAAGTATAGAGGAGCTGGCCCAGTATCCGCTGGTCACCTACACCTTTGGCTTTACCGGCCGCTCCGAGCTGGATACGGCGTTTAACCGTGCCGGGCTGACGCCGCGCATCGTATTTACCGCCACCGATGCCGACGTGATCAAAACCTACGTCCGTCTCGGACTGGGGGTGGGGGTGATTGCCAGCATGGCCGTCGATCCTATTTCCGATCCTGATCTGGTCAAGCTGGATGCGCAGGGCGTGTTTAGCCACAGCACGACCAAAATTGGTTTCCGCCGCAGCACGTTCTTACGCAGCTACATGTATGACTTTATCCAGCGCTTTGCGCCGCATCTTACCCGTGACGTTGTGGATACCGCCGTCGCGCTGCGTTCGAACGAGGATATCGAAGCGATGTTCCACGACATTAAGCTGCCGGAAAAATAACAGCGGAGCGACAAAAGTAGTCGCTAACGTGGCGCAGCGCAAATTACCTTCTACAATAGTCTCTTCGCGATCATAACATCGAATATTTCACTCGAAATGATTCGTAAATTCGCTGGATTTTAGGCTAAAGTTTCTTTAGGATTTGTCCTATCTGATGATTACTTAAACCTATTGTTCGGTGTCAATATGATAAGCGATGTCGATTGTGTGAGGTTAGCAATGCCTGCAGGAAGTGAAGAACCGCAAAGGGATCCGGCGCTGAAGCGTAAAGCATGGCTGGCGGTCTTTCTGGGTTCGGCCTTCTTCTGGGCAATTGTGGCGCTGATTATCTGGAAATTCTGGGGTTAAGCCTATGGCAACTACCGAGCGGTTAAATCCGGTTCAGGACCGCCGTCGGTCCCCTAAACATGTTCGTCAGGGTGAACGCGAGACGGCGGTGCAGATCCCAGCCAGCTGGCAGCTCACGGCGGCGCAAAAAGCGTTTATTGACTCTTTCGCTGACGATAAGCCTAAAAAATAGCGGTTATCCAGTCCGTTTGAAACCTCGCTCCGGCGAGGTTTTTTGCTATCTGACACCCAGAAACCAATGGAATTTAGCGATTTGGGTTGTTATCAAAACGTTACGACATGTTTGTGTTATCTTTAATACAGACCCTGATACCAGTCAGGGTATCGATACTCTGTATTAGGAGGAGCTTATGTCGTCTACCCTACGCGAAGCCAGTAAGGACACGTTGCAGGCAGAGAACAAAACCTGGCACTATTACAGTCTGCCGCTGGCCGCAAAGGCGCTTGGGGATATTTCCCGCTTGCCCAAGTCACTAAAAGTACTGCTGGAAAACCTCCTGCGCTGGCAGGATGAGGATTCCGTCACCGAAGAGGATATTCGTGCGCTGGCAGGGTGGCTTCAGTCCGCCCACGCCGATCGTGAAATTGCCTATCGCCCGGCAAGGGTGCTGATGCAGGACTTCACCGGCGTACCGGCCGTGGTTGACCTGGCCGCCATGCGCGAAGCGGTTAAACGCCTCGGCGGCGATACCGCAAAAGTTAACCCTCTCTCCCCCGTCGATCTGGTGATCGACCACTCCGTTACCGTGGATCACTTTGGCGACGATGATGCCTTTGAAGAGAACGTCCGTCTGGAGATGGAGCGTAACCACGAACGCTACCAGTTTCTGCGTTGGGGCCAGCAGGCTTTCAGCCGCTTTAGCGTGGTGCCGCCGGGAACAGGTATTTGCCATCAGGTAAACCTCGAGTATCTCGGAAAAGCGGTCTGGAGCGAGCTACAAGATAAAGAGTGGGTTGCCTATCCGGATACGCTGGTGGGCACCGACTCCCACACCACCATGATTAACGGCCTCGGCGTACTGGGCTGGGGCGTTGGCGGCATCGAGGCTGAAGCGGCGATGCTGGGCCAGCCGGTATCAATGCTTATTCCTGACGTTGTTGGCTTCAAGCTAACCGGCAAGCTTAACGAAGGGATCACCGCCACCGACCTGGTGCTGACCGTGACCCAGATGCTGCGCAAGCATGGTGTAGTCGGTAAATTCGTCGAGTTTTATGGCGACGGACTCGATCACCTCCCGCTGGCGGATCGCGCGACCATCGCTAACATGGCGCCGGAGTATGGCGCAACCTGCGGCTTCTTCCCTATCGATGACGTTACCCTCAACTACATGCGCCTGAGCGGCCGTAGCGAAGAGCAGGTGGCGCTGGTAGAGGCCTATACCAAAGCGCAGGGGATGTGGCGCAATCCGGGGGATGAGCCGGTCTTCACCAGCACCCTCGAACTTAACATGGCTGATGTAGAGGCCAGCGTCGCCGGACCGAAACGCCCTCAGGACCGCGTTCTGCTTAGTGAAGTCCCGAAAGCGTTTGCCGCCAGCTCAGAGCTTGAGCTGAACCACTCCCAGAAAGATCGGCAGGCGGTAGAGTATACCCTGAACGGGCATCAATATCAGCTGCCGGACGGCGCGGTGGTCATCGCGGCCATTACCTCCTGCACCAACACCTCCAACCCGAGCGTACTGATGGCGGCGGGGCTGCTGGCGAAAAAAGCCGTGGAGCTTGGGCTGAAACGTCAGCCGTGGGTTAAAGCTTCGTTGGCACCCGGCTCGAAGGTGGTCTCTGACTATCTCGCCCAGGCGAGGCTTACGCCCTGGCTGGATGAGCTGGGCTTCAACCTGGTGGGCTACGGCTGCACTACCTGCATCGGTAACTCCGGTCCGCTGCCCGATCCTATTGAGCAGGCAATTAAGAAGGGCGATTTGACCGTTGGGGCCGTGCTCTCCGGTAACCGAAACTTTGAGGGACGTATTCATCCGCTGGTTAAGACCAACTGGCTGGCCTCGCCGCCGCTGGTGGTGGCCTATGCCCTGGCGGGGAATATGAATATCAACCTGGCTACCGATCCCATCGGCAATGACCGGAAGGGCGATCCGGTCTACCTGAAGGATATCTGGCCCTCGGGCAGTGAGATTGCCCGCGCCGTCGAGCATGTCTCCACCGACATGTTCCGCAAAGAGTATGCCGAGGTATTTGAGGGCACCGACGAGTGGAAGTCGATTCAGGTAGAGCATTCTGACACCTATGGCTGGCAGAATGACTCGACCTACATCCGTCTGTCACCCTTCTTTGATGAGATGCTGGCAACGCCCAGACCGGTGGAGGATATCCACGGGGCGCGGATCCTGGCGATGCTCGGTGACTCTGTTACCACCGACCACATCTCGCCGGCGGGCAGCATCAAGCCGGACAGCCCGGCCGGGCGCTACCTGCAGGGGCATGGGGTTGAGCGTCGGGACTTCAACTCCTACGGTTCACGCCGGGGTAACCACGAAGTGATGATGCGCGGCACCTTTGCCAATATCCGCATTCGTAACGAGATGGTGCCCGGTATTGAGGGGGGGATGACGCGGCATCTGCCGGGCAGCGAGGTGCTCTCTATCTACGATGCGGCCATGCGTTACCAGAAAGAGGGGACGCCGCTGGCGGTCATTGCCGGAAAAGAGTACGGGTCAGGCTCCAGCCGCGACTGGGCCGCTAAAGGGCCACGCCTGCTGGGCATCCGCGTCGTCATTGCCGAGTCCTTTGAGCGTATTCACCGCTCGAATTTAATTGGGATGGGGATCCTGCCGCTGGAGTTTCCTCAGGGCGTGACGCGTAAAACGCTGGGGCTGACGGGTGAAGAGAAGATCGACGTTGATAACCTGACGCAGCTCAAACCGGGAGCGACTATTCCGGTCCGTCTGACCCGTGCCGACGGTAGCCAGGAGATGATTGAGTGCCGCTGTCGTATCGATACCGGCACCGAACTCACCTACTACCAGAACGACGGCATCCTGCACTATGTGATCCGTAATATGCTGTAAGTCAGCTATGCCGGGCGGCGCTGCGCTTGCCCGGCCTACCGAACCGTGTAGGCCGGGCAAGGCGTATGCCGCCATCCGGCGTTTTCTGCCACCGGTCAGCCCAGCAGATGTCCCATCTTAGCTGCTTTGGTATCGAGGTAGTGCTCGTTATTAGGGTTACGGCCGACAATCAGCGCCACGCGCTCGACGATATTAATCCCGGCCTCGGTAAGGATCTCTACCTTGCGTGGATTATTGGTTAACAGCCGCACCTCATCCACGCCCAGCAGCTTGAACATGTCCGCACACAGCGTGAAGTCGCGCTCGTCGGCGGCAAAGCCCAACTGATGGTTGGCTTCAACGGTATCAAAGCCCTGATCCTGTAGCGCGTAGGCGCGAATTTTATTCAACAGACCAATATTGCGCCCCTCCTGGCGATGATACAGAAGGATGCCGCGACCCTCTTCAGCGATGTGGGAGAGGGCGGCCTCAAGCTGAAAACCGCAGTCGCAGCGCAGGCTGAACAGGGCATCGCCGGTCAAACACTCTGAATGGACGCGAGCAAGTACCGGCGTCTGGCCAGAGATGTCGCCATAAACCAGGGCAACGTGATCCTGTCCGGTTGCCAGTTCTTCAAATCCCACCATCAGGAAGTCGCCCCAGGGGGTTGGCAGTTTGGCTTCTGCCACACGTTTAAGCTGCATGTGATTCTCCAGATTAGCTGGCACTTTCTGTGCCCGTAGCCTTCAGGCTTTCTCTCTGCTCCCATTTTGCCACAAGGCGCGTCACTTCACTAATCGCCTCCGTAGCTTACAAAGATTAAGCGCACAAATCCGTCAAATCCGCCGAACTTGTTATTTTTCAGTTATTATTGTGTCACTTAATTTAAAGGGAAAGAAAATGCTCTCAATCGCAAGGCGGATTGCCGCCGGAACAGGACTTCTGCTCATCATGCCGCTGCTGGTGTGGCTCTTTGGCTGGCATTGGCAGCCCGGCGGCCACAGCGGCTGGCTGCAAATCCTCTACTGGATCACCGAAACGGTCACCCAGCCATGGGGCATCATTACACACGTTGTATTGTGCGGCTGGTTCCTGTGGTGTTTACGCTTTCGCCTGAAGGCAGCGTTAATGCTTTTTGCGATCCTTGGCGCCGCAATCGTGGTTGGACAGGGACTCAAATCCTTTGTTAAAACTCAGGTTCAGGAGCCACGTCCCTTCGTCGTCTGGCTCGAAAAAACTCACCAAATTCCGGTAGATGAGTTCTACACTTTAAAGCGTAAGGAGCGTGGCGCACTGGTCGAGGAGCAGCTTACCGAGCAGGATAACGTGCCCGATTTCTTACGCCTGCACTGGCAGAAAGAGACTGGCTTTGCCTTCCCCTCTGGCCACACCATGTTTGCCGCCAGCTGGGCGCTGTTGGGCGTAGGCCTGCTGTGGCCTCGCCGCCGCACGGTGACCATCGTTGTGCTCATGGTCTGGGCGGTGCTGGTGATGGGGAGCCGGCTACTGTTGGGCATGCACTGGCCGCAGGACCTGGCGGTGGCTACGCTCATCTCCGGTATTCTTGTTACCCTGGCGACCTGGCTTGCGCAGCGCCTCTGCGGTCCGCTTACGCCGCCGGTAAAAGAGGATATAGAGATAGCCCAACGTGAAGAGAAAAATGAGTAAGGCGCCGGGGCGTTGATTTTCCGGTTTTTGGCCTTACATCATCTGGATATCACGGTTTTCCATTTCGTCCGCTGCGCGAAAATGGTAGTTTATAAGGCTGGATGCAGCAGGTTGAACAGAATTTATTCGCCCTAAGCCACATAACGGGAAGTAATGTGAAATATCTACTCATTTTCTTACTGGTGTTAGCAATCTTTGTCGTTTCCGTCACGCTGGGTGCGCAAAACGATCAACAGGTAACGTTCAATTTCCTGCTGGCGCAGGGGGAGTATCGTATCTCTACGCTGCTGGCGATCCTGTTTGCTGCGGGCTTTGCTATTGGCTGGCTGATCTGCGGTCTCTTCTGGCTGCGCGTACGGGTTTCGCTGTCGCGGGCAGAGCGTAAGATTAAACGTCTTGAACAGCAGATCGCGCCTGCTACTGCTAGCGTTCCGGCAACGACCGCTACTCCAGCCGTCAAGGAATAACAGGCTATGCTGGAGCTGTTGTTTCTGCTGTTACCTGTAGCAGCCGCCTACGGCTGGTATATGGGCCGCAGAAGTGCGCAACAAACAAAGCAGGATGAGGCCAACCGGCTATCGCGTGACTACGTAGCCGGCGTCAACTTCCTGCTCAGTAATCAACAGGACAAAGCGGTTGACCTGTTCCTCGACATGCTAAAAGAGGATACCGGCACCGTTGAGGCGCATCTTACCCTGGGCAATCTGTTCCGCTCCCGGGGTGAGGTAGATCGCGCCATTCGCATCCATCAGACCCTGATGGAGAGCGCTTCCCTCTCTTATGACCAGCGTCTGCTGGCGGTGCAGCAGCTGGGTCGCGACTACATGGCGGCGGGCATGTACGATCGCGCCGAAGACATGTTCAATCAGCTGGTGGACGAAACCGATTTTCGCATCGGGGCGCTACAGCAGCTTCTGCAGATCTACCAGGCGACCAGCGAGTGGCAAAAGGCCATCGACGTTGCCGAGCGGCTGGTGAAACTGGGTAAGGATAAACAGCGCGGTGAAATTGCCCATTTTTACTGCGAGCTTGCGCTGCAGCAGATGGGCAACGACGATATGGATCGTGCCATGGCGCTGCTGAAAAAGGGCGCCGCCGCCGACCGCACCAGTCCGCGCATCTCCATTATGATGGGGCGTGTGCTGATGGCTAAAGGTGATTACGCCAAAGCGGTAGAGAGCCTGCTGCGGGTAATCGACCAGGATAAAGAGCTGGTCAGCGAAACCCTGGAGATGCTGCAAACCTGCTATCTGCAGCTGGGGAAAACCGAAGAGTGGGCCGAGTTTCTCACCCGCTGCGTTGAAGAGAACGTCGGCGCCACTGCCGATCTGATGCTGGCAGAGATCATCGATCGGCAGGAGGGGCAGGATCAGGCCCAGGTGGCGGTAACCCGCCAGCTACAGCGTCATCCGACGATGCGCGTCTTCCATAAGCTGATGGACTATCACCTCCACGATGCCGAAGAGGGGCGAGCGAAAGAGAGCCTGATGGCGCTACGTGATATGGTGGGAGAGCAGATCCGCAGCAAGCCGCGCTACCGCTGTCAGAAGTGCGGTTTTACGGCCTACACCATGTACTGGCACTGTCCTTCCTGCCGCGCCTGGTCAACGGTGAAGCCAATTCGCGGCCTCGACGGTCAGTAATTTAAAAAAAGAGCTTATTTAGTTACAACATACTCTGATGGATCTACTTTACCGCCAGCACCGAGCCAACCAGGTCAGCCAGTGAAAAATGCGTCCTGTCATTTTTCCGCGCTCGCAGTTAGAATGCTGCCCGTTTATTCCGTTTGCGCCCGCGCGTGCTCATCAACAAGAAGGTCTGGTCATGACGTCTACTGCTTCATCTTCTTCCTCATCTCTGTGCCACTCTCCCGTTGTTGTCGCTCTGGACTATGCCAGCCGCGATCTCGCCCTGGAGTTTGTCGATCGCATTAATCCCGCCGATTGCCGCCTGAAGGTAGGCAAAGAGATGTTTACCCGTTTCGGGCCGCAGTTTGTGCGCGAGCTTCACCAGCGCGGCTTCGACGTGTTTCTCGATCTGAAGTTTCATGACATTCCTAATACCGCTGCTCATGCGGTGGCCGCCGCGGCCGATCTTGGCGTCTGGATGGTAAACGTCCACGCCTCCGGAGGCGCACGTATGATGAGCGCCGCCCGCGAAGCGCTGGTGCCGTTTGGCAAAGACGCGCCGCTGCTGATTGCCGTGACGGTGCTGACCAGCATGGAAGCCAGCGATCTGCTGGATCTGGGCATCACCAGCACGCCTGCCGAGCACGCCGAGCGTCTGGCGCGCCTGACAAAGCAGTGCGGCCTGGATGGCGTTGTCTGCTCCGCACAGGAGGCGGTGCGCTTCAAGAGCGTGCTGGGGCAGGCATTTAAGCTGGTGACGCCTGGGATCCGTCCCGAAGGCAGCGAGGTGGGCGATCAGCGGCGGATCATGACTCCGCAGCAGGCGCTGGTGGCCGGGGTGGACTATATGGTTATTGGTCGGCCAGTGACCCAGTCTGCCGATCCTGCCCAGACCCTTAACGCTATTAACGCGTCGCTGAATATGGGGGCGTAATGAAAGAGAGCAACAGCCGTTTAGTTTATTCCACTGAAACCGGGCGTATCGATGAGCCGAAAGCCGCTCCCGAACGGCCAAAAGGCGATGGCATTGTGCGTATACAGCGGCAAACCAGCGGGCGAAAAGGGAAGGGCGTCTGTTTGATTACCGGCATTGATGGCGATGATGAATCATTAAATAAGCTGGCGGCTGAACTGAAGAAGAATTGCGGTTGCGGCGGATCGGTAAAAGAGGGCGTCATTGAAATTCAGGGCGACAAGCGCGATCTGCTTAAAACATTGCTGGAAGCCAAAGGGATGAAGGTGAAACTGGCGGGCGGCTAATGTCCAATAAATAAGCCACGGCGTTTGCCGTGGCCTTATATCTGTACTGCGTAATTCAGATCTGCAAGAAAGTATTATGGCGTTACCAGAACGCTTTATTCGTTCTTTTAAAGACCTGCTACGTCGTATAATTAATCGACCTGATGACCGATAATCCCGCCTACCGCTGCGCCACCCAGAGTACCCAGGGTGCTGCCATCGGTTAAGACTGAGCCACCGATTGCACCTGCGCCCGCACCGATAGCGGTATTGCGATCGCGTTTAGACCAGTTTGAACATGCGCTCAGAGACATTGCCAGTGTGACAGCCAGTACGACAGTTGCCGCTTTTTTGCTCGATAACATCATAATACTTTCTCCTGAAATTTCGATTCACGGAAAGAAATCTCTTTAAGTATAGTGCGGTTATGACACACTAAAGTCTTTTTCCGTAAATTATGTTACACAGTTGTTACTGGGATCCGCGCCTCAGCAAGGCGAGTGATAGTTACATCCTGTTATATCGCTGAACATAATTTTACTTCTTACCCGTCAACCAGACAGGTAAAAAGTCTTAATTGAATCGTCAGAAAAGTCTCATAGATGAGGGAGATAGCCCACAATGGTGGGCTTAAAAAAGCGTTAGCGCGTGCGGGAGGATTTAACAATATCAACCTTTAAGCCACTCTGTTCCAGCGCGCGCTGCGTTACCGGGTTAAGCCTGTCATCGGTGATCACTCTGTTAAAAGGATGATTCTGGCCCAGTGGGTAGGGGTGAACGGCACCAAACTTAGAGCTGTCGGTCAGGATAATGGCCTCGCAGCCCTTTTCAAGCACGGCGTTTACGACGTCGGCGCGCATCATATCCCGGCCGGTAAAGCCGGTCTCAGGCTGCCAGCCATCAATACCGATAAAGGCCTTACTGAAGTGCACCTGCGCAATATACTGGCGCGTCAGCGGCCCTACCATGCTCTCGCTTTTTTTCTGGTAGATGCCCCCGAGCAGGATCACTTCACAGGGCGTCTCTTTCAGCAGGTGAGCAATATAGCTGCTCACCGTAATAATGGTGATATCTTTCTGCTCGGCCAGGGTGCGTGCCAGCAACGCATTGCTGCTGCCGTTTTCAATAAATAGGGTTTCACCCGGCTCAACCGTAGAGGCGGCAAATTCCGCCAGCTCGCGCTTAAGGGCAAAATTATTGAGCATCCGTGTTTCGACATCATCGCTTTCCAGCGGCACGGCGTAGCCGTGGGTGCGGCGCAAATAGCTCTGCTTCTCCAGCGTATTCAAATCCTGGCGGATGGTGACTTCAGAAACGCCGGTTGTTTTTGCCAGATCGGTGACGCTAACCCGGCCCTTATCGATCACCATCTGTAAAATAGTCTGTTGGCGGGGATTCATTGCGATTAAATTTCCCACGGCGTTTTAGGCGAATTTTGCCCTTGCGCCTGCTCTGCATCGTTCAGTGCCAGAAGCTCGGCTTTGAGAATTTCAAGATTATGAATGGCAGAGTGGTAATCACCTGCAACCAGAATATCGAGCACGGTATCAATGCGGCCTGCCAGTTGCTTTGCGTCGATGTCAGCCATCATGTCACTCCTGATTGAAATGGTAATGAATTTAATGATGCAAAAAATAGTGTAAAAAGAGAAGGAGAAAAAAATAAATCTCAAAAAAGCATAAGCAGCGGATATAAATTGCTGGCTAGCGCATTTTTCGCGTCTGATAACGCTTATACCAGCGCTCAAATGCAGCCGCAGGCATAGGCTTGGCAAAATGAAATCCCTGGCGTTCATTGACGCCGTTTTTTGTCAGAAACGCATCCTCTTTGGCGCTCTCGACGCCCTCGGCTATTATCTGCAAATTGAGCGCCTGCGCCACCGCGACGATGGCCCTTACCAGCGATTGCGAAACCGACTGTTTGTGCACATCGCGAACAAAAGACTGGTCGAGCTTGATGGCGTCAATGGGGAAACGCGCCAGCTGCGACAGCGACGAGTAACCGGTACCAAAGTCATCGAGATGCACCTGCGCGCCCAGGGCACTGAACTGCTCGATCACCGACAGGGACAGCTCCTCGTTCTCTATCAGGCAGCTTTCGGTGAGTTCCACATCGATCGGGCTATATTCAAAATGCAGATCCTTAAGCGCCTGCTGGAGATCGCTGCAAAGGGTCTGATCCGCCAGCTGACGCGCAGAGATATTTACCGCCACGCGCATATTTAACCCTTTGTCACGCCACCTGGCGACCTGCTGCAACACGTCGAGCATGATCCAACGCCCCAGGGGAACGATCAGGCCTGACTCCTCAGCATAGGAGATAAACTCCGTAGGGGCGAGAAGGCCGCGCTCCGGTGACTGCCAGCGTATCAGCGCCTCCAGGCTGCGGATCTCCCCGCGCCAGGTCACCTTGGGCTGGTAGTAGATCACCAGTTGATTATCATCCAGCGCCTTGCGCAGGTTGGTGTCCAGCCACAGATACTCAAAGACGCGCTGATTCATCTCGGGGGTAAACACGCAAAACTTACCCCGACCGTTCTCTTTAGCCGTATACATGGCGGTATCGGCATTGCGGATCACGCTCTCCCGGTCCTTACCGTGCTGGGGAGCCAGCGAAATGCCCAGCGAGCATCCCGAGTAGACCTCAATAAGTCCGATGCGAAAGGGCTGGCGCAGGCGGGTTAGGATCCTCGACGCCATCGCCTCTAGTGCGCCCTGCGACGTTTTGGTCGCCAGGACGATAAATTCGTCACCCCCCAGCCTTGCCAGCACCTGGCCCTCCTCGAGACAGCTTAAAATGGCCAGCGCAACCGCCTGAAGCAGCTGATCGCCAAACATATGGCCGTAAACATCGTTTACCTTTTTGAAGTTATCAAGATCGAGGTAGACAATGCCCACCTGGCTGTCGCCTCGTTTCGCAATGGCGTCGCTAATAAGCTCATTAATGGCATTGCGGTTCGGCAGGCCGGTGACGGTGTCGGTATTTGCCAGCACGCGCAGACGCTCCTGGGCACGGCGCTCTTCGGTGATATCGGTCCCGGAGCAGATAAGATATATTTCATTTTTTCCGCTGCCGCTGTGAACAAATTTATTGCGAAACAGAAACAGCCGCTGTCCCTTACGGGTTTTAATCCAGCGCTCAACTTCATATGCGTTGCCGCTGTGGAAAAAGCGGGCAATATTATGACGTGATGCGGCCGCCTCTTTGCGGCTCATAAACAGAGTAAAGACGTTCTGGCCAATCACCTCTTTTTCACGCATACCGGTGTACTCTTCGCATAACCGGTTAAAGCGCTGAATATTGCCATGGCGATCGAGAATAACGATCGCCGAATGCGCTTCGGAAACCACCTGTTCGGCAAAGGAAAAACCCTGGGCTAAATCCCGAGCTATGGCAGACGTGTCATTCCAGGAGGAGGCGGTGCCAGCCCACTCTGTCTTGCTAATTTTTCGGCCAACAAGGTGAAGCGGCACTTCTTTACCGAATAGCGGCAGGGTAGTGGTCACGCTGGAGGTGATCACCGTCATGGCCCGGATCTGCTCGGCATGCTCGTCGGAGAGCGTTACCGCCTGGCCTGCTTCGGCATCCTCACTTGCGGCAAGGTGTAGCGTGTTGCTGTCGGCAGAGAGTCGCCAGAATGGGCTATTTGTGCCCGTGTAGCGAAACAGCACACTGTGATCCAAATCCTCTTTCATGCTTCCTCCTGTCCCACCCAACGCGCTACGGTTACACATTTTAAGATCGACAAAGCCGCACGGTTCATGCCGGAAAACACTGTTTTTTCAAGCGATATTATAATATTTCTGCTAAACCGAAAAAGCAGAATTAGTGAATATTTATTACATTCAGGGGAAGGCATAATGCAATCGGCCTCGTTAATCACGAGGCCGACAGAGCAGGGAAGTTATCAGGCCAGCGGGCGAGCAATAACGCTGCGCGTCTCCATGCGGACTTCAGCGATGGTCACGTCAATAACATCGCTAACTTTGTAGGCGGTTTCGCCTTTAATCGTCACCGTCCCGTTCTCCTGGCTGCACACCATCTCATCACGCACGGCGTGCAGGAACGGCGCCGGAATAAACGCTACCGCGCCGTTGTCCACGAGGCGCACGCGCATACCGCCGCGGCTGATATCGATAATCTCAGCGGCAAAGCGGGTATCGGTTCCGGCTTTATCCTTCAGGAAGCGCGCGTAGAGCCAGTCGCCAACATCACGCTCCGCCATACGGTTAAGACGGCGGCGCTCGGCCATCTGCAGCGTGGATTCATCCTGCGGACGGGCAACGGTTTCGTTTTTGATAATGGCTTTCAGCAGACGATGGTTGATCATATCGCCATACTTACGAATAGGCGACGTCCAGGTCGCGTAGGCATCGAGGCCAAGCCCGAAGTGGGGACCCGGTTCGGTGCCGATCTCGGCAAAGGACTGGAAGCGGCGGATGCGGCTGTCGAGGAAGCCGGAAGGCTGGGCGTCGAGTTCCCGGCGCAGCTTGCAGAAACCTTCGAGGGTCAGCACCTCTTCCGCATCAACATGCATGCCGTGGGTCTTCAGCAGCGCGGCCAGCGCTTCGCCATTCGCCGGATCGATTCCAAGGTGAATGTTGTAGATGCCGAAACCAAGCTTGTCGCGCAGAACGCGTGCCGCACAGATGTTGGCGGAGATCATGGACTCCTCAACGATGCGGTTAGCAATGCGGCGCGGCTCGGCCACGATATTCAGCACTTCGCCTTTCTCGCCCAGCACGAAACGGTAGTCCGGGCGATCCTTAAATACCAGTGCATGCTGGGTACGCCACTCGCTGCGGCTCAGGCAGACGCGGTGCAGGAGACGGATCTGATTAGCAATCGCCTCTGACGGTGGCTGCCAGCCAGCTTTGCCTTCCAGCCAGTCGGAGACTTCGTCGTAGACCAGCTTGGCTTTTGATTCGATAGTCGCCGCGAAGAAGGTGATATTCTCTTCGATAGTGCCGTCAGCGGCAATGGTCATGCGGCAGGCCAGCACGGGGCGCACTTCCTGCGCACGCAGAGAGCAGAGATCGTCTGACAGCTCGCGCGGCAGCATCGGGATGTTAAAGCCCGGCAGATAGTTGGTGAAGGCGCGCACTTTAGCGATGTCGTCCAGCTTGCTGCCTTCGGCGATCCACGCGGTGGGATCGGCAATGGCCACGGTCAGCTGCAGCTTATCGTCAGCTAACGCTTCAACAAACAGGGCGTCATCCATATCTTCGGTGCTGGCGCTGTCGATGGTGACAAAGTCCAGCGCGGTCAGATCGACACGCTCGAGGCCCTCATCCAGCATCTCGGTCGCTACGCCGTTCGGCGCCTCTTTTTCCAGATTGTGGCGGGCAAGGGTCACCCACCACGGTACGAAGTGGTCATCACCGAAGGTGATAAACTGCGTTAGCTCGGCGTAGAAGCCGCGATCGCCCTTCAGCGGATGACGACGCATTTCGGCTACTGCCCAGTCGCCCTCTTTAAAATCATGCTCCACGCCGCGCATAGCGCGGCAGGGAATAGCCTCTTTCAGCAACGGATGATCCGGTACGATAGACAGACGATCGTCTTTTCTGTGTACTTTACCGACAAAGCGGGTCAGGAACGGCTCGACAAGCTCTTCCGGCTCGGCGGATTCACGCTCTTTTTCACTGTGGATCACGGCGATCACGCGGTCGCCATGCATTACCTTTTTCATCTGCGGCGGCGGAATGAAATAGCTTTTTTGTCCGTCTACTTCAAGGAAGCCAAAGCCTTTTTCAGTGCCTTTTACGACGCCTTCCGCACGCGGCGTTTGGGAATGCAGTTGCTGTTTAAGCTGCGCTAGCAGCGGGTTGTCCTGGAACATAATTTTATATTTTCGTGGCCATTAGAGCGGCTGACAGTTTTACGCGATTCTGTGTGTCGCAGCAAGCGCTGTTTCGCGCTAATGCGTGTCGCCCAGCGCGATTTTAAGACGATTCAACCAGCCGCACAGCCCGCTCCACGCCAGCAGATTAACGGCATGCTGCGGGGAAAGCCCTTGCTCAATGAGGGGAGTAAACTGGGCGGCACTAAACCGGTCTGGTGCCCGGGTTAACAGCTGGATGGCCTGGATAACCGCCCGCGCCTGGGGATCGGCCTGGCTCCAGGTATTTAATGCCTGCTCGCCGCTGCGCAACGACGTGATCGGCACCTCGGGTACGGCAGACGTAGCCCAGCTATTGAAACAGTCCAGGCTGCCGTTAATCCGCGCCGTCAGCAGGGCCACCAGATCGACCTGCGAGGCATCAAGCGTGTCGCACAGATCGCTCTGTATAATATCCCCCAGCGGGTTGAGCAGAGGGTGCTCATGGGCCAGCACCGGCGTCAGCACCCGCAGGGCCGGGAGCGGCTGCCACTGGGCCAGCGCTTCCAGCTGGGGGGCGCTGGCAAGATGCAGCTCAACGCTTGCGAGGCCCGGCGTCCAGCGGCTCTCCTGTGTGCTGAACGGTTCGGCGGCGGCATCCTGCTGCATCTCCATGCCGGGTAGCCAGCGTACGGGCTGGCCGAGCAGGGCCTGAAACGCCGCAATGACCCGCGCCTGAAAGCCAATAAAACCGATAATCTGATCCATCAGGACGATGTCCCAGGTGGTCAGCCCCACCTCTTCAAGCTGCTCCCGCGCCCGGGCGTCAATTACCTCCGGGGAGCTGGCGAGCTGTCTGGCGTACTGGGTGATCTGCGCCAGGCGGTGGTTGCTTTCCCGGGAGGAGTCCGGCCCGGGCAGCGGCGCGAGGCGGGCGGCATAGTGATTGCACAGGCGCTGTACGCCATAAACCTGGGCTACGGTCAGCGCCGTGCTCAGGCGATCGTAGGCGCTGAAGGTGCGCAGGCGGCTGACGCTGACGCTGCGGGGAAAGAGCCGGTCGTAGAGCGTGCGGGCAGGATCCAGCCAGCCCTGACAGCGAGCGAGGACATCCTCTGGCAGCACAAGATCCAGTAAAAAACGGTCGTTAACGGTGGCGGCTTCGGGAACTAACGGTAGCGCTTGTGCCTGGCTGGTACTCGACTGGGTCTCATGATACCAGTGGCCTTTGCCGGAAAAACGGCGTTGTTCCATGGGCTTTCCTTGATCTTAAAATGGCGATCAATATCCTGGCGTAACGCTTGGGGAGGGAAAAATATTGTTAGGTGATAATAAATAGCAGAAAAGCATAAACAGGCAGGAAGACCCCTCCCGAGCGGGAGGGGAGGGGAACGCTTATTTCAGTTCCAGCTCGTTCATTGCGGCGATGCTGAAGCCGCCATCAACGTGAACCACTTCACCGGAGATACCGCCGGAGAGGTTAGAGCAGAGGAATGCCGCAGTGTTACCTACGTCTTCGATGGTGACGGTGCGGCGGATCGGGGTGACCGCTTCGCAGTGGGCCAGCATCTTACGGAAGTCTTTGATGCCGGATGCGGCCAGGGTACGGATCGGACCGGCGGAGATGCCGTTCACGCGCACGCCTTCCGGACCCATTGCGTTCGCCATGTAGCGGACGTTAGCTTCCAGAGAGGCTTTCGCCAGACCCATCACGTTATAGTTCGGAATAGCACGCTCGGCACCCAGGTAGGAGAGTGTCAGCAGAGCAGAGTCCGGGTTCAGCATAGAACGGCAGGCTTTCGCCAGCGCAACGAAGCTGTAGGAGCTGATGTCGTGGGCAATTTTGAAGCCTTCACGGGTGACAGCGTTAACATAGTCGCCGTCCAGCTGGTCGCCCGGTGCGAAACCGATAGAGTGCACAAAGCCGTCGAACTTCGGCCAGGTTTTTGCCAGCTCAGCGAACAGGCCGTCGATGCTTTCGTCTTTAGCAACGTCACATTCCAGAACGATGCTGGAACCCAGCTGCGCGGCAAACTCTTCAACACGGCCTTTCAGCTTGTCGTTCTGGTAGGTGAATGCCAGCTCAGCGCCTTCGCGATGCATAGCCTGTGCGATGCCGTATGCGATGGAGAGTTTGCTGGCAACGCCAGTCACCAGAATGCGCTTACCGGAAAGAAAACCCATAGTTCTAATCCTTATATTCATTGTTGTGGCGCTCGTCATTGAAAGCAGCGAGCGTCGTTAAAACGCGGCGATGATAGCACGTGTCGCCATATGTGTTAATCCGACCACCCTAAAGAGTGGTGCTAGCGGTCTTTTCGCCAGGCGTCGGCCGTCAGCGCCTCGCCAAAATGGCTGGCGATAAGCCGGCGGGTCAGCTCATGCAGCGGGGCGGCCAGCACCTCCGCGGTGCTGCCGCGCTCAACCACCTCACCCTGGTGCATTACGATGACCTGGTCGCTGATATGTTTCATCATACCGATATGCTGGGTAACGTAGATATAAGAGATACCCTGTTTCTCCTGCAATTCCAGCATCAGGTTAATTAATTGCGAACGCATCGACATATCCAGCGAGGCCAGGGCCTCATCCGCCACGATCACCTTCGGGCGCAGGATCAGCGCCCGGGCCAGCCCCAGACGCTGTTTCTGGCCAGGAGCAAGCATGTGCGGATAGTAGCTGACGTGATCCGGCAGCAGGCCCACCATACGCAGGGTCTCAATCACCCGCTGCCGCCGAGCCCCGGGATCCAGGTCGGTATTCAGGCGCAGCGGAAAGTCGAGGATCTGGGAGATGCGCTGGCGCGGGTTCAGCGACGTCGAGGGATCCTGAAAAATCATGCGGATGCGCTGGCTACGAAACGAGTAGTCGCCGTAGCGCAGGGGACTGTCGTCAATCAACAGTTCACCGGTGGTCGGCTCAATCATGCCCGCCAGCATCTTCGCCAGCGTCGATTTGCCGGAGCCGTTCTCACCGATGATCGCCAGGGTCTGCTTCTCCCGCAGGGTAAAGCTCAGCGGCTTGACCGCCTCCACCGTCTGGCGATGGAACCAGCCGGTGCGGTAGCGAAAGGTTTTACTCAGATTGCGTACTTCCAGCAGGGTATCGACCATCTCACTCCCTCTCCATATTCAGCGGAAAATGACAGGCAAAGAGGTGGTTTTTAGGCCCTGTTAGCAGGGGACGCTCGATGCATTTGCGCTGGGCATAGGGGCAGCGCGGCCCAAGACGGCAGCCAATCGGCAGATGCTCCAGCAGCGGGATCGCCCCCGGCAGCGTGTTCAGGCGGCTTTTATGCGGCATCGCGCTGCCAAAGTCAGGGATCGCGCGGATCAGCGCCTGAGTATAGGGGTGATGCGGCGTGGCGATCAGCTCCTCGCTCGGCGCGGTCTCCACGGTCTGGCCGCAGTACATCACGTTGATCCGGTCCGCCCACTGGCTCAGCATCTGCAGATCGTGGCTGATCAGAATAATGGTGGTGTTGTTATTCTGGTTGAGCCGGGTGAGCAGACGGAAAATCTGCGCCTGGGTAGTCGGCTCCATGGCGTTGGTTGGCTCATCGGCGATCAGCAGGCGCGGCTGGTTCGCCAGCGCAATGGCAATCATCACCTTCTGGCACTCGCCGTCCGTCAGCTCGTAGGGAAAGCTGCGCATCGCATCTTTATGATCGCGAATACCCACCCGGTGCAGCAGCTCTATGGCGCGTCGTTTTCGCCAGCCCATGCGCTGCCACCAACGCCCCTTGTAGGTCCAGGCGGGGATGTTCTGCATCAGCTGTTTACCGATGCGCTCGGAGGGATCGAGACAGGACTGCGGCTCCTGAAAAATCATCGACACGTTATGGCCGAGAATTTTCCGCCGCTCGCGCGCCGAGAGACGCATCAGATCGACGTCATCGAAGCGCATTCGATCGGCGGTGACGCGCCAGTTGTCTTTGGTTACGCCGCAGATCGCCTTGGCTATCAGGCTTTTGCCGGAGCCGGATTCGCCCACCAGACCGCGGATCTCCCCTTCCGCCAGGGTGAGCGTAACGCGATCGACGGCCCTGACCCAGCCTTCACCGGTTTTGACCTCAATGGTCAGGTTACGAATATCAAGTAGTGGCACTATTCCACCCCCGCATTGACCGCACGGCGGATCCCGTCGCCCAGCAGGTTAACCAGTAAAACGCTTACCATAATCGACGCCCCCGGCAGCATTACCGTCCAGGGCGCGACGTAGATTAGCTCCAGCGCGTCGCCCAGCATCGCTCCCCACTCCGGTGAGGGCAGCTGCGCGCCGAGATCGAGAAAGCCCAACGCAGCAATGTCGAGGATTGCCATCGACAGCGCCCGGGTGATCTCAGTAACAAAGCCTGCCGTCATGTTCGGCAGCACCGCAAACCACAGAATATTGATCGTCGTGGCACCGTCCAGCCGGGCGGCAACCACATACTCTTTCTCCAGCTCGTCATGCACCATGCTGTAGACCGATCGAACCATCCTTGGCAGCAGCGCCAGCCAGACGGCAAACATGGCATGAGAGAGGTGCGGCCCGGCAAAGGCCACCACGATAATCGCCAGCAGCAGCGAGGGAATAGAGAGCAGAGTATCAAGCACATGGTTCAGCACAGCCGAACGCAGGCCGTGCGTCGCTCCGGCCACCACGCCCAGCACCAGGCCGCAGACTGTTGCCGCCAGGGTAACCACAAACGCGCCGCCCACCGTCGGGGCTGCACCGCTGAGCAGGCGGCTGAGCACGTCGCGGCCCAGGTCGTCAGTGCCGAGGAAGAAGGAGACGTCCCCATAGCGTGACCACGAAGGAGGCAGCAGCTGGTAGCCGAGGAACTGCTGATCGATGCCGTATGGCGCAAACCAGCGGCCAAATATACAGAGCAGCACCAGCCCGGCGCAGCCGTACAGGCCAACCATGGCGGTGGTATCGCCATAGAATTTGCGCCACACCGTGCGCAGCGCGCCGGGGGTCTGCTTCTCGTTATAGACATTATCGGAGGGCATACCATTCCTTATGCTTCAAAGGGTTCGCCAGTGCGCCCAGAATGTCGGAGAGGACGTTAACAATAATCACCAGCGCGCCGATCACCATGACGCCGGCGGAGATGGCCGCATAGTCCTGCTGACGAATGGCGTTGATGATCCAGCGCCCCAGCCCCGGCCAGCTAAACACCATCTCGGTGATCATCGCCAGCGTCAGCATGGTAGAAAACTGCAGCCCGAGGCGCGGGATCACCGGCGGCAGGGCGTTGTGCAGCACGTGGCGTCGCAGGATGGTCAGCCGCGACAGGCCGCGTGTGGCGGCGGCTTTGATGTAGTTCTGCTCAAACACCTCCATGGTGCTGATGCGCATCAGGCGGATCACCTCGGTGGTCGGCGCCACTGCTAAGGTCAGCACCGGCAGAACCATATGGCGCAGCGCGCTGACGATCATCTCCTCGCGCCATATCGACTCCGAGAGCCAGGCGTCAATCAGCGCAAAGCCGGTGACCGTTTTCACCTCATAGAGCAGATCGAAGCGGCCTGAAACCGGCAGCCAGCCCAGCGTCAGCGAGAAGAAGAGGGTAAGCAGCAGCGCCAGCCAAAAGATGGGGATCGAGAAGCCAATCAGGGCCAGGGCGCTGATCAGCTTATCCTGCCATTTGCCGCGCATAATCCCGGCCATCATGCCCACCGGAATACCCACCACCAGCGCAAAACCGAAGGCGAGAATACACAGTTCCATTGTGGCCGGGAAGACCTCTTTGAGCTGCTCGGAGATGAGCTGACCATTGATGCTGGAGACGCCAAAATCCCAGTGCAGCACCCCCTTAAACCAGAAGAACCAGGCGTTCCACAGCGATGCACCCTGCAGCGGCGCATGGGGAGTAAAGTAGCTCAGGCTGAAGCCGACAAAGGTCAGCAGGAACAGCGTGACCAGCAGCAGAAGCAGGCGGCGCAGCGTAAAGATGATCATGGTTGCTTCACCTCGTCTTTTTCAGGCTCGCGCGAAACCCCGGCAAACGAGGCGTTACCAAACGGACTCAGTACAAGACCTTTGATGTCGTAGCGGTAGGCCTGCAGGCGCAGGGAGGAGGCCAGCGGCAGCACCGGTAGCTCACGGGCAAGGATCGTCTGCGCCTCATCGTAGGCCTCAATGCGCGACGCCAGCTGCTGCGAGGTCAGGGCTTTGTGCAAGATGGTATCAAACTCCCGGTGGCACCAGTGGGCAAAGTTAGTTTGTGACTCAATGGCGGCGCAGCTGAGCAGCGGACGGAAGAAGCTATCGGGATCGTTACTGTCCGTTGACCAGCCGGCGAGGGTCAGGTCGTGGTTCATATCCATCAGCCTGGCCTCCTGGAAGCGCCCCTCGACGGGAACAATCACCACTTTTACACCCACCTGGGCCATATCGGCCTGAATAAGTTCGGCGGTCTTCAACGGGCTGGGATTCCACGCCTGCGAGCTGGTGGGCACCCACAGCTGCAGGGTCATATTCTCCAGCCCCAGCGCGGCCAGCTGCTGTTTGGCTTTTGCCGGATTGTACTCGGTGATTTTCGCTTCGCTGTCGTAGGCCCATGAGGCGCGGGGCAGGATCGAGGCGGCGGTTTCCGCCGTGCCGTAGTAGATAGACTGCATCAGACGCTGGTTATTAATCGCCAGCGCCAGCGCATGGCGCACGGCGGGATTATTCAGCGGCGCCTTGTCGGTATTAAATGCCAGATAGGCGATGTTCATCCCTGGGCGCAGGGTCAGGCGCAGACGCGGATCGTCACGTAATATCGTCAGCTGGCTGGCGGCAGGCCAGGCCAGCACGTCGCACTCCCCGGTCAGCAGCTTCGATAGCCGCCCGGTTCCCCCCGAGCCGAGATCGACTACCACCTGCGGCATCAGCGGCTGGCCGCGCCAAAAATTAGCGTGGCGCTGCAGGCGGATAAACTGGCCGCTGCGGTACTCCGCGAGCTGGAACGGCCCGGTCCCCACCGGCTGGCGATCCAGCAGCTCCTGACGATCGCGCTTAGCCAGCTGATTAGCATATTCGGCGGACATCACTGAGGCGTAGTGCGTCGCCAGATGCCACAGGAACGAGGCATCCGGCTTTTTCAGGCGAAACTCCACCGTGCGGCTGTCCAGCTTGCGCACGCTTTCGACGGCGTCGGCAAACTGCAGGCTGTCAAAATAGGGGAAATTGCTGCCGTTCACGTTATGCCACGGGTGGTGGCGGTCAAAAATACGCTGGAAGCTAAACACTACGTCGTCGGCATTAAACGCCCGTCCTGGCGTGAACCACGGCGTTTTCTGAAAGGCGACGTTGCTGCGCAGGCGGAAGCGATAGGTAGCGCCGTTATCCAGCACCTCCCAGCTCTCAGCCAGCTCGGGGACCAGGCGATAGGTGTAGGGATCTACATCCAACAGGCGATCGTAGATCTGGGCCGCCAGGGTATCCACAATCAGGCCGCTGCTCGCTTTTTGCGGATTGAACGTGCTGACCTGGCCATTGACGCAGTAGACGAAACCGCTTTCACGGATATCAGCCGCAGCAGGACGCGCAGGCGCAGCCTGGACGTGTCCGCTTAACAGGCCAACTGCCATGAGCAGGGAAGATATAATCAGGCGCATAATTTCTTTAACTGTAAGACCGATTTACAAAGTGTATCGCACTTAGCACGGCTACGTAAAAATGTCTGCGGGTAAGCGGCGTAAAAGTCGTCAATCAGGCTTATTTCGTAGGCGGCTTAGGCTAAACAGGAGAGCAAATCCGGTTGCCAGCACGGCAATCCACAGGCTCAGATGAACAGCGCCCGTCGCCTGGCTACTGGCTGGCGCAAAGAGCGACAGGATGATGCCCACTAACGCCCCGCCCAGGCACTGGCCAAAGGTACGCACAATAGCCAGCACGCCGGAGGCGTAGCCGCTGTTCTCCCGTGAGGCGTTTGCCAGCATTTCCCGGTTGTTAGGACTTTGAAAGCAGCCGAAGCCTATCCCGCAGATCAGGCTGCGCACACCGATATCCCAGACTTCGGCCTGCTCAGGAAGCAGCGCCAGCAGCGTTAATCCCAGGGCAAAAACGGCTAAGCCCGCGGTTGAAATCATCGCCGGTGGATAGCGATCGGCCAGCCGTCCTGCGTGGGGAGCGGCCAGCATGATACCCAGCGGCCAGGGGGTAAACAGCAGCGCCGAGGCAAAGACGCTGTAACCGTAGACGCTTTGAAACAGAAACGGCAGAGCAATAAACGTCATGCCCTGGCTAACGAAAGAGGCCAGCGAGGTAAGCGCCGCCAGTGAAAAGCGCGGCGAGGCAAAAAGTGTCAGCGGAAGCAGCGGTCGTGGCGCACGTTGCTGACGCCAGATAAATGCCAGCCCGGCAGCCAGCGCGACGCTACCGTATCCTGCTGCCGTCAACAGATGCGCTTCCGCCTGACCGGGGCGGGAGAAGGCGTTCGCCGTCATGATCGCTCCCCCCAACATTAGCGCGGACAACGCCGCACCGGCGATATCAAAGGGTTCGTGTATTGACGTGCGGTTATCAGGTATAGCGCTGAGCGCCATGAGAAACGCAATAATCCCCAGCGGGATATTGATAGCAAACAGCCACTGCCAGCTCAGGAGAGAAAGCAGCGTACCGCCCAGAACCGGCGCGATGGCGGTGCTGGCGGCAATCAGCAAGGCGTGCAGGCCCAGAATGCGCCCCAGCAGGCGGTTGGGGAAAACAGAGCGTAGGATCGCCGGAGCAATACTCAGAGTAGCGGCCCCGCCTACACCCTGCACGATGCGCCAGCCCGTCAGCATGGGGAGGGAAGAGGAGAGGGCGCAGCCCAGCGAGGCCAGCGTAAAGAGAGCCAGGCCGAAAGCAAACAGGGCGCGAAAGCCAATTCGGCGGGCCAGCGCGGCAAAAATAGCCAGCGTCATCGCAGCCGATAGCAGATAGCCGTTGGCGATCCACACGGCGGAGTGGGCAGGTACCGACAGCGCATGGGCAATGGGCGGCAGCGCAACGTTGACGATGGCACCGTCGAAAACGGCCATGGTCGTACTGGTCATGACGGCAACCATCACCAGTGCCCGTCCGCGTCCGGCTAAACCCTCATCACCCGGTCTTTCAGCAAAGAGTTCCATATTATTTACCCTTGTCAGTTCTGTGATTTCGATGCTTAAAGCGTACTCAGGGGAGAGGCAGGGCGGAAGACGCAGCATTTGCAGTTATAACCTGCACCAGACGCCTTCCCTCAAACCTGACGGGCAGAGTAAGATAAGCGGATGAACGCACCCGATTTGAACCTGCTTATTGCCCTCGATGCGCTGCTGGCTGAAGTCAGCGTGGCGGGCGCTGCGCGACGGCTGGGTCTGAGCGCCTCGGCGATGAGCCGTACGCTTAGCCGCCTGCGTGCGGCCACCGGCGATCCGTTGCTGGTGCGCGCTGGACGCAGCATGGTGTTAACCCCGCATGCCGAGGCCATCCGCGAATCTACGCAGCGCACGCTGTTTGAGGCGCTGGCGCTGCTGCGGCCCTCTCAGACCGGGCTGGATCTCTCGACCTTTGATCGTACTTTTGTCCTGCGTACTAACGAGGGTTTCATTGAGGCTTTTGGTCCGCTGCTCATTGTGGCAGCGGCCAGGCGTGCCCCGCACGTGCGTCTGCGTTTTGTCGCCAGAGCGGAAAAGAGCGCGAAGGCGCTGCGTGAGGGGCTGGTCGATCTTGAAGTTGGCGTGCTGGGCGAGATGGGACCGGAGATCCGTATTCAGGCGCTGTTTCGCGATCGTTTTGTCGGGGTGGTGAGGCCTGGGCATCCGCTATCGACGCTGCCCGAAGTAGGCGTGAGCGACTACCTTGCCCATGCTCATGTTGTCGCCTCCCGTCGGGGGCGAACCGCCGGGCCAGTAGATGAGGCGCTGGCCGAGCTGGGCCTTGAGCGGAATATTGCTGCCGTCGTCCCGGGCTTTCCCGCTGCGCTGGCGGTGGCACAGGCTTCCGATCTGGTGGCGCTGATCCCCGCCTCGTTTCTCATCCATCAACCTGCCGCGTCATACTGTATGTTTGAACTGCCGGTAAGGGTGGAGGGCATTACGTTGTCACAAATGTGGCACCCGCGCGCGGAGGCCGATCCGGCGCACCGCTGGCTACGGCAGTTTATGCTGGAAGTCTGCCGTAAGCACGCTCCGGCACCCCAACAGTGATTGGCGAGCGCCGTGCATTGGCATACTATAGAGGCATACTTTCGTTACCGTAAGGATTGCCCGCGATGGCCATCATCCCTAAGAACTATGCCCGTCTTGAATCAGACTACCGTGAAAGGGCGCTGAAGATTTATCCGTGGGTATGCGGGCGCTGCTCGCGTGAGTTTGTCTACTCGAACCTGCGGGAGTTAACGGTGCACCATATCGACCACGATCACACCAATAACCCGCCGGACGGCAGCAACTGGGAGCTGCTGTGCCTCTACTGTCACGATCACGAGCACTCAAAATACACCGAGGCCGACCAGTACGGCACCACCGTCGTGGCCGGAGAGGATGCGCAGAAGGATGTAGGGGAGGCGACCTATAACCCCTTTGCCGATCTGAAGGCAATGCTGAATAAGAAGTAGCGCGGCTATTTACCCAATGATGGAAACGATGCGTGCATAGTTGAAACGGCGAACGCCTGATTGCTAACATTTATTGAATCGTATAACAACCGGTTCGCTACGCCGCATCGTATTGCTGATAACGCCACCCCTTTTGCCACCTGACTGACCTGTTCAGGGTTAATTAACACATTGTGATGTAGCAACGTCCGCTTCTGGCTGTGAGTTCAACCGATGGATGCAACGCTATCCTTAATCAAGGGGGACGTTGCC
>DAMBQR010000017.1:0-66119 GCA_032055545.1 Pseudescherichia sp. | reverse complement strand
ACGAAGCCAAGTGGGGCTTTGCGGTGGTGGAAAACAGCCTGTGGGAAGGGGTACCGAACTACCTGCGCGAGCTGAACGAGCAGCTGGACGAGAACCTTGGCTATAAGCTGCCGGTGGATTTTGTCCCGGTGCGCTTTACCTCCTGGATGGGCGGCGATCGCGACGGCAACCCGAACGTCACCGCAGAGATCACCCGCCACGTGCTGCTGCTGAGCCGCTGGAAAGCCACCGATCTGTTCCTGAAGGATATTCAGGTGCTCATCTCTGAGCTATCGATGGTGGAGTGTACCGATGAGCTGAGCGAGCTGGTTGGCGAAGCGGGCGCAAGCGAGCCGTATCGCTATCTGATGAAGGGCCTGCGTGGCCAGCTGATGGCGACCCAAACCTGGCTGGAAGCGCGCCTGAAGGGCCAGCGCCTGCCGAAACCGGCCGGCCTGATCAGCCAGAACGAGCAGCTGTGGGAGCCGCTCTACGCCTGCTATAAATCACTCCAGGCCTGCGGAATGGGCATTATTGCCAACGGCGAGCTGCTGGATACTCTGCGCCGCGTGAAGTGCTTTGGCGTGCCGCTGGTGCGTATCGACGTCCGTCAGGAGAGCACCCGCCACACCGAAGCGCTGGGCGAGCTGACCCGCTATCTCGGCATTGGCGACTATGAAAGCTGGTCCGAAGCCGACAAGCAGGCGTTCCTGATCCGCGAGCTGAACTCTAAGCGTCCACTCCTGCCGCGCAGCTGGGAGCCAAGCAACGAAACCCGCGAAGTGCTCAACACCTGTAAGGCGATCGTTGATGCGCCGCAAGGCTCCGTTGCCGCCTATGTCATCTCGATGGCGAAAACCCCCTCTGACGTGCTGGCTGTGCACCTGCTGTTAAAAGAGGCCGGAATTACCTTTGCCCTGCCGGTTGCGCCGCTGTTTGAAACCCTCGACGACCTGAACAACGCCAACGATGTGATGACCCAGCTGCTGAATATCGACTGGTATCGCGGCTTTATTCAGGGCAAGCAGATGGTCATGATTGGCTACTCCGACTCGGCGAAAGATGCGGGCGTGATGGCCGCCTCCTGGGCGCAGTATCAGGCGCAGGATGCGCTGATCAAGACCTGTGAGAAAGCGGGTATTGAGCTGACGCTGTTCCACGGTCGCGGCGGCTCTATCGGTCGCGGTGGTGCCCCGGCCCACGCGGCGCTGCTCTCCCAGCCGCCGGGCAGCCTGAAAGGTGGCCTGCGCGTGACTGAACAGGGCGAGATGATCCGCTTCAAGTACGGTCTGCCGGAAATCACCGTCAGCAGCCTGTCGCTCTACACCAGCGCTATTCTGGAAGCCAACCTGCTGCCGCCGCCGGAGCCGAAAGAGGAGTGGCGTCACATCATGGACGAGCTGTCGGATATCTCCTGTGAGATGTATCGCGGCTACGTACGTGAAAATGAAGACTTTGTCCCCTACTTCCGTTCCGCCACGCCGGAGCAGGAGCTGGGCAAGCTGCCGCTTGGTTCGCGTCCGGCGAAGCGCCGTGCCACCGGCGGCGTGGAGTCCCTGCGTGCGATCCCGTGGATCTTCGCCTGGACGCAAAACCGTCTGATGCTGCCTGCCTGGTTAGGCGCAGGGGCGGCGCTGCAAAAGGTGATGAAAGAGGGCAAACAGAGCGATCTGGAGACCATGTGCCGCGACTGGCCGTTCTTCTCCACCCGTCTGGGGATGCTGGAGATGGTCTTTGCCAAAGCCGACCTCTGGCTGGCTGACTACTACGACCGCCGCCTGGTGAAACCGGCGCTGTGGCCGCTGGGTAGCGAGCTGCGCGAGCTGCTGGAAGATGACATCAAGGCCGTATTGGCCATCGCCAACGACTCGCATTTGATGGCCGATCTGCCGTGGATTGCCGAGTCTATCCAGCTGCGTAACATCTACACCGATCCGCTCAACGTGCTGCAGGCCGAGCTGCTGCACCGCTCGCGCCAGGCGGAAGAGGAAGGCAAAGAGCCGGATCCGCGCGTCGAGCAGGCTCTAATGGTCACCATCGCTGGCGTCGCGGCTGGTATGCGTAACACCGGTTAATCCTGCCCTCTCCGCTTCCCCTACCATCGGGTGGGGGAAGCGGCTATTTTTGTGCTCCCCGCCTCGTTAAGGTTAACTTAAGCAACTCTGCTTAATCTTTGCGCGCTACTCCAGCGACTTTGATAAGGCACGTTTCTGTTATGCTCTCCACATCCTCTCCGGCGAAGGCCGCTTTTAGCTGGAAGGCCCTATTTTGGGCTTTGCTCTACGTCTGTTACTTCTCTTCGGTCCTGCAGGTTGCCATTATTATCACCGGCTACAGCGGCTCAGTGGGCCTGCGCGACTCCCTGCTCTTCAGCTCGCTATGGCTTGTTCCGCTGCTGCTCTTTCCCCGACAGATCCGTGTAACGGCAGCCGTCATCGGCGTGGTCCTGTTGCTCCCCTCGCTTGCGGCGCTTGGCTATTACGTTATTTATGGCCAGGAGTTCTCCCAGAGCGTTCTGTACGTGATGTTTGAATCCAACACCAGCGAGGCCAGCGAATTTCTGAGCCAGTACTTCAGCCTGAAGCTGGTGCTGGTGGCGCTGGTCTATACGGCGGTGGCGATCTTCCTGTGGACACGCCTGCGCCCGGTCACGGTTCCGACGCCGTGGCGCTGGCTGGTCTGCTTCGCCATCCTCTACGGTCTGATTATTAATCCGGTCGCACATAAGGTGCTGGTTCAGAAGAAAAGCGTCAAACGCGCGCTGATTAGCCTCTCGGGCCGACTTGAGCCAGCCGCTCCGTGGCAGTTTGTGGCGGGCTACGTTGAGTACCGCCACCAGCTGGCGAGCTTGACCAAACTGTTAAACAGCAACAGCGCCCTGCCGCCGCTGGCGAACCTGCAGGACAGCTCCGGTAGCGCGCCGCGCACGCTGGTGCTGGTGATTGGCGAATCGACACAGCGCAACCGCATGAGTCTCTACGGCTACCCGCGTGAAACTACACCGGAGCTGGATAAGCTGCATAAAACCGACAAGAACCTGACGGTCTTCAACCACGTGGTTACGTCGCGCCCCTACACCATTGAAATTTTGCAGCAGGCGCTGACCTTTGCCGATGAGAAGAACCCGGATCTCTACCTGACCAAACCGTCGCTGATGAACATGATGAAGCAGGCCGGGTACAAGACATTCTGGATCACCAATCAGCAGACCATGACCGAACGCAACACCATGTTGACGGTGTTCTCACAGCAGACGGACAAGCAGTTCTATATGAACCAGCAGCGCACCCAGAGCGCGCGCGAGTACGACACCAACGTGCTGGATCCGTTTAAGAAAGTGCTAGCCGATCCTGCGCCGAAGAAGTTCATCATTGTGCATCTGCTGGGTACGCACATTAAGTACGCATACCGTTATCCGCAACAGTGGAACACTTTTGATGGCAAAACTGAGGGTGCCCCGGCGGGGCTAAGTCCGGAGCAGCTGGCGTCGTATAACGACTACGACAACGCTAACCGCTTCAATGACCACGTGCTGGCCAGCCTGATTGACGACTACAAAGCTACCGATCCCAACGGCTTCCTGCTTTACTTCTCCGATCACGGGGAAGAGGTCTACGACACGCCACCGCATAATATTCAGGGACGTAATGAAGAGGCCCCGACGCGGCATATGTACACTATCCCGTTTATTCTGTGGACCTCACCATCCTGGCAGGCGGCGCACCCGCGCGATTTCACTTCTGACGTTAACCGCAAATACAGCAGCTCGCAGCTGATCCATACCTGGTCCGATCTGGCAGGGCTACGCTACGACGGCTTTGACCCGACCCGATCGATCACCAGCCCGCAGTTTGTGCAGGCCACGCGCTGGATTGGTAACCCGTACAAGAAAAACGCCCTGCATGACTTTGATGCACTGCCGTTAGACACCGTGCAATAACGCCTAAAAAAATCCCCGCACAAGCGGGGATTTTCATATTTAGCGTTTAGCGCAGATCGAAGCGGTCGAGGTTCATCACCTTCACCCAGGCGGCGACAAAATCCTTCACGAATTTCTCGTGGCCGTCGTTGCTGGCGTAGACTTCCGCCAGCGCCCGCAGGATGGAGTTAGAGCCAAACACCAGGTCGGCACGGGTGGCAGTATATTTCACCTCGCCACTCAGGCGATCCCGCCCCGCAAACAGCTCAGCGCTATCATCCGTTGCCTTCCATTCGGTGCGCATATCCAGCAGGTTAACAAAGAAGTCATTGCTGAGTACGCCCACGCGCTGGGTAAAGACGCCGTGCTGGCTGCCGTCGACGTTCGCGCCCAGCACACGCAGGCCACCTACCAACGCCGTCAGCTCCGGCGCGGTCAGCGTCAGCTGCTGCGCTTTATCGATCAGCAGCGACTCCGTAGTCGAGGTATCAAGCTCGGTGCGGTAGTTACGGAAACCGTCGGCAATCGGGTTCATCAGCTCGAACATGTCGATGTCGGTCTGATCCTGACGCGCATCCACGCGGCCCGGTAAGAACGGCACGTCAATGGCAACCCCCGCCTCTTTCGCCGCCAGCTCAACGCCGACTACCCCGGCCAGAACAATAATATCCGCCAGCGACGCCTTGTTTGCCGTACGCTGGATCGTCTCCAGTACCGGCAGAAGGCGGGCCGCCGTCGCATTGACCTCCCAGTCACGCTGCGGAGCCAGCGCCAGCCGTGCCCCGTTCGCGCCGCCGCGCTTATCGCCACCGCGGAAGGTAGAGGCAGAGGCCCAGGCAACCGACACCAGCTCGCTTACGGAGAGTCCGGAGGCGGCAATCTCCGCTTTCAGGCTGGCAATATCGTCCTGAGAAGGGTTAAAGATCGCCTGCGGCAGCGGGTCCTGCCAGATCAGATCCTCTTTTGGCACTTCCGGACCGATGTAGCGCGCTTTTGGCCCCATATCGCGGTGCGTCAGCTTGAACCAGGCCCGGGCAAAGGCTTCATTGAAAGCCTGCGGATCGTTCAGGAAGCGACGGGAGATCTTCTCGAACTCAGGATCGAAACGCAGCGTCAGATCGGTGACCAGCATGGTGGGTTTGCGCTTTTTCGCCGGATCGAAGGGATCGGGAATAATGTCCGGCGCATCAACCGCTTCAAACTGAATCGCACCCGCCGGGCTGCGGGTCTGTACCCACTCATATTTGAACAGGTTCTCAAAGAAGTAGTTGCTCCACTGGGTCGGCGTCTGTGTCCAGACCACTTCCAGCCCGGAGGTGATGGCATCCGCGCCGCTGCCGCTGCCGTAGCTGCTGCTCCAGCCCAGGCCCTGCGCTTCAATAGGCGCGGCCTCAGGATCGACATCAACGTGCGTGGCCGCCGCTGCACCGTGGGTTTTGCCCAGCGTGTGGCCGCCCGCGATCAACGCCACGGTCTCTTCGTCGTTCATCCCCATGTTGCCGAAGGTGGCACGAATGGCGGCAGCGGCAGAGACAGGCTCCCCGCTATGGTCCGGGCCTTCCGGGTTAACGTAGATCAGGCCCATCTCGGTTGCACCCAGCGGTGCCTTTGCCAGCGCTTCAGGATGGCGATGCTTCAGCCAGGTTTTTTCGTCGCCCCAGTTAACGTCCAGATCCGGCTCCCAGACATCTTCACGCCCGGCACCGAAACCAAAGGTGCGGAAGCCGGCGTTTTCTAAGGCCACGTTACCGGCGAGGATAAAGAGATCGGCCCAGGAGATTTTCTGTCCATACTTCTGCTTAACCGGCCACAGCAGGCGACGTGCCTTGTCCAGGCTAACGTTATCCGGCCATGAATTAAGTGGGGCGAAACGCTGCTGGCCCCGCCCTGCGCCGCCGCGACCATCAACAGAGCGGTAGGTCCCTGCGCTGTGCCATGCCATACGAATAAACAGACCGACGTAGCTGCCCCAGTCCGCAGGCCACCACGGCTGTGAATCGGTCAGCAGCGCTTTAAGATCGCCTTTCAGCGCGGAATAGTCGAGTTTGCTGAATTCGTTGCGGTAGTCAAAGTCCTCGCCCAGTGGGTTTGAGCGATTTGAGTGCTGATTTAAAAGGTCAACGCGGAGCTGTTTCGGCCACCAGTCGCGGCTGGTTGTCCCGGCCCCGGCGCTGCGATCGGCACCGCCCTGGTGAAACGGACATTTGCCTGTGGAAAGTGTGTTATGGATATCGTCTGATGCACTCATCTATCTGCTCCCAATATGGTGTTACCGCTACGATATACACCACTCTTAATGAGAGATAGTTGAATTCATCCACAGATTTAATAGTTAAATCCGACTGTTTTTATTAGTAATTAAGTGGCAGATATGGATGCTGACGATAGCATTCATCACCAGAATCAATTGGACAATAAAAAACCGCCGAAGCGGTTTCTACAGCGCTGGCCGCACGCCCAGCGTGTGGCAGATAGCGTAGCTCATTTCGGCGCGGTTCAGGGTATAGAAGTGGAAATCTTTCACCCCCTCCCGGCTCAGGATCTTCACCATATCCATGGCGATGCTCGCCCCCACCAGCTTGCGGGTTTCGGCATCATCATCGAGGCCGTTAAACATCTGCGCCATCCATGCCGGGATACGCACGTTGGTCATGTCAGCAAACTTCTTCGCCTGCTTAAAGTTAGAGACCGGCAGAATGCCCGGAATGATCTCGACGTCAATGCCGGTTGCCGCGCAGCGGTCACGAAAGCGCAGGTAGCTCTCCACGTCGAAGAAAAACTGGGTGATCGCCCGGTTTGCGCCCGCATCAACTTTACGTTTCAGGTTGAGCAGATCCGCCTGAGCACTTTTGGCCTCCGGGTGCACTTCCGGATAGGCAGCGACAGAGATATCAAAATCGGCGACCTCTTTTAACAGTCCAACCAGATCGGCGGCGTACATATCCGGTTTGCCGCCTTTGGGCGGCAGATCGCCGCGCAGGGCCACGATATGGCGAATACCGTTGTTCCAGTAGTCCTGGGCAATAGCGCGCAGTTCGTTGCGTGTCGCGTCGATGCAGGTCAGGTGCGGCGCGGCCTCAAGCCCGGTCCGATCTTTGATACCTTTGATGATGCTGTGCGTGCGGTCACGCTCGCCAGAGTTCGCCCCGTAGGTTACGGAGACAAACCTGGGCTTCAGGCTGCTTAAGCGATCGATGGAGTGCCATAGGGTCTGTTCCATTTCACTGGTGCGCGGCGGGAAAAACTCAAAGGATACGTTAATCTGCCCCTGCACTTCTGCCAGGCTCTGATTCAGGGCTTCCCGCTGGTTGGCGTGAAAAAAGCTCATACCTTACCTCATCAATCGCATGTCTGGGTTGTTGTCGTGTGAACTTCTATACGTTTAGACGTCTGGATGTAAAAATGCCGCAAAAGCGGGCAGGCGTCAATAGAAAAATCAGTACAAAAAGTGAGTAATGCTCAGGAAAGGTGAAAACAATTGATTATGAATTTTGCACGTTAGCGAGAAAAAAGCCGGCCTCTTATCAGGCCGGCGACCTATCATGATTTTTTTACGTCCTTGACGCGCATACCGTTGAGCTGCTCATCGGTCACCGCGTGGCCTGCTTTAAAGTAATCTACGACGGCATTGGATACATAGTATCCCCCCGACGTATTCCGCGCTTTGCCCTCGGTAAATGCTGCGAAGCCGTCGCCGCCATCGGCCAGGAAGCTATTAGTAGCAATATGGTAGACAGCGGCATCCTCTATCGGCTTGCCGTTTAGCGTCAGGACCGTTACCCGCTTCCCTGCCGGCTTGCTGCTGTCGTATTGCACCTCCAGCCCTTTGGAAACCTGCAGTACACCGTTGCTCAAACCAGCGCCGTGCTCCATTAAGCTGCGCAGCTGCTTACCCGTCACATCCATGGTTACCAGTTCATTAGGGAACGGGAAAGTGCTAATAACGCTGCCCATGGTTACCGCGCCCGCCGGAATTTCGTTGCGTATTCCACCCGAGTTGGTTAATGCCAGCTGCGTGTTTTTGCCTGCGGCATCCATAAGCGCGTCAGCGGGCAGGTTGCCCAGAGATGAGGACTCGCCATAGGCTCGGGTCAGCTCAACCGGAGCCTCGGCTAGCGTCTGCTGTACCATCTTATCAAGCTGTTTATTCCAGCCATCAATGACCTGTTTCGTTTGCGGATCCGGCTTCCACTCATCAGCATAGATAGTCTTCAGCGTGAAATTCTTCACCGCAAATCGATGTGGCTTCTCTTTGTAATCCAGCACCAGCTTGCCGACATCAATCCCCCCGCTATCGGTTGAAAGGATCAGCGTATTGCCGACTTTAATCGGCTCAGGCGTGCCGACGTGGGCATGCCCGGTGATAAGGATGTCCAACCCTTTCACCTGACCTGCGGTCTGGACGTCTTTATCCAGCGCACGACGCACATCGGCACTACCATAGCTGGACTGACGCGCCGGTACGCCTTCATGAATCAGCGCCACGGTGAGATCGACTTTACCTTTTAGCTCATCAAGATAATGCTGCAGATAGGTAATCTCATCCCGCGCTTCAATGCCGATGCGTGTTGAAGCAGACACCGTGTCGTTAAACGCAAATTTACCGTGTAGGCCGATAACGCCTATTTTCACGCCATCTTTTTCAATGATGGTATAAGGTTTATCCCACAACATCCTACTGCTGTTCTGATAAAAAATATTACCCTGCACAATCGGGAATTTCGCCTGGCTAAGCTGTAATAGCGTGTTGTCCCAGCCATGGTCAAATTCATGATTGCCCATTGTGACGGCATCAAACTGCATGGTATTCATGATATCGATAATAGCCTTGCCCTTGGTCAGGCTGCTAATATACGGACCGGTAAAATAGTCACCAGCATCAAAGAACCATGTCGCTCTGTTTTTGGCTTTCTCCTGCCTAACCAGCGTAGTGATATTAGCCCAACCACCGATATCACGTTGACCATTGGCAATCCACGGTACTTTATAGGGTTCGACATGGGCATGGAGATCGTTGGTATAGATAATGGTGACATCTTTAGCGCATGCCCAAAGTGGCAGCGTCAGCAAAACACTGACAGCAATTACGTTGACTTTCATAAACAGCTCCTTTCTGTCATATAAAGCACCGCTACATTACGTTGTGAAGCGCTTTTTTATGTGAAAGCAGTCACACCCATTCTTGATAGTTACGCGAGAAAATCAACGATGCTTTTAAATCGTTGGTGACGCTATGTTCTCTTTATTTACGATTAATACCTGTAAAACCGCTGGCTGTTGTAATTTAGGGCTGGCATCCTCGCCGGATTATATTTGGCCTGATTATCGATTGGGTTATCCCGCTCTCCATTGTCGGGCATGCGGAAGTTACTCTCCGTTATTTAACGGTAACGCATTCCAACGCTGGGTATCAGTCTGTTTATCGCGATATGCCAAAGAGCACGGCCATTTTTGCCCGCGCTGCTATCAAACCGCTATTATTCACTATGGACATAACCCGGCGGGGACACAGCGCATTCAATGCCAACACTGTAAAAAAGTCTGGACGCCTAAAAAGCAGCTTCTGAAATCAGCACCTGCGCCAGAAGCCATATGCACCATTCCGCTTATCGTCCCCTTTCAGGGCGCGCGCGCCGATCAACAACTCTATTTTTTGTTAAGCTTCGATTCTGTAAGCGGCAACGTTATTCATACTTCCAGTAATTTTACCCCCCATCAGGCAGGCCTCTCCCTGCACTACTGCTGGAGAGGGACCCCATCCGCACAGCCTGTAGATAAAGATATTATTCAGCGCGTTTCGCTAAGAGAGCGGCAATTTTTACAGCGCAGCCAGTTTGATGAAATCCAGTACGGAGCAGCATCCATGAAGCGCAATGCGAATGGCGCAATCCTCCGCCCGGTCATTGCTGCACATGGTCACTTTCGTGTCTTACGGCTCCTTTTTCCGAACGTCAAAACACATCTCGTTGCCCACGAATGTTTTTTGCGCGGCGCAGCGATCACCGCATGGGCAGAGCTGTTTCGCTATCGTCTCGCGTCGCTGTGGTTTATTGAAGAGGAGATAGATGACGCGGCGTGCCCGGCCCGCTGGCAGCTGTTGGGCAAAACAAATCAGGGGTGGTGGCAAAACCAGTGGCAGATCTGGGGGCAGGAAAATAACCGGAAAATGATCTGCCTGCTGGCAGGGGGCAATCGGGATGAGAGCGCTACGCTAAGCCTGGCGGCCAGCCGACGTTTTACTGTCTGGCTACAGCAGCAGCCAGCGTTCCAGCAAAGCGCACGGTTCTCTGCGGCCCGCGTCACCGATACCGTGCGCGTTTTGGCCAGCAAATATAATTCGTTACATTACTATGTGCCGTAAAGCCTCGCTTTACGGCACACATAAACATTAACTACAGCAGCTGCGCCAGGCGGTTGATGTCCGACTGAATCGCCCCCGCGGTGACGTCGCGACCCGCGCCCGGCCCACGGATCACCAGCGGGTTGTCACGGTACCAGCGGCTCTCGATGGCGAAGACGTTGTCACACGGCAGCAGCGCCGCCAGCGGATGCTCGGGACGCACCGCCTCTACGCCGACGCGCGCTCTCCCGTTAGCGTCAAAGCGCGCCACGTAGCGCAGCACCAGCCCCATCTCCCGCGCCGCTTCCAGACGCTGCACCATCTGCTCGTTGAGCACGTCGCCGTTTTCAAAGAAGTGATCCACCGACCCCTCTTCGCATCCGGCGGGCACCAGCGACTCAACGCGCACCTGGTCCGGCTCGATGTCGTACCCCGCCTCACGGGCGAGGATCACCAGCTTGCGCATCACGTCTTTGCCGGCGAGATCGACACGCGGATCCGGCTCGGTCAGCCCCTGCTGCCAGGCCTGATCGACCAGGTCAGTGAAGGGCACGGTGCCGTCAAACTGCAGGAACAGCCAGGAGAGCGTGCCGGAGAAGATGCCGCTGAGAGAGAGGATGGAATCACCGCTGTCGATCAGATCGCGCACGGTATGGTTCACCGGCAGGCCCGCGCCCACGGTGGCGTTATAGAGCCAGCGACGGCCCGTTTTTTCGAAGGCGTCGTGGATCTGGCGATACTTGTCGCTGTTACTTGCGCCGGCCAGCTTGTTGGCGCTGATGACGTGGAAACCGTGGCTGGCAAAGTCGAGGTACTGATCGGCCAGCTGCTCGCTGGCAGTGACGTCGAGCACCACCAGATCGTCATAGGGGTGCGCGCGCATCCACAGGAACAGAGAGTCATCCTCGTGCGCCACCGCCTCGTCATTAAAGAAGGCCAGCGCCCGGCTGGCGTCCAGCCCGTCATAGCTCAGCAGGCTGCGGCGGCTGTCTACCACCCCCGCCAGCACAAACTCAAAGCCGGTGCGGGCAGAGAGCGCGCTCTGCTCGCGGGCAAACAGCTCCAGCCAGCGCGAACCAATATTGCCCTTGCCGAACAGCACCAGACCAATGCGTTTCTCGGCGCGGAACAGCGACTGGTGCAGACCCTGGATCAGACTTTCGGTGGGGCCAACGCGCAGCACCGCCACCAGGCTGATGCTGTCGTCGGACTGCCAGATAAACTCCACCGGCTGACCCTTCAGCTGCTGCCAGAAACGGTGGCTGTGCAGCGGGTTGCGGCATACGCCCGCGCCAACCAGCGCCACCAGCGCCAGCCCCTCGCGCAGACGCAGCTCGCCCGGCAACCCCGCTTCGTCGAGCAGCTTCAGGGCGCTATCAACCACTTCTGAGGTGTAGCAGAGCTGGAGTAGGTTGCGATCGGTATGCACGCCTACCGCCAGCGGACGCAGCTGGGCGCGCTTAAGGATCAGGTCGATCTCTTTATGCGCCAGCTTAAAGTCCTGGCTCGGCGGAACCTGGAACTCAATCAGGCAGACGTCATCGTGGCTGGTGACGATGCGCGCCCCCGTTCCGGATGCCAGCACGCGCTCGATGCGCGTAGAGCCTTGCTCCGGGTTGTAGCTACAGCGCAGCTGGAGATCGATATCGCTGCCGGAGACCGGCTGGAGCGTGCGGGCGTGAAGCACCGGCGCGGCCAGGCGGGCCAGCTCGCTGGCTTCGTCCAGACGCAGCAGCGGCAGCAGGCAGGCATCTTTGACCTTACGCGGATCGGCGCTGTAGACCCCGGCCACGTCGCTCCAGATAGTCACGCGGGAGACGCCGCCCAGCGCGCCAATCTGCGTTGCCGAGTAGTCAGAGCCGTTACGGCCCAGCAGTACGGTCTCTCCTGCATCGTTGCGGCAGATAAAGCCGGTCACCACCAGCCGTTTGCCTGGGTGCTGCACCATCAGCTGTTGCAGCAGCGGATAAGAAAGCCCTTCGTTAACCTGGGGTTGGGCAGAGCGCTCGGCGCGCAGAAACTCCCGTGCGTCCAGCCAGGCGGCGTTCAGCCCCTGCAGATTAAGCACGGCGGACATCAGCCGTGCGGACCAGATCTCGCCGTGGCCGACCACCTCGGCATAGGCCGCATCGGTAATGCCGCTGTCGAGCAGGCCCGCGAGGCGCTCCAGATCGTGAATAAATTCGCTGATTAATCCATCGGCTATCTCAGGCGGTAGTAACCCACTGATAAGCTCGGAGTGGTAGCGGCGCAGCGCCTGTTGAACCTGATGCGCAGAGAGCCTGTCGGTCTGGCTGAGCTTCAGCCAGCTGATCAACTGGTTGGTGGTGCTGCCGGCGGCCGAGACCACCATCATATCGCCAGGCTGCGAATACTCCGCCATGATACCGGCGACACGCAGGTAACACTTCACATCCGCCAGACTACTTCCACCAAACTTATGCAGTTGACGACCCTTCGCCCCTGCCTGCGCAATCACACTCATGTTTACCCCTTGGCTGCGATCCGGAATGCATTTTCCAGATCGGCAATTAAATCTTCACCATCTTCAATACCGGTCGAGATGCGTAACAGCGTCTCGGAGATGCCCGCAGCGGCGCGTGCTTCGGCGGCCATGCCCGCGTGCGTCATGGTGGCAGCGTGAGAGATCAGGCTCTCCACCCCGCCCAGCGACTCTGCCAGCGTGAACAGCGACAGGCCGCTTAAGAAACGACGCAGGGTCTGCTCATCGCCGTCTAGCTCGAAACTCAGCATCGCGCCGAAGCCCTTCTGCTGGCGAGCAGCAATCTCGTGTCCCTGGTTCTCCGGCAGCGACGGGTGATAGAGCTTCTTCACCAGCGGCTGCGTCTTCAGGAACTCGACGATCGCCTGGGCGTTACGCTGGGCCACTTCCATACGCGGCGACAGCGTACGCAGGCCGCGCAGCAGCAGGTAGCTATCAAACGCGCTGCCGGTTACGCCAATATTATTCGCCCACCATGCCAGTTCGGTGACGGTCGCTTCCTCTTTGGCAATCACTACGCCAGCGACGACGTCGGAGTGACCGTTGAGGTACTTGGTGCAGGAGTGCAGCACCAGATCCGCCCCCAGCGCCAGCGGGTTTTGCAGCGCCGGGCTGAGGAAGGTGTTATCCACCACGCTCACGGCACCGGCTTCACGAGCCAGCTGACAGATTTTCGCAATATCCACGACGCGCAACAATGGATTACTTGGACTTTCGATCAGCACCAGCTTCGGTTGTTCAGCCAGCGCCGCCTTCAGGGCCTGCTCATCGTTTTGATCGACAAAGAGAACGCGGTAGCAGCCGCGCTTCGCCAGGCTGTCAAACAGACGGTAGCTGCCGCCGTAGCAGTCGTGCGGGGCCACCAGCAGATCGCCAGGCTTCAGGTAGACCGTGGTCACCAGGTGGATTGCAGACATGCCGGTATTGGTCAGCACGGCCCCCGCACCGCCTTCCAGCTCCGCCAGCGCACGCTGGACGACATCGCGCGTCGGGTTGCCACGGCGGGAGTAGTCATGCGCGCGCGGCTCATTGAAGTCGGTGAAGTTATAGGTGCTGGAGAGATGAATCGGCGGGACAACGCAGCCGTACTGCTCGTCATCATTCAATCCGCTACGCACTGCAATGGTGGCCTGTTTACGCGTCATGTGAAGGCTTCCTGGCTTAATGGATGAAAAATCAGGCCACAGAATAGCATTGTGACAATAGACGTCAATACATCTGGACATCTAAACTTCTTTGCGTATAGATTGAGCAAACCGGGAATAGCCGTTAAAATTATCTGCATTAGCGCACATCTGCGGAGCCAATACTCCGTGTCACGGTGGCGTCTCTACGGTAAACTACGCGAGATTACGGCCCTGTCCCTGCGTTTAGTCGGGTTTTGGCCATTTATTAATGAGAAAGAGGATTAAGGTATCTCATGGCTGAATGGAGCGGCGAATATATCAGCCCCTACGCTGAGCACGGTAAGAAGAGTGAGCAAGTAAAAAAAATTACGGTTTCCATTCCTCTGAAGGTGTTAAAGATCCTCACCGATGAACGCACCCGTCGTCAGGTCAATAACCTGCGTCACGCCACGAACAGCGAGCTGCTGTGCGAAGCGTTCCTGCATGCGTTCACCGGCCAGCCTTTGCCGAACGATGAAGACCTGCGCAAAGAGCGCAGCGACGAAATCCCAGAAGAGGCGAAGATTATCATGCGCGAGCTGGGCATCGACCCGGACACATGGGAATACTAATAGCATGATACGCCGGGTGGCGGCTGCCGCCTGACCCGGCCTACAAAATCGCACCATCCCGTAGGCCCGGCAAGTGGAACGCCGCCGGGCTTATGTCGGCTGCAACAACACGTTAATTAAGCTATCAATATCCGCCAACGCCTGCTGTCGGCTGCGCTCATTGGGTTCAAGTGAGACCCTATCGGCATAGCCGTTAATGGCTCCGCCAAGTAGCCGGGCGGTCTGCGCGACATCTTTGCAGCGAAACACGCCAGCCTCGCATCCTCGCACAATCACCCGTTCAATCAGGCCATTCCACTCCACCGTAACGTTCTGCGCCAGCGCCTTGTACGCCTCATCGCGGGCAGCAATTTGCCAGGCATCGGCGTAGATCAGCCAGTCCGGATCGACGTCGTCCGGCAAAAACCACTCGGTCAGCCGTCTCAGCGCGGCCTTCGGCTCCATCACAGCCAGTTCATCTCTTGCCTGCTGCCAGTCCTGCTGCATGTAGTACTCCAGCGCAGCCAGGCACAACGCCTGCCAGTTAGGGAAGTAGTGATAGATATGACTGCGTGAGATCCCCAGCGCTTCGGTCAGATCCCGGGTCGATGTTTGCAGCAATCCTTTGGTACGAAAAAGCGCGATAGCCGTAGATAAAATGGCCTCACGCCGCTGTTCAGATGGTTGTCGGGTCATACTCGCCTTGTTGACTTTGAGCGACTGCTCAAGTAAATTCATCGCAAATAGAGCGATCGCTCTATTTCCTATATTATCTGAGAAACACCATGCTGCAAACATCATCGTCAACGGCCTGGGGCACCCTGCGCCAGCTTACCGTTCTCCACGCGAAAAAACTGATCTGGACCTTTTCTCTGGTGCTCGCCGAGAACATTCTGCTCATCACCTACCCGCTGTTTGCTGGCTTTGCCATCAACGCCATGATGGCGGGTAATCTGCACAAGGCGCTGATCTATGCCCTGATCGTGCTCGGCATGTGGGCGGTGGGCGCAGCCCGGCGCAGCGTCGATACGCGCACTTTCTCACGTATCTACGCCCAGCTTGCCGTGCCGGTCATCCTGCACCAGCGCAGCCATCAACAGGCACACTCCACCGTGGCGGCTCGTGTCACCCTCTCCCGTGAATTTGTGGATTTCTTTGAGACCCATATGCCGGTGCTGGTGACCTCATCGATCTCCATTGTCGGAGCGGCGCTGATGCTGTTCGCCCTGGAGCCGGTTGTCGGCGCGGGCGCGCTGCTGATGGTAGTGTTTTTTGCCGCGCTGCTTCCCCGCTACGTGAAGGTCAATGATGCGCTCTGGTTCAGGCTTAATAACCGGCTCGAAAAAGAGGTGGGATTTGTTGGCGTAGCGAGAGAGCAAACCCTGACGCGCCACTACCTGCTGATGGCCCGGCTGCGCATTCGTCTCTCCGACCGCGAGGCGTGGGGCTACCTTGCCATCGGTGTCGGCAGTGCGGTGCTGTTTGGCATAGCGATAACCATGTTAACGCTCAGACCCCATCTTGAAGCGGGCCACATCTATTCGGTAATAACTTACCTGTGGATGTTCGTGATGAGCCTGGACGATGCGCCGCAGCTGCTTGAGAAGTACTCGAAGCTTAGCGATATCGGCAAGCGGGTTAACACGGGGCTGGTTTGATTTATTGGCAGGAGTGACAAAATTCAGGCACAAAAAAACCGCCCGGAGGCGGTTTTTTCTAAGCAGCGACTTACTTGCTGCCTGGGATGCTGAAGCGCTTGTTGAAGCGGTCAACACGGCCACCGGTAGCAACGTCACGCTGCTTGCCAGTGTAGAACGGGTGGCAAGCGCCGCACACGTCCAGGTTCAGATCGTGACCCACGGTGGAGTGAGTTTTGATCACGTTACCGCAAGAACAAGTTGCAGTAATCGCAGTGTAATTCGGGTGAATACCTTTTTTCATGGGAGAAACCTCAGTTAAGGCCGCATCGCTCTTCCGACCCTAACGCCGGACACCATGCGAGATGATTAATTTTAGCTTTGGCGGCGAAATGCAGCACCAAAGGCGGCGAATCATACAGAAATTAACCGCCTGATGCAAACAGATCCGCATCTGCTCTCTCACAATGTGTATACTATCCCGCCAGTTTCAAGTGCATGGATAAAAAAATGCCCGTTGCTCACGTTGCCCTGCCCGTTCCGCTGCCCCGCACATTTGACTATCTGCTGCCCGCCGATCTGTCTGCCCGTGCGGGCTGCCGCGTGCGCGTGCCGTTCGGCAAGCAGCAGCGGGTAGGTATCGTGGTCTCGGTGAGCGACGAGAGCGAGTTGCCGCTGGCCGAGCTGAAGAGCGTGGCAGAGGTGCTGGACAGCGAGCCGGTTTTCTCCCCCTCGGTCTGGCGGCTGCTGCTGTGGGCGGCGGAGTATTATCATCATCCGCTGGGTGACGTACTGTTTCACGCCCTGCCCGTGCTGCTGCGCCAGGGGAAGCCCGCCAGCGCTGCGCCGCTCTGGTACTGGTTCGCCACTGAACAGGGCCAGGCGGTGGATATCAACAGCCTGAAGCGCTCGCCAAAGCAGCAGCAGGCGCTCTCGGCCCTACGTCAGGGGAAGATCTGGCGGCATCAGGTGGCCGATCTCGAATTTAACGATACGGCGCTCCAGGCGCTGCGCAGTAAAGGGCTTTGCGAGTTGAACAGCGAAGCGCCCGCCCCCCGCGACTGGCGTGAAGGCTATGCCGTCAGCGGCGAGCGCCTGCGGCTCAACACCGAGCAGGCAACCGCCGTGGGGGCAATCCACAGCGAGGCCAATACCTTCTCCGCCTGGCTGCTGGCAGGCGTGACCGGCTCCGGGAAGACCGAGGTCTACCTGAGTGTGCTGGAGAATATTCTGGCTCAGGGCAAGCAGGCGCTGGTAATGGTCCCGGAGATCGGCCTGACGCCGCAAACCATTGCCCGCTTCCGCGAACGGTTTAACGCCCCGGTAGAGGTGCTGCACTCGGGGCTGAACGACAGTGAGCGCCTGAGCAGCTGGCTGAAAGCCAAAAACGGCGAGGCGGCGATTGTGATCGGTACCCGCTCGTCGCTATTCACCCCGTTTAAAAATCTTGGCGTCATTGTGATCGATGAGGAGCATGACAGCTCCTATAAGCAGCAGGAGGGATGGCGCTACCACGCTCGCGATCTGGCGGTCTACCGCGCCCACAGCGAGCAGATCCCGATTATCCTCGGCTCGGCCACGCCCGCGCTGGAGACCCTGCACAACGTGCGGCAGAAGAAATACCGCCTGCTGCGCCTCACCCGTCGGGCGGGCAACGCCCGACCCGCCAACCAGCACGTGCTCGATCTCAAGGGCCAGCAGCTGCAGGCGGGCCTCTCCCCGGCGCTGATTAGCCGGATGCGGCAGCATCTGCAGGCCAATAATCAGGTGATCCTGTTTCTCAACCGTCGCGGCTTTGCCCCGGCGTTGCTCTGTCACGACTGCGGCTGGATCGCAGAGTGCCCGCGCTGCGATCACTACTACACCCTGCATCAGGCCCAGCACCAGCTGCGCTGCCACCACTGCGACAGCCAGCGCCCGGTACCGCGCCAGTGTCCCGCCTGCGGCTCCACGCATATGGTCCCGGTGGGGCTGGGTACGGAGCAGCTTGAGCAGGCGCTGACGCCGCTCTTCCCGGAGGTGGCGATCTCACGCATCGATCGCGATACCACCAGCCGCAAAGGGGCGCTGGAGCAGCATCTGGCGGAAGTACATCGCGGCGGGGCGCGGATTCTGATCGGCACCCAGATGCTGGCGAAGGGACATCACTTCCCGGACGTCACCCTGGTAGCGCTGCTTGACGTTGACGGGGCGTTGTTCTCGGCAGACTTTCGCGCCGCCGAGCGTTTCGCCCAGCTCTATACCCAGGTCTCCGGCCGTGCCGGGCGTGCGGGCAAGCAAGGGGAGGTGATTTTACAGACCCACCACCCTGAGCATCCGCTTCTGCAAACGCTGCTCTATAGAGGCTACGACGCCTTTGCCGAGGAGGCGCTGGCGGAGCGACAGACGCTCCAGCTGCCGCCGTGGACCAGCCACGTCATCATCCGCGCAGAGGATCATAACAACCAGCAGGCCCCGCTCTTTCTCCAGCAGCTGCGTAATCTGCTGCAGGCCAGCCCGCTGGTGGATAACCACCTCTGGCTGCTCGGCCCGGTGCCCGCTCTCGCCCCAAAGCGCGGCGGGCGCTATCGCTGGCAGCTGCTGCTTCAGCACCCCTCCCGTATTCGCCTGCAGCATATCGTCAGCGGCGCACTGGCGCTGATTAATACGCTGCCGGAGGCGCGCAAGGTGAAGTGGGTGTTAGACGTGGATCCCATTGAGGGTTAATGGGGTCAGGGATGCGAGTGGGATCGAAAAATTTAGCCTTCATCACAATTTTCCTGAAAATACTGTAACCGTACTGATAAACGATCTGCTAAAAATGTGGGTAATGTCGCACATAAGGGATGCGTCTGCGCTTGCGCCAGACATGCGAGGAGAAAGAGGTGAAGGTCAAGAAAGAGGTTGCTGCGGCGACCATGAAAGATGTTGCCCAGAAAGCGAAGGTCTCGACGGCAACCGTGTCCCGGGCGTTAATGAACCCGGATAAAGTCTCCCAGGCGACCCGTAACCGCGTTGAGCAGGCGGCGCTGGAGGTAGGCTATTTGCCGCAGGCGATGGGGCGCAACATTAAGCGCAACGAATCGCGCACGCTGCTGGTCATCGTGCCGGACATCTGCGATCCCTTTTTCAGCGAAATCATTCGTGGTATTGAAGTGACGGCGGCCGAGCAGGGTTATCTGGTGCTGATTGGCGACTGCGCCCACCAGAACCAGCAGGAGAAGACGTTCATCGATCTGATCATCACCAAGCAGATTGACGGTATGCTGCTGCTCGGGTCGCGCCTGCCATTTGATGCCAGCATTGAGGAGCAGCGTAACCTGCCGCCGATGGTGATGGCCAACGAGTTTGCGCCGGAGCTGGAGCTGCCTACGGTGCACATTGATAACCTGACGGCGGCCTTTAATGCTGTTAACTACCTGCTGGAGCAGGGACATCAGCGGATTGGCTGCATCGCCGGGCCGGAAGAGATGCCGCTGTGCCACTACCGCCTGCAGGGCTACGTCCAGGCGCTGCGCCGCTCGGGCATCACCGTCGATCCGCACTATATTGCCCGGGGCAACTTTACCTACGAGGCGGGAAGCAGCGCCATGGAGCAGCTGCTGGCGCTGCCGAAGCCACCTACGGCGGTGTTCTGCCACAGCGATGTGATGGCGCTTGGTGCGCTCTCCTGCGCGAAACGGCAGGGTCTGAAAATTCCCCAGCAGCTGTCTATCATTGGTTTCGATAATATTTCGCTCGCCCAGTTCTGCGATCCGCCGCTGACGACAGTTGCCCAGCCGCGCTTTGAGATTGGCCGCGAAGCGATGCTATTGCTTCTGGATCAGCTACATGGCCAGACGGTGAGCAGCGGATCGCGCCTGCTGGATTGCGAACTGATCGTGCGCGGTTCGACACAGGCGCTTACGTAACAGCGCCTGCTTTCAGACTTCGCGTCTGGTCAAAGTCCCGTCGCTTAAGTAACATGACGGACCAATAAACGAATGAATACAGCGAAACGATAGTGGCCCAACGAGATTATGTACGCCGCAGCCAGTCGGCTCCTTCGCGGCGAAAAACGAGCACCTCAAGGAAGAAGCAACGTAGTATGCCTGCTGTCTCGCCTGCTATGGTGGCGATTGCAGCCGCCGTGCTGGTGGCCTTTCTCGGTGGCCTGTACTTTATTACCCATCACAAAAAAGAGGAGTCCGAGACCCTGCAGAGCCAGAAGGTCACGGGCAACGGTCTGCCGCCGAAACCGGAAGAGCGCTGGCGTTATATTAAAGAGCTGGAGAGCCGTCAGCCGGGCGTGCGTGCGCCAACCGAACCCTCTGCGGGCGGTGAGGTGATGAACCCGGATCAGCTGACTAATGAGCAGCGCCAGCTGTTAGAGCAGATGCAGGCCGATATGCGCCAGCAGCCGACCCAGCTTAACGAGGTGCCGTGGAACGAGCAGACGCCAGCCCAGCGCCAGCAGACCCTGCAGCGCCAGCGTCAGGTGCAGCAGTTCCAACAGCAGCAAACGCAGCAGCAGACCCAGCCGCGCCTGACGGAGCAGCCGCAGACCCGCACGGTGCAGAGCGCGCAGGCACCGCGCCAGACGCAGCAGCCGAAGCCCGCAGCAAATAACCAACAGCCCTATCAGGATCTGCTGCAAACCCCGGCGCACACCGCCGCTGCCGCGCCGAAGACGCAGCAGGCTGCGCCGGTCACGCGCGAGCCAGAAGCGGCGAAGCCTGCCGCTGAGAAAAAAGATGAGCGTCGCTGGATGGTACAGTGCGGTTCGTTTAAAGGCGCTGAGCAGGCGGAAACCGTGCGTGCCCAGCTGGCGTTTGAAGGCTTTGATTCACGCATTACCACCAACAACGGCTGGAATCGCGTGGTGATTGGCCCGGTCAAAGGCAAAGATAACGTCGATGGTACCATCAACCGCCTGAAGCTGGCCGGCCACGCAAACTGCATTCGTCTCGCCTCCGGGGGTTGAAACCCCTAAAATCCCCCCCATCTATAATTGCATTCTGCCCCGTACACCGTGCGGGGCGACTCATCTGATTGCAACAAAGGGGTCTGCTCGTGACAACAATTGTAAGTGTTCGCCGTAACGGTCAGGTAGTGATTGCCGGTGATGGCCAGGCCACGCTGGGCAATACCGTAATGAAAGGCAACGTGAAAAAAGTACGCCGTCTGTACAACGATAAAGTTATCGCGGGTTTTGCAGGCGGTACCGCAGACGCCTTCACGCTGTTTGAACTGTTTGAACGCAAGCTGGAGATGCACCAGGGTCACCTGGTGAAAGCCGCCGTTGAGCTGGCAAAAGACTGGCGTACCGATCGTATGCTGCGCAGGCTCGAAGCGCTGCTGGCGGTGGCGGATGAAAACGCCTCGCTGATCATCACCGGTAATGGTGATGTGGTGCAGCCGGAAAATGACCTGATTGCTATCGGCTCCGGCGGCCCGTACGCCCAGGCCGCCGCCCGCGCCCTGTTAGAAAATACCGACATGAACGCACGCGACATTGCGGTGAAGGCGTTGGATATTGCAGGTGATATCTGCATCTATACCAACCATAACCACACCATCGAAGAATTAAACTCTAAAGCGTAAGGATCTCCCATGTCTGAAATGACCCCACGCGAAATCGTCAGCGAACTGAACAATCACATTATCGGTCAGGACAATGCCAAGCGCTCTGTCGCCATTGCCCTGCGTAACCGCTGGCGTCGTATGCAGCTCGACGAGGAGCTGCGCCATGAAGTCACGCCGAAAAATATTCTGATGATCGGCCCAACCGGCGTCGGTAAAACTGAAATTGCCCGTCGCCTGGCGAAGCTGGCCAACGCGCCTTTCATCAAGGTGGAAGCGACCAAGTTCACCGAAGTTGGCTACGTTGGTAAAGAAGTTGACTCGATTATTCGCGATCTCACCGACGCCGCCGTGAAAATGGTGCGTATGCAGTCGATCGAGAAGAACCGCTACCGTGCAGAAGAGATGGCGGAAGAGCGCATTCTCGACGTACTGATCCCGCCAGCGAAGGATAACTGGGGCCAGTCTGAACAGTCCCAGGAGCCGTCCGCTGCTCGCCAGGCGTTCCGCAAAAAACTGCGCGAAGGCCAGCTGGATGACAAAGAGGTAGAGATTAACCTCGCCGCTGCGCCGATGGGCGTAGAGATCATGGCACCTCCAGGCATGGAAGAGATGACCAGCCAGCTGCAGTCGATGTTCCAGAACCTGGGCGGTCAGAAGCAGAAGCCGCGCAAGCTGAAGATCAAAGATGCCATGAAGCTGCTGATTGAAGAGGAAGCGGCCAAGCTGGTGAACCCGGAAGAGCTGAAGCAGGACGCTATCGACGCCGTTGAACAGCACGGTATCGTGTTTATCGATGAGATCGATAAAATCTGTAAGCGCGGCGAATCCTCCGGCCCGGACGTCTCACGTGAAGGCGTACAGCGCGACCTGCTGCCGCTGGTAGAAGGCTGCACCGTATCCACCAAGCACGGCATGGTGAAGACCGATCACATCCTGTTTATCGCCTCTGGTGCGTTCCAGGTCGCGAAGCCGTCGGATCTGATCCCAGAGCTGCAGGGCCGTCTGCCGATCCGTGTTGAGCTGCAGGCGCTGACTACCGAGGACTTTGAGCGCATCCTGACTGAGCCAAACGCCTCCGTAACCGTGCAGTACAAGGCGCTGATGGCCACCGAGGGGGTCAATATTGACTTTACCGACGACGGTATCAAGCGCATTGCCCAGGCCGCATGGCAGGTGAACGAGACCACTGAAAACATCGGTGCCCGTCGTCTGCACACCGTGCTGGAGCGTCTGATGGAGGATATCTCCTATGACGCCAGCGATCTGAACGGCGAATCGGTGACAATCGATGCCGCTTATGTGAGCAAGCACCTGGATGAGCTGGTAGCAGATGAAGACCTGAGCCGTTTTATTCTATAATCGCGCTCAGCACGTTTTCATTACTGTTGATGGGGCTATATAGCCCCATTTTTATTGGCAGAATCCTATGACTGAACATACCCTGACGCGTACCCAGGCCTGGCTGGAAAGCCTGCGTCCGAAGACCCTTCCCCTTGCGTTTGCCGCGATTGTGGTCGGCACCGCCCTCGCCTGGTGGCAAGGCCACTTTGACCTGCGGGTAGCCGTGCTGGCACTTATCACCGCCGGACTGCTGCAGATCCTCTCCAATCTGGCTAACGACTACGGCGACGCGGTTAAGGGCAGCGACAAGCCCGACCGTATCGGGCCGCTGCGGGGAATGCAGAAAGGGGCCATCAGCCAGAGGCAGATGAAACGCGCCCTGATGGTTACCGTCGCGCTCAGCTGCCTCTCTGGCCTGACGCTGGTGCTGGTGGCGTATCAGACGGTAGCGGATTTCATCGGCTTTATGGTGCTGGGGGGGATGTCGATTGTCGCCGCCATCACCTACACCATTGGCCGCCGCCCGTATGGCTATCTCGGCCTGGGGGATATCTCGGTGCTGCTCTTTTTTGGCTGGCTCAGCGTGATGGGCAGCGGCTATCTCCAGGCGCATACCCTGATCCCGGCGATGTTCTTACCGGCTACCGCCTGCGGCCTGCTGGCGACGGCGGTGCTTAACGTCAACAACCTGCGGGATATCGACAGCGATCGCGCCAACGGTAAAAACACGCTGGTGGTACGTCTGGGACCGGTGAATGCCCGCCGCTATCACGCCTGTCTGCTGCTGGGGGCGCTGCTCTGCCTGGGGCTGTTTAACCTGCTCTATCTGCACAGCCCGTGGGGCTGGCTGTTCATTCTGGCTGCGCCGCTGCTGGTGCGCCAGGCCCGCTATGTGTTACAGGAAAAAGACCCAGCGGCAATGCCGCCGATGCTCGAACGTACTGTAAAAGGCACACTTTTGACTAACCTGCTGTTTGTGGTCGGGATTGTGCTCAGCAAGACGCTGCTTTAGCTGACAAATATCAATTAACAATTGATGATTTTGCCAACAATGCGTTATGCGCGATATACTGTGAGTTCTCGCAGCAACTAAACGTAAATCCTATGAAATACGATACTTCCGAGCTTTGTGACATCTACCAGGAAGATGTCAACGTCGTGGAACCGCTGTTCTCCAACTTTGGTGGGCGGTCGTCGTTTGGCGGACAAATCATTACGGTGAAATGTTTCGAGGATAACGGGTTGCTTTACGATCTGCTCGAACAGAATGGCCGTGGTCGCGTCCTGCTGATTGACGGTGGCGGTTCCGTTCGTCGCGCACTGATTGATGCTGAACTGGCACGCCTTGCCGCCCAGAACGAATGGGAAGGTATTGTGGTCTATGGCGCGGTGCGCCAGGTGGACGATCTTGAAGAGCTGGACATCGGTATCCAGGCAATTGCCGCGATCCCGGTGGGGGCAGCAGGGGATGGCATCGGGGAAAGCGATATCCGCGTTAACTTTGGCGGCGTCACCTTCTTCTCTGGCGACCACCTCTATGCCGATAACACCGGCATCATCCTCTCCGAAGATCCGCTCGATATCGAGTAATTTAAAAAGGCACCTTAAGGTGCCTTTTTTATTGGAATCAAACCTCTTCCATACGGCCAAGGAGAGCCTGAAGGCGATCCTGCCAGCCGTTCTGCTGTTCGCGCAGCTGATGGTTTTCACGCTCCAGCTCTTCGCGATGGTGGTGCGCATTCTGCACTTCCTGCGACAGGCCGTTGTTTTTCTCTTTCAGCTCTTCGATTTCCATCTGCAGTAACGTGATGGTGTCAATCGCCTGCTGTACTTTTGCTTCCAGTTTCTCAAACACTTCTAATGACATGGTCATACCTCTCCTGAATTGCAAGGCGACGCTTTAATGTAAACGCGCACAACATAGCCCCGATTGTATGAAGCCCCGCCGCCCCTGTCCAGCGCCAGGGCGCGTAGTTTGCGGTTTGCAACACTTTTCATCCTTCGCCTGGTTTACACCCTTCCACGCCGTATGATTTGTTAATCGATTCGTTAATGAAATGATTCATCCCTAAATTATCCCCTCAAGCAAATATGTGCCCTATGGCGCGAAAACGCTCATTTTCTTGACGAGGTACACACATTTTGATTTCGATATTTCTCGTTTTTGCTCGTTAACGATAAATTAACACTATGTCTACAGACATCATGGTTGTCTCTGCTCGCCATGCTAACAATAACCAATACACACACTTTAGGATCCGATTATGAGTCAAACATCGACTTTAAAAGGCCAGTGCATCGCCGAGTTCCTCGGTACCGGGTTGTTGATTTTCTTCGGGGTTGGCTGTGTTGCGGCGCTGAAGGTGGCAGGTGCCTCTTTCGGCCAGTGGGAGATCAGTATCATCTGGGGTCTGGGCGTGGCGATGGCCATCTACCTGACTGCCGGCGTCTCCGGTGCGCATCTCAACCCGGCGGTGACCATTGCCCTGTGGCTGTTCGCCTGCTTCGACGGGCGCAAAGTCGCGCCGTTTATCGCCTCGCAGTTTGCAGGCGCGTTTTGTGCCGCCGCGCTGGTCTATGGCCTCTACTACAACCTGTTTTATGATTTTGAACAGACGCACCAGATGGTACGCGGCAGCGTCGAGAGCCTGGATCTTGCCGGGATATTTTCAACCTACCCCAATCCGCACATCAATTTTGTGCAGGCCTTCGCGGTTGAAATGGTGATTACCGCTATCCTGATGGGCGTAATCATGGCGCTCGGCGATGACGGCAACGGTATTCCACGCGGCCCGCTGGCTCCGCTGCTGATTGGTCTGCTGATCGCAGTGATTGGTGCCTCGATGGGGCCGCTGACCGGCTTTGCAATGAACCCGGCGCGTGATATCGGGCCAAAAGCCTTCGCCTGGCTTGCAGGCTGGGGCGACGTCGCTTTTACCGGTGGCAAAGATATTCCCTACTTCCTGGTGCCGCTGTTCGGACCGGTAGCAGGTGCAGCGCTCGGCGCATTTGGTTATCGTAAGCTGATTGGCCGCCACCTGCCCTGTGATATCCGTGAGGAAGAAGAGAAAAAGCCAGCTGCCACTGCCGCACAACATAAAGCGTCGCTGTAATGTGACTACGGGAAAAAATGATGACTGAGAAAAAATATATCGTTGCGCTGGACCAGGGTACGACCAGCTCTCGCGCCGTGGTAATGGATCACGACGCCAATATCATCAGCGTTTCACAGCGCGAATTTGAACAAATTTATCCTAAGCCAGGCTGGGTCGAGCACGATCCGATGGAGATTTGGGCCAGCCAAAGCTCAACGCTGGTGGAAGTGCTGGCGAAAGCCGACATTAGTTCCGATCAGATTGCCGCCATCGGCATCACCAACCAGCGTGAGACCGTGGTGATCTGGGATAAAGAGACCGGCAAACCTATTCATAACGCCATCGTCTGGCAGTGCCGCCGTACCGCCGATATCTGCGAACACCTGAAGCGCGACGGCCTGGAGGATTATATCCGCGCCACCACCGGTCTGGTGATCGACCCCTACTTCTCCGGCACCAAGGTGAAGTGGATCCTCGACCACGTTGACGGCTCCCGTGAACGGGCTAAGCGCGGCGAGCTGCTGTTCGGCACCGTCGATAGCTGGCTGATCTGGAAGATGACCCAGGGGCGCGTCCACGTTACCGACTACACCAACGCCTCCCGTACCATGCTGTTCAACATCCATACCCTCGAGTGGGATGAGAAGATGCTGGAGGTGCTGGACATTCCGCGCGCTATGCTGCCAGAGGTACGTAAATCCTCTGAGGTCTATGGCCAGACCAACATTGGCGGCAAGGGCGGCACGCGTATTCCTATCGCCGGGATCGCCGGTGACCAGCAGGCGGCGCTCTTCGGCCAGCTCTGCGTCAAGCAGGGGATGGCGAAAAATACCTACGGTACCGGCTGCTTTATGCTGATGAACACCGGCGAGAAAGCCGTCGCCTCTGAGCACGGTCTGCTGACCACTATCGCCTGCGGCCCGCGTGGCGAGGTGAACTACGCCCTGGAAGGCGCGGTATTTATGGCGGGGGCATCCATTCAGTGGCTGCGCGACGAGATGAAGCTGATCAGCGATTCGTTCGATTCCGAGTACTTTGCCACCAAGGTGAAAGATACCAACGGCGTGTACGTCGTACCGGCCTTTACTGGCCTCGGCGCGCCCTACTGGGATCCCTATGCCCGCGGTGCAATCTTCGGCCTGACCCGTGGAGTTAACTCGAACCACATCATCCGCGCGACGCTGGAATCCATCGCCTATCAGACCCGCGATGTGCTGGAGGCGATGCAGGCCGACTCCGGCATTCGCCTGCATGCCCTGCGCGTGGACGGTGGCGCGGTAGCCAATAACTTCCTGATGCAGTTCCAGTCGGATATTCTCGGCACCCGCGTTGAGCGTCCGGAAGTTCGCGAAGTTACGGCCCTGGGCGCAGCCTATCTGGCAGGCCTGGCGGTCGGTTTCTGGCAGAACCTCGACGAGCTGCAGGAGAAGGCGGTTATTGAGCGCGAGTTCCGTCCGGGCATCGAAACCACCGAGCGTAACTACCGCTACAGCGGCTGGAAAAAAGCGGTCAAACGCGCCATGGCATGGGAAGAACACGACGAGTAATCATCACCCCGCTCCCCTCTCCGCCCGGAGAGGGGACGTTGCTCTCCCTCTCTGTGTTAAACTTTGCGCAATGCTTACTTACATAAGAGCGTGCAATGAAACGAGAGCTTGCTATTGAATTTTCCCGGGTGACGGAAGCGGCGGCGCTGGCCGGTTACAAATGGCTGGGCCGGGGCGATAAAAACGTTGCCGACGGCGCGGCGGTTAACGCCATGCGCATTGTGCTCAATCAGGTCAACATTGACGGTACCATCGTGATTGGCGAGGGTGAGATTGACGAAGCACCGATGCTCTATATTGGCGAGCGCGTCGGCACCGGCCAGGGCGACGCGGTGGACATTGCCGTCGATCCTATCGAAGGTACCCGTATGACGGCGATGGGCCAGGCCAACGCGCTGGCGGTGCTGGCCGTGGGTGACCAGGGCAGCTTCCTGAACGCACCGGATATGTATATGGAGAAGCTGATTGTCGGCCCTGGCGCGAGGGGCGCTATCGATCTTGACCTGCCCCTGGAAGAGAATCTGCGTAACGTGGCAGCCGCGCTTGGCAAGCCGCTCAACGAGCTGACCGTAACCATCCTGGCGAAACCGCGCCACGATGCGGTTATCGCCCAGATGCAGCAGCTTGGCGTGCGCGTGTTTGCCATTCCGGACGGCGACGTGGCGGCTTCCATTCTGACCTGCATGCCTGATAGCGAAGTGGACGTGCTCTACGGCATCGGCGGTGCGCCTGAAGGTGTGGTCTCTGCCGCCGCTATCCGCGCGCTGGACGGTGATATGCAGGGCCGCCTGCTGGCACGTCATCACGTGAAGGGCGACAGCGAAGAGAATCGCCGCATCGGCGAGCAGGAGCTGGCGCGCTGTAAGGAGATGGGGATCGACGCGGGCAGCGTGCTGCAGCTTGGCGACATGGCGCGCAACGACAACGTAATCTTTTCCGCCACCGGCATTACCACGGGCGATCTACTCGACGGCATTACCCGCAAGGGCAATATGGCGACCACCGAAACTCTGCTGATCCGTGGCAAATCCCGCACCATTCGCCGCATTCAGTCTATTCACTACCTCGATCGCAAAGATGCGGACGTACAGCGCCATATTCTTTAAGGTCATTTGATCAATCGAGCTTTCCGGCCCGCTCGGGCTGGAAAAGTTCGCTTTAAGCGACGAAGATAAGGTTATACAGAACAGGAGACGGTCATGGCGGATTGGATTACAGGAAAAGTTACGAAGGTAGAATTTTGGACCGACGCGCTCTTTAGTCTCACCGTTCATGCTCCCATCCACCCCTTCAAAGCGGGCCAATTTGCTAAGCTGGGCCTGGAGATTGACGGCGAGCGCGTGCAGCGCGCCTACTCCTACGTTAATGCTCCCAGCGATCCTAATCTTGAGTTTTATCTGGTTACCGTTCCGGACGGCAAGCTTAGCCCACGCCTTGCGGCGCTAAAGCCGGGCGATGAGGTGCTGATCGTGAGCGAGGCCGCCGGGTTCTTTGTGCTGGAGGAGATCCCGGAGTGTGAAACGCTGTGGATGCTGGCAACCGGGACAGCCATCGGTCCCTATCTGTCGATTCTGCAGGAAGGAAAAGACCTGGAGCGCTTTAAAAACCTGGTGCTGGTTCACGCTGCACGCTATGCCGAGGATCTCAGCTACCTGCCGCTAATGCTGGAGCTGCAAAAACGCTATGAGGGTAAACTGCGCATCCAGACGGTGGTGAGCCGCGAAACGGTAGCTGGCTCGCTGCATGGTCGCGTACCGGCGTTGATTGAGAGCGGTGAGCTGGAGAGTGCCGTGGGATTGACGATGCGGGCGGAAGACAGCCATGTCATGCTGTGTGGGAATCCGCAGATGGTGCGTGATACTCAGCAGCTGCTGAAAGAGACCCGGCAGATGGCTAAACACCTGCGCCGTCGTCCGGGCCATATGACCGCTGAGCACTATTGGTAATTAAGGTACCCGGTAATTAAGGTACCTGGTAACTAACGGAACTTAACGTCCAGCGTCGTTTTACCAAACTTGTTTTCGCCCGGCGTGCCGAGAAACGCGCCGAGGTCTACCAGCAGCATGACCAGAATCAGCGTTGGGATAAAGCGCCCTACCGCCCACGTCCACACGCCGCCTAACACGTCCCAGCGCCCGGCCAGCAACATCCACGCCAGGATCAGCAGCAAGGCCCAATAGCCCGATTTACCGCGATCGTGCAGCCGCTTTACCACCACGCAGGTGGTGGGCCAGAGCAGGCTCACCAGCGCAAAGGCCGCCAGCTGGAGATCCACCAGCCCGCTTCCCGCCAGCGAAAAGAGTGCCACCATCGACAGCGCCCAGAGCGCAATCCAGATCCAGAAGTCACGGCGCCCAATACGCCCTTTAAATGAGAATAACCACTGCTGTATGGTCATGTAAGGTTCCTTATAATCGTAGTGCTGCGTAGTTTACCTTAGTCGGGTCAGCTTTTGACAAGCCAGACGGTTATCGTTTTAATCGGGATAGCTAAACAGAGGGAGAGATCATGAAAAGATGGAGCATATTACTGGCCTGGCTAACGTTTTGCCTGCCCGCGCTGGCGGTAGAGGTGCCTCTTGCCGCCACGGCCCCCTATCTGCTGGCGGGTGCGCCGACCTTCGATCAATCTATTAGCCAGTTCCGGGAGAAGTTTAACGCCGATAATCCCACCCTGGCGCTCAACGAGTTTCGTGCTATTGAATCACGCAACGACCGCGCTAACCTGACCCGGGCCGCCAGCAAGATCAACGAGTCGCTCTATGCCTCAACGGCCCTTGAGCGCGGCACGCTGAAGATCAAGTCGATGCAGGTCACCTGGCTGCCCGTTCAGGGACCAGAGCAGAAGGCGGCAAAAGCCAAAGCGCTGGAGTATATGGCGGCGGTATTACGCGCCTTTTCACCGCAGCTAACCAAAGCCAACAGCCTGCAGAAGGTGCAGAAGCTACTGAACAGAGGTAAGGGTAAAGCCTGGTATGCTGAGACGGAGGGCGCGCTACGCTATGTTGCGGCAGATAACGGTGAAAAAGGGCTGACCTTCGCTGTTGAACCGATTAAGCTGACGCTATCTGATAGTGCTGAAGATAACAATAAATGATAAAAAGCAAAGCCTTCGCAGAGATGAATCTCTATACTGTTTGACAACCATGCTGCCTGCAAACGGCAGCCATATTCCTTGATTCGCTGACAAAGCGTGGAGAATAAAAATGCGACATCCTTTAGTGATGGGTAACTGGAAACTGAACGGCAGCCGCCAGATGGTAAACGAGCTGGTAGCTAACCTGCGTAAAGAGCTGGCTGGCGTCACCGGCTGCGGCGTAGCAATCGCGCCGCCGGCGATGTATCTGGACCTGGCGAAACAGGCCGCAGCGGGTAGCCACATTATCCTCGGCGCGCAGAACGTTGACGTGAACCTCTCCGGTGCCTTCACCGGTGAAACCTCTGCAGAGATGCTGAAAGACGTTGGCGCGCAGTACATCATTATCGGTCACTCTGAGCGTCGCACCTACCACGCCGAGTCTGACGAGCTGATCGCGAAAAAATTCGCCGTGCTGAAAGAGCAGGGTCTGATCCCGGTGCTGTGCATCGGTGAAACGGAAGAAGAGAACGAAGCGGGCAAAACCGAGGAAGTGTGCGCTCGCCAGATCGACGCCGTGCTGAAAACCCAGGGCGCAGCAGCGTTCGAAGGCGTAGTCATTGCCTACGAACCGGTATGGGCCATCGGTACCGGCAAATCAGCCACCCCGGCGCAGGCGCAGGCGGTGCATAAATTCATCCGTGACCACATTGCAAAAGCTGACGCGAAAGTGGCTGAGCAGGTCATCATTCAGTACGGCGGCTCGGTTAACGCCTCTAACGCCGCTGAACTGTTCACCCAGCCGGATATCGACGGCGCGCTGGTTGGCGGAGCATCCCTGAAAGCTGACGCGTTCGCCGTGATTGTGAAAGCAGCGGAAGCGGCTAAGCAGGCGTAATGCTGTTATGACGGGGGCCTCCCCCGTCATACTCTTTACCCGCCTTACCAGTATCCTAACCAGTGCCACCAGAAAGCACCGATACCCCCCCAAATCAGCAGATTAACGATACTCATCACCAGCCCCGCCTTCCACCACTCCGCAAGCGTAACGTAGCCGGAACCAAAAATAATGGGTGCCGTGCCTGTTCCATAGTGCGTGAGCGACATCATCAGCGACGAAGAAAAACCGAGCATTAAACCAAGCAGCGCTGGCGGCGCGCCCAATCCCAGCCCGGCAGCGAAGAAAGCAGCAAACATGGCGGTAATATGGGCAGTGGTGCTGGCGAAAAAGTAGTGGGCATAAAGGTAGATCAGGACCAATAGCAGCATCGCAATGCTCCAGTGCAGGCCCAAGTGGCTGATAGCGCTGCCGACACTGGTTGCCAGCCAGCTCACCAGACCCAGCTTGCTCAGAAACTCTGCCATCATGACCAACGCGGCGAACCAAACGATGGTATCCCAGGCCCCGCGACACTTAAGAATATCCTCCCAGCTGAGTACCCCAGTGAGTAACAGAATAGACAAGCCGATTAACGCTGCGCTGGTCGGGTTCACGCTCCAGCTGCTCCCCATTGCCATCTCTGGCACCCCGGCCCACAGGCAGAGCAGTAAAATGAAAACCGCCAGGGTGATCTTCTCGGCGAGGGATAGGGGGCCAAGCGCCGCCAGCTTTTGCCGGGCAAAGCGTGGCGCATCCGGCGTGTGCGTTATCGCAGGCGGATAGAGCCACCAGATAACGGCTGGCATAACAATCAGCGATACTGCCGCCGGAAGCAGGGCGGCGACTGCCCACATCCCCCAGGTCATATTCAGCACGCCATCGCTGCCTTTAGTCAAAAAACTGACAATCAGCGGGTTTGGCGCGGTCGCGGTGATAAACATCGCAGAAGTGATGGGGTTAATGTTGTAATTCACCAACGCCAGATAGCGCCCCGTCGAGCCGTTTTCACTGTCGCCAGGCTGAGAGCCGAGGCTCTCTGCAATTGCCCGCATAATAGGGTGGATAATGCCACCGCCGCGGGCGGTATTGCTTGGCGTCACCGGTGCAATCAGCGTTTCCGCCAGGGTTAAGGCCCAGGCGATCCCCATTGTCCGCTTGCCGAACAGGGCAATAAACCCGTAGCCAATCCGCGCCCCCAGCCCTGTTTTAAGCAGACTTTGCGAGAGCATAATCGACAGACCAATCAGCCAGATCAGCTGATTGGAGAAGCCGCTCAGCGCATCGTTAAGCGCCGCAGAAGGCTTACCGGGGTGAGTGACGCCGGTCATAGCCACCAGCATGATCGCCACTATGGCAATCGCGCCAATGGGCATGGCTTTACCAATGATCGCCGCGATAGTGCCGATAAACAGCGCCAGCAGCTGCCACGCCTCAGGCGTCACATCGGCAGGTACAGGAATAACAAACGAGATGGTCAGGGTGATAGCAATAGCAATGATGGCGGGCCAACATCGTACAGGGGTTAATCTGTCCATGAATCAATCCTTGAATGTTCAGCGCGCAGATGCGCGCTGGGGTATTAACCCGCATCATTAAGGATAAATCCCTCTATTGCCTCACAAAATTTAAGGATTAAGAGAATGGCGTTCGCAGACGGCGTGTTAGAGATTTCCCAGTGCCTGATACCACAGATAGTCCAGCGGCAGCAGCACCAGATACGTTGCCACCGCCAGTGCCAGACAGAGCAGGATCCCCGCCCTTGCAGGCACCTTGCCTAACGCCATCGCCACCACGATTGGCGAGGCCTGGTATGGCAGCAGCGGCGTCGAGTACCCCAGCACCTGAATCATAATCACCGACAGCAGCGGGAACCCGGTGGCGTCAGAGAAGCTCTGGGCCAGAGTGGTATAGAGCGCAGGGACCCCGTTGGCGGTCATAATAAAGTTAAGCGCGGTGGTAATGCCAGTCAGAGCCAGGAAGCTGGTGAACGGGTTGTGGGGATCGAGGGGCATAATATGCAGCAGCGCGCCACCCACGGCGCGGCCAATGCCGGTTTGCGTCACCGTGATCGCCAGGCCTAAAATTCCCGCCACGTAGATGCAGGTCCGGATGTTCACCCCTTTAGAGAACTCCTCCCCGTTAATAAAGCCGATACGCGGCAGCAGCGTGACGCAGGCCGCCGCCAGTCCGGTCCAGGCCGGGCCAACGCCATGCCAGCTCTCTGTCACCCACAGGATAAGCACCACCGCCAGCATCCAGGCGAGCCGCTTCTCGTCCCGGCTCATCGGTGCAGCGGGTTCGAGATCGCGCGCCGCGTGGGGTTTGCCAGGAAAGAGCCAGCAGATGAGCGCAATCAGGATCAGCCCCTTCAGAATGCCCAGCACCGGGGTGTGCAGCAGCAGATAGGGCACATAGTTGAGATGGATGCCAAACGCCCCTTCGGCCGCGCCGCTCATCACCAGGTTCGGCACGTTAGCCGGCAGAATGGTGGCGGAGAGCTGGAAAGTACCAAAGCCCACCGCCAGCGCCAGGCCGAACCATGCCCGCGACCCTTCGTGGATCCCAGCCCGCGCCGCCATCGCGGCAACAATGGGCATCAGCAGAGCGATGCGCCCCATGTTCGACGGCATGACAAAGGCCAGGGCGTAGCTCAACAGCACCACGCTGCCCACCATCAGCAGCCACGAATCCGTCAGTCTCGCCGAGATCGCCCTCGCCGCCCGATCCGCCAGCCCGGTTTTGCGGATCGTCACGCCCAGCACAAAGCCGCTAAAGACCAGCCAGAACGCCGACGAGGCAAAGCCGCCGAAGATAACGTCCGCCGGTGCGATTTTGGCTACCATGGCGGCGGCAAAGAAGAGCAGCGCGGTAATAAATTCCGGCAGCAGGGAGGCCGCCCACAGCACGATGGTGATGCCGATAATCAGTGAGGGAAGGAACAGAGGGTGCGTTAACCAGAGTGACATACCTGTCTCCTGCTATTTTTTCACCGAGTCTACGGCGGCAGGCAGGTTCAGTAAACGCCATTAATAGTGGGGCAAAAAAAACGGCCCCGCAGGGCCGTTAGTGTTAACGCTTGCTGATTTGGTCGAAGGTACCACCGTTAGAGAAGTGCTCTTTCTGGGCTTTTGTCCAGCCGCCAAACTCTTCGTCAATGGTGAACAGCTTGAGTTTCGGGAACTCGCTGTCATATTTCTTCGCCACGTCCGGGTTACGCGGACGGTAGAAGTTCTTCGCGGCGATCTCCTGCCCTTCCGGGGAGTAGAGATACTTCAGATAGGCGTCAGCCACGGCGTTGGTCCCTTTTTTATCGACCACTTTGTCAACCACGGAGACGGTCGGTTCGGCGAGGATAGACTCGCTCGGGGTGACAATTTCAAACTTGTCCTTGCCCAGCTCGTTAGTGGCCAGCAGCGCCTCGTTCTCCCAGGCGATCAACACGTCACCGATGCCGCGCTCAACGAAGGTATTGGTCGCGCCGCGTGCGCCGGAGTCCAGCACTTCCACGTTCTTGAACAGCGATTTCACGAACTCCTGCGCTTTAGCCTGGTCATTATTGTTGTGGTGCAGCGCGTAGCCCCACGCCGCCAGGTAGTTCCAGCGTGCGCCGCCGGAGCTTTTCGGGTTCGGCGTGATCACCGACACGCCCGGCTTAATCAGATCGTTCCAGTCGTGGATCTGCTTCGGGTTGCCTTTACGCACCAGGAAAACGATGGTGGAGGTATAGGGCGCAGAGTTATCCGGCAGGCGTTTGATCCAGTTTTTATCGATACGTCCACGCTCGGCGATGGCGTCAACGTCATAGGCCAGCGCCAGCGTCACCACGTCGGCTTCAATGCCGTTGATGACGGAGGTGGCCTGCTTGCCTGAGCCGCCGTGCGACTGGCGGATCGTCACGTTATCACCGGTCTCCTGCTTCCAGTGCGCGCTAAAGGCTTTGTTGTACTGCTCGTACAGCTCACGCGTTGGATCGTAAGAGACGTTTAAAAGCTGAATGTCCTTTGCCAAAACGCTGCCGGAGGCCAGCAGCAACGTTAACCCTACACCCCATTTGTTCATCGCTCACTCTCTTATGTTGAGTTGTGTTGTGATGGACTCAGCGTGCCAGAAAGCGAATCAATGATTAAAGAATAAAAAAAGATTGGCTATAACGAAGGGGAATAAAGATGTAGTAGAGCGAAAAAAGCCCGGTGGCGCTACGCTTACCGGGCCTACGGGAATAGAGCTGTAGGCCGGGTAAGGCGCAGCCGCCACCCGGCGGAAGTTACCGCTAGTAAAGTTTCTTAGCGCAGTCCAGCCAGTCGCCTTTGAACGGACGCTTCATATTTTCGATAGCGTCGATGATGTCGTGGTGCACCATCTTCTCGTTCTGAATACCGACGCAGCGGCCGCCGTGACCCTGCAGCAGCAGTTCAATAGCGTAAGCACCCATGCGGGAGGCCAGAATACGGTCGTAAGGGACCGGGGAGCCGCCGCGCTGGATGTGGCCGAGAACGGTAGCACGGGTTTCGCGCTGGGTCTCAGACTCGATATACTTCGCCAGCTCGTCGATATCGCAGATATGCTCGGTAATCGCCACGATGGCGTGTTTTTTACCTTTGGCGATCCCGGCTTTGATTTCGCTCACCAGATCTTCACGGTTAAACTCAACTTCCGGCAGGACGATAAACTCACAGCCACCGGCAATAGCCGCTGCCAAAGTCAGATCGCCACAGTAGCGGCCCATCACTTCCACGATGGAGATACGCTGATGGGAAGAGGAGGTATCGCGCAGGCGGTCAATCGCTTCAACAACGGTATGCAGCGCGGTGAAGTAGCCGATGGTGTAGTCGGTACCGGCAACGTCGTTATCGATGGTGCCCGGCAGGCCGATGCAGGGGAAGCCCATCTCGGTCAGGCGTTTTGCCCCCATATAGGAGCCGTCACCGCCGATGACCACCAGCGCGTCGATACCGCGTTTTTTCATGTTTTCGATAGCCACGGCGCGGACGTGCTCTTCACGGAACTCCGGGAAGCGAGCAGAGCCAAGGAACGTACCGCCACGGTTGATCATGTCGGAGACGCTGTAGCGGTCGAGCTGCACCATACGGTCTTCATACAGGCCCAGATAGCCGTCGTAAATGCCGCAGACTTCCAGACCTTCAGTCAATGCGGCCCGGACTACGCCACGAATTGCAGCGTTCATGCCAGGCGCATCACCGCCACTTGTCAACACACCGATTTTCTTAATCATGACTACCTCTGAACTTAGGAATGCAAAATAAATTCTTGCCCGAAGCGACGCCCTGGGGAGTGAATAGCTATGCTGCGCATAGTATATCAATCTCTCTTGGCTGAATTGATTCAGGTCAGACCAAATGGCGGTAATTTATCCACAAAATGCTGGTCTGGCTCACTTTTTTACACCTTGTAACCGGGTCTCTATTCAGGAGACTCATCCCTGGGGTACTACGGAACAGGGATCCTGATGGATTATCACATCAGAACCCGGGAAACGGCGTAAAATTGCCTCTTCAACCTGCTCGGCCACCAGGTGCGCCTGAACAAGCGGGAGGTTGTCGTCCATTTCCAAATGAATCTGAATAAAGCGGGTCGGCCCTGACTGCCGCGTGCGAAGATCGTGTGCCCCGCTGACGCCAGGCCAACGGGTAACGATAGCGATTATTTCCTGCCGCTCCTCATCGGGCAGAGCGCGATCCAGCAGCGACTGAACCGCTTCATATCCCATGCGCAGTGCGCTGTAGAGAATATAGGCCCCGATACCCAGCGCAAAGAGTGCATCCGCCCGGTGCCAGCCATACCAGGACAGACCCAGCGCGACGAGAATAGCGCTATTCATCATAACATCAGACTGATAATGAAGCATATCGGCGCGCACGGCCTGGCTTTGCGTTTTTCGCACCACCCAGCGCTGAAAAGTGACGAGGATCACAGTACATACCAGCGCGACCAGGGTTACGATGATGCCGATCTGCGGCGCGTTCATCGGCTCCGGGCGAGCAAGGTGCTGAATACCGGTTAAAAAGAGAAACAGCGCCGAGCCGGAGATAAACATGCTCTGCGCCAGTGCCGCCAGCGACTCGGCCTTGCCGTGCCCGAAGGTGTGCTCATCATCCGCTGGCTGTAGCGAATAGCGCACCACCAGCAGGTTGGTCAGCGAGGCGGCAATATCCACCAGCGAATCCACCAGCGCCGCCAGCACGCTCACGGACCCGGTATACCACCACGCAAAAATTTTAATTACCAGCAGTAACGAGGCCATTACCGTCGCGGCGATGGCTGCCCGGCTCACCAGCTGCCCATATACTTGATTCATACGCACTCCCGTCCGGACACAGGGGTAGTATAACGGATGACAAATCAGGCAATGTGACAAAAAACGGGGCTGTTTAACTCGCGGTGAGGAGATTAAGGCAAAAAAAACCCCCTCATCATGAGGGGGAAGACAGGGATGGTGTCTATGGCAAGGAAAACAGGGTTGTTACTGGTTACTACTTACTACCGGTACTGCTACTAGATAGCGTTAGCGGAGCGCCTTGTTGCAGCTTTGCAACGTCGCGCAGCTGGTCGATCCGCTGTTGGTGTTTCTTATGTAAAACCGCCTGTTGCTCTGGCGTGAGCAGGTGATACATCTGGTTGCGAACCCGGGCCATTTCGACCTGGCGAGCAACCTGCTCCTGCGCCATTTTTTCTGCCTGAGCACGCACGGCGTTTTCATCAAAATTTTCTGCGGTCACAAGGTCATGCATCGCCTCGATTTCGCTAACATTAACAGGGGGCAGCTTATGCCTCGCCTGCTGCATCAAATCACGCAGTTGCTGGCGCTGATGCTCGGTTAAACTGATGCCGTCAAACATATGGCTCTGGGTACTACGCGGCGCAAGCTCTTCAGATGCGTGCCAGTTATCGCCTGTTACGACTTCAGCTGCGTGGCCCACAGTACTTAACGCCAGCGTTGAGGCCATGACGGCAGCGGTAACAATGCGCATCACTTGCTCCCAAAATTGTTTGTGTCGCCAATCAACTGAACTCAGTCTACGATTCAGGCTGCAAACTAGCGTCAGGGGGTGTAAAACAACGTAAAGTCATGGATTAGCGAGCCTTGATGACGTAATTTCTGCCTCGGAGGTATTTAAACAATGAATAAAATTTTGTTAGTTGACGATGACCGAGAGCTTACTTCCCTTTTAAAGGAGCTGCTCGACATGGAAGGCTTCAATGTGCAGGTTGCCCATGACGGGGAGCAGGCGCTAGACCTCCTGGACGACAGCATCGATCTGCTTTTGCTCGACGTTATGATGCCAAAGAAGAATGGTATCGACACCCTTAAAGAGCTACGCCAGACACACCAGACCCCCGTCATTATGCTGACGGCGCGCGGTAGCGAGCTGGATCGCGTTCTCGGCCTTGAGCTGGGCGCGGACGACTATCTGCCTAAACCCTTTAACGATCGCGAGCTGGTGGCCCGTATCCGCGCCATCCTGCGCCGTTCTCACTGGAGCGAGCAGCAGCAGAACAGCGATAACGGCTCACCGACTTTAGAAGTGGATGCCCTGAGCCTGAACCCAGGCCGCCAGGAGGCCAGCTTTGACGGCCAGTCGCTGGAGCTGACCGGCACCGAATTCACCCTACTCTATTTGCTGGCGCAGCACCTGGGCCAGGTGGTCTCCAGGGAGCACCTTAGCCAGGAAGTGTTGGGTAAGCGCCTGACGCCGTTCGATCGTGCGATCGATATGCATATCTCTAACCTGCGCCGTAAGCTGCCGGAGCGTAAAGATGGCCATCCATGGTTTAAAACGCTGCGCGGACGCGGCTATCTGATGGTTGCGGCTTCATGATAGGAAGTTTGACGGCTCGTATCTTTGCTATTTTTTGGCTGACGCTGGCACTGGTGCTGATGCTGGTATTAATGGTGCCTAAGCTGGACTCCCGGCAGATGACGGAGCTGCTGGACAGCGAGCAGCGCCAGGGCGTGATGATTGAGCAGCACGTTGAGGCGGAGCTGGCCCTCGATCCACCGAACGATCTGATGTGGTGGCGGCGGCTGTTTCGCGCGATTGATAAGTGGGCACCGCCGGGGCAGCGTCTGCTGCTGGTAACCAGTGAAGGCCGGGTGATCGGCGCTGAACGCAGCGAAATGCAGATCATTCGTAACTTTATTGGTCAGGCGGATAACTCTGACCATCCGCAGAAGAAGAAGTATGGGCGGGTAGAGCTGGTAGGGCCGTTTTCCATCCGCGACGGGGAAGATAACTACCAGCTCTACCTCATCCGTCCGGCAAGCAATTCACAGTCCGATTTTATCAACCTGCTATTTGACCGCCCGCTGCTGCTGCTGATTGTCACCATGCTGATCAGCTCCCCGCTGCTGCTCTGGCTGGCGTGGAGCCTGGCAAAACCGGCGCGTAAGCTGAAAAACGCAGCGGACGAGGTGGCTCAGGGCAACCTGCGCCAGCATCCGGAGCTGGAAGCCGGGCCGCAGGAGTTTCTTGCCGCCGGCGCCAGCTTTAACCAGATGGTAAGCGCCCTGGAGCGGATGATGACCACCCAGCAGCGCCTGCTCTCGGACATCTCCCACGAGCTGCGCACCCCGCTGACGCGCCTACAGCTTGGCACCGCCCTGCTGCGTCGTCGCAGCGGTGAGAGCAAAGAGCTGGCCCGTATTGAGACCGAGGCGCAGCGCCTCGACAGCATGATCAACGATCTGCTGGTGATGTCGCGCAACCAACAGAAGAATGCCCTGGTGAGCGAGACCGTGAAGGCCAACCACCTGTGGAACGAGGTGCTGGACAATGCCGCTTTTGAAGCCGAGCAGATGGGTAAATCCCTTACCGTCAACTTCCCGCCAGGGCCGTGGCCGCTATACGGTAACCCCAATGCGCTAGAGAGCGCGCTGGAGAATATCGTGCGTAATGCCCTGCGCTACTCGCATACGAAGATTGAGGTCAGCTTTGCGGTGGATAAAGAGGGCGTAACGATTAACGTTGATGACGATGGTCCTGGCGTCAGTGCAGAAGATCGCGAGCAGATTTTCCGGCCGTTCTACCGCACCGACGAGGCACGCGACCGTGAATCCGGCGGTACCGGGCTGGGGCTGGCAATTGTTGAGACGGCTATTCAGCAGCATCGCGGCTGGGTTAAGGCCGACGACAGCCCGCTCGGCGGCTTACGCTTAACCATCTGGCTACCGTTGCATAAGCGGTCGTAGTTTAACGCCGGGTGGCGCTGCGCTTACCCGGCCTACGGTTTCCTGCCCCACAGTCTGGGAGAAAAAGGCTCGATCTTGCCGCTAAGGCGTCGTTTCTGCATGGTTCTGGCCCAGCTCACCGAGAGACCGGCGGCAGAGAGCAGGCGGTGGTACTGCTCGTCGTCGAACGGCAGATGCCAGGCGATGGCGGCAGCATCATAGACGCTCACCTCGCTACAGCGGGAAACCAGCTCAAGGGGCGCATCGCCGGAGACGCTACCCGGGGCAATCACCCGGTAGAGCCAGCCCGTGCGGCCGCTCTCCTGCATCAGAGAGGAGAGGTCGTGGATGGCAAAATGGTAGTTAACTTTGAAGCAGGGCGAGCGTGGCTGAGTCACCTGAATCAGCGCCTCCCCCCAGCGAAAGATATCCCCGATGTAGACATTCTGCTCGGTCAGCCCCTCGGTAGAGAGGTTCTCGCCAAACGCCGGGGCAACAAAGCGATCCGCCTGTTCAGGAAACGCGTTTGCCCAGTGGCGATAGTGCTCGCGTGGATAGTGGCACAGCGCGCGATCCGGCCCGCCGTGGATCTTCTTCTCCGCCTGCTGGTCACCAGCAAGACCGAGATCGGTTAACGTCAGTTCGCCATTAACCTGCACCTTGGCAATAGCGCTTGGCCGACTGCCCTCATAATCCCTTACTTTGCCTGTAAAAACGTTAACCTGATGGTGCATCGCAGCGCCTTATCCCGATACAAAAAAAGCGAGTCATCAGACTCGCTTTTCATCGGAAGCAATGCAACCTTATTTTTTAGCAGCGAAACGGGCAGCAGCTTCGTCCCAGTTTACCACTTCCCAGAATGCCTTGATGTAGTCCGGGCGTTTGTTCTGGTATTTCAGGTAGTAAGCGTGCTCCCACACGTCCAGGCCCAGGATCGGGAAGCCGGATGCGCCAGAAACAGCTTCACCCATCAGCGGGCTATCCTGGTTGGCGGTAGAGACAACGGCCAGCTTGTCGCCTTTCAGTACCAGCCAGGCCCAGCCGGAGCCGAAGCGGGTTGCCGCTGCTTTCTCGAACTCTTCTTTGAATTTCTCAACGGAGCCGAAGTCGCGCTCGATAGCGGATTTCAGTTCACCCTGCAGGGTAGTACCGGTTTTCAGGCCTTTCCAGAACAGGCTGTGGTTGGCGTGGCCGCCTGCGTTGTTGCGCAGTACGGTTTTCTTATCAGCCGGAACCTGATCCAGTTTGGCGATCAGCTCTTCTACCGGCAGGTTAGCCAGCTCTGGCAGGCTTTCCAGCGCGGCGTTAGCGTTGTTAACGTAGGTCTGGTGATGTTTAGTGTGATGGATTTCCATCGTCTGCTTATCGAAGTGCGGTTCCAGTGCATCATAAGCGTACGGCAGTGATGGCAGTGTGTAACTCATAATCATCTCCATTAATTGTCGGGCGGCGATACTGTTAACGCCGCGTAAGCAGTTGGTTCATTATAGTTAATTAAGTGATATTGAAAATGTTTATCAATGCCGTAGTTTTTATATGGTTATAATCTTTTGTTATGTGCCCGTGAGCGCCCTGCTGCGCTGCCGCCATTGACTAGGAGCCACACCGGTTTCACGGGTAAAAACCACGGAAAAATAGTTGCTGTCTTCAAAACCACAGCGTGTCGCAATTTCACCGATCATCAGCTCGCTATGCTGGAGCAGATACTGGGCATGGCAGATGCGCAGCTGGCGCAGATAGTGGTTGATTGTCATGCCGGTTTGGGTACGAAACTGCTGACGTAGTGTACGCTCACTGCACTGATTTTGCTCGCAAAATTGTTCAAGCAAAAAGGCGCGGTTGAGGCTGTTGGCCAGGGCAGTGATGAGCTTATCAAGCAACGCTTCGCTGCGGGTCGCCGAGAGATTGTCAGTGGCATAGCGATGGCGCTTCAGGGTGAGTACCAGCTGGGCAAACAGCGTTTCTGCCAGCGGATCGGAGAGTGGATCGGTTTTTGCGCTCTCGTGCTCCAGCTGGCTAATCACCTGCCGGGCCTGGGCCATGCCGCTGCTACCCATGCGCCAGTAAGGTATTGGCTCCCTGCCGTCCAGGCCTGGAATATGGGCGGCCCAGTCAAGGTTAAGCGTCAGCCGCTCCGGGCAGTAGATGATGTTTTGCAGCACCAGATCGTTTACCGAGGCATAGGCATGACGGTCCTCGGCGCGGATATAGAAGAGATCGCCCCGGGTGATGCGGTACGGACGATCGTTAAGAATATGCAGGCCGTTGCCGCGCCAGACCAGTACCAGCTCGTTAAACTCGTGGGAGTGCTCAGCAAAGACGTTCTGCGGATAGCGATCGGCCACCGCGACCGCCTGCCCAGGCCTGGCAAAAAAATCATCTTTCCGCAGAATCAACTGGCCTGCCACAGCATCACCTCAACAGCCTTCAACCTTCTATATTTAGCTGTTTTCCCGCGAAAAAACGGTGACTGCCTTCTCGTTTACGGCTATTGCAGCGGCGTATCCCGCCCCTGGCGGATATCCCGCGGCGACCAGCTAAACTCCCGGCGGAAAAGCGTGGAAAAGTGGTTGCTGTCGCCGAAACCACAGCGATACGCGATATCGGTAACGCTCTCATCGCTGTGGCGCAGCAGGTGACGGGCTTTAATCAGGCGCAGACGGTTGAGGTAGCGCTGCGGGGTCATGCCCGTATGCTGCTTCAGCTGGCGGTGCAGCGTACGCAAGGAGAGCGAGAAGCGATCAGCAAGGGACTCCCAGCAGATCTCATCCGCAAAGTGATCCTCCAGCCACGCCATCATATGGCTCAGTCGGGCATCGTTATTAACTCCGCCCTCCTCAAGGCTGCTCTTGCGCAGCAGCACCAGCAGCTGCATAAACAGGATCTCCCGGCTGGCAAGGGCCGCGGTTCCCTCCTCCGGGCTACTCTGCTCCATCTGGCTGACAATCTGCCGTACCTGCTGTAACGCCCCCTGGTTAACCCGCCAGTGGGAGGGGTAGTGTCCGTCCTGCTCCTGAGGCAGCAGCTGGTTCAGGCCCGCTAAGAACTGGAAAGCCTCCGGCGAGCGGTAGAGCACGTTGGTCAGACAGAGATTATCGGTATGCTCGTAGAGATGGCGATCGTGGTCGCGGATAAAGCAGACGCTGCCCCCGCTAATGGAGTAGGGCTGGCCGTTAAAAACGTGAATGCCCGTACCATGCTCAACGATAACAATCTCATGGAAATCATGGTGATGTTCAGGAAACGCCGACTGGGGGAGGCGCGGCTCGATAGCCACAGGCGTTTTACCTGACGGAAAAAAATCCACGCTGTGTAGTACGGTCATGATGGCTTCCTGAAATGGAGAACATGCCAAAAATAGTAATGAAGGGCTGGCAATCCCACCTTGAATTTTTGACGTCAAAGCGCGCAAACCCGGTCGCTTTTTCAAGAAACGCTGGGAAAGATCGGGAAATGCGGCTGGCGTCACATCCGCTGCGAGAGGGGGTGATTGCCGGGAATTGTGAACACTATCACGTTCATCTTTGCTTTCTTGCCAGCGCCTGATTTTGCCTGTCCATAGCAAGAAGGTGCGCCGCTGAAGGGGTTCGTAGACTGAGTGCAATGACTCTCAGAAGGACTCCACTATGACCTTTCGCCATTGTGTCGCGGTCGATCTCGGCGCATCCAGTGGGCGCGTCACGCTGGCGCGTTACGACAGTAAACAGCGCACCCTGTCGCTGCGGGAAATCCACCGCTTCGCCAACGGTCTGCAAAACGTGGCCGGCTTCGCGACCTGGGATATCGACAGTCTGGAAAATGAGATTCGGCTTGGGCTAAACAAGGTCAGCGAGCAGGTCAGCCAAATAGATAGCATCGGCATTGATACCTGGGGCGTTGACTATGTGCTGATTGATAGACACGGCCAGCGTGTCGGCCTGCCGGTGTCATACCGCGACGATCGCACCCACGGCGTGATGGCCCGCGCCCAGGCGCAGCTCGGCAGAGAGACCATCTACCAACGCAGCGGCATTCAGTTTCTGCCATTTAACACCCTCTACCAGCTGCGCGCCTTTGTTGATCAACAGCCAGCGCAGGCGGCGCAGGTGGCTCATGCCCTGCTGATCCCGGACTACTTTAGCTTTCGCCTGACGGGCAAGATGAACTGGGAGTACACCAACGCCACCACCACCCAGCTGGTCAACATCGATAACGATGAGTGGGATGAGGTTCTGCTGGTCTGGACCGGGGCTGATAAAGCCTGGTTTGGCCGCCCTACCCAGCCGGGCAACGTGGTCGGTCACTGGCGAAGCCCGCAGGGCAATGAGATCCCCGTTGTAGCCGTCGCCAGCCATGATACCGCCAGCGCGGTGATCGCCTCGCCGCTGAGCGACGCGGACAGCGCCTATCTCTCCTCTGGCACCTGGTCCCTGATGGGCTTTGAGAGTACCACCCCCTATACCAACGAGGCGGCGCTGGCGGCCAATATCACCAACGAGGGCGGTGCCGAAGGGCGCTACCGGGTGCTGAAAAATATCATGGGCCTGTGGCTGCTGCAGCGCGTGTTGCGAGAGCAGAACGTGACTGACCTGCCCGCCCTGATAGCCGACACCGAGCAGCTTACGCCGTGCCGGATGCTGATCAATCCCAACGATGAGCGCTTTATTAATCCGGACAACATGTGCGCCGAGATCCAGGCCGCCTGCCGCGAGTCAGGCCAGCCGGAGCCAGCCAGCCAGGCTGAACTGGCGCGCTGCATCTTCGATAGCCTCGCCCTGCTCTACGCCGACGTGCTCGGCGAGCTGGCGCTGCTGCGCGGCAGGCCGTTTAGCCAGCTGCATATCGTTGGTGGCGGCTGCCAGAACCGCCTTCTTAACCAGCTCTGCGCCGATGCCTGCGGCGTCACCGTGGTCGCTGGCCCCGTTGAAGCCTCGACGCTGGGCAATATCGGTATTCAGCTGATGACCCTGGACGAGCTGAACAACATTGACGCTTTCCGCAAGGTCGTGACGGCCAATTACGATCTGACCACCTTTATTCCACAACCTGACAGTGAAATTGCCCGCCACGCTGCGCAGTTTCAAACCAAACAACAGAGAAAGGAGCTTTGCGCATGACCACTCCAATTGAACAAGCCTGGGAACTGGCTAAGCAGCGGTTTGCCGCATCAGGCGTTGATGTTGAGGAGGCGCTGCGCCAGCTCGATCGCCTGCCGGTCTCCATGCACTGCTGGCAGGGCGATGATGTTGCCGGGTTTGAGAACCCGCAGGGGGGCCTGACCGGCGGCATCCAGGCCACCGGCAACTACCCGGGCAAAGCGCGCAGCGCGCAGGAGCTGCGGGCCGATCTCGAGCAGGCCCTGAGCCTGATCCCAGGGCCAAAGCGCCTGAACCTCCATGCCATCTACCTGGAGTCGGAGACGCCGGTAGAGCGTAACGCCATCAGGCCCGAGCACTTTAAAAACTGGGTGGAGTGGGCAAAAGCGCAGAAGCTGGGCCTGGACTTTAACCCCTCCTGCTTCTCGCATCCGCTGAGCGCCGATGGGTTTACCCTCTCCCACGCCAACGATGAGATCCGCCAGTTTTGGATCGACCATGTTAAAGCCTGCCGCCGCGTCTCGGCGTACTTTGGCGAGCAGCTGGGCACGCCGTCGGTGATGAACATCTGGGTGCCGGATGGCATGAAGGACGTTACCGTTGACCGCCTCGCGCCGCGCCAGCGCCTGCTCGCCGCGCTGGATGAGGCCCTGAGTGAAAAGCTGAGCCTCGACCATCACATCGATGCCGTCGAGAGCAAGCTGTTCGGCATCGGTGCGGAGAGTTACACCGTCGGCTCGAATGAGTTTTACATGGGCTACGCCACCAGCCGCCAGACCGCGCTCTGCCTTGATGCCGGCCACTTCCATCCGACGGAGGTGATCTCCGACAAGATCTCCGCCGCCATGCTCTATATCCCGCGCCTGCTGCTACACGTCAGCCGTCCGGTGCGCTGGGACAGCGACCATGTGGTGCTGCTGGATGACGAAACCCAGGCGATCGCCAGCGAAATCGTCCGCCACGATCTCTTTGACCGGGTGCACATTGGTCTCGACTTCTTTGATGCCTCTATCAACCGCATCGCCGCGTGGGTGATCGGCACCCGCAATATGAAAAAAGCCCTGCTGCGCGCCCTGCTGGAGCCGACCGCCCAACTACGCACGCTGGAAGCCGAGGGCGATTACACCGCCCGCCTGGCGCTGCTGGAGGAGCAAAAATCGCTGCCGTGGCAGGCGGTATGGGAGATGTACTGCCAGCGCCACGATACCCCGGCGGGGAGCCAGTGGCTGGACAGCGTTCGCGCCTATGAGAAAGACATTTTGGCCAATCGCAAGTAAAAAACATTTTGAAGGAATAGAGAGACTATGCAGACCATTACTCATTCATGGTTCGTCCAGGGGATGATCAAAGCCACCTCTGACGCCTGGCTGAAGGGCTGGGACGAGCGCAACGGCGGCAACCTGACCCTGCGCCTGGACGATGCGGATATCGCGCCGTTTGAGGCCGAGTTCCACGCCAGCCCGCGCTATATCGCTCTGAGCCAGCCGATGCCGCTGCTGGCCAATACGCCGTTTATCGTTACCGGCTCCGGCAAATTCTTTCGTAACGTGCAGCTCGACCCGGTTGCTAACTTAGGCATCGTTAAGGTTGATAGCGACGGTGCGGGCTACCACATTCTCTGGGGGCTGACCGACGAAGCGGTCCCCACCTCCGAGCTGCCGGCGCACTTTCTCTCCCACTGCGAGCGTATCAAGGCCACCGACGGCAAGGACCGGGTGATCATGCACTGTCACGCTACTAACCTGATCGCCCTCACCTATGTGTTGGAAAACGATATGGATGTGATCACCCGCAAACTGTGGGAAGGCAGTACCGAATGCCTGGTTGTGTTTCCTGACGGCGTTGGCATTCTGCCATGGATGGTCCCGGGCACCGATGAGATCGGCCAGGCTACCGCAGGGCAGATGTCCCGGCACTCGCTGGTGCTGTGGCCGTTCCACGGCGTCTTCGGCAGCGGCCCCACCCTGGACGAAGCTTTTGGCCTGATCGACACCGCCGAGAAGTCTGCCGAGGTGCTGGTGAAGGTCTACTCGATGGGCGGCATGAAGCAGACCATCACTCAGGAGGAGTTGATTGCCCTCGGCAAACGCTTTGGCGTGACGCCGATGGCCAGCGCACTTGAGCTTTATAAATAAGAACATCGCGCCCCGCTCAATGAGACGGGGCGAAGCCACACCTGCAAGCCCTACACAACTAACTCAATATCAGTGGAGTAAAAGCAATGAGAATAAAGACAAGCTTGATCCTCACCGTTGCCGCTCTGGCGTTGTCCGGTTCCGCACTAGCAGAAGTGAAAATTGCCCTGGTTGCAAAATCCCTCGGCAATGGTTTCTTTGAGGCAGCCAACGTCGGTGCCCAGGAGGCGGCCAAAGAGTTAGGGGATGTAAAAGTCATTTATACCGGCCCGACCACCACCACCGCAGAGGCGCAGATCGAAGTGCTTAACGGTTTGATCGCCCAGGGGGTTGATGCGATCGCCATCTCGGCGAACGATCCGGACGCCGTCGTGCCGGTGCTGAAAAAAGCGATGCAGCGCGGGATCAAAGTTGTCTCGTGGGACTCCGGCGTGGCCAAAGCGGGCCGCCAGATCCATCTTAACCCGTCAAACAATGCCCTGATTGGTGAAACCAACGTTAAGCTTGCCGCCGAGGCGCTGAAGGCGCTGAACGTGGAGAAGGGCGATGTGGCGATCCTCAGCGCGACGCCAACCTCGACCAACCAGAACATCTGGATTGAAGAGATGAAAAAGGTGCTGTCGAAGTACCCCTCCATTAACCTGGTAACGGTGGCCTACGGCGACGATCTCTCCGATAAGAGCTACCGCGAGGCGGTCGCCCTGCTGAAAACCTACCCGGATCTGAAGGTCATTATCTCCCCTTCCTCAGTGGGGATCGTGGCCGCCGCGCAGGCGGTGAAGGATCAGGGCAAGATTGGCAAGGTGTACGTCACCGGTCTGGGCCTGCCGTCGGAGATGGCGGGCGCGGTGAAGTCTGGCGCAACCAAAAGCTTTGCAATCTGGAACCCGATCGATCTGGGCTACGCCGCGACCTACCTGGCTGACGATCTGGTCAAAGGCACGGCGACCAAAACCGAAGCCAATATGGGCAAGCTCGGCAAAGTGAAGCTGGACGCAGACGGCAGCGGCGCGATGGCCGAGCCGTTCGTCTACGATGCCAGCAATATTGATAAGTTTTCGAAGATCTTCTGATTTTTTATCCGGCAAAACGGCGGGTGGCGCTGGCGCTGACCCGCCCTACGATCTCGTATCGATTCGGAGACTTATCATGACACCACTGCTTCAGCTCAAGGGGATCACCAAGGTGTTCCCCGGCGTGCGCGCCCTTGAGAACGTACAGCTTGATCTCTGGCCTGGCAAAGTCACCGCCCTGATTGGTGAAAACGGCGCGGGCAAATCCACGCTGGTTAAGGTGATGACCGGCATCTATCAGCCTGAGGAGGGGGAGATCCTCTATAAGGCGATCCCCATCCAGCTTCCGACGCCGGAATCCGCCCATCGGGTAGGTATCACGGCGATCCACCAGGAGACTGTGCTGTTTGATGAGCTGTCGGTGACGGAGAACATTTTTGTCGGCCAGTACCTCTATAAGGGCTTTTTGAAAAAGCTCGACTGGCCCGCCATGCACCAGAGGGCGCGGGAGATTCTGGGCCGGCTCGAAGTACAGATCGATCCGCACGCCACCCTGAAAACCCTGAGCATTGCCCAGCGCCACATGGTCGCCATTGCCCGCGCCCTCTCCTTTGATGCGCAGGTGGTGATCCTCGACGAGCCCACCGCCGCGCTCTCCCAGCACGAGATTCTGGAGTTCTACCAGATCGTTGAGCGCCTGAAGCAGGAGGGCAAAGCGATCCTGTTTATCTCCCACAAGTTTGACGAGATTTTTGAGCTGGCGGATCACTACACCATCCTACGCGACGGGGTGTACGTCGGCTCCGGGGCGATGAGCGAGATCAGCGAAGAGCGGATGGTGGCGATGATGGTCGGCCGCGCCATTACCCAGACCTATCCCAAGATCGCCTGCGATCCTGGCGAAACGGTGCTGGCGGTGAAGGATCTCTGCCATCCCACCGAGTTTGCCCACATCAACTTTACTCTGCGCAAGGGGGAGATCCTCGGCTTTTACGGGCTGGTAGGCGCGGGCCGTACCGAGCTGATGCAGGCACTCTCCGGGGTGTCGCGTCCCTCCTCCGGCGAGATCGTGCTTAACGGCAAGGCGGTGCAGTTCCACCAGCCTGCGGATGCCATCCGGGCCGGTATCGTCTGCGTGCCGGAGGAGCGGCAGAAGCAGGGAGCGATTATTGCCCTGCCTATCGCCCAGAACATCAGCCTGCCACAGCTTAGCAAGCTTAACCCGAACGGCGTGCTGCACGACGATCGTGAGTGGCAGCTTGCCGATGAGTATGCCAGACGGCTTCAGGTCAAAGCGTTCAGCTGGAAACAGCCGGTGGAGACGCTCTCCGGCGGCAACCAGCAGAAGGTGGTGATCGGCAAATGGCTCGCCACCCATCCTGATGTCATCATCCTCGATGAGCCAACCAAAGGCATTGATATCGGCTCGAAGGCGGCCGTACATCAGTTTATGTCCGAGCTGGTGGGCCAGGGGCTGGCGGTGATCATGGTCTCCTCAGAGCTACCGGAGGTGATGGGCATGGCCGACCGGATTGTGGTGATGCACGAGGGGCGGATGGTGGCCGAATATGCGGCGGGTGAAGCCACGGCGGAGACCATCGTCAGCGCCGCCAGCGGTGCGAAACAGGAGGCTGCATAATGTGGCAACAACTGCTTAAAAACCGCGAGGCGCTGCTGGCTGCGGTGATCGTCCTGATGGTGCTGGCTATCGGCAGCCGCGTGCCGTCGTTTATCGCGCCCGGCAACCTCGCGGAGATTTTCAACGATACTGCGATCCTGATTATTCTCGCCCTCGGCCAGATGATGGTGCTGCTGACCAAGGGCATTGACCTGTCGATGGCCGCCAACCTGGCGCTGACCGGAATGATCGTCGCCCTGCTCAACTTCCACCACCCTGATATTCCGGTCTGGGCGCTGCTGATCCTGGCGACCGGCCTTGGACTGGTGATGGGCATCATCAACGGCCTGCTGGTGTGGAAGATGGGGATCCCGGCGATTGTGGTCACCCTCGGCACCATGAGTATCTATCGCGGCATTATCTTTCTGCTCTCCGACGGAGGCTGGATCAACTCCCATCAGATGAGCGGCGACTTCCTTGCCCTGCCGCGCACCAGCGTGCTGGGGCTGCCGCTGCTGAGCTGGTGCGCCGTCGCTGCACTGCTGGTGGTGGGTTACTTCCTGCGCTACAGCCGCACCGGGCGGGCGCTCTATACCGCGGGCGGCAACGCCACGGCGGCGTACTATACCGGCATCAATGCCGGAAAAATGCAGTTCGTCAGCTTCTGCCTCTCCGGCGCGCTGGCCGGGTTCTGCGGCTATCTGTGGATCTCCCGCTTCGCCGTGGCCTATGTCGATGTCGCAAACGGCTTTGAGCTGCAGGTGGTGGCCGCCTGCGTGATCGGCGGCGTCAGCACCATGGGTGGCACGGGCCGCGTGCTCGGCTGTCTGTTTGGCGCGCTGTTCCTCGGCGTGATCAACAACGCGCTGCCGGTGATCGGTATCTCGCCCTTCTGGCAGATGGCCATCTCCGGCACGGTGATCGTCATCGCGGTTCTGCTTAACGAGCGCGGCAATAAACGTAAAGGGCGGCTGATCCTGCGCGATGCGGCACTGGCCCGACAGAAACAGGCGGTGAAACCATGAGCAAAATGTTAACCACTGATGGGGCAGGCAGCGCCCCCGCAGCGCTGCCGCTGCTGAAACGGCTCCTGTGCTGGGAAGGCTTTTTACTCGCCGTGACGCTGCTGGTGTTTTTAATTAACGCCTTTGCGTCTCCCTACTTCCTTGATATCTGGAACCTTTCCGACGCCACCTTTAACTTTACCGAGAAGGCGATCATCGTGCTGCCGATGGCGATGCTGATCATCGCCCGGGAGATTGACCTGTCGGTGGCCTCCACCATTGCCCTCAGCTCTACCGTGATGGGTTTTTGCGCCCAGGCGGGGGTCGATACGCCGCTGCTGGTGGTCGTGGGATTAGGGGTGGGCCTGCTGTGCGGGCTGTTCAACGGCCTGCTGGTGACGCGGTTTAATCTCTCTTCCATCGTCATCACCATCGGCACCATGAGCCTCTATCGCGGCATTACCTACATTCTGCTGGGCGATAAGGCGCTGAACGACTATCCCGAAAGCTTCGCGTGGTTCGGCCAGGGCTACGTCTGGGGGGCGCTGTCATTTGAGTTTGCACTCTTTATCGTGCTGGCGGGCATCTTCGCGTTCGTGCTGCACCGCACCAACTTTGGTCGCCGCACCTACGCCATCGGCAATAACCCAACCGGGGCGTGGTACTCCGGCATCAACGTGAAGCGCCACAACCTGCTGCTCTTCGCCCTGGTAGGGCTAATGGCCGGGCTGGCCTCGGTGCTGCTCACCTCGCGCCTCGGCAGCACCCGCCCCACCATTGCTACCGGCTGGGAACTGGCGGTGATCACCATGGCGGTGCTGGGCGGGGTTAACATTCTCGGCGGCTCCGGCAGCATGGTGGGCGTGATTATCGCCGCCTTCCTGATGGGACTGGTGACCTTCGGCCTGAGCCTGCTCAACGTGCCGGGCATCGTGATGTCGATCATCATCGGCGCGATGCTGATTGTGGTCATCTCCCTGCCGATTATTACCCGCCGGATTTTGCAGCGAAGACGAATTTAAAAAATCACAGCAATTAACGGAGATCTATCATGAGCTTTATGTTGGCACTGCCTAAAATCAGCCTGCATGGCGCAGGCGCAATTGGCGATATGGTGAATCTGGTAGCAAACAAGCAGTGGGGCAAGGCGCTGATTGTCACCGACGGTCAGCTGGTTAAGCTGGGCCTGCTCGATAGCCTGTTTGCCGCCCTGGATGCGCACCAGATGCCATACCATCTGTTTGATAGCGTCTTCCCTAACCCCACCGAGGAGCTGGTGCAGGAGGGCTACGCGGCCTGGCAGGCGGCGCAGTGTAACTACATCATTGCCTTCGGCGGCGGCAGCCCGATCGATACCGCGAAAGCGGTAAAAATCCTCACCGCCAACCCGGGTCCTTCAACCGCCTACTCCGGCGTCGGTAAAGTCGTTAACGCTGGCGTGCCGCTGGTAGCCATCAATACCACCGCCGGTACGGCGGCAGAGATGACCAGCAACGCAGTGATCATCGACTCGGCGCGTCAGGTAAAAGAGGTCATTATCGACTCCAACATCATTCCGGATATCGCCGTGGACGATGCCAGCGTGATGCTGGCGATCCCGGCAACGGTCACTGCCGCCACCGGTATGGATGCCCTGACCCATGCGATAGAGGCGTTTGTCTCTGTCGGCGCACATCCGCTGACGGATGCCAACGCGCTGGAGGCAATCCGTCTGATCAACCTCTGGCTGCCGAAGGCGGTCGATGACGGACAAAATATCGAAGCACGGGAGCAGATGGCCTTTGGCCAGTATCTGGCGGGGATGGCGTTTAACAGCGCCGGCCTGGGTCTGGTGCACGCCCTGGCGCATCAGCCGGGAGCGACGCACAACCTGCCTCACGGCGTCTGCAACGCTATTCTGCTGCCGATTATTGAGAACTTTAACCGCCCGAACGCGGTGGCGCGTTTTGCCCGCGTCGCACAGGCGATGGGGGTCGAGACCCGCGGCATGAGCGACGAGGCGGCAAGCATGGCGGCCATCCAGGCGATCCGTGATCTTAGCGCCCGCGTCGGGATACCCTCCGGCTTCAGCCAGCTCGGCGTGACGAAAGAGGATATCGAAGGCTGGCTGGATAAGGCGCTGGCCGATCCGTGTGCCCCCTGCAACCCGCGTACCGCCAGCCGCGACGAGGTACGTGAACTCTATCTGGAGGCGTTATGATCCGCAAAGCCTTTGTCATGCAGGTTAACGCCAACGCCCACGAGGAGTACGAGCGCCGCCATACTCCCATCTGGCCCGAGCTGGAGGCGGTGCTGAAGGATCACGGCGCGCATCACTACGCTATCTACCTCGATAAAGCACGTAACCTGCTGTTCGCCACCGTGGAGATCGAGTCTGAGGAGCGCTGGAACGCGGTCGCTAATACCGACGTCTGCCAGCGCTGGTGGAAACATATGCGCGATGTGATGCCCGCTAACGCCGATAACAGCCCGGTTAGCGCCGAGCTGAAAGAGGTGTTCTACCTGGAGTGATAGGTTGCCAGGTGACATTAGCCTATGTCGCCTGGCTTTAGCGTACGGTCCGTAACCCATACACTGTATTATTATTTTCCCAAATTATGGTTTCATTTTTTCCTTTCGCTTGCCGACAATGCTCCTCTATAACGTGCAGTTGTTCAGGCGTCATAGAACAATAGGGTTTTGTATAACGATAAATAGCCAATTCGTCGAGTGAACAAACCCGTCTTGCGTTGTCAAATAGACCAACCTTTCTCATTATATTGAGTAGATTGATATCGAGAGCATCGATAACAAGTTCAATTTTATTTATCTTCTCTCTGACAGTATCGATTGCTGTTCTTGCATCATTCACATTGGATGATTTAACCCATAGGGGCTCATGATGAGAAATCCTATTCCTGTACTCTCTCAGTTCAAAAATAAGATCGGCTAAATCCTTTCGGACCCTTTGCTGATTGGCATTGATTTTTGCATAATTTTTAAAGACTTTGCTTAATGATTTGGGCCATAAATAGCGTTGGTTTTCAGCTGGAGCTGGAGAGCTATATTCATTATTTAACACATGGTGCCAGGTACTAAAATCAGTTGCCGCAATGATTTGATCATGTGTCCACACCGGAACTTGTCGGTGTTCCATATGAGTACCGTGCCTGCGCCGCTTCTCTTTTTTACACCATTCACGTGTTAAACAATCTTTGGCTTTCTCAATATTCTTGTGAAAATGACAATCACCTCGGTCTCTGTTGCTCTGTATTCTCTCCCACCATCGCTCCCCAAACCGTGCCCTGGCTTCTTTATCTATAGAATTTCTTAATGATATTTCCAGATTCTGCAGGAGCGGATAAATAGATGCCGCCGCATGCTGGGACCATATATAAATACCATAAAGTTCGCATTCATCGACACTGCGAAACGTTGTACGATAGCTTCCAAGGCGTACCGGTGAGATTAAAGATATAATTGGTGAATAATTAGCATTTTGCGGCATTAACGCTTGCTCCGTTAACGATGTGCTGAAGCATACCACATATGTGCAGAAGAAGTTGACGGCGATAAATACACCCTATAGTATCCATAATTAACAGCCTGTACTGTCTACTTCCCCTTTTATAGGTTCTGGTTGCGTACACCATAGGCAAAGCGATTTACAAAACCCACCTCTGGTGGGTTTTGTCGTTTCTGGGTAACAGCTCGATCAGCGTCGAGCTGAAAGAGGTGCTCTGCCTGGAGTAATACCGGTGCTCTGCTGTCTGCCGCTCAGCGTAAACGCCGATACCACCGTAATCGCCAGTACAAAGCAGCCCAGCATCAGGTAGGTATCCTGGAAGCCGATCCGGTCATACATATTCCCGGCAAAGGCAGAGAGAAATATCGCCGCTGACTGCTTAGCAAACTGGAAACCAATCAGGTAGATGGTGGCCGACAAACGGGTATCGAACACGCCGGTAATGTACTTAAAAGCGCCCACCAGCAGGAACGGCACCTCCAGCGCATGCAGCATCTTCAGGGCCACAACCTCCACCACCGTGGTGGCAAATGACGAGCCAATAATGCGCGTCGCCATAATCAGCCCGGCAATCAACAGCGTGTTTTTTGCGCCAATGCGGTTAATGATCCACGGCGAGCAGAACATAATGATGGCATTGCAGATCTCCCCTGCTGTGGTAGCAAAACCAAAGGCGCGGGTACCCTCCTGCGGCGTGGCGAAGAAGGATTTGAAGAAGGTGGCAAACTGCTGGTCGAATACGTCATAGACGCAGGCAACGCCAACTACGTAGAGAATAAACAGCCACATTTTGCGCTGGCGGAACAGGTTAAATACCGTCTTCGCCGTGATCTGCGGCTGGTTGGCACCGAGCGCGTTCATCACCTCTGCCGTCTGGTTGGGCTTCGGTTTGGCGATGATCAGCAGCAGCATTAGCAGCAGTGCCGCCGCCGAGCCCATCCAGAATACGTATGACGGGTCGATACCAAACAGGATCCCCCCCGTAGAGGCGCATAACCCCCAGCCCAGGCAGCCAAACATGCGCGCCTTGCCGTATTCGAAGTCGCTGTTGCGGCTTACGCGCTCAATATAGGCCTCGATGGCTCCCGATCCTGCTGAAAAAACAAAGCCGATGTACAGGCCGCCGCTTAATGCCCCCAGCCAGATGTTGGTTTTCAACAGGGGGGCGAAAACATAGAGGAAAAACGGCGCGAACAAAAACAGCAGCACCGCGATGATCCACAGCATATGTTTTTTCAGCCCCAGCTTGTCTGAAATCACCCCCAGTACGGGCTGAAAAGCGATGGCAGAGAGCGAGATGCAGGAGAAGACGATCCCCGTATGGGTTTTATTCAGGCCGATGAAATCCGACAGCCAGATCGGCAGGAACGGAAAGCAGGTGGCCATAATAAAGAAGTAGAAAAAGAAAAACAGCCCGAAGATCCAGAAGTTAGGGTTGTCTTTGTGGGTACAGGCAGTTGTGCTCATTATTATTATCCTCAGCTGTGGGCCGGCTTCCCGGCCCATCACCATTACACCCGTTCTACACCAATCAGGATGGCGCTTTCCGGATCCAGAATCGGCAGTGCAATTCCCGCCTGCATCAACCACTCGCCGCTTACCGTCTGCGGAGCCTCCATCCACGCAGGCAGCTTGCGCATGGTATGTCCGCCCTCGCCGGTTAAGCGAATGTCAGGATGGTCGAGCAGCGTGATACGGTACTGCGCACCTGCCTCCAGCCCCGGCATGCGCAGCGGCATCATCAGGGTGTAATCAGGCATCTGAAGCTGGCTAACGATAAACAAGCCCTGGCTTCGATCCTGACTCACCACGCCCTGCGCCAGGGTAGTGGTATCCGGCATATCCACGCGCCACTGGGTCCCCGTGTGGATCACCTCACGCCACCGCTTGTGCAGCCCGGCGTAGTGCCGGTAACCCTCCCGCTCCTGCTCGTCTACGCTGAGCGGATCCAGCTCCAGTCCCATATGGCCAAACAGCGCCGTCAGCCCGCGAAATGCAATGCTGTGCTGGCGGAAAGTGGCATGACATTTATGATGACCGATATGCGCGCCCATCACCTCTGGCGGGAAGAAGTAACTCATCCCGCGCTGAATGGTATTACGCTCCAGCGCGTCGTTGTTATCGGATGCCCAGAAGCGGTGACAGCGGGTCAACACCTCGTAATCGATGCGTCCCCCGCCCGAGGAGCAGGACTCAAACTCGACCTGCGGGAAGCGTTGGCCCAGCATATCTAACAGACGATAGAACTGGCGGGTTTGCGCATCGGCGGCGGCCTTGCCGTTGTGCCCCGGCTGTACCAGCTCCCGGTTCATGTCCCACTTCACATAGTCCACCGGATGCTCGCCCAGCAGCCAGCTCATACGCTCAAGCAGATACTCAAACGCTTCCGGAATATTCAGGTTGAGGACATATTGATGACGGCCAGTGGGCTGCGCATAGCCCGGCATCGCCAGCACCCAGTCCGGGTGCGCCCGATAGAGATCGGAGTTCGGGTTGATCATCTCCGGCTCGACCCAGATACCAAACTCCATGCCGAGATGTTTAACGTGGTTAATCACCGGCATCAGGCCGTTGGGGTATTTTTTCTCATCAAGATACCAGTCACCCAGCGCGGCGTGGTCGTCGTTGCGCCCTTTAAACCAGCCGTCGTCAATAATAAAACGCTCCACGCCCAGCGCTGCCGCTTCGTCTGCCATCCGCATGATGTAGTGCGGATCGTGGTCGAAGTAGATCCCTTCCCAGGTATTGAGATGCACCGGACGCGGCTTGTTTTCCGGGAAGCGGATAACGTTTTCCCGCAGGTAGCGGTGAAACTGCTGGCTCATCCCGTTCAGCCCGTTAGCGGAGTAGCTGGCGTAGAGGCGCGGCGTCCACAGGGTCTCTCCCTCTTCAACGGCCATCTCTCCCGGCAGATAGAGCGCTTCGGCCTGCAGATAGCGGCGGCCGTCGGTTTTAGCCTCGGCGCGCAGGCGATGGTTGCCGCTCCAGCCAAGATGGATGCCCCAGACGTCGCCGCGCATTTCGCTGAAAGCCTGAGTGCCGCCAATCAGCGCCGGGAAGTGTTCATGGGAGGTGCGCCCGCGACGGTTTTCAATCACAAAACTGTCGTGCTTGAGCGTTACGCGGTGCGGCTGAAATTCGCGGATCCAGCGTCCGTGAAAGGCCATCACCTCTCCGGCGCGCTCGGCAATCGGCAGCGTGACGGCGAAGCGGTCAACCTGCCACGGCTGCGCCCGAAGATTGGTTAAACCGTGACGCACCACCAGCACGCCGCTGTCGTCGAGGGCAAGTTCGCTGGTCAGCCGCAGACCGGCATGCTCATCTTCAGCGATGACCGTCAGGGTTTGATCGCGCTGCGTAAAGCCAACGGTTTTAAAGAGCGGCGAGCTGTCTAAGCCGTCGCGATGGCCTTCAATGCCCGGTGAACCAAACAAGCCGTGGCCCAGCTCGGCCATCAGCGTCACTGGCGAGTCAATGTCCAGTCTGCCATTAGCTACCGGACGGGATAAACTCGCTGCATCCTGCGGCGAAAAGTGGTTAATGTGCGGTCCCCAGTAAACAATTTCGGCAAACGGGTACGTTTTTAACACGACGTCTACCGTCTTGCTTTCCAGGCGTAAAATCGAATCATGCATCAGACATCTCCTGTCGTCGGGATGTTCTGAGTGTTGATCCGAAACGTTTCGGATACAAACCAAAACGTTTCGGTTTTGTGATCGGCTTTAGAATTTCGGCAGATTTACGCCGTCTGGCCAGCAGAAAACGCGGGCTGCCAAAGCACCTGAAGCTGAGCGATATCTTCGCCGTTGATTAACCGCAGCACCATATCGGCGATCTGTTTGCCGACGCCCTGACGGGTGGACTGGATCACCGCCGCTACGTCGATATCCACGATGCTGTCCTGCGGCAGACCGTCATAGACTACCAGCGCAACGGCGTTCTCACCGGTTAACCGGCCAAGCTGGGACAGGGCCATCGCCACGCCGTCGCCGTGGGTGTTGCAGTCGGTCAGGATTGCCGTCGGAGGCGACGCCAGCGAGAGCAGATCCTGGGTGGTGCTATAGCCCGCGCGCCGTGAAGGCGGCATGGTGCGCAGCCATTCGCTGGACAGCCCCGCCTCGGCCAGGGCATCAAGGTATCCCTGGCGGCGCTGGGTGATAAAAGCCTGCGTGTTGCTCTCCCCCAGCAGGGCAATACGCTGATGGCCTTTATCAATCAGCCAGCGCGTGGCGTGATACATTCCGGCGTAGTTATCGAAGTCAAACCATGCATACGGCTGCGGCAGCTGGCTACGGCCCAGCGCCAGGAAAGGAAAACCGATAGTCTGGAGCTGCTCAAGACGCGGATCGCGATCGAGGGTGTGGGCAACGATTAGCGCATCCACGCGGCGGCTCTGTACCATACGCATATAGCTGTGCTTATCGGCCAGATCGTCGTCGGCAATCAGCAGCAAATCAATCTCATGTCGCGCAAGTTCATGGCTAATTTCGCCAACCATCTCCATAAATACGCTGTTATTGAGCGGAACAGGATGCACCGGAAAAACCAGCCCAACGGCGTCGATTTTGCCCATCTTCAGACGACGGGCAAAGGTATTCGGACGGTAGCCACGGCGCTGTGCTTCCGCTTCAACCCGGGCGCGCGTCTCTCTGGAGACATCATCATACCCGTTGAGCGCGCGGCTAACGGTGGTAACGGACAGCCCCAGTTCTTTGGCAATGGCTTTAAGCGACATGTTTTTCCGTGTCTTGCTGTTTAATTTTGTTCCGCAACCAGAAGCGCATGCGTATCCGCTTCGAGAGCCTGAAAGATATGTGGCCGATCGGCGGGATAGCAGATGTAATCCCCTTCCCCCAGCTCCTCCGGTGCGTCGGTCAGCCCCACCAGCGCCCGGCCCTGGGTCACAATGATGTGCTCCACCGATCCCGGAGGATGAGGCTGTGAAATGCGATCCGCGCCTGGCTGGGTCAGCAGTAAATAGATATCACGTCGCGCGCCCGGTGGACAGGCGGCCAGTAAAATGGCCTCATAGTTAGCCTGGCCGGCAATCACCTTCGTCCCTTCTCCACGGCGGATCACCTGCGTAGCGGGCTGCTGCGGCTCCAGCAGACGAGCAAAAGGAATGCCCAGCGCCACGCAAAGCGACCAGAGCGTCTCCAGGCTCGGGTTACCGTTACCTGACTCCAGCTGAGAGAGCGTGGATTTAGCGATCCCGGCCCGGCGCGCGATTTCCGCCAGTGAAAGTCCGGTTCGCAGGCGTTCTCGCACTAAACTTTTAGCGATCACGCTAATTGGCTGCGTCATATAACGGCCCTTTCTCTATAAATCGAACGAATCGTTCATCTTGTAAAACGATCTTGATGCGTTCATTATAATGGATATTCGTTCGATATGGCTAAACCAATACGGCTACAACAGTATGAAACATCATCTCTCCTGCCTGAAAGGCGACACGATAAAGGCGATCGTTCTGGTCTGCCTGGCGGTGGGTATTGTCGGCATGTCCTACGGCTCGCTGGCTATCGCCTACGGCTTCCCAATCTGGGTTCCCTTTGTGCTCTCTATCACCGTGCTGGCGGGCGCCTCTGAATTTATGTTCATCGGCATTGTTGCCAGCGGCGGTAATCCGCTGGCAGCCGCTGCCGCTGGGCTACTGGTGAACGCCCGCCATGTGCCGTTTGGCGTGACGGTGCGCGACCTGGTTGGCAAGCGCGGTGCCAGCCTGCTCGGCTGCCACATCATGAATGACGAAAGCGTAGTGTTTGGCCTGTCGCAAAAAACGCCTGAACAGCGTAAGGCGGCCTACTGGCTGTGCGGGTTAGGGGTAGCAATTATCTGGCCGCTCGGTGCGTTGCTGGGTGCCGTGGTAGGGAAACTGCTGCCCGACCCGGAGACTATCGGTCTGGATGCGGTCTTCCCGGCTATTTTGCTGGCGTTAGTGGTGCCGGCTTTTAAAAATCGCACCACGCTTATTCGCGCCTGTAGCGGCGCAGCGTTATCCCTTGCCGCCGTCCCCTTTGCACCGGTGGGTTTACCGGTCTTGCTCTCTCTGCTCGGCCTGGCCGCAAGGAAAAAATAGTGGAAAACATGACGGTATTTATTCTCGGCATCGTCCTGTTATCAGCAGGAACCTATTTGATGCGTCTGGGCGGTGCCAAACTCGGTAGCCGGCTGGCCCTTTCTGAGCGTTCACAGGCGCTGCTTTCCGATGCGGCCACCGTGCTGCTGTTTTCCGTGGCGCTGGCCACCACCTTCTACGAAGGGGATCATTTTGCCGGGATGGCGCGGGTGATCGGCGTCGCCTTTGCCGTATTCCTGGCCTGGCGCAAGATGCCGTTAATTGTGGTGATCGTGGCGGCAGCGGTGGTCACTGCGCTGCTGCGGCTGGCGGGCGTGGCATAAAAAAAGCGCCCGCAGGCGCTCTTTCGACAATAGAGATGTTATTTGGTCAGCTCAGCGGTCATGTGTACATAGTTACCTGAGTAGGCCTGGGTAATTTTGTAGGATGAGGCGCCAGCCTGCTCGGCCTGAGCAGCGATTTTCGCTTCTGCACCGGAGAGCGTGGTGTCAGTTACAGATACGGACTGGGCAGCGAAAGAACCGAAGGAAGCGGCAAGAGCGATAACTGCAACAAAAGTTTTGATGTTTTTCATGATGGTTACCCTTTAATTAAGTTGTTTGTATAAGGCGCGTCGCCTTGATGTGACAAATAATAGACCGGTTAATCACCAACTAAAAGTAAAGGGATTTGCTGATTAAATTCAAAATTTTTGAATGAATATTAAACACCCATCAGACGCTGCGGGTGGGTATAGATGGTGGCCCTGCCCGGCTTGCAAAAACCCACCAGCGTCAGGTTGCAGCGCTCAGCAACCTCGACCGCCAGGGTCGTTGCCGCTGACACCGCAAACAGAATTTCCACGCCGCACATGGCTGACTTCTGCACCATCTCATAGCTTGCCCGGCTGGAGACCAGCGCCGCCCCCTGCTGCCAGCCCTCTCCCTCCCGGGCGCGATGGCCCAGCAGCTTATCCAGCGCCACGTGCCTGCCGACATCCTCGTGTCCGCCAATCAGCTCGCCCTCGGGCGCGATCCACGCGGCAGCATGGGTGCAGCCGGTAAGCTGGCCGACCGGCTGGACGCTGCTCAATTGGCGAAGCGCCCCATCCAGATTCGCCAGATCGAACGTCTGGGTAAACGGCAGGGGCGACACCGGCTTGCCGATATCGTTAAGCTGCTCCACGCCGCATACGCCGCAGCCGGTACGGCCCGCCAGCGCCCGACGACGCTCTTTCAATCCCATAAAGCGGCGGCTGGAGAGTTCAACCTGCACCTCCAGACCGTTACAGGAGGGCACCACCTCCATCCCGTAGATCTCCGCAGGCGTGTCGATAATGCCCTCTGAAAGTGAGAACCCCATGGCGAACTCGTTGAGATCCTTCGGCGAGGCCATCATCACCACGTGGGAAATCCCGTTATAGACCAGCGCGACAGGTACCTCTTCCGCCAGGCTATCTGGCTGAGGATGCTGGAGATCATCACGTTTCCACAGCGTGACCTGGCGACACCCTGTGATATCGGTCGACTTTTTAGGAGTAGAGAGCATTTTATTGTTCACTTTTTGTTAACTGTATGGGAACAGGCCTGGTGACATTGTGGTATTCTGGCGGCAATTCCTCCGCAGTGAGGAGGACCATCCTATTCTGAACCTTTACGGCCATGCCCGCAAAGCGTTAAGACTCGAGATCACCATTCGAGACAATGTCGATATAAATAAAAAAAGTAAGGAGCGACCCCATGCAGGTCAGCAGAAGACAGTTCTTTAAGATCTGTGCTGGCGGTATGGCAGGTACAACGGCAGCCGCACTGGGCTTTGCACCCAGCGTCGCGCTGGCGGAAACACGGCAGTATAAGCTGCTGCGCACCCGCGAAACTCGTAACACCTGTACGTACTGCTCCGTTGGCTGTGGGCTATTGATGTATAGCCTTGGCGACGGTGCAAAAAATGCCAAATCATCCATCTTCCACATTGAAGGGGATCCGGATCACCCGGTGAACCGCGGTGCGCTGTGTCCAAAAGGGGCCGGCCTGGTGGACTTTATCCACTCCGAAAGCCGCCTGAAATATCCGGAATACCGCGCGCCAGGCTCTGATAAATGGCAGCGTATCAGTTGGGATGAGGCGTTCGATCGCATCGCCAAACTGATGAAAGAGGACCGCGACGCCAACTATATCGCGCAGAACGAGCAGGGTGTGACCGTAAACCGCTGGCTCTCTACCGGTATGTTGTGCGCCTCTGCGGCCAGCAATGAAACCGGCTATTTATCCCAGAAATTTACCCGCGCACTCGGCATGTTAGCCGTCGATAACCAGGCGCGTGTCTGACACGGACCAACGGTAGCAAGTCTTGCTCCAACATTTGGTCGCGGTGCGATGACCAACCACTGGGTCGATATGAAGAACGCCAACCTCATCGTCGTGATGGGTGGGAACGCGGCAGAAGCGCATCCGGTGGGTTTCCGCTGGGCGATGGAAGCCAAGATCCACAATGGCGCGAAGCTCATTGTCGTCGATCCGCGCTTTACGCGAACCGCCTCGGTCGCGGATTTCTATGCGCCTATTCGTTCCGGTACTGACATCGCTTTCCTGTCAGGCGTCATGCTGTACCTGCTAAACAACGAAAAATATAACCGTGAATATACCGAAGCCTATACCAACGCCAGCCTGATCGTGCGGGAAGATTTCGGCTTTGATGACGGTCTGTTTACCGGCTATGACCCGGATAAGCGTAAGTATGACAAAGCCAGCTGGAACTATGAGCTGGATGAAAACGGCTATGCGAAACGCGACATGACGCTGACGCATCCTCGCTGCGTATGGAACCTGCTGAAAAAGCATCTGGCTCGCTATACGCCTGAGGTTGTGGAGAACATCTGCGGTACGCCAAAAGCTGACTTCCTGAAGGTCTGTGAATACATTGCCGAAACCAGCGCCCATGATAAGACCGCGTCGTTCCTCTACGCGCTCGGCTGGACGCAGCACTCGGTCGGTGCACAGAACATCCGTACCATGGCGATGATCCAGCTGCTGCTCGGCAACATGGGGATGGCAGGCGGCGGCGTTAACGCCCTGCGCGGTCACTCCAACATTCAGGGTCTGACCGACCTGGGCCTGCTGACCCAGAGTCTGCCGGGCTACATGACGCTGCCGAACGATAAGCAGAGCGACCTGGCGACCTATCTCGCCGGCAACACCACCAAGCCGCTGCTGGAAGGCCAGGTTAACTACTGGAGCAACTACCCGAAATTCTACGTCTCGCTGATGAAAGCCTTCTATGGCGATAAGGCGACGGCGGAGAACAGCTGGGGCTTTGACTGGCTGCCGAAGTGGGATAAAGGCTACGACGTCCTGCAGTATTTCGACATGATGGCGAAAAACGAGGTGACGGGTTATATCTGCCAGGGCTTTAACCCGGTGGCATCGTTCCCGAACAAAAACAAGGTTGTCTCGTCGCTGTCGAAGCTGAAGTTCCTGGTCACCATCGATCCGCTCAATACCGAGACCTCGACCTTCTGGCAGAACCACGGCGAGCAGAACGACGTCGATTCATCGAAAATCCAGACCGAAGTGTTCCGTCTGCCATCAACCTGCTTTGCGGAAGAGGATGGCTCCATCGTTAACTCTGGCCGCTGGTTGCAGTGGCACTGGAAAGGTCAGGACGCCCCGGGCGAAGCGCTGAACGACGGTGAGATTCTGGCAGGTATCTTCCTGCGTCTGCGTAAGATGTACGCGGCCGAGGGCGGTGCGAACCCGGAACAGGTTCTGAACATGTCCTGGAACTACACCACGCCGGAGAACCCATCCCCGCAGGAGGTGGCGATGGAGAGCAACGGCAAGGCGCTGGAAGATATCATCGACCCGGTAAGCGGCAAGGTGCTGGCGAAGAAGGGCGATCAGCTCTCCTCCTTTGCTCATCTACGCGACGACGGTACCACCTCCAGCGGCTGCTGGATCTTTGCCGGTAGCTGGACGCCGGACGGTAACCAGATGGCGCGCCGTGACAACGCCGATCCGTCAGGGCTGGGGAATACCCTCGGCTGGGCATGGTCGTGGCCGTTGAACCGCCGCATTCTCTATAACCGTGCTTCGGCAGATCCGCAGGGTAAACCGTGGGATCCGAAACGCCAGCTGCTCTCCTATGCCAATGGTAAATGGGTGGGCGCGGATATTCCGGACTACAACACCGCGCCTCCGGGCAGCAACGTTGGGCCATTTATCATGCTGCAGGAGGGCGTCGGACGTCTGTTCGCCATCGATAAGATGGCAGAAGGGCCATTCCCGGAGCACTACGAGCCGTTTGAAACGCCGCTGGGAACCAACCCGCTGCATCCGAAGGTGATCTCTAACCCGGCAGCCCGCGTGTTCAAAGATGATATGGACGCGATGGGTAAAGCGGATAAGTTCCCGTACGTAGGGACCACCTACCGCCTGACCGAGCACTTCCACTACTGGACCAAGCACGCGCTGTTGAACTCGATTGCGCAGCCGGAGCAGTTTGTGGAGATCGGCGAGAAGCTGGCAGGCAAGCTGGGCATTGTCCAGGGCGATACAGTGAAGGTCTCTTCTAACCGCGGCTATATCAAGGCCAAAGCGGTGGTGACCAAGCGTATTCGCACCCTGAACGTGCACGGCCAGGAAGTCGATACCATCGGGATACCTATCCACTGGGGTTATGAAGGCGTGGCGAAGAAGGGCTTTATTGCCAACACGCTGACGCCGGTTGTTGGTGATGCGAACACGCAGACGCCGGAGTTTAAGGCGTTCCTCGTGAACGTGGAAAAGGTGTAACGGAGACGACCTATGGCTTATCAATCTCAAGACATTATCCGTCGTTCCGCGACTAACAGCTTTACCCCCGCGCCTCAGGCGCGGGATCACCAGCTCGAGGTAGCGAAGCTTATCGACGTGACCACCTGTATCGGCTGTAAAGCCTGTCAGGTGGCCT
>DAMBQR010000016.1:0-66301 GCA_032055545.1 Pseudescherichia sp. | reverse complement strand
CCCAGACGTCGGAGGATGAACTGCAACATAACCCGGATTCTCTCTGATGACGCACGTCCAGTGACGTAACGTCTGTATTGCTCACAAATCTAACGCCGGGTGGCGCTTCGCTTACCCGGCCTACACTCGTAGGCCCGCGCAAGCGTAGCGCCGCCGGGCATGGGGTGCAGCTGCACCCCTTACGCTTTTTTATTATTCGACAGACACGTTTTCGAAGTGGTGTTTGCCTAATGGATCAACAACGTAGCCTTTCACCTCTTTACGCACTGGCTCGTACACGGTGGAGTGAGCAATGATCAGCGCCGGAGCCTGATCGTGCATCACCACCTGAGCCTGTTTGTAGAGCTCGATACGCTTGTTGTGATCGTCCGCAGCGCGGGCCGGCTGGATCAGATCTTCAAACGGCTTGTAGCACCAGCGAGAGTAGTTAGAACCTTGTTTTGCCGCATCGCAGCTGAACAGGGTGGCGAAGAAGTTGTCCGGATCCCCATTGTCTCCGGTCCAGCCCATCATCACTGCCTGGTGCTCGCCTGCTTTAGCACGCTTCAGGTACTCGCCCCACTCGTAGGTAACAATTTTGGCCTGCACGCCGATCTTCGCCCAGTCAGCCTGAATCATCTCAGCCATACGGCGAGCGTTCGGGTTGTACGGACGCTGTACCGGCATCGCCCACAGCTCAACGGTGAAGCCTTTATCCTGACCGGCTTCTTTCAGCAGCTGCTTCGCCTTCTCAACGTCGTAAGTATAATCCTTAACGTCGTCGTTATAACCCCACATGGTCGGCGGGATCAGGTTTTTCGCTGCGGTGCCCGCGCCCTGGTAAACGGCCTTGATGATCGCCTCTTTGTTGACCGCATAGGTCAGCGCCTGGCGTACTTTCACATCATCAAACGGTTTTTTCTCGGTGTTGAAAGAGAGGTAGCCGACGTTCAGGCCCGCCTGCTCCATCAGGTTCAGGTTTTTATCCTGCTTCATACGTGCGATGTCAGCCGGATTCGGATACGGCATGACCTGACACTCGTTTTTCTGCAGTTTTGCATAGCGTACAGAGGCATCAGGCGTGATGGAGAAGACCAGACGGTCGATCTGCGGCTTGGTGCCCCAGAAGCCTTCAAACGCTTTGTACAGGATGCGGGAGTCTTTCTGGTATTGCAGCAGCTGGAACGGACCGGTGCCGATTGGGTTGAGGTCCACTTTCTCCGGCGTGCCGGCTTTCAGCATGTTATCTGCATACTCTTTGGACATGATAGAGGCGAAGTCCATTGCCAGGTCGGCCAGGAACGGCGCTTCCGGACGCGAGAGAACAAACTGAACGGTATGATCGTCCACTTTTTTCACTTCGCTAATCAGGTCCGGCAGGCCCATGCCTTCGAAGTATTCGTAGCTGCCGCCAGAGACTTTATGGTACGGGTTGTTCGCGTTTTTCTGACGGTCGAAGGAGAAGACCACGTCGTCGGCGTTAAGCTCACGCGTCGGTTTAAACTCTTTATTGTCCTGCCATTTTACGCCCTGGCGCAGGTGGAAGGTGTAGGTCTTCCCGTCTTCGCTGACGTCCCACTTCTCAGCCAGGCCCGGGATCACTTCGGTGGTACCGATTTTGAACTCAACCAGGCGGTTATAGATCGGTACTGAGCTGGCATCGTAGGTTGTACCAGACGTAAAGAGCTGCGGGTTAAACCCCTCTGGGGAACCTTCAGAACAGTAAACCAGGGTTTTTGCCTGCACACTTGCTGCGACAGTCAGAGCCACCAGGCTGAGACCAAGCTTCAGCATCCCTGACTTCTTCAAGGAAATACTCATTATTCTGCTCCAATGTGATATGTGTTGTTTACCCGTTGCGGCGGGTATAACCGACAAACCTTTATTTATTTTTTACCGGTCTGGTCGGCGGTGCCCAAAGGCAGCTTAAGGGGAGGTGATTCCTTTCAAAAGGTTGACTGAGTTGCAGTGCAGATTCTCCATGAAATGCCCCTCATGCCCTACAATCTGTCAACAGAATGTCAAAACGTCAATACAGGTAACCGGGTTTTACACCGAAGGTGAGAATTAACAAACAAAGCGTAAAAAAAGCGCAATCCGCTATTTCCAGCAGAGAAATTTGTGCTATGGCCTGCATGGCAGGACGATTAACTCCTCAGACCACGTGAACCAGCGTTTTGCATTAGCAAATATTGTGAAAAAATTCTGACAGGATGATGAATATCTGAGCGATTAATACCGCGAACGTTAAAACGCACAGCGGAAAATGCTGAGTTATCCATAAGCTACGCGAAAAAAGATTCATTCATATATAAATAAATGCAATGGAATATGTCACAAAACGGTGAACAAACGAGGTAAAAAGTCGGCGGGGTAGTAAAGGTAAAGTGATACGTAGGCCGGGTAAGGCGGAGCCGCCACCCGGCGGTTCGGTGCAGACCCGGGCAGAGAGTTCAGTCAGGCCCAGATGCAGAAAAGCCTGACCGTAAAGTCAGGCTTTTCAAATTTGGTCGGTGATAGAGGATTCGAACCTCCGACCCCTTCGTCCCGAACGAAGTGCGCTACCAGGCTGCGCCAATCACCGAATGCGGGGCGCATCTTACTGCTGACAACCCCGACCGTCAATCCCTTATTGTAAAAAAGCCATTCGATCGGTGAGAAACTCACCATGTGATCTAGTTGGCTTTCACAGCCTTGTCCGGCACACGACACCAGTTGTTGTTCTGGTTGATCCCACCGTTCGGCGAGGTGTAGCCCAGACAGCCCATGATGGTGTCATACAGCTCAACGTGGCGGCGCGGAACCTTCATCTCAGCCTGCTTTTTGAGCTGAGCAAACATCTTCGCTTTCTCCGGGTTCTCCAGATACTTGTCAGACATCCATACCATCATCGGCACGCGGAACTGCTCCGGCGGCGCCATGTTGCGCGGCGTACCGTGCAGATGCTCGTGCTCGTTGATCGACTCACCGTGGTCGGCCGCGTAGAAGACTATCGCCTTCTTATCCCGTACCTGATCGATAACCTTCGTAATAAAGCTATCGACGTAGGTCACCGAGTTGTCGTAGGCGTTGATCAGCTCCTGCTTGCTGCACTCCTTATCAATACCTACACACTCCGGCGTCCACTGCGCATAGCTGCGCGGATAGCGCTGCACATAGTTGTAGTGCGACCCTTTGGTATGCAGGACAATCAGATGCTTACCGGTAGGGTTGTTTTGCAGGGAGATTGCCGTCTCATCCAGCAGCAGCATATCGTCAACGTGCTTGTCCCGGTTACGCGGTTCGGCACCAATCTGCTCCCGGTAACTAATGTTGTCCGCCATCGCATTGCTGTAGAACCACATTTCGCTCTGCATCGCATAGAGATCTGACGAGAAGCCAAGCTGCTTCAGCACGGCGAAAATGTTCTGCTCCTTCAGGGTACGCTGCGGATTCTCATCCGCCCCGCCCTGCCGGACAAACATACAGCGCAGCGAAAGCTTGGTGGCCGTGTCGCAGGAGTAGCCGCGGAACGCCGCCAGGTTCTTCTCCTGGGCAAGCTTAGGCGTGGTGTTACGCTCATAGCCAAAGATGCCCATATGATCCCAGCGGGTGGTCTCACCGATGATAAAGATCACCGTGGTATCATCCAGGTCTTTAGGTGGCACATAGGTAAACTTCGTCGCCGGGTTCATCAGCGACTTATTGTCGGAAGACTCATCCACCTGCGCCCAGGCATACAGCCCCAGCGCCGAAAGCCAGTTGGAGGGCAGATAAGAGTTTGCCACCACGCCGCCGTAGCTCGGCATATCCACACCGGTGCTGCGCTCCACCTTCTTCTGCTGAATATCCATCAGGCGGATTGGCCCCCAGACCATCAGCCCAGCCAGCACCACCAGCGTCACGCTGCGCAGGCGCTGTCCCGGCGTGCGCAGCTGGCGCAGCAGGGTATAGCGGCAGCGGTTGCTCCAGATAAACAGCAGCGGCAGCGCGCTGACCGCAACCAGCCAGATCACAAAGTGCAGACCCACCACCTCTTTCGAGAGATCGATATCCGTGGTCATCACCGAGGCAATAATACCGTAGCCAATCACCACGTTCAGGAAGGTCATGTAGTAGCTGGCCCCGGCGGAGAAGAGCACCAGCAAGGTAGCCAGCACGCGCCAGACGCGACGGCCAAAGAGAGAAAGCACCCGCAGTAAAAAGAAGGTGATCAGTACCGTGCCGAACAGCTCAATAGCCGCGGCGCAGGCTTTTGAAAAGGTAAAATCTTGTGCATAGCTGTCGAAGCGGCGAAAAAAGACGGCGCAGTTCATAAACAGGCCGATGTATAACGCCAGCAGGAAGCTAAGCTTCTGCTGCGTCATGATTTTGATATATCTCATGCAAGCTGCCCTGTAAAAAGGGAATCAATAAAAGCACCCGCATACTGTGTCTTTCACCAGCAGGCAGGTTAATAGAGTGCGAATGAAGTCAGAATAAGAAACTTCTAAAGCGCGGCATAGTAGACCACAAGGCCAGGAAAAAGTGTCATGAGGAGTGTGATCCGGTCAGATATTTACAAAAATATGACCGGATCGGCAGAGAGGGAAAAAAAATTAAGAGGTGATAACGTTCAGGGTAACGTCAATGTTGTCGCGGGTGGCGTTAGAGTAAGGGCAGACAACGTGCGCTTTTTGCACCAGCTCTTCTGCCTCCTGACGATCCATCCCCGGCAGGTGAATATCCAGCTGGGCTTCGATGCCAAAGCCGGTGGGGATCGGACCGATACCTACCTGCCCTTCTATATAGGCATCCTGCGGAATTTTCTTCTGTTCTTGCGAGGCGACGTGCTTCAGTGCGCCGAGGAAGCAGGCTGAGTAGCCTGCGGCAAACAGCTGCTCCGGGTTGGTCGCTTCACCGCCTGCGCCGCCCATCTCTTTGGGTACGCCGAGTTTGATATCCAGCACGCCATCAGACGAGACGGCGCGACCATCACGACCGCCGGTTGCTTTTGCTTTCGCGCGGTAAACCACTTTTTCTAAAGACATAGGGTGACTCCTTTTTGTTGGAAGCGCTAATCACTAAAGATAGTCGCTGTCACCCGTCCTGGTAGGTTTACCGCACGAAAAGCCGTCAGGCATGCGCCTGTTTGTACACTTTGCTCTGCGGCTGGCGGATGGTAGTGGAGAGCGCCAGGGAGAGGATCAGCAGGGCAAAAATCACGCAGAAGGTAACGTAGAAACCGCCGAACAGCGAGGCGATAATCGAGCCGCAGATGCTGCCGATACCAAAGCCTAAGTAGATCACACCGTAGTTTTTCGCCAGGTTGTTCAGACCGAAGAACTCGCTCACCAGCGACGGGAAGACGGTGATGGTGCCGCCGAAGTTAAAGGCGACGCAGGCGATAGCGGCGAAGAACGTTACTGCATTGAGCGGAGCAAACAGCAGCGCGGCCATCCCCACCAGCGACACCACCTGGCCAAGAGTAATCACACGGATACGGGCGATCTTGTCAGAGAGGATGCCCAGCACCAGACGGCCCGTCAGGTTAGCGATAGCAATCACCGTTACCGCGTTGGCTGCGGTAGCCATATCCAGATGTACCATGCCCTGGGCGATATCTTTTGCCACGCCAATAACGTACAGGCCGCTCATGCAGGCGGTCAGGAACATCACCGCCAGCATCCAGTACTGCGGTTTGCGCATCGACTGGGCGAGGGTGAAATCGTTTTCGACTACGCCGTTGGTCATCGTCACTTTCTGCTGCGGGGCATCTTTCATCAGCGTCGCGCCGAACAGGATCATCCCCATCACAATCGCGCCCCAGATCGTAAAGGTGCTCTCCAGGCCCACGGTCGCCAGCAGATGGCTGTCGATAAACTTAAAGCCGAGGCTACCAAGGCCGTAGGAGCCAATGGCGAAGGCTGAGATCAGCCCCTTACGCTCCGGGAAGTATTTAACGCAGTTGGAGAGCGTCAGCAGGTAACCTGCGCCATCGGCCAGGCCGACCAGCACGCCCGCGCTCAGCCAGAGCATCATCAGATTGTTTGCGTGCGCGGTGAGCATCAAGCCAACGCCAAGCAGGACGCCGGAGGCCATCGTGACGCGCTTAACGCCAAAACGCTCCTGCAGTTTCCCGGCCACCGACGAGGAGATCGCCAGGCCCAGACTGAGCAGACCGAAGGAGAAGGCGACCTGGCTTACCGGCTCATCGAGCTTTTCTGCCAGCGCGCTGTTAAACAGGCTCCATGTGTAGACCGATCCTAAAGCAAACTGGGTGATGATGGTGCCGACCAGGGTTAGCCAGCGGGTGCGATTTGTGGTTGATGTGTTCATGGCACTCTTCCTGCATAAGGAAATTAAGAAATTCTCTGCCGTCAACGATAGCGAAGCGCATTTCATGCCGGGTGGAAAAAGGCATGAAATGCAGCGAGGAGGGAATGAAATGCCTTGGAGAGGGAATGAATGGCAGCGCCTTTTTTTGTCGCTGCGTTTTTTACAGAGTAAGTTAGTGCGTACTATCAACGCCAGGCGCACCAGCTATGTAGTCTAAATGTTACTCAGTTGTTTAAAACAGGCGCTAGAATCGCGCGCTCACGCCCATGCTGTAGAGATAGTTTTGCCCGGTCACGTCGTTCTCCGACTGCGACATAGCGGCATAGGCCGCAAGGTGCGGATTGAGCAGCATATCGGCGCCAAAAGTAACGTCCATCCAGTTGCCATACTGGCTGGAGGCAGAGAGACGATTGAGGCCCGACTGGCTCTTCCACTGGTTCTCGCCAAACTGCTGGTTATAGCTGATTTGCGCCCACGATCGCAGATCGCCAAAGCGGCTGTCTACCCGCCAGCCGACGGAGCTGACGCTGGCATGCCACAGCGGATCGCTGAACTGCAAATTGGCCGGACCGTCACCAAATTCGTTAAACATCGTCGAGGCGGAGCTGTCGTAATGCCAGACGGCCACCGGCCCGGTGGTCATGCTGTGGGCCAGTGGAAAATTCCACCCCATGCTCATCGTACTTGTCGCGTCGAGTGGGTTATCATCGGGCAGGTTAAACGTTGCACCGGGCAGGTTTTGTCCTGACCGGATGCGCTCCTCCAGAATATCGTCATAGCGTGGTTGGTGATCGCTATCCCATGTATAGCGATCGGTCGTATTACTTTGCGGGTCGGTCACGATATATTCCTGCTGCCAGGCCTGCGCCGTGTGACAAAAAAACAGGCAAACAGACGCTAACGCCAGGCGGCGGCCACTGAATTTTTTATTGTTCATCAATGCGACTCCAGGAGAGAGCCGAATCCGGCATTATTGTTATCGTTCTTGGTGGGCTTAAGACCCTGTATTAAATATTGTCTCTTTACCAGGCACGTCAAGCCAGCGGCAGTGATTTCTTTTGTGATTCATAGCAACAAAGGGAGAAGAAAATGCAACGTTGTGGCTGGGTCAGTCAGGACCCGTTGTACATTGACTATCACGACAGGGAGTGGGGCGTTGCGCAGACCGACGGCCAGAAGCTATTTGAGATGATCTGCCTTGAAGGTCAGCAGGCGGGACTGTCATGGATCACGGTGCTGAAAAAGCGGGAAAACTACCGGCGCTGCTTCTATCATTTCGATCCACAGCGCGTGGCCGCCATGCAGGAGGAGGACGTTGAGCGCCTGATGCTGGACGCGGGCATCATCCGCCACCGGGGGAAGATCCAGGCCATTATCGGCAATGCCCGCGCCTATCTGGCGATGGCGGAGAGCGGCGAGTCCTTTAGCGAGTTTATCTGGTCCTTTGCCGGTAGCCCGCCGCGGATCACCCAGGCGGCTACCCTGGGCGAGATACCCACCTCAACCCCTGAGTCAGACGCCCTGTCAAAGGCGCTGAAAAAGCGCGGCTTTAAGTTTGTCGGCACCACCATCTGCTACGCGTTTATGCAGGCCTGTGGCCTGGTCAACGATCATATTACCGGCTGCTTCTGCCATCCAGGAGGCGAGGATGATCCACGAATGGCATCGTAAAGATAGCGCGCCACTGCTGCGGCTGTGGCTGGAGAGCACCACCTTTGCCCACCCCTTTATCCGGGAGAGCTACTGGCAGGAGAGTACCGCCATGGTGCGGGATGTCTACCTCGCCAACGCCACCACCTGGGTGTGGGAGGAGCAGGAAACGCTACAGGGATTTGTCAGCGTGATGGATGCGCGCTTTGTTGGCGCGCTCTTCGTACGCCCTGCCGCCATCGGCAGGGGTATTGGCCGGGCGTTGCTGCAGCACGTTATGCAGCTGCACCCCCAACTCAGTCTGGAGGTGTACCAGAAGAACACCCGGGCAGTGCACTTCTACCATGCCTGCGGATTCCGCATTGAGGACAGCGCATGGCAGGATGAAACGCACCACCCGACGTGGATCATGAGCTGGCAGGCGGATCAAACGCTGTAAGCGTCAGCGCAGGGCCAGTGTACTTCTCTACCCATGCCAGGGCGGTATTGCCCGCGCAGCCGTTGCCCAGCCGCGAGGTGGGGAGATCTCTGGTCAGCACGTTGACCGCGCCGTTTTTACAGATGCCTCCCGCCGCCGGGTCGAGATCCGGCCAGCCGCCTTCGTGAATACAGATCACCCCTGGACGGATGCCCTCCGTGACCACTGCCCCCGCCAGCACCTGCCCGCGTCCGTTCCAGACGCGTACCACGTCACCTGCTACAATCCCGCGCGCCTGGGCATCCTGGGGATGCAGGGTGATGGGTTCACGCCCGGCAACTGCGTACCGCTCGCGCAGCTCGCTGTAGCTTAGCTGGCTGTGCAGACGGTGCGCCGGATGCGCCGAGAGCACCTGTAGCTGTCCTGCCTCCGCGCTACCGTGCCACTCCACCGGCGCAAGCCACATCGGGTGCGGTGGGCAGTCTGCGTAGCCGTATCCGGCGATGCGCTTTGAGTAGATCTCAATTTTTCCGCTATCGGTTTTCAGCGGATTGGCCTGCGGATCGCGACGGAAGTCGGCAAAACGCACGAAGCGCGCGTTCTGCTCGCTCTCCGGCATCTCAATCAGCTGGTTCGCTTCCCAGAACTCTGCAAACGGCGGCAGGGTCACGCCCTGGCTTGCGCCGCGCTGGCCGGCAATTTCATAGAAAGTTTGCAGCCACTGCAGATCGGTTTTGCCCTCGGTAAAGCGCGCCCGGCCACCCTCTTCCCAGCGTTCGCTCAGGTCGGCGAAGATCTCAAGATCGTCCCGGGCTTCGTCCTGCGGAGCAACCACCTGCTTCATTGGCACCAGATGCTGGTTGCTGTAGTCGCCGGTCATGGTGAGATCGTTGCGCTCAAAGGAGGTCGTCGCAGGCAGGACAATATCCGCATGTTTTGCCGCTGCGGTCCAGTAGCACTCGGAGATCACCACCAGCTCCGGCTTCTGCCAGGCGCGGATCAGCCGGTTAGTATCCTGATGATGGGTAAAGTTTGCGCCGCCCGCCCACCAGACAAAGCGAATGTCCGGGAAGTGCCTGTCCATGCCGTTATGCTGGTACGCACCGCCGGGGTTTTCCAGCGCCTCGACGATACGCGCCACCGGGATCTTATCGACCGCATCGACGCCGCCCTGCACGCTGCCCTGCATCGAGGCCAGCACCGCCGCCCGCCGCGTTGGGTTGCCGCCGTTAGCAAAGTGGTAGGAGAGACCAAAGCCACCGCCCGGGGTGCCGATCTGCCCCAGCATCGCCGCCAGGGTCACCAGCATCCAGTGCTTCTGCTCGCCATACTGCTGGCGCTGCATTCCCCAGCCGGACATCAGCATGGTGGTGTTTTCATGGAACAGCTGCGCCAGCTCACGAATTTTCTCCGCTTCGATGCCGCAAATCGCTGCTGCCCACTCGGCGCTTTTCGCTACGCCGTCGCTCTCGCCGCTCAGATAGGCAGCAAACGCCTCATAGCCTTCGGTGCAGCGCGCCAGAAAATCGCTGTCCTGCCAGCCGTTCTCCAGCAGGGTATGGGCGATGCCGAGCATCAGCGCCACGTCGGTGCCCATATGCGGGGCGATCCACTCCATGCTGTCACCGAAGAAGTCCACCGTCTCCGATCGCATGGGATCGATGCAGATCAGCCGCTTGCCGCTGCGGCGCAGCCGATCGAAAAAGGCGATGCCCTGCTCATCGGACGCGTTCCAGGCAATTTTCAGGGTGTTGAGCGGGTTAGCGCTCCAGAGCACCACCACTTCGCTGTGCTCCAGCACCAGCGGCCAGCTGGTCTGCTGCTGATAGACCTCGTTGCCGCCTACCACGTAGGGCATGATCGCCTGCGCCGCGCCGGTGGAGTAGTCCCCCAGATGGCCGGTATAGCCGCCTGCGATGCTCATATAGCGCTGGAGCAGCGTCGCCGCCTTATGCAGCACGCCGTTGGATCGCCAGCCGTAGGAGCCGGCAAAAATAGATGACGGACCGTAGCTGTCGCGAATGCGCTTATGCTGGGCATGGATCAGGTCCAATGCTTCGTCCCAGCTAACGCGGACAAACTCATCCTGGCCGCGAACGCCCTGCGGATTATCCGGCGAGGCGAGAAAGCCTTTGCGCACCATGGGAAAACGCACCCGGGTCTTGCTATGAACCTGGTCGCGCACCGCCGTCTGGAGCGAGTTCGGGTGGGAGGTCGGCAGCGCGCCGCGTGAGTTCAAAACCTGTACGCCATCGGTTTCAACCAGCATTGGCCCCCAATGGGCTGCGGTCAGAACCGTTTTAATCGATGTGTTTGCCAAAGTGCGTGCTCTCCGGTCGTAGATGCAGGTGTGATGGTCCTTTATACAGGCCATTCAATGTTATTTACAAAATTCGGATTCTTACCGGAAATTTTCCCCCTATTCAGGCGTCATAATCAACCACCACCTTGCAGTGGCTTATAACGAAAACGCATTGAAGGATAAACGATGAAAAAACGCGTCATTATGATTGCCGCCGCGGTATGCGGTGCGCTGGCAATTTCTGGCTGTACGACTAACCCCTACACCGGCGAACGTGAAGCAGGAAAATCTGGCATCGGCGCGGGCATTGGCTCGCTGGTCGGTGCAGGCGTAGGCGTCCTCTCCTCCTCGAAGAAAGATCGCGGCAAAGGTGCGCTGATTGGCGCAGCGGCAGGCGCAGCGCTCGGCGGCGGTGCAGGCTACTACATGGACGTGCAGGAAGCGAAACTACGCGAGAAAATGCAGGGAACCGGCGTTAGCGTGACGCGAAACGGCGACAACATTGTGCTTAATATGCCGAACAACGTGACCTTCGACAGCAGCAGCGCCACCCTGAAACCGGCGGGTGCCAACACCCTGACCGGCGTGGCGATGGTGCTGAAAGAGTACCCGAAAACGGCGGTGAACGTAGTGGGCTATACCGACAGTACCGGCGGCCAGGCTCTCAACATGCGCCTGTCGCAGCAGCGTGCCGACTCGGTAGCCAGCTCGCTGATTACCCAGGGCGTAGACGCTACCCGCCTGCGCACCAGCGGCATGGGTCCGGCGAACCCGATCGCCAGCAACAGTACCGAAGAGGGCAAGGCGCAGAACCGCCGCGTCGAGATTACGCTTAGCCCAACGGCATAACGTTTTGCCGGGTGGCGGCTTCGCCTGACCCGACCCACACGTGGACCGTAGGCCCGGTAAGCGCTAGCGCCACCGGGCTTTTTTATTCAGGCAACCTGGGCAAATGTTGTACTAATTTAAGATTTAGAATATTATCAACATAGTTAAATCTTAAAATTGAGGCAGCAGAGATGAGGGTTCATCACAGCAAAGGTCATGCACTTAAACCTCAGAATCCTGTTCAGGTGGTTCGCCAGCGTCTGGAAAATGTCAGTAACGATTTGCTCGCTAATTTATCCGATATCTCTGCAGAAGAGCTGTTATCCCTGCTGGCACTGTCGGATAACGATTTCCTGACCGAGCTCAGATACAGGGCGTTAGCCAGCAAAGCCATTCGTGCCCGCACACCTGAAAAAGATGAGCAAGAGGAGTTTGCCGAGAACCGTATTGCGTTTTTAGAGAGTCTACAGCCCTATGGTGGGGTTCATAAATCAAATACCGTGCGTACCTTACTTGCTCTTTCTATTCCCACAATCCATAAATATGGTAAACAAAATAAACTTATCGTCCTGGATTGGGGCGCTGAAAATCTCTATCCGGTCTTTCAATTTTCTGTAAAAGAAAACATAAGTGAAAATGGAATGTTAAAAGGCGTTCCGCAATTATTGTCACATATGAAACATCCGGTCAGCAGCGTGCGAAAATGCAACTTCTTTACCCGCACAATAGAATTACCCCATAGTGGAGAAGAGACCTCAGCGCTAACTATTCTCTTGCGTGGCGCAACGGAGGAGGAGATGAATTTCCTGATTACCCAGGCTCAAAATTTTGGAACAAACCATGCGATCTAGCAAAGGCTCGACCCATGATTGCCTTACTGGACTATACGTATACCTAACTGATATTTAAGTATTTGCTTTGCAGTTCGTCCATTATGCTTATATTGATAGAGCGGTATAACCGAATCGGTGGAGAGCGCACCATTACCCTCCACGCGATCTGACCAAAGTACAATGCAGGGTTGGCCGGTATAGCGTGACAAATATTCAAGTCCGTCGGCATGCGAAGCTAATGCCGTGGCCAGTCGCTGAGTATAAGCGTAAGCCGCTCTTTTCGGGGCCATAAGATCGCCAACGGCAATACCTAAATGTGGTGCAAGCAGCGTTTCATCAAAAACGCGTAAAGGACGCATGACTCTGATTTCTGCCATGCAATTTGTTATGTAATCATTATAACCAATAAATTTTTCTTGCTGATAGAATTCCTGGCAGGCAGTATGGGGTGATGCTGCCAAATACTGTACACCTCTGGAACAATCGCTTAATGAGAAGCGTGTATTACTGTCAGGATTATAATAAACGCCGTTTCCTCCATACTCCTGTGCCTGCAATTTATAATAAATAGCGCCGGGAACAACTATTTTCATAATGATTAATTTATGCTTACGTTGTGCACATATTAGTCGGTCTATTGTTTCCCGTAAATCATCCTTGTCGATACGGTTATCCATTTTTCCTCATGATAGCGTGGCGTAGTGATAAAATCTGAATATTATTGAAATAGTAATTCATTGTACATTTTAAAAAAGAGATCCCAGTACAATCGTTCGAAAAAAAATTGCAATTGCATGAGTATGCACATCTTGCCTGCCCACTGACATCAAATCGCACCAATCGTAAAATATGTTACTCTCCAGAAGGTTACCTCTCGGAGACGGACATGAACGCAAAGGCTGCACGCCCCACCATCAGCGATGTCGCGAAAGCGGCGAAAACCGGTAAAACCAGCGTGTCGCGCTACCTGAACGGCGAGCAAAACCTGCTCTCTGAGGATCTGCGCCTGCGTATAGAGCACGCCATTGCCGCCCTCGACTACCGCCCCAGCCTGATGGCACAGGGTCTCAAGCGCGGCCGCACCCGACTGATTGGCCTGATCATCGCCGATATTACCAACCCCTACTCCGTCAACGTGCTCAGCGGCATTGAAGCTGCCTGCCGGGAGAAGGGCTTTACGCCGCTGGTCTGTAATACCAATAACGAACTGGACCGGGAGCAGCACTACCTGGATCTGCTGCGCAGCTATCAGGTTGAGGGGATCGTGGTCAACGCTGTTGGGATGCGGGAGGAGGCGCTAAATCGGCTCCAACAGTCGGCGCTGCCGATGGTGCTTATCGATCGCAAGATCCCTGACTTTGCCTGCGACGTGGTGGGGCTGGATAACACCCAGGCCGCCACTACCGCCACCGAGCATCTGATCCAGCAGGGCTTTGAGGCGCTGCTGTTTCTCAGCGAACCGCTCGGCACGGTCAATACCCGCCGCGAGCGCCTGAGCGCCTTCCGCGCTACGCTGGCCCGCTATCCCGGCGTGGTAGCCGAGAACGCCGAGACGGTGCTGCACGAGGCAGCGCAGATCGATAACGCCCTGCGGCAGTTCCACGCTCGCCACCGCGGAATGCGTAAAGCGGTGATCTCCGCCAACGGCGCGCTAACCCTTCAGGTAGCCCGCTCGCTTAAACGCATCGGCCTGCACTGGGGCAGCGATATTGGCCTGCTTGGCTTTGACGAGCTGGAGTGGGCCGAGCTGGCGGGCGTTGGCATCACTACCCTCAAGCAACCCACCTGGCAGATTGGCTACGCCGCCGTTGAGCAGGTCGTGCGCCGTATCGACGGCACTGACGATACCGTCCGCGAGCAGCTCTTCTCCGGCGAGCTGATTGTGCGCGGCTCAACGTCGCTTTAATAACCTTCGTGACGACGATCATGCTTTAGAGATAGCCTTCTTTTCTTTGGAACCGGTTCCATCTAGCGTTAAGGCAAGAGTTAACGCTGGAGCAGCCAGATGGAAAGAAAAATTATTGTTGTCACCGCCGCCTACGGCCACGATCGCCTGAACCAGTTGGGCGGGCAGGCGGCAGTGCTCCCCATTATCGCTAACGGCGGTGCGGATGGTGTCGAGATCCGCCGGGAGCTGTTTAGCGCGCAAGAGCTGGAGAGCCTGCCCACGCTGGCCGCCGCTATTGCCGATCACAATCTGCTGGCCTGCTACTCGGCACCGGAGCCGCTCTGCCTGCCCGACGGCACGCTGAACCCGCTGCTGCCGTCGCTGCTGCAGGAGGCCCACGCCCTGAACGCCCTTTGGCTGAAGGTCTCCCTTGGCCACTTCCAGCATAAATCTACCCTTGAGCCGCTGCGTGCGATGCTGGCGGAGAGCGGTATGGCGCTGGTGGTGGAGAATGACCAGACCGAGTGCGGCAAGCTTGCCCCAATGCAGCGCTTCAGCGCCGCCTGCAGGGTACTGAATCTTCCCGTGACGCTGACTTTTGATATGGGCAACTGGCTGTGGGTAGACGACTCCCCGGAAGAGGCTGCACGCCTGCTGGCTCCTGCCGTGAGCTATATCCACGTGAAGGCCGCCCAGGCGCACCATTTTCACTGGCGTGCCGTGCCGCCAGACCATGACGAGCCGCGCTGGCAGGCGCTGCTTGACGTGCTGCCCGCCGACGCGCCGCGCGGTATCGAATTTCCCCTTGAAGGGCGCGACCTGACCGCCGTCACGCGCCGCTACGTCAACTGGTTACGCGAGGAGTTTCATCATGCATAACGCTCTGGATGTCATCACTATCGGCGAAGCGATGGCGATGTTTGTGGCCACCGAGCCGGGCGAGCTGGCCGAGGCGGAGGCCTTTATCAAACGCGTCGCAGGCGCAGAGCTTAACGTGGCTACCGGGCTTGCCCGTCTGGGCCTGAACGTCAGCTGGGTCAGCCGCGTCGGATCCGACAGCTTTGGCCGCTTCGTGCTGAGCTCGCTGAAAAAAGAGAATATCAATAGCGAAAGCGTCACCGTTGACGATCGCTATCCTACTGGTTTTCAGCTGAAATCGCGGGCAGAAAATGGAACCGATCCCATTGTGGAATACTTTCGCAAAGGCTCGGCGGCCAGCCACCTCTCCCGGGATGACTTTGATGCAGCAACCTTTACCCGCGCCCGCCATCTGCACCTGAGCGGCGTGGCAGCGGCACTGTCGCCCACTGCTTACGATCTTCTGGATCATGCGGCAAACACCATGAAGGCGCAGGGAAAAACGATCTCTTTCGATCCTAACCTGCGTCCGGTGCTGTGGAAAAGCGAAGCGGAGATGGTTGAGAAGCTGAACCGCCTCGCCTTCCAGGCCGACTGGGTGCTGCCAGGCTTGAAAGAGGCAGCCATTCTGACGGGCAAAAGCACGCCAGAAGACATGGCGGACTTTTATCTGGACCGGGGCGTTAACGCGGTGGTGATTAAAACCGGAGCCGATGGCGCCTGGTTTAAAACTGCCGCCGGTGAGCAGGGCGCGGTTGCTGCCGTCAGGGTCGATAACGTTGTTGATACCGTCGGCGCAGGGGATGGTTTTGCCGTTGGGGTGATCAGCGCCCTGCTGGAGGGAAAAACCTTCCCGCAGGCGGTCGCCCGTGGGAATAAGATCGGCTCGCTGGCGATCCAGGTTCCCGGCGACAGCGAAGGCTTACCGACCCGCGCGCAGCTCGCAGAAACGTTCTAATTACAGACCCTCTGTCCCCTACACTACAGAGGCAGCATAAACCTCAACATCCGAGGCAAGCCTATGAAAAGTTCGACCAATGCAGCAAAACGCTGGCTGTACATTATGCCGATTGTATTTATCACCTACAGTCTGGCCTACCTTGACCGGGCTAACTTCAGCTTCGCGTCTGCTGCGGGCATTAACGAGGATCTGGGCATCACCAAAGGCATCTCATCGCTGCTGGGCGCACTCTTCTTCCTCGGCTACTTCTTCTTCCAGATCCCCGGCGCGCTCTACGCCGAGCGTCGTAGCGTCCGCAAGCTGATCTTTATCTGCCTGATCCTGTGGGGCGCGTGCGCGTCGCTGACCGGCGTGGTCAACAATATCCCAATGCTGGCCGCTATCCGCTTTATTCTGGGCGTAGTGGAAGCGGCGGTGATGCCAGCGATGCTGATCTACATCAGCAACTGGTTTACCAAATCCGAACGCTCGCGGGCCAATACCTTCCTGATCCTCGGTAACCCGGTCACGGTGCTGTGGATGTCGGTGGTCTCTGGCTACCTGATTCAGGCCTTTGGCTGGCGTGAAATGTTCATTATCGAAGGCGTTCCGGCCATTATCTGGGCCTTCTGCTGGTGGGTGCTGGTAAAAGATAAGCCGGAGCAGGTTAAGTGGCTGGCGGAAGATGAAAAAACTGCGTTAAAAGTGCAGCTGGAGAAAGAGCAGGAAGGCATTAAGGCGGTACGTAACTATGGTGAAGCTTTCCGCTCGCGCAACGTTATCCTGCTCTGCATGCAGTACTTTGCCTGGAGCATCGGCGTGTATGGTTTCGTGCTGTGGCTGCCGTCGATTATCCGCAGCGGTGGCGCCAACTTAGGCATGGTAGAAGTGGGCTGGCTCTCCTCTGTCCCTTACCTGGCCGCGACCATTGCGATGATCCTCGCCTCGTGGGCCTCTGATAAGCTGCAAAACCGCAAGCTGTTCGTCTGGCCGCTGCTGCTGATTGCTGCCTTCGCCTTTATTGGCTCCTGGGCGGTGGGTGCAAACCACTTCTGGATCTCCTATACCCTGCTGGTGATCGCCGGTGCAGCGATGTATGCCCCGTACGGGCCGTTCTTCGCCATCATTCCAGAGATGCTGCCGCGTAACGTGGCGGGCGGTGCAATGGCGTTAATCAACAGCATGGGCGCGCTCGGCTCCTTCTTTGGCTCGTGGTTTGTGGGCTACCTCAACGGTTCCACCGGCAGCCCGTCCGCATCGTACATTTTTATGGGGGTGGCGCTTTTTGTTTCGGTATGGCTTACTTTGATTGTTAAGCCTGCGAATAATCAACAGGCTCCAGCCCGCATGATGCGCGCCGGACGCCCCTCAACCCATTGATTACGGAGATACGCATGAAGCCGTCCATCATCCTGTACAAAGCACTGCCTGACGATCTGCACAAGCGTCTGGAAGACCACTTTACCGTCACCCAGGTCGATAACCTCGACCCGGAGACGGTGCAAAAAAACGCGGAGGCGTTTGCAAACGCAGAGGGCTTGCTGGGTTCGAGTGAGAAAGTGGACGCGGCGCTGCTGGAAAAGATGCCGAAGCTGCGTGCCACCTCCACCGTGTCGGTTGGCTACGATCAGTTTGACGTCGATGCGCTGAACGCCCGGGGCATCTTCCTGATGCACACTCCTACCGTGCTGACGGAGACGGTTGCCGATACTATGATGGCGCTGGTCCTCAGCACCGCCCGCCGCGTGGTGGAAGTGGCAGAGCGGGTGAAGGCGGGCGAATGGAAGCAGGGCATTGGCCCGGACTGGTTCGGCATCGACGTGCACCACAAAACGCTGGGCATCATCGGCATGGGCCGCATCGGGCTGGCGCTGGCGCAGCGGGCGCACTTTGGTTTCGGCATGCCGATCCTCTATAACGCCCGCCGTCATCACAGCGAGGCGGAAGAGCGTTTCCAGGCACGCTACTGCGATATTGATACCCTGCTGCAGGAGTCAGACTACGTCTGCGTGGTGCTGCCGCTGACCGACGAGACGCACCATATGATTGGCGCAGAGCAGTTTAAGAAAATGAAGTCGTCAGCCATCTTTATTAACGCGGGCCGTGGCCCGGTGGTAGATGAGCAGGCGCTGATTGCGGCGCTGAAAAGCGGTGAGATCCACGCTGCCGGGCTGGACGTTTTCGAGCAGGAGCCGCTGCCGGTGGATTCGCCGCTGCTAAGCCTGCCGAACGTCGTCGCCCTGCCCCATATCGGCTCGGCAACGCACGAGACGCGCTACAACATGGCCGCCTGCGCCGTCGATAACCTGATCGACGCCCTGAACGGCAAGGTCGAGCAGAACTGCGTGAATCCGCAGATAGCGAAGTAAATCGCAGACAACAAAAAACCCGCCGAGGCGGGTTTTTTTAACATCGTGCTTTAAACGTTAAGCTTACAGGCTTACAACGTTACCAGCAGACGGGCCTTTAGCGCCGCTTTCGATGGTGAAGGATACTTTCTGGCCTTCATCAAGAGATTTGTAGCCATCGTTCTGGATAGCAGAGAAGTGTACGAACACGTCTTTAGAGCCATCGTCAGGAGTGATGAAGCCGAAACCTTTGTCAGCGTTAAACCATTTTACTAAACCAGTCATTTTGTTAGACATAGATATTACCTTTTTAATTAAGTTTGCCTTCCGGCGCTATGGCGTGCTTTACAGATTTTTTAAGCGATAAAGGAGAGCTCACTACGAGGAGTATCTATGATAACTCTTGAAGGGGACTGCTTTACTAAACTGCTTTAAGGTCTGTATATCAAACCGATGACGCATTAACGCATTATCTCGCCGGCATAGCAAGCACTATTTGCCGTGCTTACCTTTCATTACATTGTCCCCGCCGTCAGACGGGGACATCAGAACGCGTGCAGCTTACTGCGTCGCGTTCACCGCCGAGCTCCAGGCCTGCGTAAACGCCTGATGCTGCGAGGCCAGCGGCCCAATCAGCGAGTTGTACTGGCTCGCCTGCTGCGAGGTAGGGAACTGAATGCCGTTGGCAACAAAGCTCACCTGCGCCTCCTGCTGGGCGATAAAATCACCTACCTGCACCAGCTGCTGGGTAAAGATCTGCGCCGCCGGGATCAGCGGCTGCAGCGCGTTAGACGGCTGGGTCACCACTTTCTCATAAACCTGGTCATAGACCGGCTTCAGGTCATCGTTCTGTTTCAGCGCAGAGCGAGAGGCGTCCGCCTGCACTTTGGCATTCTGCAGCTGCTGGCTCAGCACGCCCAGAGAGCCGTTAGCCTGACGCAGCGGCTCGCGCTGGGTCATATAGTCCTGCGGGACGCGGATGGCGTTCACGCTGTCCACCACCGGACGCAGACCGGAGTCCATCGCCTGGTTCACCTGCTGGGAGTAACCATACAGAATGGCGTAATCCGATACGAAGGGGCCGAACTGCTTTTTCTGATCGGCAGTCAGCGTTGGCAGGCGTTCACCGCTACGCATCGCTGTATTTTGCAGGAAATCGATAAACGCCTTGCGCTGATCGCCCTCTTTATCAAAACACCCACTCAGGCTAACTACCATTAATAACGCCGCAAGAGGCGCGAACCAGCGAGAGCAGGACTTTCCTGTCGCCATTTTAATACTCCTTTCACCCAAAAAAAGCGCACACCGGCACACGTGTGCCTGACGCTGACAAGGATAGTCCAGGTGAGCCGCGCAAGATACCCCTTTCGTTGCATTCTTGCGCGGAAAATCAACGCTCAGGAAAATGGTGCCGCAAGGCGATTAGCGATTTTTTTGCCAACGATTGACGAATTTTTACTACCGCCGCTGGAGGCTGATAAATCAATCGATTAGAGAGGGCGCCGCTGATTTTGTGACCACTTTTATTGTCTGAAATCAATTTGTGCGACAAATAATCATGTAGTCCATATACCAGGTTATTTTTTAGCGACTATTCTTAAATCTCTCTGTGCTGTTCACGGCCTCGCGGTGTGTTTTATGAGGAGTATTCGATGGAATACAAAGATCCAATGATTGAGCTGCTTAGCAGCCTGGAACAAATTGTTTTTAAAGATGAATCCCGAAAAGTAAGTCAGATCCAAAAGCCGAATCCGTTTAGCGAATTTGAAAAACTGCGTAAGGGCACCGGCCTGAAGATTGATGATTTTGCCCGGGTAATGGGCGTTAGCGTAGCGATGGTGCATGAGTGGGAATCTAAACGAGTAAAACCTTCCACCACCGAGCTAAAACTGATGCGCTTGATTCAGGCAAACCCACGCCTCAGCCGTCAGCTGATGGAGTAATTTCTTTGCCCGCTTCACCTGGTTATAAAAAAAGAAACCCGCCAGAGGCGGGTTTTTAGTTTCTGCGGATCGGGAGGGTTACTGCAGCAGCGAAATATCCGCCACGCGCAGGAACAGCTCGCGCAGTTTTTCAAGCATAGTCAGACGGTTGATGCGCTGATCTTTATCTTCAACGTTCACCATCACCTTCTCGAAGAAGGCATCGACCGGCTCACGCAGCGCCGCCAGCTCCACCAGCGCTTCCTGATAGCGGCCTTCTGCAAAGTACGGCTCCAGCTTATCGCGCAGCACGACCACCTGCATCGCCAGGGCGATCTCTTCCGCCTCTACCAGCGTGGCAGCATTGACGCGTTCGTTCAGCGTTTCGTCTGACTTCGCCAGGATGTTGGAGACGCGCTTGTTCGCCGCTGCCAGCGCCGAGGCGGCGTCCAGGGTACGGAAGTGCGAAACCGCCTTCATGCGGGCGTCGAAGTCTGCCGGACGGGTCGGACGACGTGCCAGTACCGCCTGGATGGTGTCAACGGTATAGCCTTCGTCCTGATACCAGGCGCGGAAGCGGCCCAGCATAAAGTCGATGACATCATCCACCACCTTCGCATTGGTCAGCTTGTCGCCGTACAGGCGCACCGCTTCCTCGGTGAGGGTTTGCAGATCGAGGTTGAGGTTCTTCTCAACGATGATACGCAGCACGCCCAGCGCGGCACGACGCAGCGCAAACGGATCCTTGTCGCCTTTCGGATGCTGGCCGATGCCAAAGATGCCCGCCAGGGTATCCATCTTATCGGCGATGGCTACCGCGCAGGCTACCAGGTTAGACGGCAGGTCGTCGCCGGCAAAGCGCGGCTGGTACTGCTCGTTCAGGGCAACGGCCACCTCTTCGGCTTCGCCATCGTGACGCGCGTAGTGCATCCCCATCACGCCCTGGGTGTCGGTAAACTCAAACACCATGTTGGTCATCAGGTCGCACTTGGAGAGCAGGCCTGCACGCTCGGCGTTCGCCACGTCGGCACCAATCTGGGCAGCAATCCAGCCGGAGAGCGCCATGATGCGGTCGGTTTTGTCACGCAGGGTGCCGAGCTGCTGCTGGAACAGCACGGTCTGCAGGCGCGGCAGATTGTCTTCCAGACGCTTTTTGCGGTCGGTATTGAAGAAGAACTCGGCGTCCGCCAGACGCGGGCGCACCACCTTCTCGTTACCGGAGACGATCTGCTGCGGATCTTTCGACTCGATGTTGGAGACGAAGATAAAGTTCGGCAGCAGCTTGCCGTCGTTGGCGTAGACCGGGAAGTACTTCTGGTCGCCCTTCATGGTGTAGACCAGCGCCTCAGCCGGCACGGCGAGGAACTTCTCTTCGAAGGTCGCGGTCAGCACTACCGGCCACTCTACCAGCGAGGCAACCTCTTCCAGCAGGCTTTCGCTCAGGTCAGCGTTGCCGCCAATCTGGCGCGCTGCCGCTTCGGCGTCCGCTTTAATTTTGGCTTTGCGCTGCGCGTAGTCGGCCATCACCTTGCCGCGCTCCAGCAGGATCTGCGGATACTGGTCGGCATTGTCGATGGTGAACTCTGGCTCACCCATAAAGCGATGGCCGCGGATCACGCGATCGGAGGCGATGCCCAGAATGGTCGCCGGAATGACGTCGCTGCCCAGCAGCAGGGTTACGGTGTGCACCGGACGCACGAACTGCACGTCGCTTGCGCCCCAGCGCATCAGTTTCGGGATCGGCAGCTTGCTCAGCGCGGTGGCGATCATGTTGGGCAGCAGCGCCTGCGCGCTTTCGCCTTTCACATGGGCGCGATAGAGCAGCCATTCGCCTTTATCGGTGGTCAGACGCTCGGCCTGGTCTACGGTGATACCGCAGCCGCGCGCCCAGCCCTCTGCCGCTTTGCTTGGTTTACCCTCGGCGTCAAACGCCTGGGAGATAGCCGGGCCGCGTTTTTCAACTTCGCGATCCGGCTGGGAGGCGGCAAGATTAGCCACCTTCAGCGCCAGACGACGCGGCGCGGCAAACCACTCTACGCTGCCGTGGGCGAGGCCGGCTGCATCCAGCTCGGCGGTGACGTTCGCAGCAAAGGACTCAGCCAGGCTGCGCAGGGCTTTTGGTGGCAGCTCTTCAGTGCCAATCTCCACCAGAAAAGTTTTCTCAGACATGGCCGCCTCTTATTTATTTCGGTTGCACATCGGGAAGCCAAGGGCTTCACGGGACGCGTAATAAGCCTCGGCAACGGCCTTGGTCAGCGTACGAATGCGCAGAATGTAGCGCTGACGCTCCGTCACGGAGATGGCCTTACGTGCGTCCAGCAGGTTGAAGCTGTGGGCGGCCTTCAGAATACGTTCGTAGGCAGGCAGCGGCAGCGGATTTTCCAGCGCCAGCAGCTGCTGCGCCTCTTTCTCATACTGCTCGAAGCAGGTGAAGAGGAAGTCAACGTCAGCGTGCTCGAAGTTATAGGTGGATTGCTCCACTTCGTTCTGGTGGAACACGTCGCCATAGGTGGTTTTTCCCAGCGGGCCGTCGCTCCACACCAGATCGTAAACGCTGTCCACGCCCTGAATGTACATCGCCAGACGCTCGAGGCCGTAGGTGATCTCACCGGTCACCGGCTTACACTCCAGGCCGCCGACCTGCTGGAAGTAGGTGAACTGCGTCACTTCCATGCCGTTCAGCCACACTTCCCAGCCGAGACCCCAGGCACCCAGGGTCGGGTTTTCCCAGTTATCTTCAACGAAGCGAATGTCGTGAATGGTCGGATCCATACCCAGCTCTTTCAGCGATCCGAGGTACAGCTCCTGAATGTTGTCCGGCGACGGTTTGATAACCACCTGGAACTGATAGTAGTGCTGTAAGCGGTTCGGGTTTTCACCATAGCGGCCGTCGGTCGGACGGCGTGACGGCTGCACGTAGGCAGCGGCCATCGGCTCCGGGCCGAGCGCGCGCAGACAGGTCATAGGATGGGAGGTGCCTGCGCCAACTTCCATGTCCAAAGGTTGGACAATGGTGCAGCCCTGGCGAGCCCAGTAATCCTGTAAGGTCAGGATCAGGCCCTGGAAGGTCCGGGTATCAAACTTTTGCATATTATTTCGTGCTGGATACGTGTGGATTTAAAGGAAGCAGCCAGTATACCCATTGACCGCAAGATATACAGTACGAAACGGGGTTGTTTGGGAAAATTGGCCTGCTAACGCATGGAAAGGTGTAAAAATTGCCCATCAGGATCGAAGGCGCAGACGAAACGCTCTTCCCGTGGCGTCAGGCCGCGCATCTCGTAGCTGGCCTGAAACTGCACCATCCCGGTGACCGCAATGCTCTGTTCCCGGGTGTTATAGCGCTGCGCCGCCGTCTCCCGGCAGAGCTGCTCCATGCTCAGCGTCGTCGCCGGACTTACCTTCGGCTTATGAGCAGGTTGCACGGCGGCCTGCTGCGTTGACCCGCAGCCAACAAGCAGAAATATCAGCGCCGTTATGCAACACTTTGTCATCATTTTAATCCCCGCAGAATGAGCTGGCTGTTATGTTATCTATTAGATAACACACGGTTATCGCTCTGTCATTGTTAGCGGGAGAAAGAGGGTCGGATGGCGTCAAAAATCAGCTGGATTGATAACCTACGCGGGATTGCCTGCTTAATGGTGGTGATGATCCACACCACCAGCGGCTACATCACGGATGCACAGAGCATTAGCCTGCTCAACTGGGATATCGCTAACGTCCTCAACTCGGCCTCGCGGGTCAGCGTTCCGCTCTTCTTTATGATCTCCGGCTACCTCTTCTTTGGCGAGCGCAGCGCCCAGCCGCGCAATTTTCTGCGTATTGCGCTCTGTCTGCTCTTCTACAGCACTGTCGCCCTGCTCTACATCACCTTCTTTACCTCGATGAACAGCGAGCTGAGCCTGCGCAACCTGCTGCAGAAGCCGGTCTTCTACCACCTGTGGTTTTTCTTCGCGATTGTGGTGATCTACCTGGTCTCGCCGCTGATTCAGGTGAAAAACGTCAGCGGCAAGATGCTGTTGGCCCTGATGGTGGTGTTGGGTATTCTGGCGAACCCCAATACTGTGCCGCTGAAAGCGGGCGGCGTAGAGTGGTTGCCGGTTAATCTCTATATCGCTGGGGATACTTTCTATTACGTGCTCTACGGCCTGCTCGGCCGCGCTATCGGCACGATGGACACCGATAAAAAATATCTGAGCTGGATCTGCGGGGCGCTGTTTATCATCGCGGTGGTGATTATCTCGCGCGGGACGCTGTATGAGCTGCAGTGGCGCGGCGACTTCGCCGATACCTGGTATGTCTACTGCGGGCCGCTGGTCTTTATCTGCGCGGTCTCACTGCTGACGCTGGTGAAAAACAGTCTCAACACGCGTCCGCTGCCGGGATTGGGACTGATTTCCCGGCATTCGCTGGGGATCTACGGCTTTCACGCGCTGGTGATCCACGCCCTGCGCACCCGCGGCGTCGAGCTGCCCTGGCCGGTGCCGGATATCGTGTGGATTTTCAGCGTGACGGTGGTGATTAGCCTGCTGCTGTCGATGGTGTTGCAACGTGTTGATACGAAAAGGTTTGTGAGTTAAAAACACGCCCGGCGGCGCTAACGCTTGCCGGGCCTACAAAGGCACTATCCGTAGGCCGGGTAAGCGCAGCGCCACCCGGCGATAGATCACGACATCAACGGTAATAATTGCTGGTAGATCTTACGGAAGGTCTCCCGCCGGGGCGCATAGGCCCGATGGCGTTCTGCGTCCGGATGATGTTCTTGCTCCAGCGGCAGCTGCGTAAGGAGATCCGCCAGCGGCATCTGCGGGTTAACGGCAATCTGCGCCAGCCGCGCCGCGCCCAGCGCCGGACCGACGTCGCCGCCGGTGCGGTAGTCGAGCTGCTGGCCGCTGATATCCGCCAGCATCTGTCGCCACCAGGGGCTGCGCGCCCCGCCGCCAATCAGGGTGATGCTCTTCGGCGTCACGCCGCAGGCATGTACCGCATCCATCCCGTCCGCCAGCGCGTAGCCAACCCCCTCCAGCACCGCCCGGGCCAGCTCGCGCTGTCCGTGCTGATGCGTCAGGCCAAAGAATACGCCCTTTGCCTGCGGATTGTTGTGCGGAGTCCGCTCCCCGGAGAGGTAGGGTAAAAACCAGAGATCGCCCGCGCTGTCGTCAGCCTGCTCTGCCGCGGCAATCAGCTCAGAGACCGAGCCCATGCCGGTGAGCGCTGCCGCCCAGTCAAGGCAGGAGGCCGCACTAAGCATCACCGACATCAGGTGCCAGCGATCGGGCAGCGCGTGACAGAAGCTGTGCACGGCACTCTCTGGCTTGCTGAGGAAACCGTTGCTCACTGCAAAGTAGACCCCCGATGTGCCCAGGGAGAGCATCGCCTGTCCGGCGTCCGCCATGCCTACTCCAACCGCGCCCGCAGCGTTATCTCCGCCTCCGGCCACAACCGGCACGGCGGGCATCCCCCATCCGGCAGCCACCTCCGGCAGCAGCGTGCCGGCGATTTCACTGCCTTCAAACAGGGCGGGCATGTTCTCCCGGGAGAGACCGCAGGCGGCCAGCATCTCACTGCTCCAGTCGCGTTGGGCAACGTCCAGCCACATCGTTCCCGCCGCGTCGGACATATCGCTGGCGTACTCTCCGGTCATGCGCAGACGCAGATAATCTTTCGGCAGCAGCACCTTCGCAACCTGGGCAAACACCTCAGGCTCGTGGCGTTTAACCCACAGCAGCTTGGGTGCGGTAAAGCCGGGCATCATCAGGTTGCCGGTGATCTGCCGTGAGTCAGGCACCGCCGCCTCCAGCAGGGCGCACTCCTCTGCACAGCGGCCGTCGTTCCACAGAATCGCCGGGCGCAGAACGCAATCGTCGCGATCCAGCAGCGTGGCGCCGTGCATCTGCCCGGCAATGCCGATGGCCTTTACCCCGGACAGCGGCTGCTGCTGCCCCAGCGCTTTCAATGCACTGTTTGTCGCCTGCCACCACTGGTTGGGATCCTGCTCTGACCAGAGCGGATGCGGACGTGAGACGGAAAGCTTCTCGGTGTGCGAAGCCAGCATCTCGCCCTGCTCGTTAAGCAGAATAGCTTTTACACCCGACGTACCCAGATCGATACCGATATACATAGCAGTGATTTCCTTGAAAACGCCCGGTGGCGCTGCGCTGACCGGGCAATGCTGGTTATTTATCAAAAATATAGTGATTAACCAGGTTCTCCAGCAGCTCCTGATGACCGCTCTGGTGCTGCGGAGCCAGATTTTGCTGTTCAGCGTACTTCGCCAGCTCCGTCAGCGTAAGTTGCCCTTTCAGGATCTGCTGGCCCAGCTCACCATTCCAGCCCGCGTAGCGTTTCGCCACGCGCTTATCCAGCTCGCCGTCTTCAATCATGCGGGCCGCCACCTTCAGCGCCAGCGCCATGGTGTCCATCGCGCCAATATGACCATAGAACAGATCGTATTTGTCGGTACTCTGACGACGCACTTTGGCATCAAAGTTGAGGCCGCCAGTGATAAAGCCACCTGCCTTCACAATCTCGTACATCACCAGGGCGTTCTCTTCAACGCTGTTCGGGAACTGGTCCGTATCCCAGCCCAGCTGCATGTCGCCGCGGTTGGCATCAACGGAGCCGAAAATGCCCAGCGCAATCGCAGAGGCGATCTCGTGGTGGAAGGAGTGCCCGGCCAGCGTGGCGTGGTTGGCCTCGATATTGACCTTGATCTCTTTCTCAAGACCAAACTGCTTGAGGAAGCCGTAAACCGTGGCCACGTCGTAGTCATACTGATGCTTGGTTGGCTCCTGCGGCTTCGGCTCGATCAGCAGCGTGCCCTGGAAACCGATTTTGTGCTTGTGCTCGACCACCATCTGCATAAAGCGGCCGATCTGTTCACGCTCCTGGCGCAGATCGGTATTGAGCAGGGTTTCATACCCTTCCCGGCCGCCCCACAGCACGTAGTTTTCACCGCCCAGCTTATGGGTGGCGTTCATGGCGCTCACCACCTGGGTTGCCGCCCAGCTAAAGACTTCTGGATCCGGGTTCGTTGCTGCGCCCGCGCCGTAGCGTGGGTGGGTAAAGCAGTTTGCCGTGCCCCACAGCAGCTTCACGCCGCTCTGCTGCTGCTTCTCGGCCAGAATGTCGGTCATGGTGGCAAAGTTATAGAGATACTCCTTCAGCGACGCCCCTTCCGGGGAGACATCCACATCGTGGAAGCAGTAGTAGGGAACGTTGAGCTTGTGGAAAAACTCAAAGGCGACGTCGGCTTTGCGTTTTGCCAACGCCAGCGCATCGCCAGCCTGCTGCCACGGGCGCTCGAACGCGCCGACACCAAACATATCCGCGCCGGTCCAGCAGAAGGTGTGCCAGTAGCAGGCGGCAAAGCGCAGGTGATCTTCCATCCGCTTGCCCAACACCAGTTCATCCGGGTTGTAGTGGCGAAAGGCTAACGGGTTGGCGGTTTTCGGGCCTTCATAGCGAACGCGGTCAAGTTGGTCGAAATAGGCTTGCATATTCAGCTCCATAATCAATGTCTGCGGCAGGGGATATCAGTGGCATTAATAGTGGATATTCGCCGGAAGTTGCTCAATTACGTTATTTCACACTGCTATTGAGAGAATGCACAAACGTGCGCTGGCTCTCAAATATCCCTGCAGAGGCTTAAAATAAGATCGCGGTCATAAATTAGAAAATAAACCAAAAAACGTAATCAGAAGATAAAAATCAGTAATTGCCAGCCCGCCATAAGATGTTAAAAATTTGCTACGTCTGTCGCTGTGCATGTTTCTTTTATCTCAAGCCCGATAACCCTACAAAAGGTATTAATATTATGAAGATAAAGAACCTTTGCCTTACGCTTTGCGCCTCGCTGCTGCTCGCCAGCGCCGCGAGCCATGCTAAAGAGGTCAAGATTGGGATGGCCATTGACGATCTGCGCCTTGAGCGCTGGCAAAAAGATCGCGATATCTTTGTTAAAAAAGCCGAATCGCTGGGGGCGGAAGTCTTCGTCCAGTCGGCCAACGGTAACGAAGAGACCCAGATGTCACAGATTGAAAATATGATCAACCGTGGCGTTGACGTGCTGGTGATTATTCCCTACAACGGCCAGGTTCTAAGCAACGTGATCAAAGAGGCGAAACAGGAGGGAATTAAAGTATTAGCCTACGACCGCATGATTAATAATGCCGACATCGATTTTTATATCTCTTTTGATAATGAAAAAGTAGGAGAGATGCAGGCGCAGAGCCTGGTCACCAAAGTGCCCGAGGGCAATTATTTCCTGATGGGCGGCTCGCCGGTGGATAATAACGCCAAGCTGTTCCGGGCGGGTCAGATGAAAGTATTAAAACCCTATATCGACAGCGGCAAAATTAAAGTCGTCGGCGACCAGTGGGCCGACGGCTGGCTGCCGGAAAACGCGTTAAAAATCATGGAAAACGCCCTGACCGCCAACAATAACAAAATTGACGCGGTTGTCGCCTCGAACGACGCCACCGCAGGCGGTGCAATTCAGGCCCTCAGCGCCCAGGGGCTGGCGGGTAAAGTGGCCATCTCCGGTCAGGATGCCGACCTTGCCGGGATCAAACGTATTATCAACGGCAGCCAGACCATGACCGTCTATAAGCCCATCACCGAGCTGGCGAATACCGCCGCTGAAATTGCCGTTGAGCTGGGAAATGGCCAGCAGCCGAAAGCCGACACCTCGCTCAATAATGGCCTGAAGGATGTCCCTGCCCGCCTGCTGACGCCTATCGAAGTGAATAAAGAGAATATCGACGCCACCGTAGTGAAAGACGGCTTCCATAAGAAAAGCGAGCTGTAAGCATCACACCCTCCCCCGGCACAACGGGGGAGCGCCCTCAGGCACTGTTATTCCAACGATCCACGCGGAGCAGGTATGCCTTATTTACTGGAAATGAAAAACATCACCAAAGCGTTCGGCGCGGTTAAAGCCGTCGATAACGTGAGCCTGGCGCTGAACGCCGGCGAGGTGCTGGCCCTGTGCGGTGAAAACGGCTCGGGCAAATCCACCTTAATGAAGGTGCTGTGCGGCATCTACCCGCACGGCAGCTACGATGGCGAGATCCTCTTTGCCGGTGAGCCGCTCATCGCCAGCCATATCCGCGATACCGAACGCCGGGGTATTGCCATCATTCACCAGGAGCTGGCGCTGGTTAAGCACCTCACGGTGCTGGAGAATATTTTCCTTGGCGCGGAGCTGACCCATCACGGGGTGATGGACTACGACGCCATGACGCTGCGCTGCGACAAGCTGCTCAAGCAGGTCAGCCTTGCCATCTCGCCGGATACCCGGGTTGGCGATCTGGGCTTAGGCCAGCAGCAACTGGTTGAGATTGCCAAGGCGCTCAACAAGCAGGTGCGGCTGCTGATCCTCGACGAGCCTACCGCCTCGCTGACCGAGCAGGAGACAGCGGTGCTGCTGGACATCATTCGCGACCTACAAAACCACGATATCGCCTGCATCTACATTTCGCACAAGCTGAACGAGGTGAAGGCCATTGCCGACGTTATCTGCGTGATCCGCGACGGCAAACCGGTGGGAATGCGCGACGCGGCGGGCATGAGCGAGGATGCCATCATCACCATGATGGTGGGCCGCGAGCTGACCGCGCTCTACCCGAGCGAACCGCATACGGCGGGGGATGAGATCCTGCGCGTAGAGCACCTCACCGCCTGGCATCCGGTTAACCGGCACATCAAGCGGGTTAACGACGTCTCCTTCTCTCTGCGGCGCGGGGAGATCTTAGGCATTGCCGGATTAGTCGGAGCCGGGCGCACCGAAGCCGTGCAGTGCCTGTTTGGCGTCTGGCCTGGCCGCCATGAAGGCAGCGTATTTATCGACGGCCAGCCGGTGAAGATAAGCAACTGTCAGCAGGCCATCGCCCACGGGATCGCCATGGTGCCGGAGGACCGGAAAAAAGATGGCATCGTGCCGGTGATGGCAGTCGGCAAGAACATTACCCTGGCGGCGCTGGATGATTTTTCCGGCACGTTCAGCACCCTTGACGATGCCGCCGAACAGCAGTGCATTCTCACTTCACTCCAACGGTTAAAAGTCAAAACCTCCTCGCCGGAGCTGGCGATTGGCCGTCTCAGCGGCGGCAACCAGCAGAAGGCGATTCTGGCCCGCTGCCTGCTGCTCAATCCGCGCATTCTAATCCTTGACGAGCCCACGCGCGGGATCGATATCGGCGCGAAGTATGAAATCTACAAGTTGATTAACCAGCTGGTACAGCAAGGCATTGCCGTCATCGTGATCTCATCCGAGCTGCCAGAAGTGCTGGGGCTGAGCGATCGGGTGCTGGTAATGCATGAAGGCCGACTCAAGGCCGATCTCATCAATCACCATCTGACCCAGGAACAGGTTATGGAAGCGGCGCTGAGGAGCGAACATCATGTCGAAAAGCAATCCGTCTGAACTGAAGCTCGCCTCTCCGGCTCCCGGGGCGTTTAGTGGGCTGAAATCTCTCAATCTCCAGGTCTTTGTCATGATTGCCGCCATCGTGGCAATTATGCTCTTCTTTACCTGGATGACCGACGGCTCGTACCTGAGCGCACGCAACATCTCTAACCTGCTGCGCCAGACCGCCATCACCGGCATTCTGGCGGTGGGAATGGTGTTTGTCATCATCTCCGCCGAAATTGACCTCTCCGTTGGCTCAATGATGGGCCTGCTGGGCGGCGCGGCGGCGATCTTTGACGTCTGGCTGGGCTGGCCGCTGCCGCTGACCGTGGCGGTGACGCTGGTGCTCGGGCTGCTACTGGGCACCTGGAACGGCTGGTGGGTGGCGTACCGCAAGGTGCCGTCGTTTATCGTCACCCTCGCGGGAATGCTGGCGTTTCGCGGCGTGCTGATTGGCATCACCAACGGCACCACCGTCTCGCCCACCAGCGCCGCGATGTCGCAGATTGGCCAGAGTTACCTGCCGGACGGGTTTGGCTTTGGCATCGGCGCGCTGGGGCTGGTGCTGTTTGTACTCTGGCAGTGGCGCGGGCGGCTGCGCCGTCAGTCGCTGGGGCTGGCAACTTCGACCTCGACGAGGGTGGTCGGCAGGCAGGCGCTGATAGCGGTGGTGGTACTGGGTGCGATCTGGCTACTCAACGACTACCGCGGCGTGCCAACGCCGGTGCTGCTGCTGGTTTTCCTGCTGCTGGCGGGGATGTTTATGGCTACGCGCACCGCCTTTGGGCGGCGGATCTATGCCATCGGCGGCAACATTGAGGCGGCACGCCTGTCGGGGATCAACGTCGAGCGTACCAAGCTGGCCGTGTTCGCTATCAACGGGCTGATGGTGGCTATCGCCGGGCTGATCCTCAGCTCACGCCTCGGCGCTGGCTCGCCGTCGGCGGGGAACATTGCCGAGCTGGACGCCATCGCTGCCTGCGTTATCGGCGGCACCAGCCTCGCGGGCGGGGTCGGCAGCGTGGCGGGCGCGGTGATGGGGGCATTTATTATGGCCTCGCTGGACAACGGCATGAGCATGATGGACGTCCCGACCTTCTGGCAGTACATCGTCAAGGGGGCGATCCTGCTGTTGGCGGTGTGGATGGACTCTGCCACAAAACGCCGCACATAGCGGACAAATTATCGGGAAGATCACACTGCCGGGGGAAATCTCTCCGGCTTTGTGCTGAGTATGGTAATGAGAAACGAGGATTTTTCAGGAAGAGATCAACATGTTTGCCAAGCGCCACCGGATCACGCTGCTGTTTAACGCCAATAAAGCCTACGATCGCCAGGTCGTTGAAGGCGTAGGCGAATATCTCCAGGCTTCCCAATCAGAGTGGGACATCTTCATTGAGGAGGATTTCCGCACGCGCATCGAGAACATCAGAGAGTCGCTGGGAGACGGCGTCATCGCCGACTACGACGACGGTGAGATCGAACGCCTGCTGGCCGACGTCGATGTGCCTATCGTCGGCGTGGGCGGCTCCTATCATCGCCCCGAGGACTATCCGGCGGTGCACTACATCGCTACCGATAACTCCGCTCTGGTGGAGAGCGCCTTCCTGCATCTGAAAGAGAAAGGGGTGCACCGCTTCGCCTTCTATGGTCTGCCCGCCACCAGCGGCAAAGGCTGGGCGGCAGAGCGGGAGTATGCCTTTCGTCAGCTGGTGGCGCAGGAGAAGTATCGCGGTGTAGTCTACCAGGGGCTACAAACCGCCCCCGAAAACTGGCAGCACGCCCAGAACCGCCTCGCCGACTGGCTGCAGACCCTGCCGCCGCAGACCGGCATTATTGCCGTAACCGACGCCCGCGCCCGCCACGTGCTGCAGGTGTGTGAGCATCTGCATATTCCTGTGCCCGAGAAGCTGTGCGTCATCGGTATCGATAACGAGGAGCTGACGCGCTACCTGTCACGGGTGGCGCTCTCGTCGGTGGCGCAGGGTACGCGGCAGATGGGCTATCAGGCGGCGAAGCTGCTGCACCGCCTGCTGGACAACGAAGCCATGCCCCTTCAGCGTCTGCTGGTGCCGCCGGTACGGGTAGTGGCCCGGCGCTCGACGGACTACCGGTCGCTCAACGACCCGGCGGTGATCCAGGCCATGCACTACATCCGCAATCACGCCTGCAAAGGAATTAAGGTTGATCAGGTGCTGGATGCGGTAGGGATCTCGCGCTCGAACCTGGAGAAGCGTTTTAAGGAGGAGGTGGGTGAGACCATTCACGCGATGATCCACGCCGAGAAGCTGGAGAAGGCGCGCAGCCTGCTGATCTCAACCTCACTGTCGATTAACGAGATTTCACAGATGTGCGGCTACCCGTCGCTGCAATACTTCTATTCGGTGTTTAAGAAGGAGTACGGCAGCACACCGAAGGATTATCGGGATCGTTACAGCGAGATAGTGATGTAGGTCGGGTAGGCGTAGCGCCACCCGACCCTGTTATTACATATGCGCTGCAATTAACCGCTGGTTGTCCTGATACATGGCAAACAGGTAGTTGTTATAGCGCTTACCCTGCGTCGAATAGCCGCTGAGCTTGTGGATCATGGTGCTGGCAGTCACTTCCTGATCCGCTTTGCGTAGCTGCGCGCGGGATTTACGGAACGACGCATACGCCGGATTGGTGTTGAGGTTAGCCGCATAGGCGCCCACTGACTCTTTGACCGAGTCAAACTGGGAGTAGCCTTTCACCTTCCCCGGGCCGTTGTTACAGCGGCCTTTCGCACACTTCATGCCGAACAGGTTGTTGTTACTGCGCGCCAGCTTCGATGTTCCCCAGCCGCTTTCGGCCGCCGCCATGGTGGCCACCATGCTGTCAGGGATGATGTCTACGCGATCCAGCAGCGTATTCCACGGAATACGGCGGGTGTTACCCGACCAGCTCACCTTGTAACGCTTAGCAATCTCTTTCAGACGCGCACGCTCGGTCGGCGACCAGCGATTGTCGTACTGTTTAGAGACCAGCCAGTTACGCTCGGCAGTAATCGCAGCATTTTGGCTAGTAATGTAGGGCATAACCGTCCGGAGAAACGCCTTTTTCCTTGGTGTTCCGGAAGGGTATTTTCGCAAATCAGGAAGTGAACTGCTCTTTGCACTATTGCGAGAATACTCTTGTTTACTGCTTGCCAGCTTACTACTCACTTTTTTACTGCTAACATTTTTACTGCTAATCGTTTTACTGCTAACCTTTTTACTGCTGCTTAACGTTTTACTGTGCTTATGGTTGCTTGTGTGGGCTTTATAACTCGTTGTCTGTGCGTGCGTTTTCGCAATCACCTCACCTGAAAATGCCGCGGTGAGTAACATGAGTATCGCAGCCCCATATCGTCGAATGGGAGTCGATATCATTAGGTCTCCTGGTCGGATTGATGCATTCCAACACCTTATTTTTACAAGATTTTGAGAGCGGAATCTCAAATTGTATCAAAAATACCCCTCGGGAGCACCCTAAGAAATAGTCCATTTCCTAATTGGTGTCATCAACCAAAAGTGTCTGTAGCGGCAAAAATAGTCACAAAGTGTGTGGCCTCTCGCAAATTTCCGCTTAAATGTGAAGCAGATCGCTCAGCCTTTGACCTCCTCCCCGGTACTCGCCCCACAGGGATGAGTTTGCCCGACACAACGGGTGGCACACTGTTGAAAAATCTGGAGAGGACGCCACCATGCAACGCTGTGCCCTTGCGCTTTTATTGCTCCCTGTCACTGCCTGGTCCGAATGGACCGCGCCCGGCTTTCCTGCGTTCAGCGCTACCGGCAGCGGGGTCTATCACAGCGAGGCTACGTTCAAAAAGGGTACCACTCCTCTCACCTTAAAAAGTGATAATCAGTGCTGGCAGCCCGCCAGCGCGCCCAGGCTCAATCAGATGCTGTCGCTTCAACCCTGCGCCGGTGACCCCCCGCAGTGGCGAATTTTTCGCGACGGCGACTATACGCTACAGATAGATACCCGTTCCGGCACGCCAACGCTGATGCTGACGGTTGCCGCCCCGCCTGAAGCGGAAGTCAGCAGCACTGCCCTGCGCCAGTGCCCGGTATGGGACGGCGAGCCGCTGACGATCGACGTGAGTAAAACCTTTGCCGACGGCAGCCAGGTGCGTGACTTCTATAGCCAGCAGGTGGCCACGGTGAGCGAAGGGAAAATCACGCTCCAGCCCGATGCCAAAAGCGGCGGCCTGCTGCTGCTTGAGCAGGCCGACACCCCTGCGGATGCCCCCTTCAGCTGGCACAACGCCACCGTCTACTTTGTGCTTACCGACCGCTTCGTCAACGGTGACCCGGCCAATGACAGCAGCTATGGCCGCCATAAGGATGGGATGCAGGAGATCGCCACCTTCCACGGCGGCGACCTGAAAGGGCTGACCAGCAAGCTGGACTATCTCGCCGGGCTGGGGGTTAACGCCCTGTGGGTCAGCGCGCCCTTTGAGCAGATCCACGGCTGGGTAGGCGGCGGCACCAAAGGCGACTTCCCGCACTATGCCTACCACGGCTACTACACCCTGGACTGGACGAAACTGGATGCCAACATGGGCAGCGAGGCGGATCTGCGCGCGCTGGTTGACGGTGCGCACCAGCGCGGCATCCGCGTGCTGCTGGACGTGGTGATGAACCACACCGGTTACGCCACGCTGGCGGATATGCAATCTTACCAGTTTGGCGCGCTCTACTTACAGGGCGAGGAGCGGGAGAAGATCCTTGGCGACAGGTGGACGGACTGGCAGCCCGCCGCCGGGCAAAACTGGCATAGCTTCAATGACTACATCAACTTTAGCGATGCCGCCGCTTGGGAGAAGTGGTGGGGCAAAAGCTGGATCCGCACCGACATCGGCGACTACGACAGCCCTGGCTTTGACGATCTTACGATGTCCCTCGCTTTCCTGCCGGATATCAAGACTGAATCTACCACCCCTTCCGGACTGCCGGTCTTCTATCAGCATAAGCCCGACACGCGAGCCAAAGAGATTGCAGGCTATACGCCGCGCGACTACCTGACCCACTGGCTGAGTCAGTGGGTAGGCGAGTACGGCATCGACGGTTTTCGGGTCGATACCGCCAAACATGTTGAGATGGCCGCATGGCAGCAGCTGAAGACTCAGGCAACGGCGGCGCTGGCGCAGTGGAAGCAGGCGAACCCGGAGAAAAAACCTGACGATGCGCCGTTCTGGATGACCGGCGAAGCCTGGGGCCACGGCGTAATGCAGAGCGAATACTATCGCCATGGCTTTGATGCGATGATCAACTTTGATTATCAGGAGCAGGCGGCAAAAGCTACGGCGTGTCTGGCGAATATGGTGCCGATCTGGCAGCAGATGGCGGACAAATTGCAGGATTTTAACGTGCTGAGCTATCTCTCCTCCCACGATACGCGCCTGTTCCGCGAAGGGGGTCAGCGGGCCGCCGAACTGCTCTTGCTGGCTCCCGGCGCGGTACAGATATTTTATGGCGATGAGTCTGCGCGCCCCTTCGGCCCCACCGGCTCCGATCCTCTGCAGGGCACCCGATCCGATATGAACTGGCAGGATCTCGATGGCCAGTCGGCAGCCACCGTCGCGCACTGGCAGAAGCTTGGGCAGTTCCGCGCCCGTCACCCTGCCGTAGGGGCAGGTAAACAGTCGCCGCTGGAGCTTACTCAGGGCAGCGGATTTATGCGTGAAAACGGCACAGATAAAATCATGGTGGTGTGGGCAGGAAAGCAGAATTAACGTCTGCTGTTGAAACTGTTTTTAGCATAAAAACACAAAGCACGGTCTGACGACGGATTTGCACCGCGCCTGCGCTAGCGTTAAGGTGTGCCAATTTTAAAATCAGACCGATAGATCACCTGCTATGACATTTTCACTTTTCGGCGACAAATTTACCCGCCATTCAGGCATTACGCGCCTGATGGAGGATCTCAACGACGGCCTGCGCACCCCCGGCGCCATTATGTTAGGCGGCGGCAACCCGGCGCAGATCCCGGAGATGACCGACTACTTCCAGAAGCTGCTGGCAGATATGCTTGCCTCCGGCAAAGCAACTGATGCGCTGTGCAATTATGACGGCCCGCAGGGTAAATCCGAGCTGCTGACTGCCCTCGCCGATATGCTGCGCACCACGCTGGGTTGGGATATTGAGCCACAGAATATTGCACTGACTAACGGCAGCCAGAGCGCGTTTTTCTACTTGTTCAATCTGTTTGCTGGCCGCCGTGCCGATGGAACCACCAGGAAGGTGCTCTTCCCGCTGGCGCCGGAGTATATCGGCTATGCGGATTCCGGGCTGGAGGAGGATCTCTTCGTCTCTGCCCGTCCCAATATTGAACTGCTGCCGGGCGGCCAGTTTAAGTATCACGTTGACTTTGAGCATCTGCACATCGGCGAAGAGACCGGCATGATCTGCGTCTCGCGGCCAACGAACCCAACCGGCAACGTCATTACCGACGAGGAGCTGATCAAGCTGGATGCCCTCGCCAACCAGCACGGCATCCCGCTGGTGATCGATAATGCCTATGGTGTACCCTTCCCGGGCATTATCTTCAGCGAGGCGCGCCCGCTGTGGAACCCGAACACCATTCTCTGTATGAGCCTCTCCAAGCTGGGCCTGCCCGGCAGCCGCTGCGGCATTATTATCGCCAATGAGCAGACCATCTCGGCGATCCGCAACATGAATGGCATCATCAGCCTGGCTCCCGGCGGCATTGGCCCGGCGATGATGTGCGAGATGATCAAACGCAACGACCTGCTGCGTCTGTCGGAGACGGTGATCAAGCCGTTCTACTACCAGCGGGTGCAGGAGACGATGGCGATCCTGCGCCGCTATCTGCCGGAGGAGCGCTGTCTTATTCACAAGCCCGAGGGGGCTATCTTCCTCTGGCTGTGGTTTAAAGACCTGCCGATCACCACCGAGCTGCTCTATCAGCGTCTGAAGAAACGCGGCGTGCTGATGGTGCCCGGCGACTTCTTCTTCCCGGGTCTCGACAAACCCTGGCCGCACACCCACCAGTGCATGCGCATGAACTATGTGCCGGACCCGGATAAAATTGAGGCTGGGGTAAAAATTCTTGCCGAAGAGGTTGAGATTGCCTGGCAGGAGAGAACAAATTAGGTCAGTTTAAGCCCGAGTGTATTAATAGCCTTTCACAAGAAGGCTATTTTTTTATTTAAATATATCCTTTTAAATTTATTTACTAACGTAAGAGTATGTGACGGATATATTTTATATAGTGCTTTTAAAAAGCAGCATGCTATTCCATGGCGGCTTTTCGCCTGTAATAGTTAAGCACCACTAACATCATTTAATCCTCTATTAAATGAATATTAAACAGTGACTTATAAAAATAATGGAAACATTCCCTTAGGAATAATCACATTTTATTAACTTTTTCTTAAAATCTACCCTACCAAAAATTGTAGGCCAGCAAAAGCCATTTACACTCATTAATACGCCGTCCGGCGTTTAATTCAGTGGAGTATTGTTATGGCTACTAATAAGGTTAGCCGCCTGAGCGTGATTGCTATGGCGGTACTTCTCGCATGCTCATTATCGGCCTGCAGCGGAAGCGGCGGTGGCTCGCACTCTGCTGCGCGAAATACGCCAACGACAGGTACGAGTGATAATACCGGCACGGATGGCGGCTCTTCTACTGTCGATAACGGCGGTACCGGCAGCGATTCCGGCAGCGGCGGTACAGGCACGGGTGACGGGAGCGGCTCTGGCGGCACCGGCACCGACACCGCAGGCGGCGGTACCGGAGGTAGCGGCGGGACGGGAGGCGGCGACGGCGGCACCGGTACAGGCGGGACGGGCGGCGGTACCGGTACAGGCGGGACGGGCGGCGGTACCGGCGGCACCGGTACCACCAGCATTGCCACCGTTAATACGCTGTTAGGCGATACCGGCCAGACCGTGACCAGCGTTGGCACCACCCTGGATAACCTTGGCAGCCAGCTGCCCACCGGAAATCCGGTCACCTCGACCGTCTCGACGACGGTAAGCGGATTGGGCAGCACGGTGCAAACGGCAGGCACGGGCGTCACCAACGGTATCGGCAATCCAGCTAACCCGAACGGCGTCGGCACAACGGTTCAGGGCGTGACCTCGACGGTCTCTTCGTTAGGCACCACCGTCTCGAACGTCGGAACGAACCTTGCTACCACCACCGCTGGCAGCAGCCTTGGCGGCGTGACCGGTGCGGCGGGCAACCTGGTCAACGGTACCGGGCAGCTGGTAACCAACACCGGTAACGCGCTGACCAGCACCGTGCAGACTCCTGCCGTGACTAATGCCACCACGGGCGCAACGACGCTGGTTAACAATACCGCCAGCGGCGTGCAGGACGTTACCCAGAGCGCTGGCGGCGCAACCGGCCTCGGCACGCCGGTTAACAACCTGCTGACCGCCGTTGGCACAGGCGTAAGCAATGTCGGCACTGACGTCAGCACCAGTCAACCCGCGCTTAACGGCGTCGGTCAGGTGGTGTCAAACGTCGGCCAGACGGTGACCGACGTGGGCGGGCTGGTGAAACCCACCGCGGTGGCGGCTACCCCTCCGGCGACAACAACCCCTGCCACCGGCACCGGCGGCATTGCGGTCGATGCCACGGCCAATGCCAACAACAGCGGCCTGGTAGCGAACGTTGGCGCTACGGTTAGTAACCTGACGGCGAACGTTGACGCGGCCGTAACCACCACAACCACGGCGGGAACGGACACCAGCGGGACGACGGCAAGCGGCCCGCTTAGCGGCCTGACCAGCACCGTCGGCAATCTGTTAGCACCGAAAAAGTAAGCCAGCACCTGAGTGCCCCCGTTACGGGGGCACCGCTCTTTGATGCGACGTATCACTCTGTGGGTATGTAGACATAAGGGACTGCGTGATGAAACTCTCGATAAGCTCTCTGCTTTTTTGCGGTGCGGTGCTGAGCATTGCCCGGGCCGACACTCTTCCCGCCATTATTGATACGGACAACCCGGCTAAACCCGCCAGCACGATCCCGGAGCCAGGTAAAGGCCAGTCGGCAGCGCCAAAAGTGACGGTAGCCAAACCTGTTACCCAGCTTACGCCGCAGACGCCTATCAGAGTGAACCACATCCAGTTTATTGGCGGCACGGTCTATCCCCTGAAGAGCCTGCTTGCCCCCTTTCGTCCCTTTGCCGGCAAAACCGTGCCGCTGAAGGATCTGCAGAAGCTGGTCAATGACATCAGCGCCCGCTATCGCGCCGACGGCTATCCGCTCTCTTACGCCTGGCTGCCGGATAACAATTTTCAGGGCGGGAACATTAAGATTGTGCTGGTAGAGGGCTACGTAGCCCATGCCGATATCAAAAGCACTAACGCCAACACGGCGACCCGCTTGACGCGGCTTGCGCAGAAGGTGATGAACGAGAAGCCGCTGCGCCAGGAGACCTTTGACCGTTACAGCCTGCTGATGACCCGCACGCCCAATACAAAAGTGGAGGCCAATGCCCAGCTGCCGAACAACATCTACGGCGCGGCGGCGATGAACGTGGTGGCGACCCAGCCGCGTATCTGGGATCTCTCCTCGACTCTCGATACGCGTAAAAGCCAGAATCTGGCGTTTGTGAACGGCTCTATCAGCAACCTGACCTCGTATGGCGATCAGCTGGGGGTCGCGACGCTGATCCCGCTGGATGACGATACCCGGAAAAACTACCTGGGCCTGAACTATCAGCAGTTTTTAAATGACGAGGGGCTGAGCATTCAGCTTAAAGGCAGCTATTACCGGGAAGATCAGCGGGATTACGATCCCCTGCTCAACCTGCCGAACAACATCGCCGTGGATGTCCGGCAAAAATCGCGGCAGTACACCGGCGGCGTCAGCTTCGGCTACCCGCTGCTGCTGACCCGTAAAAAGCAGATCAGCCTCTACGGCGGCGTGGACTACACCGATAAACGCAATGACTATGAGCTGCAGGCGCGCGCCCTCGGTCAGACTTTCGACCTGCCGACGGAGAAGCAGCACACCCGCTATCCGGCGCTGGATCTCGGCATTAACGGCTACCGTGAATTTGAAAAAGCGAGCATCAGCACGCGGCTCAACCTGCGCCAGGGCATTGATGGCGCAGGCGCGGACGCCTGGCCGGTTCAGGGTAACGACCTCGATTTTACCCGCTGGAAGGGCAACGTCGACGCGGTCTGGCTGGTAAAACCCAAGTGGCGGCTGAGCACCTCCCTGGAGGGCGACTGGTCAGATAACGACCTGCCGGAGGCGGAGCGCGTCCAGTTTGGGGCCCAGCGCTATGGCCGCGGCTATCAGGACGGCGAGGCCACCGGGGACTATGGCTACGGCGGTCAGGTTGAGCTGCGCTATCTGCACGATCGCAAAGATAGCCGCTGGCTGGCAACCGTTCAGCCCTACGTGCTGGCCGACGGCGCCCGCACCGGGTTTAACGCGCCGGGCTATCGCCAGCAGCGCTTAAGCTCGGTAGCGGCAGGGGTAATGCTGGGCGACAACCGGCACTATACGCTGTCGCTGGAGGCCGCGCGCCCCACGGCAGATAAGCCGCTGGACGCCAGCCGCCGCGACTGGCGCTACAGCCTGACAGTCACCTGGAACTTCAACAACCTGCGCGATTAGGTTCAGGCTATTCGCTCGGAGAAGCCAAGTTCACTCGAAATAGCCTGCGCCGTTTCACGCAGCGGTTTGAGCAAGTTATTTTTTCCCACCTGCTCAAGGCGCGAGGTCGAGAGCGAGATGGAGATCGCATAGGGAACCCGGTGATGAATATCAAAGACCGGGACCGCAATGCACGACACACCCAGCTCGTTTTCTTCCCGGTCCATCGCCATGTTACTGTCGCGGATAGCGTTTAGCTCATCGTACATCACAGGCAGTTCGGTAATGGTATTGCGCGTCAGAGGCTGGATCTGCGCCTGATGGTTCTCCCAGTAGGCCGCTACATACTCCGGCTGACCAAACGCCATATAGATTTTACCCATCGCTGAACAGTAGAGCGGCATATGCTGGCCGATATAGGCGCGCGTCCGCAGCATGCCGGTGGTTGGCTCCAGCTTGTAGATCAAAATCGCGTGATCGTCTTCACGACTGGAGAAATTGATGGTTTCGCCGGTGGCGATATTCAATGCTTCAAGGTGCGGGGCCGCGACATGAATAATATTGAGAGAGGAGAGGGCCTTCTGCCCGACGGCAATAAATTTTGTTGTTAAGCGATAGCTTCCGGCCGCAGGGGCAGCAGTGACATAGCCACAGGATTGCAGCCCCTGGAGCAGCCGATGAACCGTACTTTTATTCAGTCCTGCCAGCTCAGCAAGGTGCGCCAGCGGGCAACCATTTGGATAGTTACTGAGAATTTCAATTAGCATCAGGCCGCGAAATAAACTCTGACTCCCGGCAGGCCGCTCTTTTTCCTGCGACATCTCTCTCTCATGATTGCTCATCACTTATCCTCTCCAGTTTCTGCGTCCTGATGGTAGCGCAAAGTGTGGTTTACTTCACGATCCGGATATAAATTTTACAAGCCATTGATTTTTCTGTAATTCCAAAATTATACCCGCCATTGCTTTGTGGAAACATGATCGATATATTTGAAATCAGATTTCGCATAGTGAAATATGATGCTAAAAAAACAATCGATAGAGGCTATAAAACAGGAGCCAGTTAGGGATGAAAGTGACCTTTGAGCAGTTAAAAGAGGCGTTCAATCGGGTACTGCTTGCACGCGGTGTAGCAGCTGAAACGGCAGATGCCTGCGCGGAGATGTTTGCCAGCACCACTGAATCCGGCGTTTACTCGCATGGCGTAAATCGTTTTCCGCGCTTCATCCAGCAGCTGGAAGCGGGTGATATCGATCCGGAGGCACAGGCGAAGTGCATTACCCGTCTCGGTGCGATTGAACAGTGGGATGCTCAGCGCGCTATTGGCAATCTGACCGCTAAAAAAATGATGGATCGGGCGATCGCGCTGGCGGCCGATCATGGCATTGGCCTGGTCGCCGTGCGTAACGCTAACCACTGGATGCGCGGCGGTAGCTATGGCTGGCAGGCGGCTGAGAAGGGCTACATTGGTATCTGCTGGACCAACTCCATCGCCGTGATGCCGCCGTGGGGAGCAAAAGAGTGCCGAATTGGCACCAATCCGCTGATTGTTGCTATTCCCTCTACGCCGATCACCATGGTCGACATGTCGATGTCGATGTTTTCCTATGGAATGCTGGAAGTAAACCGCCTTGCCGGACGTGAACTGCCGGTTGATGGTGGTTTTGATGATGAAGGCGAGTTAACTAAAGAGCCTGGCGTTATTGAGAAAAATCGCCGTATATTGCCAATGGGCTACTGGAAGGGGTCTGGCCTGTCGATTGTCCTTGATATGATAGCCACTCTGCTCTCTGACGGTTCATCCGTTGCCGAAGTGACCGAAGACAACAGCGATGAATATGGCATTTCGCAAATTTTCATCGCTATTGAAGTCGACAAGCTAATTGATGGTCCAACGCGCGATGCCAAGCTCAAGCGCATCATGGATTTTATCACCACGGCCGAACGCGCCGATCCCCAAACGGAAATTCGCCTGCCAGGCCACGAATTCACGCGTTTGCTGGCCGAAAATCGCCGCGATGGCATTACCATCGATGACAGCGTATGGGCAAAAATTCTGGCGCTTTAAGGGGGACGTATGATTTTTGGTCATATTGCACAGCCCAATCCCTGCCGATTTCCGACGGCGATTGAACAGGCGCTCGACTTCCTGCGCCAGAGTGATTTTCACACTTTCGCTCCAGGGGTCGTCAACATTGATGGGCGCACTATTTTTGCCCAGGTGATCGATATGACGACCCGCCCCTGGCACGAAAACCGCCCCGAGGTTCACCGTCAATATATTGATATTCAATTTCTGGCGTGGGGTGAAGAAAAAATAGGTATCGCTATCGATCGCAATAATAATGCTATTAGCGAGTCGCTACTGGAACAGCGTGACATCATTTTCTATAACGATAGCGAAAATGAATCGTTTATTACGATGATTCCCGGCAGCTACGCAATATTTTTCCCGCAGGATGTGCACCGCCCCGGCTGCAATCAATCCCAGGCGACACCTATTCGAAAAATCGTGGTAAAAGTGGCCTTGTCCACATTGCGCTAAACGTAGCGTTATCAGGAGTAGAAAATGAAACAAATAAACGCCGGTTATATTATCGGTGCATATCCCTGTGCGCCTTCATTTCATCATAAAGATGAGTGCGCAGAGCGTGAATTCTGGCGACAGCTTGCCGACACGCCGAATATTCAGGGTATTGAACAACCGTGCCTTGAGCATCTCCACCCCTATGGTGACGACTGGTTATTGCAGCACACGCCTGCCGAATGGCAGATAGTGGTCACGGCCATTATGGAGACCATGCGCCGCCGCGCTGGCAACGGTGGTTTTGGTCTCGCCTCGACGGATGAAGAGCAGCGCCGCGAATGCGTAGCGTACTACCGCCATTTGCAGACCAAAATCAGTGCGATAAACGCAAAGCACGCCGGAAAAGTGGTAGCCCTTGAGCTGCAGGCCGCGCCGTTATCAGGTAATGCGAGCATAGAGCAGGCCAGCGAGGCATTTTCCCGTTCCCTTAAGGAGATAACGAGCTGGGACTGGCACTGCAAACTGGTAATGGAACATTGCGATGCCATGAACACCCCCTTTGCGCGCAAAGGTTTTCTGCCGCTGGACAGCGTGCTACAGGTTATTGACGGGTATGACATTGGGGTGTGCATCAACTGGGCGCGATCCGCCATTGAAGGCCGCAGCGTCGATCTGCCCTTGGCGCATACGCTGGCAGCCCGGCGCAGCGGCAAATTAAGTGCGCTGATGTTTTCCGGCGTAGCTGAAACGGGAGCCTATGGCGAATGGCAGGATCTGCACGCCCCCTTTTCGCCTTTCTGTCCCGAAAGTTTATTAACCCATGAGCATGCCAAAACGTTATTTGATATGGCCTCAGCTGAAAAATTAGATTTCTGTGGCATTAAACTGTTGGCAATAGACGCCCACGCTGATGTTGAACAGCGAGTAGCCATTTTACGCGATGGTATTAACCAGCTGAATACAGCGAAAGCAAAACAATAAAAACCGTGCCCCTCAGAATCATAATGTCAGTTACTTTTAATGAGAGATAATTATGAACACTTCCTCTACGACCCCCCTTGCGGATATTCCGCGTCAGCGCTGGCTGAGAATCATTCCTCCTATTCTCATTGCCTGTATTATTTCTTATATGGACCGTGTGAATATTGCATTCGCAATGCCCGGCGGCATGGATGCAGAGCTCGGTATTTCTGCAACGATGGCAGGCCTTGCAGGGGGTATTTTCTTTATTGGCTATATGTTTTTGCAGGTTCCAGGCGGAAAAATAGCCGTCCATGGCAGCGGTAAAAAATTTATTGGCTGGTCGCTGGTTGCCTGGGCGATTATTTCTATTCTCACCGGGATGGCGACTCATCAGTATCAGCTGCTGGCGCTGCGCTTTTTACTGGGTGTAGCAGAAGGCGGCATGCTGCCCGTGGTGCTGACCATGATCAGTAACTGGTTTCCCGATGCCGAGCGGGGCCGGGCAAATGCCATCGTTATTATGTTCGTCCCGATTGCCGGGATCGTCACCGCGCCGCTCTCCGGCTGGCTCATTACCGCGTTGGACTGGCGCTGGCTGTTTATCATCGAAGGTTTGCTCTCCATTGTGGTGCTGGTGCTCTGGTCATTGACCGTCTATGACCGTCCGCAGGAAGCTCGCTGGATCAGCGAGGCGGAAAAACACTATCTGATCGCGACGCTGGCAGCCGAACAACGCGCCATTGAGGGCAAAGAGGTCTGCAACGCCTCACTTGGAGCCGTGCTGTCGGACAAAACAATGTGGCAGCTTATTGCGCTGAACTTTTTCTACCAGACCGGCATTTATGGCTACACCCTGTGGCTGCCCACCATCCTGAAAGAGTTGACCCACGCCTCGATGGGCCAGGTCGGAATACTTGCCATTCTGCCCTATGTCGGAGCGATTGTGGGTATGTTCCTTTTCTCCTTTTTCTCTGACCGGACCGGAAAACGCAAGCTGTTTGTCAGCCTGCCACTGATTGGCTTTGCACTGTGCATGTTCTTATCCGTGGCGTTGAAAGAGAGCATCTGGCTCTCCTATGCCGCCCTGGTAGGGTGTGGGTTTTTCCTGCAGTCCGCGGCTGGCGTCTTCTGGACCATCCCGACACGTCTGTTTAGTGCCGAAATGGCCGGCGGCGCACGTGGCGTTATTAACGCGCTGGGTAACCTTGGCGGCTTCTGTGGCCCCTATGCCGTCGGCGTGCTGATCACCCTGTACAGCAAGGACGCAGGCGTCTACTGCCTTGCGATCTCCTTAGCCTTAGCCGCGCTAATGGCGCTGCTGCTGCCAGCGAAATGCGACTCTGGATCGGAACCGACTCTCACGGTGAAACCCCATAAGCACGCGGCCTGAATAAAAACAGAAAACTATGAACCCCAGGCCGGGTAAGCGCAGCGCCACCCGGCAACAGAGAGAGTCAAAGATGAGTGATACAGAGACATTTTGGCTGGGTATCGACTGTGGCGGTACTTACCTAAAAGCAGGCTTATATACCCGTCAGGGTAAAGAGCACACCATTGAACGCCAGCCGCTGCGCACTCTTACCCCGCAGCCGGGTTACGCCGAGCGTGATATGACCACCCTGTGGCAAAGCTGCGCGCAGACCATCGCCAGGCTATTGCAGCACAGCGGGGTAGCAGGGCGACAAATTCGCGGCGTGGGCATTTCAGCGCAGGGAAAGGGACTGTTTTTACTGGATAAAAGTAACAGACCACTCGGCAATGCCATGCTCTCTTCCGATCGGCGTGCCCTGGATATCGTACGGCGCTGGCAGCAGGATGGCATCCCTGAAAAGCTCTATCCCTACACCCGTCAGACGCTGTGGACGGGTCATCCGGCCTCGCTGCTGCGCTGGCTGAAAGAGCACGAGCCCGAACGCTATGCACAAATCGGCTGCATCATGATGGGTCATGACTATCTGCGCTGGTGTCTTACTGGCGTAAAAGGGTGTGAAGAGAGCAATATCTCCGAGTCCAACCTCTACAACATGCAAAGCGGGCAGTACGATCCCCGCCTGAGCCAGTGGCTTGGTATTAGCGAGATCGATCGTGCCCTGCCCCCCATTGTCGCTTCGACACAACCATGCGGGGAGATCACCGCTCAGACAGCCGCCTTGACCGGTCTTGCAGCGGGTACGCCCGTCGTGGGCGGTCTGTTTGATGTGGTCTCCACCGCGCTCTGCGCAGGCTTAAAGGATGAGCATACGCTCAATGCGGTGATGGGAACCTGGGCCGTCACCAGCGGTATCGCTACAGAGCTGCGCGATAACGAAGCCCACCCTTACGTGTACGGGCGCTACATCAGCCCCGATCGCTATATCGTTCATGAGGCCAGCCCCACCTCCTCCGGTAACCTGGAGTGGCTGACGGCACAGTGGGGCGATCTCTCTTTTGATGAGATAAACCAGGCTGTCGCCAGCTTGCCCATCGCGGCCAGTGAACTCTTTTTTCTTCCCTTTCTTTACGGCAGTAATGCCGGGCTGGAGATGACCAGCGGCTTCTACGGCATCCAGGCCCTGCATACTCGCGCCCACCTGCTTCAGGCGGTCTATGAAGGCGTGGTATTCAGCCACATGACGCATCTCAACCGAATGCGTGAGCGCTTTACGGATGTTCGGGCGCTACGGGTCACCGGTGGACCGGCGCACTCCGACGTCTGGATGCAAATGCTGGCAGATGTCAGCGGCCTGACCGTTGAACTGCCCCAGATTGAAGAGACGGGCTGCTTTGGTGCCGCCCTCGCCGCCCAGATGGGAACCGGTGCGTTTGCGGACGTTGACGAGGCCCAGCACACGTTGAAACCCGCCATTCGCACGCTGATCCCTGACATGACCGCACACGCGGCTTATCAGCGTAAATATCACCACTATCAATTTTTAATTGCAGCACTTCAGGGTTTTCATGCCCGAATTAAGGAGCACACCGTATGAGCCGACCACTACTGCAACTGGCGCTGGATCACACCAGCCTTCAGGCCGCCCAGCATGACGTTGCGTTACTGCACGATCGTATCGATATCGTTGAAGCAGGCACCATTCTTTGCCTGAACGAAGGGCTGAACGCTGTCAAAGCCCTGCGCGCACAGTGTCCAGATAAGATTCTCGTTGCCGACTGGAAAGTAGCTGATGCTGGCGAAACGCTGGCACAGCAGGCGCTGACGGCGGGCGCAAACTGGATGACTATCATCTGTGCCGCGCCGCTGGCCACCGTGGAAAAAGGTCACGCCGTCGCCCAGGCACTTGGCGGCGAGATCCAGATAGAGCTATTCGGCAACTGGACTTTAGATGATGCCCGCGACTGGCATCGTATAGGGGTGCGCCAGGCTATTTATCACCGTGGACGAGATGCCCAGGCCAGCGGACAGCAGTGGAGCGATGCCGATCTGGCACGAATGAAAGCGCTATCTGATATCGGTCTTGAGCTCTCTGTCACCGGCGGTATTACGCCAGCCGACCTGCCGCTGTTTACGTCGATCCGCGTTAAAGCATTTATCGCCGGACGGGCGCTGGCCGGAGCCAAAAACCCCACGCAGGTTGCCGATGAGTTTCATCGTCAAATCCGTGATATCTGGGGAGATGAATAGTGCGCAGCCATCCGTTAGGTATCTATGAAAAAGCGCTGGCGAAAGATCTCACCTGGCCGGAGCGGCTGGTGCTGGCGAAAAGTTGCGGCTTTGACTTCGTTGAAATGTCGGTGGATGAGACCGACGAGCGGCTCTCACGCTTAACGTGGAGCGCCGCCCAGCGTGCATCACTGGTGGAAGCCATGCTGGAAACCGGGATAGCCATTCCATCAATGTGTCTGTCGGCACACCGCCGTTTTCCATTTGGTAGCCGTGATAGCGCGGTACGCGACCGCGCCCGCGAGATCATGGCCCAGGCCATCAGGCTGGCTCGGGATTTAGGCATCCGGACTATTCAGCTTGCGGGTTATGACGTCTATTACGAAGAACACGATGCCGGAACGCAGCAGCGTTTTGCCGAAGGGTTGGCATGGGCAGTCGACCAGGCGGCGGCGGCCCAGGTGATGCTGGCGGTTGAGATCATGGATACCGCGTTTATGAACTCCATCAGCAAATGGAAAAAGTGGGACGAGATGCTGGCCTCGCCGTGGTTCAGCGTCTATCCGGACGTCGGCAACCTCAGCGCCTGGGGCAATGATGTGCCCGCCGAACTGGCGCTGGGCATCGATCGTATTGCCGCAATTCATCTTAAAGACACACAGCCGGTAACCGAGCACAGCCCTGGACAGTTCCGCGATGTCCCCTTTGGCGAAGGCTGCGTCGATTTTGTTGGCGTGTTTAACACGCTGCAGCAGTTGAACTATCGCGGTGCGTTTCTGATTGAAATGTGGACAGAGAAAGCCAAAGAGCCGGTACTGGAAATTATTCAAGCCCGCCGCTGGATAGAGGCCCGTATGCAGGAAGGAGGATTCGTATGTTAGAACAACTGAAAGCCGACGTGCTGGCGGCCAACCTGGCGCTCCCGGCGCATCATCTGGTGACATTTACCTGGGGCAACGTCAGCGCTATCGATCGCGAGCGTAACCTGATGGTAATCAAACCCTCTGGCGTAGAATATGATGTGATGCAGGCCGAAGATATGGTCGTCGTTGATGTGACAACCGGCCAGGTCGTGGAGGGACGCAAAAAACCCTCGTCCGATACGCCAACCCATCTGACGCTGTATCGCCGTTATACTGACATCGGCGGGATTGTCCATACGCACTCACGTCATGCCACGATCTGGTCTCAGGCGGGTCTGGATCTGCCCGCCTGGGGGACCACTCACGCCGACTATTTTTACGGTGCGATCCCCTGCACCCGTATGATGACGGAGCAGGAGATTGGTGGTGATTATGAGTACCAGACCGGCGAAGTCATTGTGGAAACGTTTGAAACCCGTCGTCTGGATCCGATGCAGATACCGGCGGTGCTGGTGCACTCCCACGGCCCGTTCGCCTGGGGAAAAGATGCTCATGATGCTGTGCATAACGCCGTAGTATTAGAAGAGTGCGCCTATATGGGTCTGTTTTCCCACCAGCTAGCACCGCAACTACCGGATATGCAAAACGAACTACTCGATAGACATTACCTGCGCAAGCATGGTGCCAATGCCTACTACGGGCAGTAGCGTTACGAGTTAATATGCTCCTTACAGTACCGCCGTTTCCAGACGGCGGGCGTCAGGCCGGTATGCTTGCGGAAGATTTGCCGGAAATACCCTACGTCGCTAAAACCGCACAGGCCAGCAACTTCTTTAAGGGAGCGGGCATCGCTGATTAAGAGCTTTTCCGCCGCCCGCACGCGCTGGCGATGAATGGCTTCGGTGAGCGTCTGATGAAACGCACGGCGGTAGACCCGGCCTAAATAGTCCGCGTTGCAGTGAAGCTCTCTGGCAAGCGCGCTGGTGGAGAGCGAAAGATGAAAGCGGGTGCGGATAAGCTGCCGCGCTTTCCAGGCGAGGGCGACATCGCTGTCGTCGCTCTCTTCCTTCATCTGCTCTTCCGGCGTCATCTGCTGCAAAATCATTAGCAGGAGCAGCTCCAGCGCCACCGAGCGGTCCAGCTTCTCCTGTTCGCTTAAAAATTGCCGGAACAGCGACGTCATGTACTGCGGATCGCGGATCTTCGTATGCTGCGCAACGGATAGCGTAGTGATCCATGCAGCTTCCTCCGTCCCCTCCCTGACCTCAAAATGGAGCCAGTAAAATTTGAGATCCGGCGGGAAATCCTCCACCCCGACGTGCCGGCGCTGTGGCCAGAGCAGCAGGCTCTCGCCAGCGTTAACCTGAAACTGCACCTCCTCTTCGCGGATCGTCAGGGTCCCTTTTTCGACAAAAATAACCTCCCACGAGTCGAGCCTGCGGGCAGGATGCCGACCCACGCCCCGGGAGATAAAAAGCCCGCCGTTTTGCACTTTAACCGGAAGCGTTATGGATAATTCGAGCATAGATATGTTAATTCCCGCTTTTCAGGCCGTCTGATTACCCTCTTTATCTTTGATTATTAATAGATTAATTGCGCTTTCTCCGATCGGCTTCACACTTTCCGCACCAGGTCGGAATCGTTATCTTTTTATACTTCTTTGTTGCCTTGTTGCCCTTGGTTTTACGCGCAAACTTAAACAGGTCATTTCCAATAACAGCCCTGCCCTTTGGGGCAGATAGCTAAAAAAAGAGATCTCCACCCTACGAGGAGTTATCTATGACCTCTACACCGATTACCCAAACAGACATCGCTCAGGGTGCAGTTGACGATAAGCTGTCGATCCGTGAAAAAGTGGGCTACGGCCTGGGCGACGCAGGCGGCACCGTGATCACCTGCCTGATCATGAATTTTCTTACCTTTTTCTATACCGACGTTTTTGGCCTCACCCCGGCGCTGGTGGGCACGCTGTTTATCGCCCTGCGCGTTTTCGACGCTGTTTCCGACCCGATCATGGGGGTGATTGCTGACCGCACCCAGAGCCGCTGGGGACGCTTTCGCCCGTGGCAGCTGTGGGTGGCAATCCCTATCGGCATCATTGGCGTGCTGACCTTTACCGTGCCGGATGCCAGCATGGGGATAAAAATTGCCTGGGCGTTTGGTACCTATCTGCTGCTCTCTGTCGGCTATACCGCGATCAACGTCCCCTACTGCGCACTGATTAATACCATGACGACGCGCCATAGCGAGGTCATCTCCTGCCAGTCATGGCGCTTCGTGCTGTGTGGCGTCGCGGGTTTTCTGGTTTCGGTCGGCCTGCCGTGGATGGTCGATCTCTTCGGCCAGGGCAGCGCCGCCAGAGGCTACCAGCTGGGCGTCGGCGTGCTGTGTGCAATTGCCGTTGTGATGTTCCTGTGCTGCTTCTTCTGGGTCCGCGAGCGGGTGCCGCTGGCGCTGATGGGCAGATTTACCCTGCGTGAGCACCTGGCCGGGTTGCGTAAAAACGATCAGCTGCTTTTAATGCTGGTGATGTCCTTCCTGCTGATCAACGTCTTCAACATTCGTGGCGGGGGCTACATGTACTTCATCACCTACGTGCTGGAGGGGAGTACGGCCTACACCTCGCTGTTCTTTACGATGGTAACCTTCGCCTCGATCCTTGGGTCCGTTATTGTTAACCCGCTCACCCGCCGTATCGATGCCGTTAAACTCTACTACTACACTAACCTGGTGCTGGCCGCGCTGGCCGTCGGCATGTGGTTTTTGCCGGGTGGCCCGCAGTATCAGACGCTGTGGCTGGCGGTCATCCTTGGCAACGGCATTATCCTTGGCTTTACGCTGCCGCTGCACTTCTCCCTGATGGCATTCTCCGATGACTACGGCGAGTGGAAAACCGGCGTGCGCTCGTCGGGCATGAACTTCGCGTTTAACCTGTTCTTTATCAAACTCGCCTGGGCCTCAAGTGCGGGCATTATTAGCCTCGTGTTTATTGCCGTGGCCTATCAGCCTGGCACAGGCAATCAGACTACCGCCTCGCTACAGGGGATCACCACCATGGAAACCCTGCTGCCTGCCCTGTTCCATCTGCTGCTGGCGCTGGCGGTTCGCGTCTGCAAGCTCAATAACCCAATGATGGCGCGTATTTCAACCGACCTGCGCCAGCGTCATGTCCAGTCCTGAGGAGAAGATGATGACTATCATGGAAACCGACCTGCATAAGCTTAACGTCACCGATCCATTTTTAGGCCAGTACCAGCGACTGGTGCGCGACGTGGTGATCCCCTATCAGTGGGATGCACTGAACGACCGTATTCCCGAAGCCGATCCCAGCCATGCCATTGAAAACTTCCGCATTGCTGCTGGCCTTTCTGAGGGCGAGTTCTACGGCATGGTTTTCCAGGACAGCGACGTGGCGAAGTGGCTGGAAGCTGTGGCCTGGTCGCTGTGCCAGAAACCCGATGCCGAACTTGAGAAAACGGCTGATGAGGTGATTGCGCTTGTTGCAGCAGCGCAGTGTGACGATGGCTACCTGAACACCTATTTTACGGTAAAAGCGCCTGCCGATCGCTGGACTAACCTCGCCGAATGCCACGAACTGTACAGCGCCGGACATATGATCGAAGCAGCGGTGGCGTACTTTCAGGCCACCGGCAAGCGCAGCCTGCTGGAAGTGGCCTGCCGTCTGGCGGACCACATAGACCGCGTGTTTGGTCCTGGCGTTAACCAGCTTCAGGGTTACGATGGCCACCCGGAAATTGAGCTGGCCCTGATGCGCCTGTTTGAGGTGACCCAGGAGACCCGCTATCGCGATCTGGTGAATTTCTTCGTCGAGCAGCGCGGCACGCAGCCGCACTTTTACGACAGGGAGTTTGCGCAGCGCGGCGGCACCTGGTTCTGGCCTAACCATGGCACAGCGTGGATGGTGAAAGATAAGGCATATAGCCAGGCGCATCTGCCGCTTTCAGAGCAGCAGAGTGCTATTGGCCATGCGGTGCGCTTTGTCTATTTGATGACCGGCGCGGCTCATCTGGCGCGGCTCTCCGGCAATGAGCGTCTCCGTCAGGACTGTCTGCGGCTCTGGCAAAACATGGCCCAGCGCCAGCTCTATATCACCGGCGGCATCGGCTCACAAAGCCGGGGAGAGGCGTTCAGCAGCGATTACGACCTGCCGAACGATACCGTCTACGCCGAAAGCTGCGCCTCGATCGGGCTGATGATGTTTGCTCGCCGGATGCTGGAGCTGGAGGGCGACGGCCAGTATGCCGACGTGATGGAGCGTGCGCTCTATAACACCGTGCTGGGCGGGATGGCGCTCGACGGCAAACACTTCTTCTATGTGAATCCGCTGGAGGTTCAACCCAAATCGCTGAAGTTCAACCACATCTACGACCATATTCAGCCGGTTCGCCAGCGCTGGTTCGGCTGCGCCTGCTGTCCACCCAATATTGCCCGCCTGCTGACCTCTATCGGCCATTACATCTATACCCCGCGCCCCGATGCGCTGTTTATCAATCTCTATATCGGCAATAGCGTAGAGATCCCGGTGGGGGATAAGACGCTGCGGGTGCGTCTCAGCGGCAACTACCCGTGGCAGGAGAGCGTTGAGGTTCACATTGATTCACCCCAGCCGGTGCAGCATACGCTGGCCCTGCGCCTGCCGGATTGGTGTAGCGATCCGCAAATATTCCTCAACGGTGAAGCGATACAGGGCGAGCTACGCAAAGGCTATATGCATCTCAATCGGCTCTGGCGTGAAGGTGACACGCTGTCGCTAACGCTGCCCATGGCGGTCCGTCGTGTGTACGGCAACCCGCTGGTGCGCAGCGTCGCGGGCAAGGTGGCGATTCAGCGCGGCCCGCTGGTCTACTGCCTTGAAGAGGCTGATAACGGCGAGGCGTTGCATAACGTCTGGCTACCTAAGGAGAGCCAATTTAAACTTGTTGAAGGTAAAGGGATATTTGCCCATAAGGTGCTTATCCAGGCCGAAGGTACGAAGCAGATTACCGCACAGGCGGAGCAGCAGCCGCTGTGGCACTTTGATGCCGCCCCCACCAGTCGGGCGCCACACACCCTGACCTTTATCCCGTGGTTTAGCTGGGCTAATCGCGGCGAGGGGGAAATGCGCATCTGGGTGAATGAGGGGTAATGTTCAGCCATGGTATTGCCCGGCAGCACTTCGCTTGCCGGGCCTACAGTGACTGCGGGCCGTAGGCCGGGCAAGCTTGCGCCGCCCGGCGACAGGACTCAGAACAGCCCGAGCGGTTTATCCGAGTAGCTCACCAGCAGGCACTTGGTCTGCTGGTAGTGATCCAGCATCATCTTATGGGTTTCGCGCCCGATGCCGGACTGCTTGTAGCCGCCAAACGCCGCGTGGGCGGGATAGGCATGATAGCAGTTGGTCCAGACGCGTCCGGCCTGGATACCGCGCCCCATCTTATAGGCCAGGCTGCCGTTGCGGCTCCAGACGCCCGCCCCCAGCCCGTACTGGGTATCGTTGGCCAGCTCCAGCGCCTCTTCCACGGTTTTAAAGGTGGTCACGGCGAGCACCGGGCCAAAGATCTCCTCCTGGAAGACGCGCATATTGTTCTGCCCGAAAAGAATGGTCGGCTCGAGGTAGTAACCCTCTTTCAGCTCGCCCTCAAGCTGCTTGCGCCGCCCGCCGGTGAGCACGTCCGCCCCCTCGTTTTTACCAATGTCGATATAGTTGAGGATGGTCTCCAGCTGCCCCTGGGAGACCTGCGCCCCCATCTGGGTGACGGTATCGAGCGGGTTGCCGCTGCGAATGCTCTCTACCCGGCGGATGGCGCGCTCCATAAAGCGCTCGTAGATCGACTCCTGCACCAGCGCCCGGCTCGGACAGGTGCAAACCTCGCCCTGGTTAAAGGCAAACAGGGCAAAGCCCTCCAGCGCCTTATCGAAGAAGGCATCCTCTTCATCCATCACGTCGGCGAAGAAGATGTTTGGCGACTTACCGCCCAGCTCGAGGGTGACCGGAATAATGTTCTGGGTCGCATACTGCATAATCTGCTGGCCCACTTCGGTGGAGCCGGTAAAGGCCACTTTGGCGATACGCTTCGAGGTAGCAAGATACTCACCAATCTCGCCTCCCGCGCCGTTGACCACGTTTACTACCCCCGGCGGCAGCAGATCGCCCACAATCTCCATCAGCAGCAGCACCGAGAGCGGCGTCAGACGCGCAGGTTTCAAGACGATACAGTTCCCGGCAGCGAGCGCGGGCGCCATCTTCCAGCTCGCCATCAGCAGCGGGAAGTTCCACGGAATAATCTGCCCAACCACGCCCAGCGGCTCGCGGAAGTGGTAGGCCACCGTCTCGCTGTCTACCTCGCTAATGCCGCCCTCCTGGGCGCGAATACAGGAGGCAAAATAGCGGAAATGGTCAATCGCCAGCGGCACGTCGGCCCCGCTGGTTTCGCGGATCGGCTTGCCGTTATCCCAGGTCTCAGCGGTCGCCAGCAGCTCGAGGTTCTGCTCCATGCGGTCGGCAATCTTCAGCAAAATGGCCGCCCGATCCTGCACGGAGGTATGCGCCCACTTATCTTTCGCCTTATGGGCCGCGTCCAGCGCCAGATCGATATCGCGCCTGCTGGAGCTGGCAATTTCGCACAGCGGCTGGCCCGTGACCGGGGTCAGGTTCTGGTAATACTCGCCGTCGGCGGGTGGAACCCAGTCGCCGCCGATAAAGTTTTCATAGCGCGCTTTTAAGGTAAGAGGATAACCGTATTCGCCAGGCTGGATGCGGTTGCCGGGGGGATTGTTTGTCATGGCCGTCTCCTTGCAGGGGTGTCCTTCAAGGGTAGACGCGGCGGTTAAAAAAGCAGCGGGAAGATCGCCGCTTTTCGACGCCGTTCACGTATTACCTTACTTTACATTTTCCCGTCTGGCCTGAGCCATAATTAAGCGTAAGGAACCGGAAAAGGGAAATACCTATGCACTACTTTATTGGTTTTGACGTCGGCGGGACCCACATCAAACATGGCCTGATCGACGAGCATGGCGAAGAGCTCTCTTCGGAGGAGTTTGATACTCCCGAAGATGAGGAGTCGTTTAAAAAAGCGTGGAAAGAGGTGGTTGAGGCCTATCAGAGGGATCATGAGATCGCCGGCATCGGCGTCAGCTTTCCCGGCCATATCAACGTGCATACCGGCAAGGCGGCTAAAGCGGGCGCGCTGGACTTCATGGACGGTGCAAACCTGCACGATCTTTTTACGTCCCTCACACACCTGCCAGTAGTCGTGGAAAACGACGCCAACTGCGCGGCGCTGGGTGAGCGCTGGCGCGGTGCCGGACAGGAGTTTGAAAACTTCGTCTGCATCACCGTGGGCACCGGCATTGGCGGTGGGATCATCGTCAACGGCGAACTGTTCCGCGGCGTACACTTTCACGCCGGGGAGTTTGGCGTGATCCCGGTCGGCAACAACGGCGAGTGCATGCACGAGGTCGCCTCCGGCAGCGGCCTGATGAAAGCCTGCCGCCAGGCGCTGGCGGTTTCAGCCGACGAGCTGCCGCACGGTAAAGAGCTGTTCGAGCGCATGGACAGCGACGTCCACCTGCGCGAAGCCATTAATCAGTGGGCGCTGTTCCTGGCACGTGGTGTCTATAGCGTTATCTCTATGTTTGATCCCGAGGCGGTGCTGATTGGCGGCGGGCTGAGCGAGCAGGAGAAGGTCTACCAGCTGCTTGATCGCCACCTGGAGACCTTTGAGATGTGGGAGGCGCTACGCGTGCCGATCCACCCCTGTAAGCTGGGTAACCAGGCGGGCAGATTAGGCGCGGTGTGGCTGGCGAAGCAGAAAATCGCGCCCGATGAGTAGGGCGCGACAGGGGTTACGCCTGCGTTGCGGCCGGGAACAGCAGCGCGTCGCGCAGCAGGTGATCGTTGCCGCGTCGGCGGGTAAAGCCGATGCGGTCGAAATATTCAAGGATCTGGATCGCCAGCTTGCGTCCGACGTTAAGCCGGTCGCGGAAGTCAGCGGCACAGGTCGATCCCCGCTCGCCGTCCAGCTCGCGGATCAGATTTGCAAAGGCCACGATACGATCGTTGCGGTAGTAGCGATCCTTCACGATCGCGGTGATCAGTCCCTGCTGCGCCGCCTGGTGCAGAACACCGCGCATAGCCTGCTCGTCTGCTCCCACCTCCCGCGCCAGGTCACGTACCCACCACGGCTCGTCGCCAAATAGCGTGGCGGCTTTCTGCCAGATCGCCTCCTGCTCAGGGTTGAAACCCGCTTTATAATCCGGCAGATGCAGCCAGCCATGATGGCTGTGGATATCTCCGTTCTCCCGCATCCGCTCGATCAGCGTTAGCACCAGCGCCTCGCTCTCCATCGGCAAAGCCATGCGTCGCAGACGCTCGCGCCCTGGCCCTGGCTCGTCCCGGTGCTGCGCATGGTAGGTCGCCAGGGTATCAAGGATCTTGCGCTGCCAGCGGGCGGCTACCGCGGCGCTAATCAGGCTGTCTCCGGCCTGGATCAGCTGCGGACTCCCGGTCAGTGCCGTCATCCCCTGGGCGTTAAGCTGCCTTGTCCATGCATACGACGGTAGATCGACCGCCCCACGCGTCAGGTGCACCGCCAGCGCCCCGGCATCGTCATGCGCGTCCGCCAGCGCGGCAAGCCATGCCAGATACTCCGGCTTGCGTTTGCCCCGGCGTGGCGGATTGAGCGTGACCACCCGCGCTCCGGCCAGCGTGGCGCGGGCAGAGATATCGCGCAGCACCAGACGATCGTTATCCGCCAGCCACAGCGGCGTATCTAACACCAGCTCGGCAAGGTTGTTCTCCAGCAGCGAGACGCGGCCGGTGACGTGGCTGGCAGCATGGTGAATGTGCAGTGGCTGCCACTGGGCCAGCGGCGCATGGGTATGCAGCGCTACGATCAGCCGCGTAACCGGCTCGGGCGGCGCTTCGGACAGCAGCCAGTCGCCGCGGCTGATGGCCTCTTTGTCCGCATCGCCAGCAATGTTCAGGGCGATACGCTGCCCGGCGTGGGCCTGCTCTACCGGTTGGTTTTGCGCATGAAGACCGCGCACGCGCATCGGCCTGTTTACCCCGGTAAGCCACAGACTATCGCCCGTCTTGACGCTGCCGGAGAGCGCCGTGCCGGTCACCACCAGCCCCGCGCCCTTGACGCTAAACGCACGATCGATAGCGAGGCGGAAACGGTGCCCGGCCGTCTGCTCGCGTTCGGGCAACGCCAGCAGATGCGCACGCAACGCTTCAATGCCCACTCCCTGCGTCGCGGCGGTCGTAAACATTGTCGCCTGCGGGTAGCCATACTCCATCAGCACGCTGCGCACCTCGGCCTCCACTTCAGCCACCCGCGCCTCGTCCACGCGATCGGCCTTGGTCAACGCCACGGTCAGCGCCGGGTTGCCGGTGAGCTGTAAAATCGCCAGATGCTCGCGAGTCTGGGCCATTACGCCATCGTCGCAGGCGACCACCAGCAGCGCACCGTCGATGCCGCCGACGCCCGCCAGCATATTGGCGAGAAACTTTTCATGGCCCGGCACATCGATAAACCCCGGCACGCGTCCGTCCGGCTGCGGCCAGTAGGCGTAGCCAAGGTCAATGGTCATGCCACGCTTCTTCTCTTCCGGCAGCCGGTCGGCATTAATGCCGGTGAGCGCCTCCAGCAGCGTGGTTTTGCCGTGGTCAACGTGCCCGGCCGTTGCAATAATCATTTCAGTAACCTGTTCAAAAAGCGGGATTCATCGTCAAGACAGCGCAGATCGAGCCACAGACGACCGTCGGAGATACGGCCAATCACCGGCTGCGGCAGGGCGCGCCACTGTGCCGCCAGCGCCTCGAGGCGGCTACCGCGTCCGTCGCGCGGGGTAAAGGTCAGCGCCGCGCTGGGCAGCCTGTCCACCGGCAGCGAGCCGCTGCCGATTTGCGACTGGCAGGCTTCAACCTGAACCAGAAACTCAGCGTAGCGGCTCTCCAGTGCGGGCTTGAGCCGCTCGGCCTGCTGGCGAATATCGTCCGCGCTGCGGGTCAGCAGGCGCAGGGTCGGCAGCCGTTCGGCCAGCTTCTCCGGGTGCAGATAGAGCCTGAGCGTCGCCTCCAGCGCAGCGAGGGTCATCTTATCCACCCGCAGGGCGCGCTTCAGCGGGTGCTGCTGGAGCTTCGCAATCATCTCACGCTTACCGATGATGATCCCCGCCTGCGGGCCGCCGGGCAGCTTATCTCCGGAGAAGCTCACCAGGCTAACGCCAGCGGCAATCATCTCCTGCGGCATCGGCTCTTTCGGCAGGCCGTACTGGCTGAGATCGATCAGCGAGCCGCTGCCCAGGTCGGCCACCACCGGCACCTCCAGCGGCAGGCCGATCTGCACCAGCTCCGCCTCCTCTACTGCTTTAGTGAAGCCAGTAACGGCATAGTTGCTGGTATGGACCTTCATCAGCAAGGCCGTATTCTCGTTCACCGCCTCACGATAGTCTTTAGCATGGGTGCGGTTGGTGGTGCCCACCTCATGCAGCACGCAGCCCGCCTGGCGCATCACGTCCGGAATACGGAACGCACCGCCAATCTCTACCAGCTCACCGCGCGATACCACCACCTCTTTGCCATTCGCCAGCGCGGCCAGCATCAGCAGCACCGCCGCCGCGTTGTTATTCACAATACAGGCATCCTCCGCGCCGGTGAGGCGGCAGAGCAGATCCGCCACGCCGCGATCGCGATGGCCACGCCCGGCCTCGTCGAGGGCATACTCCAGCGTCACCGGGGTACGCATCGCCTCGGCAACCGCGTCGATGGCAACCTCCGCCTGTAGGGCGCGTCCAAGATTGGTATGCAGCACCGTGCCGGTGAGGTTAAATACCGGCCGCAGGGCGCGGGTTTCATGCTGCGTCAGACGACTCTGCGTCGCCGCTGCCCAGTCCGCGCTCCAGTCCGGCAGGGCCTGGGTTTCGCGCACCGCAAGACGCGCCTCCTCCTGAAGCTGGCGCAGGGTGTCTACGACGCGGCGGTGACCGAAGGTATCGACTAAGACAACAAAGGCGTCGGCGTGCAGCAGACGATCGGTTGCCGGGATTTGGCTGAAAAGTGAGCGCTGTTCAAGGGTCATGACAAAGCCTGCTGTAGATTACCCCTCCCGCCGGAGGGGATTCGACGTGAAGGGGGATTGTACAGCGTACCGGCGCAGGCTGTCAGTATGATGGACTAGGACTTTGGCGGTTCGGTACGGGCAAAGCTTTCCCGCTGGAACAGGGTCTCCACCAGCTTCACCAGCTGTGGCCTGTCCACGCACCAGCCGGGGGAGACGCGGCGGAAGTTGATATAGCCGATAGCGCAGGCCACGGCGATAGTGGCAACGTTAAGGCTATCCGGCTGGATATCGCCTTCGCTGACGTGCTTTTCCAGCATATCCAGCGCGCGGCTGATTTTCTCCCGCTGGCGCAGCAGCTCGGTTTCCGACTGCTGGGCCGCTGGCCGAGCCTGCTCGCGCACCGAGACCAGCGCGGCGTCCATCACCCCATCGGCCAGGGCCTCTATCTGGCGCAGCTTCAGCGCGGCTTTAGGCTCCTGCGGCAGCATCGCGGGCGCGACGTCCAGTAGCTCCAGGTAAGCAGCAATGACAGGCGAATCGTACCAGACCTCCCCCTCGTCGGTGACCAGCGCCGGGACTTTGCCCAGCGGATTGTAGTGCGCCACGCCGTTTTCGCCGTTATAGGGAAACTCATTTACAAATTCAAAGGTGATCCCCTTCTCCAGCAGGATAACGGAGATTTTGCGTACATAGGGGCTGGTGTAGCTGCCGATAAGTTTCATTGCGAGATCCTGTCTACCCAGAAAAAAGTAATTATGGATCAGCGATGAAAAAAAAGGCAGGTGATGCCTGGCACATTCCTGCCTTTTGAGATTAATGGTCAAGATAGAGGTAGTGCATCCAGCTGGTCATCCGCAGCAGCACTTTGCGCATCACCGAGACGTGGTGGAAGTGATCGGAGTAGACCGCCACCTGGGCATAGATGCCGTCCGGCAGTGCGTCAACCTCGGCGTTTGGCTCCAGCTCAATGGTGCCGAGCACGCCGTCGGTCCCGGGCACCACCGTCAGCGATTGCAGTACGCCCTGTGCCTGGTAGGAGCCGCCTGGTACCACGGGCAGGACAGCGGTCAGCTTGCCCTTGAACACCTGGCCAGGCAGGGCGTTAAACACCACCTCCGCCTCGTCGCCCGGCTCAAGACGTAGCAGGGAGTTCTGGCGGAACTGGGCCACAATCTGCCGCTTCTGCTGGGGAATAAAGACCATCACCGGACGCAGGGGCAGCGCGGCGGCGTAGGTTCCCGGGCGGATCAGCACCTGGGTAACGTAGCCATCGCTGGGGGCGCGGATCACCGTCTGCTCAAGGTTATATTTTGCCTCCGTCAGCTGCGCCCGCAGGCTAACGATCTGCGACTGCTCGCCGTTGACCATGCTGTCCAGCTGGCTCTGGATCTGCACCTGGTCGGCCACGGAAGTTTTTACCATCGCATCCTGGGCCAGATAGTTCTGCCGCGCGTTGTCGATATCACTTTCAGAGAACGGATTTACCCTCGCCCGGCTGCCGCGCACGTAGCGCTGGTAGTCTTTATAGAGGCGGTCGCGCTCGGCCGACACGCGGGTGGTATTGGCCTGGGCGCCCGCCAGCTGCGCTTTGAGGACGTGAATATTGTGGGTGGCCGTGACCAGGTCGGCGCTCAGCCTGTCCACCCTGGCCTGATACCGAACAGGGTCAAGCTTAAAAAGCACGTCACCCTTTTTAATCAGCTGGTTTGATTTGTCCGTCACCTCACTCACGATGCCGGTGACCTGCGGAGTAATGGGAATCGAGATCACCGCCTTCTGTGCTGTAAAGGTATAGGGGTGGTTGTAGTTCATTAACAGGATCAGGGCGCTAACGAGAAATATGCCCCCTAACGCCGCCGTGGAGAGCGTCCACTGATTAACCGGAATGCGGAATATTTTAAAAACGGCCCAGGCCAGGGCGACATAGGTTAAGACGATCAGCAGATCCATACGCTACTCCCCCGCTCGCGATTGCATTCTCTTCAGCTCTCTCTCAAGCGCTTCCACGCGCTGTTGCAGCTGGAGATCGTTGCCGCCGTTAACATGAGATTGCATCCCCCATCCGCGTTCAGGACGGTAGAGGGTGGCCCAGATCCAGAGAAACGGCCACAGCACGTGCAGAGTAAACAGGCTCACCCAGCCCGCAATGTGGATCGCATCGGCATGGGGATGGTTACGCGCTTTGGCAATCCGGTAGGGAATGTCATGAATAATGATGATGCCGTAGAAGAGCACCAGAAAGACGAAAATCAGGATGCCGAGCGCAAAGTAATTCAGGAACATAGTGTGGACCTCGAATTTACGCTGAGAAGATGTAGCTGAGTTACAGTATTGCCGAGCGACAAAATAAGAAGGTGCTATTGCTCACGTTAAGAAAACGGCTGGAGAAAATTTCTTGTGATCTAAATCACAAATGAATAACAAAGTAAGACCACATAAATGTGATTAACATCACATTAACAGCCTCTTACCGTCTTTTTTTTATCCGCTGTTCTTTTTTTACACCTATGATTTGTGATCGTCATCACGCCTAAATGGGGAGTGCACCCTATTTTGATGTGAGCCAGATCACATCAACCCGTACCATCTGGACAGTTCATTGATTCAGTGCCAGATTCGCCACACAGAACATGGGTTCGGCTACCTCTGCCGCCTCGTTAACAAAAAAAGTTGGGCTTCCGCCCTGCGCGTAGCAAACATAAGAAGGGGTGTTTTATGTCATCCGATATCAAGATCAGAGTGCAAAGCTTTGGTCGTTTTCTCAGCAACATGGTAATGCCTAACATCGGCGCGTTTATCGCCTGGGGTATTATCACCGCGTTGTTTATTCCAACAGGGTGGTTGCCTAACGAAACGCTGGCAAAACTTGTCGGCCCAATGATTACCTATTTGCTGCCGCTGCTGATCGGTTATACCGGTGGTCGCCTGGTGGGCGGCGATCGCGGCGGCGTGGTCGGTGCTATCACCACTATGGGCGTCATCGTCGGTGCGGATATGCCGATGTTCCTTGGCGCAATGATTGCCGGTCCGCTGGGCGGCTGGGCGATCAAACGCTTTGATGTCTGGGTTGATGGCAAGATCAAATCCGGCTTCGAAATGCTGGTGAACAACTTCTCCGCGGGCATCATCGGTATGATCCTCGCGATTCTGGCGTTCCTCGGCATTGGTCCATTGGTTGAAGCGCTGTCCAAAATCCTGGCCGCTGGCGTTAACTTCATGGTTGTCCATGACATGCTGCCGCTGGCGTCTATCTTTGTTGAACCGGCGAAAATCCTGTTCCTCAACAACGCCATCAACCACGGTATCTTCTCGCCGCTGGGTATCCAGCAGTCCCACGATCTCGGCAAGTCTATCTTCTTCCTGATCGAAGCGAACCCGGGTCCGGGTATGGGCGTCCTGCTGGCATACATGTTCTTTGGTCGTGGCAGCGCGAAACAGTCTGCGGGCGGGGCGGCTATCATCCACTTCCTCGGCGGTATTCACGAAATTTACTTCCCGTACGTGCTGATGAACCCGCGTCTGCTGATCGCCGTTATCCTTGGCGGTATGACCGGCGTGTTCACTCTGAGCGTGCTGAACGGCGGCCTGGTCTCTCCGGCTTCCCCTGGCTCTATCCTGGCCGTGCTGGCAATGACGCCGAAAGGTGCCTACTTCGCTAACATCGCTGCGATCTTCGCTGCGATGGCGGTCTCTTTCGTGATCTCCGCCATCCTGCTGAAAACCAGCAAGGTGAAAGAAGAGGACGATATCGAAGCGGCAACCCGCCGTATGCAGGACATGAAAGCGGAATCCAAAGGCGCAACCACTGCCGCTGCGGGAACGCCGCTGGCGGCGGGCGCGGCCTCTAACGACCTGAGCCACGTGCGTAAAATCATCGTAGCCTGTGACGCCGGGATGGGTTCAAGTGCTATGGGTGCGGGCGTGCTGCGTAAGAAAGTACAGGATGCTGGCCTGACCAACATCTCCGTCACCAACAGCGCGATCAACAGCCTGCCGGCAGACGTGGACGTGGTGATTACCCACCGCGACCTGACCGAGCGTGCGATGCGCCAGGTTCCGCAAGCGCAGCACATTTCGCTGACCAACTTCCTCGACAGCGGCCTCTATAGCAACCTGACCGAGCGTCTGGTGGCGGCTCAGCGTCACACGGATAACGAAGCGAAAGTACGTACCAGCCTGCAGGACAGCATTGACGACAGCAACAGCCATCTGTTCAAGCTGGGTGCGGAGAACATCTTCCTGGGCCGCACCGCGAGCCATAAAGAAGAGGCGATTCGCTTTGCCGGTGAGCAGCTGGTGAAAGGCGGCTACGTGCAGCCAGAGTATATCGACGCCATGCTGGAGCGTGAAAAACTGACCCCGACCTACCTGGGTGAGTCCATCGCCGTTCCGCACGGTACGGTTGAAGCGAAAGATCGCGTGCTGAAGACCGGCGTCGTGTTCTGCCAGTACCCGCAGGGCGTGCGCTTCGGTGAAGAGGAAGATGACATTGCCCGTCTGGTCATCGGCATCGCCGCACGTAATAATGAGCATATTCAGGTGATTACCAGCCTGACCAACGCCCTGGACGATGAGTCTATTATCGAGCGCCTGGCGCATACCGATAGCGTTGAAGAAGTGCTGGCGCTGCTGAACAAGTAAGCCCTCCTCCCCTCTCCCTTTGCGGAGAGGGTTTGGGTGAGGTCAGAGCCTCACCCCAGCCCTCTCGGGTAAAAACATTAATGAAGGTTAACACTATGAAAGCATTACATTTTGGCGCAGGTAATATCGGACGTGGCTTCATCGGCAAACTGCTGGCGGACGCCGGGATTACGCTGACGTTCGCCGATGTGAATCAGACGGTGCTCGACGCCCTGAATGCCCGTCATAGCTATCAGGTTCATGTGGTGGGTGAAAACGAGCAGGTTGATACCGTCTCCGGCGTCAACGCGGTGAGCAGCATCGGTGATGAGGTCGTCGATCTGATCGCCGAAGTCGATCTCGTGACCACGGCGGTCGGCCCGGTTGTGCTGGAGCGCATCGCACCCGCAATTGCCAAAGGACTGACGAAGCGTAAAGCCCAGGGCGTAGAAACCCCGCTGAATATCATCGCCTGTGAGAACATGGTGCGCGGTACGACCCAGCTGAAAGGGCATGTTCTTAATGCGCTGGCCGATGAGGACAAAGCCTGGGTTGAAGCGCACGTCGGCTTCGTAGACTCGGCCGTAGACCGTATTGTTCCGCCGTCGGCCTCTGCCGCTAACGATCCGCTGGAGGTGACCGTTGAGACCTTTAGCGAGTGGATTGTAGACAAAACCCAGTTCAAAGGCGCACTGCCGAACATCCCGGGTATGGAACCGACAGATAATTTAATGGCCTTTGTGGAGCGTAAGCTCTTCACCCTGAACACCGGCCATGCTATAACCGCGTACCTTGGCCGCCAGGCAGGCCATCAGACCATTCGCGACGCCATTCTTGATGAGACGATCCGCGCGGTAGTGAAAGGGGCGATGGAGGAGAGCGGCGCGGTGCTGATCAAACGTTACCAGTTTGATGAGGCGAAGCACGCTGCCTATATCGAGAAGATCCTTGGCCGCTTTGAGAACCCGTACCTGAAGGATGACGTTGAGCGCGTAGGCCGCCAGCCGCTGCGTAAGCTGAGCAGTGGCGACCGTCTGATCAAGCCGCTGCTGGGCACCCTGGAGTACGGCCTGCCGCACGAGAACCTGGTAAAAGGGATCGCCGCTGCCATGCACTACCGCAGCGAGCAGGATCCGCAGGCGCTTGAGCTGGCCGCGCTGATTGACGAAAAAGGCCCGCAGGCTGCGCTGGCGCAGATCTCCGGTCTGGAAAGCACAAGCGACGTTGTCGTTGAAGCGGTTAACGTTTATAACGCTCAGGCATGATGCCCCACCCGGCGCGGAGTGATACTCCGCGCCCGAATATAAGATTGTCGGATATGCAGGCAATAATGGAAGAAACCCAGGCCTTTGAAAATCGTGTGCTTGAGCGTCTGAATGCTGGCAAAACCGT
>DAMBQR010000015.1:0-67982 GCA_032055545.1 Pseudescherichia sp. | reverse complement strand
AAAGTGATAAATAATCAATGATGAAATCCAAAATGAAATTGATGCCATTATTGGTATCTGTGGCCTTGATGAGTGGTTGCACGGTTTTCCCCGGAAGCAATATGACCACGATGGGTAAGGATGTGATTAAACAGCAAGATGCTGATTTCGATCTCGACCGCATGGTGAATGTTTATCCTTTGACTCCCCGACTGGTAGAACAGCTTCGACCCCGACCCAACGTCGCCCAACCCAACATGTCGCTGGACCAGGAGATCGCCAGCTACCAGTATCGTGTTGGACCGGGGGATGTCCTCAACGTCACCGTCTGGGATCACCCGGAGCTGACCACCCCCGCCGGGCAGTACCGCAGCTCCAGCGACGCCGGTAATTGGGTTCAGCCCGACGGCTCTATGTTCTACCCCTACATTGGCAGAGTCCACGTCGTGGGCAAAACCCTTGCTGAAATCCGCAGTGATATTACCGGCCGCTTAGCGCAGTACATCGCCGACCCGCAGGTTGACGTTAATATCGCCGCTTTCCGCTCGCAGAAAGCCTATATCTCCGGGCAGGTAAACAAATCAGGCCAGCAGGCCATTACCAACGTGCCGCTTACCGTGCTGGATGCGATTAACGCCGCCGGAGGCCTGACCGACACCGCCGACTGGCGCAACGTGGTCCTCACCCATGACGGCCGCGAGCAGCGTATCTCCCTGCAGGCGCTGATGCAGAACGGCGACCTGAGCCAGAACCGCCTGCTCTATCCGGGGGACATTCTGTTCGTGCCGCGCAATGACGATCTGAAAGTGTTCGTGATGGGCGAAGTGAAAAAACAGAGCACCCTCAAAATGGACTTCAGCGGCATGACCCTGACCGAAGCGCTGGGCCAGGCCGAAGGTCTGGATCTCACCGCTTCCGACGCCAGCGGCATCTTTGTGATCCGTCCGCTGAAGGGCGAGGGCGGACGCAGCGGCAAGATGGCCAATATTTACCAGCTCGATATGTCCGATGCCACCTCGCTGGTGATGGCGACGGAGTTCCGGCTTCAGCCTTACGACGTAGTCTACGTCACCACCGCGCCGGTTACCCGTTGGAACCGCCTTATCAATCAGTTGCTGCCGACGATCAGTGGCGTTCGCTACATGACCGACACCGCCAGCGACGTTCACAACTGGTAACGCTCATGTTTAACAAAATTCTGGTGGTATGCGTGGGCAACATCTGCCGCTCTCCGACGGGGGAGCGGCTGCTGAAGCACTATCAGCCCGCCCTGACGGTGAAGTCTGCCGGGCTGGGCGCGCTGGTGGGTAAAGGCGCGGACGCCACGGCAACCAGCGTAGCAGAGGATCACCAGCTGTCGCTGGCCGGGCACAGCGCGCGGCAGATCACCGGGCGGATGTGCCGGGAGTATGACCTGATCCTGGTGATGGAGAAGCGCCATATTGCCGCGCTGTGCGAAATCGCACCGGAGATGCGCGGCAAGGTGATGCTGTTTGGTCACTGGGACGGCGAGCGCGAGATCCCTGACCCCTACCGCAAAAGCCGCGAGGCCTTTGAGGCCGTCTACACCTTACTCGATCGCTCGGCCCGCCAGTGGGCGCAGGCGTTGCACGTTCAGCAGGGATAACCATGACAGAAAAATTACACCATGCTGCTGCCCCACAGACGGGCGGTGATGAGATCGATATCGGCCGCCTTGTGGGAACCATTATTGAGGCGCGCTGGTGGGTGCTGGGGATTACGGCCCTGTTCGCGCTGGCAGCGGCGGTCTATACCCTGTTCGCTACCCCTATCTACAGCGCCGACGCGCTGGTGCAGATTGAGCAGGACGCCGGCGGCTCGCTGGTGCAGAACCTCAACAGCGCGCTCTCCAACAAGCCCCCCGCCTCTGACGCAGAGATCCAGCTGATTAAGTCGCGGATGGTGCTGGGTAAAACGGTTGACGATCTCGATCTCGACATCGGCGTGACGAAAAACACCTTCCCGATCTTCGGGGCGGGGTGGGATCGCCTTCAGGGCCGCCAGAACGAAACCGTTAAGGTCACCACCTTTACGCTCCCCAAGGGCGCAAACGAGCAGATCTTCACCCTCAGCGTGTTGGGACCGCAGCAGTATCAGCTGACCAGCGACGCCGGGTTCAGCGCCCGCGGCGAGGTAGGCAAGCTGCTGCAAAAGGAGGGGGTGACCTTTGAGGTTAGCGCGATTAAGGCAGTGGAAGGCAGCGAGTTTACGGTAACGAAGTTCTCGACGCTGGGCGTGATCAACAATCTGCAAAATAACCTGTCGGTGACCGAGAACGGAAAGGATACCGGCGTACTCAGCCTGAGCTTTACCGGTGAGGATCGCAACCAGATCCGCGCCATTCTTAACAGCATCACCCGTAACTATCTGGCACAGAACGTGGAGCGTAAATCGGAAGAGGCGGCGAAAAGCCTGGCCTTCCTCGCGAAACAGCTTCCGGAGGTGCGGGCGAATCTTGATGAGGCGGAGAACAAGCTTAACGCCTTCCGTCAGGATAAGGATTCGGTAGACCTGCCGCTGGAGGCGAAGGCGGTGCTCGATTCCATGGTTAACATTGACGCCCAGCTTAACGAGCTGACCTTTAAAGAGGCGGAGATCTCCAAGCTCTATACCAAAGCGCACCCGGCCTACCGCACGCTGCTGGAGAAACGCCGGGCGCTGGAGGAGGAGAAGGGTCGCCTCAGCGGGCGCGTCTCCGCGATGCCAAAAACCCAGCAGGAGATTGTGCGCCTGACCCGTGACGTAGAGTCCGGCCAGCAGGTCTATATGCAGCTGCTGAATAAACAGCAGGAGCTGAAGATCACCGAGGCCAGCACGGTAGGGGATGTGCGTATTGTCGATCCGGCTATCGATCAGCCCGGCGTGCTGAAGCCGAAGAAGGCGCTGATTATTCTCGGCAGCATTATTCTCGGCCTGATGCTCTCCGTCGTTGGCGTGCTGCTGCGCTCGCTGTTCAACCGCGGGATCGAGAGTCCGCAGGTGCTGGAAGAGAACGGCATCAGCGTTTACGCCAGCATTCCGCTCTCCGAGTGGCAGAAAGCCCGTGACAGTGTGACCACCAGCAAAGGCAGCAAGCGCTTCAAGCAGAGCCAGCTGCTGGCGGTGGGCAACCCGACCGACCTGGCTATCGAGGCGATCCGCAGCCTGCGTACCAGCCTGCACTTTGCCATGATGCAGGCCAGCAATAACGTGCTGATGATGACCGGGGTCAGCCCGTCGATCGGTAAAACTTTCGTCTGTGCCAACCTGGCGGCGGTGATCAGCCAGACCAACAAGCGCGTGCTGATGATCGACTGCGACATGCGCAAGGGCTACACCCATGAACTGCTCGGTACCGATAACGTCAACGGGCTCTCTGACATCCTGGCAGGGCAGGGGGATTTCTCCACCTGCGTGAAGCCCACCGCCATTACCCACTTCGATCTGGTGCCGCGCGGCCAGGTGCCACCTAACCCTTCTGAGCTGCTGATGAGTGAACGTTTCTCGCAGCTGCTCGCATGGGCCAGCAGCCGCTACGACCTGGTGCTGATCGATACGCCGCCGATCCTCGCGGTAACCGATGCGGCGGTGGTTGGACGCCATGCCGGCACTACTCTGATGGTGGCGCGCTATGCGGTTAACACCCTGAAAGAGGTGGAGACCAGCCTAAGCCGCTTTGCACAGAACGGCATTCAGGTGAAAGGCGTGATCCTGAACTCTATCTTCCGTCGGGCGACAGGATATCAGGACTACGGCTATTACGAGTACGAATATAAGTCGGACTCCAAATAAGCGCTACAGGCAACCCTGGGAACAAGAAATGACAACAGCTAATTACCCAACAATCTCCATTTATATGCCGACGTGGAACCGTCAGCAGCTGGCGATCCGCGCTATCAAGTCGGTTTTACGCCAGGACTATCCGCACTGGGAGATGATCGTCGTTGACGACTGCTCGGCGAATTATGAACAGCTTGAGCAGTACGTTGCGGACCTTAACGATCCGCGCGTGACCTACGTCCGCAACCCGTTCAACTCCGGTGCCTGCGCGGTGCGCAACCAGGCCATTTTGCAGGCGCAGGGGCACTATATTACCGGGATCGACGACGACGACGAGTGGACGCCGGACCGCCTGTCGGTCTTCCTTGCGCATAAGCATCAGCTGGTGACTCACGCTTTCCTCTACGCCAACGACTACGTTTGCGAGGGGGAGGTCTATGCCCAGCCGGCCAGCCTGCCGCTCTATCCGAAGTCCCCCTATTCGCGGACGCTGTTCTACAAGCGCAACATTATTGGCAACCAGGTCTTTACCCTGGCCTCGCGCTTCAAAGCCTGCCTGTTCGACGTCGAGCTGAAGGCGGCCCAGGACTACGACATCTTCCTGCGGATGGTGGTGGAGTATGGCGAGCCATGGAAGGTGGAGGAGGCGACGCAGATCCTGCACGTTAACCACGGAGAGATGCAGATCACCACCTCGCCGAAGAAGTTCTCCGGCTACTTCCACTTCTACCGCAAGCATAAAGACAAGTTCGATCGGGCCAGCAAGAAGTACCAGCTCTTTACGCTCTACCAGATCCGCAACAAGCGGATGACCCTGCGCACCCTGCTGACCCTGCTCTCCCTGCGCAACGGCAAGCGTCTTGCCTACGGGCTGCGGAGTAAATAATGCGTCTCGAGGATTTTCGCGCTAACCACTGGAGCCTGCGCCCCTGCTGCATGGTGTTGGCCTACCGTATCGCTCATTTTTGCTCGGTGTGGCGCAAAAAAAGCGTCATTAACAACATCTGGGCCGCGCCGGTGCTGCTGCTCTACCGCTTTATTACCGAGTGCCTGTTTGGCTATGAGATCCAGGCCGCAGCCACCATCGGACGGCGTTTTACCATCCATCACGGCTATGCCGTGGTGATCAACAAACACGTCGTGGCGGGAGATGACTTCACCATTCGCCACGGCGTCACCATCGGCAATCGGGGCGACGACAGTCTCGCCTGTCCGGTGATTGGTAACGGCGTGGAGCTGGGGGCCAACGTGGTCATCATTGGCGATATCACCATTGGCAACGGTGTCACCATCGGGGCAGGTAGCGTGGTGCTGGACAGCGTCCCGGACAATGCGCTGGTGGTCGGTGAGAAAGCGCGGGTGAAGGTGATCAGATGAATATTTTACAGTTCAACGTCCGCCTGGCCGAAGGGGGCGCGGCTGGCGTGGCCCTCGATCTGCACCAGCGGGCATTGCAGCAGGGGATGCGCTCGCGCTTCGTCTACGGCTACGGCAAGGGCGGCAGGAAGAGCGTCAGCCACGACAGCTATCCAGAGGTGATCAAGCACACGCCGCGCCTGACCTCGATTGCCAACCTGGCGCTGTTTCGCCTCTTCAATCGCGATATGTTTGGCGATCTCAACGACCTTTACCTTGAGGTGATCCGCTCTCAGGGACCGGTAGTGCTGCACTTCCACGTGATGCACAGCTACTGGCTGAAGCTGGACAAGGTCGTAGCGTTTTGCCAGCGCGTCACCGCCAGCCGGCGCGACGTGACCCTGGTCTGGACCCTGCACGATCACTGGAGCGTTACCGGACGCTGTGCCTTTACCGACGGCTGCGAAGGGTGGAAAACCCACTGTCAGACCTGTCCCACACTGGATAACTATCCGCCGGTAAAAGTGGATCGCGCCCATAGCCTGGTGGCGGGCAAGCGCCGCCTGTTTAGCGAGATGATCGCCCTCGGGTGCCACTTTATCTCCCCCAGCCAGCACGTGGCCGATGCCTTTAACAGCATCTATGGCCAGGGCCGCTGCAAGATCATCAATAACGGCATCGACGTCGCTACCGAGGCAATCCTTGCTGAGCTGCCGCCGGTTGCCAGCGGCCAGGGCGCGCCGAAAATAGCTATCGTTGCTCACGACCTGCGCTACGACGGCAAAACCAATCAAAAGCTGGTGCAGAAGATGATGGATCTTGGCAAGCGCGTTGAGCTGCACACCTTCGGCAAGTTCTCACCCTTCGAAGGGGAGAACGTGATCAACCACGGCTTCTTAACCGACAAGCGCCAGCTGATGAGCGAGCTGAACCAGATGGATGCGCTGGTGTTTAGCTCCCGGGTCGATAACTACCCGCTGATCCTGTGTGAGGCGCTGTCGATTGGCGTGCCGGTCATTGCCACCCATAGCGATGCGGCGCACGAGGTGCTGCGTAAATCTGGCGGCATGACCTTCGACGAGAAGACGGTTCTGGCGCTGGTTCAGCGGCCAAAAGCGGAGATTGCCGAGGCAGTATTTGGCACCTCGCTGGAGGCATTCCGGGCGCGCAGCCGTCAGGCCTATAGCGGAGAGCAGATGCTGGAGGAGTATGTCGCGTTCTATCAGAGTCTGTAGCTATCTGCTGCTGCCGCTGACCTACCTGCTGGTCAACGTCAAAATTGCCCAGCTGGGGGAGAGCTTCCCCATCACCATCGTCACCTTTTTACCGGTGCTGCTGCTGCTCTTCGTTGACAGGATCAGCGTGAAGAAGCTGCTGATTGCGCTGGGGATCGGGGCCGGGCTGACCGTCTTTAACTACCTGTTTGGCCGATCGTTTAACGCCAGCAAGTATGCCACCTCCACGCTGCTGTTTATCAACATCGTGATCATTATCGGTATGGTGTGGAGCATCCGCTTTAAGGTCGTCTCGCCCCACAACTACCGTAAGATCCTGCGTTTCTTCTACCTGGTGGTGGGGCTGATCGTCACCCTGGCGGCGATGGAGATGGCGCAGATTATTCTCTCCGGCGGTAGCAGCCTGATGGAGACGATCTCGAAATATCTGATCTACTCCAACAGCTACGTGCTGAATTTTATCAAGTTCGGCGGGAAGCGAACCACGGCGCTCTATTTCGAACCGGCTTTCTTCGCTCTGGCATTAATCTCAATTTGGCTGAGCATCAAACAGTTTGGTATCAAGACCCCTAAAACTGATGGTATGATTCTGGCAGGGATAGTTCTTTCAGGATCGTTCTCCGGGGTCATGACCTTTATTCTGTTTTATTTGCTGGAGTGGGCGTTTCAGTATCTGAATAAAGAGGCGATTAAGAAAAAGCTGCCGCTGGCAATAATATCGTTAGCCGTTTTTATGGTCGGTATCGTGTTTGCATTTCCGTATATTTCCGAACGACTCGGCGATCTCGGTACGGAAGGCTCCTCTTCCTATTATCGAATCATCGGTCCACTGGCGATGGTCGGCAGCGCATTAACCAATATCGATGGCGCAGTACGTTTTGGATCGCTTTATGAATATGTTGCATCATTCGGAATCTTTAACGGTGCGGACGTCGGAAAAACAATAGACAATGGTCTGTATCTGCTGATTATTTATTTTTCCTGGTGCGCTGTAGTACTGACCGTATGGTACATGAGTAAAGTCTTAAAAATGATGATCAACGCATTTGGTAATAATCAGAATTATCGTGTTCAGCTGTATCTATTTATGCCGGTGTCGCTCTTTTTTACCGGTTCGATTTTTAGCCCGGAATACGCGTTCTTGATCGTTTGCCCGTTTATTTTGCGCAAGGCGCTAAATATTACTCAATCCTGACGAGGTAAAAAATGCTGCTCAGTGTCATTACCGTTGCCTTCCGTAACTATGCGGGCGTGGTGAAAACACATGCCTCACTGGCCCATCTGGCGCGGGCAAAAGAGATCACTTTTGAGTGGATTGTGGTGGATGGCGGCTCTAACGACGGCACCCGGGAATTTCTGGAAAACCTTAACGGTGAGTATAACTTACGCTTTGTAAGCGAGAGGGATAACGGCATCTATGACGCCATGAACAAGGGCGTTGCGCTGGCGGAAGGGCGTTTTGCCCTGTTCCTCAACTCGGGCGATATCTTCCACGAGGATGTCGCTGACGTGGTTCGCCAGCTGGCAGACGAGCGCGAAAAGGCGATGTATATTGGCGACGCGCTGCTGGACTTTGGCGATGGGACAAAAATACGCCGCAGCGCCAAGCATGGCTGGTATATTTATCACAGCCTGCCCGCCAGCCACCAGGCGATTTTTTTCCCGGTGAGTGGCTTAAAAACCTATCCCTACGATCTGCAATATAAAGTTTCATCGGATTATGCGCTGGCCGCCAGAATGTTTAAAGCGGGCTATCCCTTTAAACGTGTAAAGGGGTTGGTGTCTGAATTTTCAATGGGTGGCGTCTCAACGTCCAATAATCTCGAACTCTGTAACGATGCCAGAAAGGTCCAGCGAAAGATATTGCGCGTGCCCGGCTTCTGGGTGCAGCTCTCTTATTTCTTACGCGTACGTACTACCGGAAAGACCAAAGCCTTATATCACAAAGCCTAAATATAAGGGATAACCATGCAGGATTTAAAAGGATTCTCGGTGCCGAAAGGGTTCCGGGGGGCAGGAGCTATTAAAGTTCAGCTGTGGTGGGCAGTACAGGCAACGTTATTTGCCTGGTCGCCGCAGGTCATGTATCGCTGGCGGGCTTTTTTATTGCGTCTGTTTGGGGCAAAAATCGGAAAAAACGTAGTCATTCGTCCGTCAGTAAAGATTACCTATCCGTGGAAATTGACCCTCGGAGACTATAGCTGGGTAGGAGACGATGCCGTTTTATATACGCTGGGTGAGATTACCCTCGGCGCTAATTCGGTAGTGTCACAAAAGTGTTATTTGTGTACCGGCAGTCACGACTATTTAAGCGCGCATTTTGCTATTAACGCGACGCCTATTGTGATTGGCGAGAAGTGCTGGCTGGCAACGGATGTGTTTGTTGCCCCAGGGGTCACGATTGGCAGCGGCACGGTGGTAGGGGCGCGGAGCAGCGTTTTTAAATCGCTACCGGCCAACGCCATCTGCCGTGGCAATCCCGCAGTGGTGATACGCGAACGCGTAGAAACTGAATAATTTCTGATAAGTCTGGAGAAAATAACTATGTCTAAAGTCGCTCTCATCACCGGCGTGACCGGGCAGGATGGCTCTTATCTGGCGGAGCTGCTGCTGGAGAAAGGCTACGAGGTTCACGGCATCAAGCGTCGCGCCTCTTCGTTTAACACCGAGCGCGTGGACCACATCTACCAGGATCCGCACGCCAGCAACCCGAAATTCCATCTGCACTATGGCGATCTGACCGACAGCTCCAACCTGACGCGTATTCTGCAGGAAGTGCAGCCAGATGAAGTTTACAACCTGGGGGCAATGAGCCACGTAGCGGTCTCCTTCGAGTCCCCGGAGTATACCGCCGACGTTGATGGCATGGGCACCCTGCGCCTGCTGGAGGCGATCCGCTTCCTCGGCCTTGAGAAGAAAACCCGTTTCTACCAGGCCTCCACCTCTGAGCTGTATGGCCTGGTGCAGGAGATCCCGCAGAAAGAGACCACGCCGTTCTACCCGCGCTCACCATATGCGGTGGCGAAGCTCTACGCCTACTGGATCACCGTTAACTACCGTGAATCCTACGGCATGTATGCCTGCAACGGCATTCTGTTCAACCACGAATCCCCGCGCCGCGGCGAGACCTTCGTAACCCGCAAAATCACCCGCGGTATTGCCAACATCGCCCAGGGCCTCGAGTCCTGCCTCTATCTCGGCAACATGGACTCCCTGCGTGACTGGGGCCATGCCAAAGACTACGTGAAAATGCAGTGGATGATGCTGCAGCAGGATCACCCGGAAGATTTCGTTATCGCGACCGGCGTGCAGTACTCGGTGCGCCAGTTCGTTGAGATGGCTGCCGCGCAGCTGGGCATCAAGCTGCGCTTTGAGGGCACCGGCGTTGACGAGAAGGGCATCGTGGTCTCCGTTACCGGTCACGACGCACCGGGCGTGAAGGCGGGCGATGTGATTGTTGCCGTCGATCCGCGCTACTTCCGTCCGGCAGAGGTAGAGACCCTGCTCGGCGATCCGACCAAGGCGCACGAGAAGCTGGGCTGGAAGCCGGAAACCACCCTGCAGGAGATGGTCTCTGAGATGGTCGCCAAGGATCTGGAAGCGGCTAAGAAACACTCGCTGCTGAAGTCCCACGGCTACGAGGTTGCCATCGCGCTGGAGTCCTGAGCATGAGTAAACAACGTATCTTTGTGGCTGGCCATCGCGGCATGGTGGGGTCAGCTATCGTGCTCCAGCTGGAGCAGCGCGGCAACGTCGAGCTGATCCTGCGCACCCGTGATGAGCTGAACCTGCTGGATGCGGCCGCCGTTAGCGCCTTCTTCGCCGACCAGCGGATCGACCAGGTCTACCTGGCGGCGGCAAAGGTGGGCGGTATTGTGGCGAACAATACGTATCCGGCTGACTTCATCTACGAAAACATGATGATCGAGAGCAATATCATTCACGCTGCGCATACGCACGGCGTGAACAAGCTGCTGTTCCTCGGCTCCTCATGTATCTATCCAAAGCTGGCGACCCAGCCGATCGCCGAGAGCGAGCTGCTGCAGGGTACTTTGGAGGCCACTAACGAGCCGTATGCCATCGCCAAAATTGCCGGCATCAAGCTGTGCGAATCCTACAACCGTCAGCATGGCCGCGACTATCGCTCGGTGATGCCGACCAACCTGTATGGTCCGCACGACAACTTCCACCCGAGCAACTCCCACGTGATCCCGGCGCTGCTGCGGCGCTTTCACGAGGCGGCCGGGCAGAACGCCACCGACGTGGTGGTGTGGGGCAGCGGCACGCCGATGCGCGAGTTTCTTCACGTCGATGATATGGCGGCGGCCAGCATCCACGTGATGGAGCTGGATCGTGAGGTGTGGCTGGCGAACACCGAGCCGATGCTGTCGCATATCAACGTCGGGACCGGCGTTGACTGCACCATCCGCGAGCTGGCGCAGACCCTTGCCCAGGTGACGGGCTTTAAGGGCCGGGTGGTCTTTGACGCCTCGAAACCTGACGGTACGCCGCGCAAGCTGCTGGACGTGTCGCGTCTGCACGCGTTGGGCTGGCGTCATGAGATCTCGCTGGAGCAGGGGCTGGCCAGCACCTACCAGTGGTTCCTTGAAAACCAGCACCGGTTCCGGGGGTAGGCATGTTTTTAAGTCAGGAAGATTTTGCCACCGTGGTGCGCTCTACGCCGCTGATCTCCATCGATCTGATCGTCGAGAACGCGGATGGCAAGTTTCTGCTGGGCAAGCGGACCAATCGCCCGGCGCAGGGCTTCTGGTTTGTGCCCGGCGGGCGCGTGCAGAAGGATGAGCCGCTGGCGGAGGCGTTTGAACGCCTGACGCTGGGCGAGCTTGGACTCCGCCTGCCGCTGGCGGCGGGGGAGTTTTACGGCGTCTGGCAGCACTTCTATGACGACAGCTTCTCCGGGACTGACTTCAGCACCCACTACGTCGTGCTCGGCTTCCGCCTGAAGGTCAACCAGGCGGATCTGGCCCTGCCGGATGCACAGCACGAGGAGTACCGCTGGCTGACGCCAGAGGCGCTGATCGCAGAAGAGAACGTGCACGACAACAGCCGGGCGTACTTTATGGCCAGCCATCAGGCGGTTGGCATATGAAAATCCTCGTGTACGGCATCAACTACTCGCCGGAGCTTACCGGCATCGGCAAGTACACCGGCGAGATGGTGGAGTGGATGGCCCGCCAGGGCCATGACGTGCGGGTTATCACCGCGCCGCCCTACTATCCGGAGTGGAAGGTAGGCGAACGCTACTCATCCTGGCGCTATCGCCGGGAAGAGGGGGCGGCTACCGTCTGGCGCTGCCCTCTCTATGTGCCGAAGCAGCCTTCGACTCTCAAGCGTCTGGTGCACCTCGGCAGCTTTGCGCTAAGCAGTTTCTTTCCGCTGCTGGCCCAGCGCCGCTGGAAGCCGGATCGCATCATTGGCGTCGTGCCGACGCTGTTCTGTACGCCGGGGATGCGCCTGCTGGCGAAGCTCTCCGGGGCGCGCACGCTGTTGCATATTCAGGACTACGAGGTGGACGCCATGCTCGGCCTGGGAATGGCGGGCAAAGGCAAGGGCGGTAAAGTGGCGAAGCTGGCCAGCACCTTTGAGCGCAGTGGCCTGCTTGGGGTGGATAACGTCTCCACTATCTCCCGCTCAATGATGAACAAAGCCCGGGAGAAGGGCGTTGCGGAAGAGCGGGTCATCTTCTTCCCCAACTGGTCGGAAGTGGCGCGCTTTCGCGACGTCAGCGAGAGCGAGGTGGCCCAGCTGCGCACCTCTCTTGGCCTGCCGGACGATAAAAAAATTATTCTCTACTCCGGCAACATTGGCGAGAAGCAGGGCCTGGAGAGCGTAATTGAGGCCGCAGAGCGACTGCGCGCCGAGCCGTGGCTGTTTGTGATTGTTGGCCAGGGCGGCGGCAAGGCGCGGCTGGAAAAACAGGTCCGCGAACGCGGGCTGGACAACGTCAAATTCTTCCCGCTGCAGCCCTACGAGGCGCTGCCGCCGCTCTTGAAAATGGGCGACTGCCATCTGGTGATCCAGAAGCGCGGCGCGGCGGACGCGGTGCTGCCCTCCAAGCTGACGAACATTCTGGCGGTGGGCGGTAACGCGGTGATTACTGCCGAAGCGGATACCGAGCTGGGCCAGCTCTGCACCGCCTTTCCGGGCATTGCCGTCTGCGTCGAGCCGGAGTCGGTAGACGCGCTGGTGAGCGGGATCGCGCAGGCGCTCGCCCTGCCAAAAAACAACACGGTGGCACGTGAATATGCCGAACGCACGCTCGAGAAAGAGAGCGTGTTAAGCCAATTTATTGCCGATATCCAGGGATAATCATGAATCAAACCACCCTTTTTCCGGTAGTCATGGCTGGCGGCTCGGGTAGCCGCCTGTGGCCGCTCTCCCGCGTGCTCTACCCCAAACAGTTTCTCTGCCTGAAGGGCGAGCTGACGATGTTACAGGCGACGATCAACCGCCTGAACGGCGTCGAGTGTGAAAGCCCGGTAGTTATCTGCAACGAAGAGCACCGCTTTATCGTTGCCGAGCAGCTGCGTCAGCTCAACAAGCTGACCGAAAACATCATTCTCGAACCAGCGGGCCGCAATACCGCACCTGCCATCGCCCTCGCAGCGCTGGCGGCGACGCGTAACAGCCCGGAGGCGGATCCGCTTCTGCTGGTGCTCGCTGCTGACCATGTGATCCAGCAGGAAGAGGCGTTCCGCGAGGCGGTGCGGGCGGCGATGCCCTATGCCGAAAGCGGCAAGCTGGTGACCTTCGGCATCGTGCCGGATCTGCCGGAGACTGGTTACGGCTATATCCGCCGTGGCGAGGTGAGCCAGGGCGGGATCGATGCCGTGGCCTTCGAAGTGGCGCAGTTTGTCGAAAAACCCAATCTTGAAACGGCGCAGGCCTACGTTGCCAGCGGCGAATACTACTGGAACAGCGGCATGTTCCTGTTCCGCGCCGGGCGCTATCTCGACGAGTTAAAGCGCTTCCGCCCGGACATTCTCGAAGCCTGTGAAAACGCCATGCGCACCCTCGATCCGGATCTCGACTTTATCCGCGTCGATGAAGAGGCATTTTTGGCCTGTCCCGAGGAGTCGGTGGACTACGCGGTGATGGAGAAGACCGCTGACGCAGTGGTGGTCCCGATGGATGCGGGCTGGAGCGATGTTGGCTCCTGGTCCTCCCTGTGGGAGATCAGCCCCCATACGCCGGAGGGAAACGTTCATCACGGCGACGTCATCAGCCACAAAACCGAAAATAGCTACGTCTACGCCGAATCCGGGCTGGTGACCACCGTCGGGGTCAAGGACCTGGTGGTCGTTCAGACCAAAGACGCAGTGCTGATCGCCGACCGCAACGCGGTACAGGACGTCAAAAAGGTGGTTGAGCAGATTAAGGCCGACGGCCGCCATGAGCACCACATTCACCGGGAGGTGTACCGCCCGTGGGGCAAATATGACTCCATCGACTCCGGCGATCGCTACCAGGTGAAACGCATCACCGTTAAGCCGGGAGAGGGGCTGTCGTTACAGATGCACCACCACCGGGCCGAGCACTGGATCGTGGTGGCGGGCACGGCGAAGGTGACCATCAATGATGAGATCCGCCTGATCGGTGAGAACGAGTCGGTCTACATCCCGCTGGGTGCGACCCACTGCCTGGAGAACCCCGGCAAGATCCCGCTGGATCTGATTGAGGTGCGCTCCGGCGGCTATCTCGAAGAGGACGACGTGGTGCGCTTCGAAGACCGCTACGGGCGAGTTTAGTACGCATTAACTCTGCCCGGCAGCGTGCGCTTACCGGGCCTATGGAGGCCATTATGGAAAAATTAACCTGTTTTAAAGCCTATGATATTCGCGGCAGGCTGGGCACGGAGCTCAATGAAGAGATCGCCTGGCGCATTGGCCGTGCCTATGGCGAATACCTCAAGCCGCAGACCATTGTGCTGGGGGGCGACGTGCGCCTGACCAGCGAGGCGCTGAAGCTGGCCCTGGCGAAGGGGCTGCAGGACGCCGGGGTGGACGTGCTCGACCTCGGCCTGTGCGGCACAGAGGAGATCTACTTCGCCACCTTCCATCTCGGGATTGACGGCGGGATTGAAGTCACCGCCAGCCACAACCCGATGGACTACAACGGCATGAAGCTGGTGCGCAAGGGCGCGCGTCCCATCAGCGGCGATACCGGCCTGCGCGACGTCCAGCGTCTGGCAGAGACCAACGACTTCCCGCCGGTGAACCCGGCGAAGCGCGGCAGCTATAAGCAGATCGACCTGCGCGAGGTCTATATCGATCACCTGCTGGGCTATATCGACGTGGCGAATCTCAAGCCGTTGACGCTGGTGATCAACTCCGGCAACGGTGCGGCGGGGCCGGTGATCGATGCCATCGAGGCGCGTTTCCAGGCGCTGAAGGTGCCGGTGACCTTTATCAAAGTGCACAACACTCCCGACGGCAGCTTCCCGAACGGTATTCCCAACCCGCTGCTGCCGGAGTGCCGGGACAGCACCCGCGACGCGGTCATTGCGCACCGGGCCGATATGGGCATCGCCTTTGACGGCGACTTTGACCGCTGCTTCCTGTTCGACGGCGACGGCCAGTTTATTGAGGGCTACTACATTGTTGGCCTGCTGGCCCAGGCGTTCCTGGAGAAGCACCCTGGGGCGAAGATCATCCACGATCCACGTCTCTCCTGGAACACGGTGGACGTGGTGACCCAGGCCGGTGGCACGCCGGTAATGTCGAAAACTGGCCACGCCTTTATTAAAGAGCGGATGCGCGCCGAGGATGCGATCTACGGCGGAGAGATGAGCGCCCACCACTACTTCCGTGACTTCGCCTACTGCGACAGCGGCATGATCCCCTGGCTACTGGTCACCGAGCTGCTATGCCTCTCCGGCCAGCCGCTGTCGGCGCTGGTGCGCGATCGCATGGCGGCGTTTCCGGCCAGCGGGGAGATCAACCGTACCCTCAGCGAACCGGCGCAGGCGATCGCCCGCGTGGAGCAGCATTTTGCCAGCGGAGCGCAGGAGGTTGACCGGACCGACGGCCTTAGCGTTGCCTTCCCGACGTGGCGCTTTAACCTGCGCTCCTCCAACACCGAGCCGGTGGTGCGCCTCAACGTCGAGTCATGCGGCGACCCCTCGCTGATGGAGGCGAAGACGCGGGAAATTCTGGCGCTGCTCGACAGGTAGCCGTTGCGAGCCCTCTCTTCGGAGAGGGCATTAATGAACAGGAACAACGATGACAAACTTAAAAAAGCGCGAGCGAGCCAAAACGAATGCATCGTTAATCTCTATGGTGCAGCGATTTTCGGACATCACCATCCTGTTTGGCGGGCTTTGGGTGGTCTGTAAGGCATATGCCTTACCCTTTTTCTATCTGCATCTGCTGATGGCGCTGATGGCGCTGGTGGTTTTCCAGATGATTGGCGGTATGACCGACTTCTACCGCTCGTGGCGCGGGGTGAAAATTTCTACCGAGCTGGTGCTGCTGCTGCAAAACTGGACCCTGAGCCTGATCTTCAGCGCCGGGCTGATGGCGTTCAACTCTGATTTTAATGATGACTTCTCGCTGTTTTTCGCCTGGTACGTGCTGAGCAGCATTGGCCTGGTGGTCTGCCGCTCGCTGATCCGCTTCGGTGCAGGCTGGCTGCGCAATCGCGGGTATAATACCCGGCGAGTCGCCATTGCAGGCGATCTGCCGGTGGGCCAGATGCTGCTGGAGAGCTTCCGTAACGAGCCGTGGCTGGGCTTCGAGGTGGTAGGCGTCTATCACGACGTGAGTCCCGAAGGCGTCTCGGCGGACTGGGCTGGCACTATCGAGCAGCTGATCGAAGATGCCAAGGCAGCGAAAATTCATAACGTCTATATCGCCATGTCGATGAACGACGCCGCCAGCATTAAAAGGCTGGTGAACGAGCTGGCGGATACCACCTGCTCGGTGATCCTCATCCCGGACGTCTTTACCTTCAACATCCTGCACTCGCGTATTGAGGAGATGAACGGCATTCCAGTGGTGCCGCTGTACGATACGCCGCTCTCTGGCCTGAACCGCGTGCTGAAGCGCGTCGAGGACATTGTGCTGTCGTCGCTGATCCTGCTGATGATCTCCCCGGTGCTGCTGAGCATCGCCGCCGCCGTGAAGCTCACCTCGCCAGGTCCGGTGATCTTCCGCCAGACCCGCTACGGCATGGACGGTAAGCCGATCATGGTGTGGAAGTTCCGCTCCATGAAGGTGATGGAGAACGACAGCGTGGTCACCCAGGCGACGCAGAACGATCCCCGCGTCACCCGCGTCGGCAACTTCCTGCGCCGTACCTCTCTCGACGAGCTGCCGCAGTTTATTAACGTCCTGACCGGTGGCATGTCGATTGTGGGTCCGCGCCCGCACGCCGTCGCCCATAACGAGCAGTATCGGACCCTGATCCAGGGCTACATGCTGCGCCATAAGGTTAAGCCAGGCATTACCGGCTGGGCGCAGATCAACGGCTGGCGCGGGGAGACTGACACCCTGGAGAAGATGGAAAAACGGATCGAGTTCGACCTTGAGTACATTCGTGAATGGAGCCTCTGGTTCGATATCAAGATCGTTTTCCTGACCATTTTCAAAGGCTTTGTTAACAAAGCGGCCTACTGAGTGAGTACACTGTGAGCCTGAGAGAGAAAACCCTGAGCGGGGCCAAGTGGTCGGCGATGGCCACCGTCACCATCATTGGCCTCGGGCTGGTGCAGATGACCTGGCTGGCGCGCATTATCGACAGCCATCAGTTTGGCCTGCTGACCGTGGCGCTGACCATTATCGCCCTCGCCGATACGCTGTCCGATTTCGGCATTGCCAACTCGATCATCCAGCGCAAAGAGATCAGCCAGCTGGAGCTGACTACCCTCTACTGGCTCAACGTCGGGCTGGGGCTGCTGGTCTGCGTAGCGATGTTTTTCCTGAGCGATACCCTGGCCCGGGTACTGCACAACCCGGACATCGCCCCGCTGATCAAGACGTTGTCGCTGGCCTTTGTGGTGATCCCCCACGGCCAGCAGTTCCGCGCTCTGATGCAAAAAGAGTTAGAGTTCGGCAAAATTGGCGCAATCGAAACGCTCTCTGTAGTCGCGGGATTCAGCGTGACGGTGATTGGCGCGTGGTTCTGGCCGCTGGCGATGACTGCCATCGTCGGTTATCTGGTCAACACCGCCGTGCGCACGCTGCTGTTTGGCTTCTTCGGCCGTAAAATCTACCGTCCGGGCCTGCACTTCTCTCTTGCCTCGGTCAACGCCAATCTGCGTTTCGGGGCGTGGCTTACGGCGGACAGCGTCATCAACTACGTCAACACCAACCTCTCCACGCTGGTGCTGGCGCGCATCCTCGGGGCCAGCGTGGCCGGAGGCTATAACCTCGCCTACAACGTGGCGGTGGTCCCGCCGATGAAGCTTAACCCTATCATCACCCGCGTGCTGTTCCCGGCCTTCGCCAAAATTCAGGACGATACGGCTAAGCTGCGGCTGAATTTTTACAAGCTGCTGTCGGCGGTAGGGATCATCAACTTCCCGGTACTGCTGGGCCTGATGGTGGTCGCCAATAACATGGTGCCGCTGGTGTTTGGCGAGAAGTGGCGCGGCATTATCCCCATCCTGCAGCTGCTGTGCATCGTCGGCCTGCTGCGCGCCGTAGGGAACCCGATTGGCTCCCTGCTGATGGCCAAGGCGCGGGTCGATATCAGCTTTAAGTTTAATCTGTTCAAAACCGCGCTCTTTGTGCCCGCCATCATCGTCGGCGGCCAGCTGGCGGGGGCGCTGGGGGTCACCCTTGGCTTCCTGCTGGTACAGATTATCAATACCGTTCTCAGCTATTTCGTGATGATCAGGCCGGTGCTCGGCCCGAGCTACCGTCAGTACGTGCTTAGCCTCTGGCTGCCGTTCTACCTGTCGCTGCCGATGCTGGCGGTGAGCTACGGACTGGGGCTGGCGCTGAGCGGCCATCTGCCGCTGGTGACCCTGCTAATCGTCCAGATTGCCGCGGGCGCGCTGACGTTTGCGGTCACCCTCGCGCTGTCGCGTAACGCGCTGGTGGTGGAGATCAAACGCCAGCTGTGCCGCAATGAAAAATTAAGAACGCTCCTGCGGGCAGGTTAAACCAATTTCGTTTATTGAGGTCACTATGAAACTATTAATTCTGGGCAACCATACCTGCGGGAACCGTGGCGACAGCGCCATCCTGCGCGGGCTGCTGGACGCAATCGCCGTACTGGAGCCAGACGCCGAGGTGGACGTGATGAGCCGCTATCCGGTCAGCTCCTCCTGGCTGCTGAACCGTCCGGTGATGGGCGATCCGCTCTATAGCCAGATGAAGCAGCATAACAACGCCGCTGGCGTGATGGGGCGAGTCAAAAAGGTGCTGCGCCGCCGCTACCAGCATCAGGTACTGCTCTCCCGGGTCACCGACAGCGGCAAGCTGCGCAACATCGCCATCGCCCAGGGCTTCACCGACTTTGTCCGCCTGCTGGCGGGCTACGACGCCATTATCCAGGTCGGCGGCTCGTTCTTTGTCGATCTCTACGGCGTGCCGCAGTTCGAGCATGCCCTCTGCACCTTTATGGCCAAAAAGCCGCTCTATATGATCGGCCACAGCGTCGGCCCGTTCCAGGACGCGCAGTTCAACCAGCTGGCGAACTACGTCTTCGGCCACTGCGACGCGCTGATCCTGCGTGAGCGCGTCAGCCTCGAACTGATGGAGCGCAGCCAGATCACCACTGCGAAAGTCGAGCAGGGGGTGGATACCGCCTGGCTGGTGGATCACGACGAGGCGTTCGTGCCGAACTATGCGGTGGCCCACTGGCTCAGCGTGGCGGCAAAAGAGAAGACGGTCGCCATTACCCTGCGCGAGCTGGCCCCCTTCGATAAGCGGCTCGGCACCACGCAAAAAGCCTATGAGCAGGCCTTTGCCGGGGTGGTCAACCGCATTATTGATGCGGGCTACCAGGTGCTGGCCCTCTCCACCTGTACCGGCATCGACAGCTATAACAAGGACGATCGCATGGTGGCGCTCAACCTGCGCGAGCATGTCAGCGATCCCTCGCGCTATCACGTGGTGATGGATGAACTTAACGACCTTGAGATGGGCAAAATCTTTGCCGCCTGCGATCTGACGGTGGGGACCCGCCTGCACTCGGCCATTATCTCGATGAATTTTGGCACCCCGGCGATCGCTATCAACTACGAACACAAGTCAGCGGGCATTATGCAGCAGCTGGGCATGCCGGAGATGGCCATCGATATTCGTCACCTGCTGGACGGCTCGCTGGAGGCGATGGTGGCTGATACCCTTGGCCAGCTTCCGGCCCTGGGTCAGCGCCTCAGCGATGCCGTGGCCCATGAGCGGCAGCACGGCATGGAGATGGTGGAGTCGGTGCTGAAACGCGTCCGGGAGGAAAAATGAAGGTCAGCTTCTTTTTGCTTAAGTTTCCCCTCTCGTCAGAGACCTTCGTGCTGGATCAGATCGTTGCCTTTATTGAGATGGGCCACGAGGTCGAGATTGTGGCGATGCATAAAGGGGATCTGAGCAATACCCACGCGGCGTTTCAGCACTATCGCCTGGCGGAGAAGACCCACTGGCTGCTGGACGAGCCGCAGGGCAAGCTGGCGAAGCTGCGCTATCGCGGTACGGCGCTGCTGCGCGGGGCAGGGCGGGGGGCAACCTGGCGAGCGCTGAACGTCGGACGCTACGGTGCCGAAGCGCGCAACCTGATCCTGGGGGCGATGTGCGGTCTCGCGCCGCGCACCTTTCATGCCGACGTCTTTATTGCCCACTTTGGCCCGGCGGGCGTCACGGCGGCCAAGCTGCGCGAGCTGGGCGTGCTTAACGGGAAAATTGCCACCGTCTTCCACGGCATCGACGTCTCCAGCCGGGCGGTACTCAGCCACTATACGCCGGAGTACCAGCAGCTCTTTCACCGGGGCGACCTGATGCTGCCTATCAGTGAGCTGTGGGCTGGACGGCTGATGAATATGGGCTGCCCGGCGCATAAGATTGCCGTCTCGCGCATGGGGGTGGATATGTCACGCTTCTCCCGCCGACCCGTGCAGGCTCCGGCAAGCCGGCTAAATATCATCTCCGTTGCCCGTCTCACCGAGAAGAAGGGGCTGCACGTGGCCATCGAGGCCTGCCGTCTGCTCAGGGATCAGGGTATTGATTTTCACTACCGCATTCTGGGCATCGGGCCGTGGGAGCAGCGCCTGCGCGATCTGATCGCCAAATACGATCTGCAGGAGATGATTGAGATGCCGGGCTTCAAGCCGAGCCACGAGGTAAAGGCGATGCTGGATGAGGCGGATATCTTCCTGTTGCCTTCGGTCACCGGCGCGGATGGCGATATGGAGGGGATCCCGGTGGCGCTGATGGAGGCGATGGCGGTAGGCCTGCCGGTCGTCTCAACCGTACACAGTGGTATTCCCGAGCTGATCGACGCTGACTACTCCGGCTGGCTGGTACCTGAGAACGATCCCGAGGCGCTGGCGGACCGGCTGGCGGCGCTGAGCGCTATCCAGCAGGAGGCGTTGGTGCCGGTGGTGTCCCGCGCGCGGGAGAAAGTTGAGACCGAGTTCAATCAGCAAATCATTAACCAGCGGCTTGCCACGCTGCTGCAAGCGCTCTAAGCCAGAGGTTATATGTCAGATATCTTACTCTCCCGCCGCCGCTTTATCGGAGCAGGCTCTGCCCTGGCGGCGCTGCCTCTTCTGTACTCGCCGCTGCTTCAGGCCCAGGCGTCCGGCAGCGTTGATATCCGCCGCTATCTGAAAGAGGACGTTATCGCCGCCTTCAAGCAGGCCTTTGCCGAGGCCAGCACGGTGCTGGTGCCGGCGGGCGTGGTTTGCGAGAACATCAACACCGCGATTTTTATCCCGGCGGGTAAAACGCTGCTAATTCGCGGGGCGCTTAAGGGCAACGGCCGGGGGCGCTTCGTGTTGCAGAATGGCTGTCGGGTACGGGGTGAAGAGGGCGGTAGCCTCTATAACATCACCCTCGACGTGCGCGGCTCAGACTGCACTATCGAAGGCGTGACGATGAGCGGCTACGGCCCGGTGACGCAGATCTATATCGGTGGCAAAGAGAAGCGGGTTATGCGTAACCTGGTCATCGACAATATCACCGTGACTAAAGCCAACTACGCCATTCTGCGCCAGGGTTTCCATAATCAGATTGACGGGGCGCGCATTACCAACGGTCGTTTCAGCTACCTGCAGGGGGACGCCATCGAGTGGAACGTGGCGATCAACGATCGTGACCTGCTGATCTCCGACCATGTCATTGACCACATCGACTGTACCAACGGCAAAATTAACTGGGGGATCGGCATCGGGCTGGCGGGCAGCACCTACGACAACGACTACCCGGAAGACCAGGCAGTTAAGCATTTTACCGTGGCCAACATTACCGGCAGCCACTGTCGCCAGCTGGTGCATGTCGAAAACGGCAAGCACTTTGTCATCCGCCACATCACCGCCACGGATATCACCCCCGACTACAGTAAGAAAGCGGGCATTGATAACGCCACGGTTGCCATTTACGGCTGCGATAATTTCGTTATCGATGATGTAAAAATGCGCAACAGCGCCGGAATGTTAATTGGTTACGGGGTCATTAAAGGTAATTATCTTTCGATACCGCAAAACTTTAAACTAAATGCGATCCATTTAGACAACAGTGGCGAAACGCGGAAATTACGCGGGATTCAGATCTCATCAGGGAATGCAACCTCGTTTGTCGCGCTGACCAACCTCAATATTCAGCGCGCGTCGCTGGAGATACATAATAAGCCTCAGCACCTGTTTATGCGTAATATTCAGGTGATGCAGGAGGCGGCCAGCGGCCCGGCGCTGAAGCTCCATTTCGACCTGCGCAAAGACGTGCGCGGTCGCTTTATGGCGAAGCGGGATACCCTGCTTTCGCTGGCGAATATTCATGCTGTGAATGAAAAAGGGCAGAGTTCGGTGGATATTGACCGACTCGATCATCAGATAATTAATGCTGAAAAATTAAACTTTTCCCTGCCGGCCAAGCGCTCATAATTGTTCTATCGGCACTTTGCGAGGATTCCTGGAGCCTCAACCCGCGGCTTCGTATTACATCTATTACAGATGCCGCAATTGATAGAGGTCATCCAGCTAAATCGTGCTGGCTAAACGAGATCAAAGGGCTATAATTCAGCAACCATTTTATAGGTGGAAGTGATAATGATTAATTTGAAAGCGGTTATTCCGGTAGCGGGTCTGGGGATGCACATGCTGCCTGCCACCAAGGCGATCCCTAAAGAGATGCTGCCGATCGTCGATAAGCCGATGATCCAGTACATCGTCGATGAAGTGGTTGCTGCAGGGATCAAAGAGATCGTTCTGGTTACTCACTCGTCTAAAAACGCGGTAGAGAACCACTTCGACACCTCCTATGAGCTTGAAGCCCTGCTGGAGCAGCGCGTTAAGCGCCAGCTGCTGGCGGAAGTGCAGTCTATCTGCCCGCCGGGCGTGACTATCATGAACGTGCGCCAGGCGCAGCCGCTGGGCCTGGGCCACTCTATCCTCTGCGCGCGTCCTATCGTCGGTGACAATCCTTTCGTAGTGGTGCTGCCGGACATCATTCTGGATACGGCGAGCGCCGATCCGCTGCGCTACAACCTGGCCGCGATGGTGGCCCGCTTTAACGAGACTGGCCGCAGCCAGGTGCTGGCGAAGCGCATGAAGGGCGATCTCTCCGAGTACTCTGTGATCCAGACCAAAGAGCCGCTGGATAGCGAAGGTAAAGTAAGCCGCATTACTAACTTTATCGAGAAGCCGGATCAGCCGCAGACGCTGGATTCTGACCTGATGGCGGTAGGACGCTATGTCCTGTCGGCAGATATCTGGGCAGAGCTGGAGAAAACCGAGCCGGGCGCATGGGGCCGTATTCAGCTTACCGACGCCATTGCTCGTCTGGCAGAAAAACAGTCCGTTGACGCCATGCTGATGACCGGCGACAGCTATGACTGCGGTAAGAAAATGGGTTATATGCAGGCGTTTGTGAAGTATGGCCTGCGCAACCTGAAGGAAGGGCAGAAGTTCCGCGACAGCATTCAGAAGCTGCTGAGCCAGAGCCAGGCCTGAGTCACAATTAAGTAATATTTATTTAATTCGACGGCAAGAGATCGTTCATTATGCGGTAGCAAATCGCGATGGACAATCCCTTGCCGTTTTTGTTTTACAACCCCCAAATTCTTGTAGATCAAGAGGTTGTGATGATTATTCATACAATAAAACGCTAAGAATTTTCCTTGTTTCTCTACGCGTTTAAGATGACAATTAGCACCTGATTTATCGCCCAGCAGCACGGGTTTGGGCGTGAATTTCTGCACAATCTGGTCTGAATCAGTCCACTGGTAGCTGTTGAGCCTGGGGCGGTAGCGTGTCTGCTCTTTGAGCTATCATGCTTCGACCCGCAACTTCTTGAATTGACGGAATTGATAGCGTGAAAATCCTTGTTACTGGCGGAGCGGGTTTTATTGGCTCTGCGGTCGTCCGACATATTATTAAAAATACCCAAGATTCCGTTGTGAATGTTGATAAATTGACTTACGCCGGCAATCTGGAATCGCTAGTTGATGTTGCAGATAGCGATCGTTATGTCTTTGAGCGTGTCGATATTTGCGATGCCGCCGAGCTGGCTCGCGTCTTTACCGAGCATCAGCCTGATGCGGTGATGCACCTGGCGGCAGAGAGTCACGTTGACCGCTCCATCACCGGCCCGGCCGATTTTATCGAAACCAACATTGTCGGGACTTACGTTCTGCTGGAGGCCGCCCGCGCTTACTGGCTGACCTTAAGCGACGAGGCGAAAAAAGCGTTTCGCTTCCACCATATCTCTACCGATGAAGTGTATGGCGATCTGCCGCATCCGGACGAACATCCGCAGGGCACGGCGCTGCCGCTGTTTACCGAGCAGACCGCATATGCCCCCAGCAGTCCCTACTCCTCGTCTAAAGCATCCAGCGATCACCTGGTGCGCGCATGGCGTCGTACCTATGGTCTGCCGACGCTGGTCACCAACTGCTCCAATAACTACGGTCCGTATCACTTCCCCGAGAAGCTGATCCCGCTGGTGATCCTTAATGCCCTTGAGGGCAAACCGCTGCCGATTTATGGCAAGGGCGATCAGATCCGCGACTGGCTCTATGTTGAAGATCATGCCCGCGCGCTCTATATCGTGGTCACTCAGGGTGCACCTGGCGAGACCTACAATATTGGCGGCCATAACGAGAAGCAGAACCTGGACGTGGTGCAGACCATCTGCGATCTGCTTGACGAGATCGTGCCGAAAGAGGGTTCCTATCGTGAGCAGATTACCTACGTAAGCGATCGTCCGGGCCATGACCGCCGCTACGCTATTGATGCGGATAAAATTAGCCGCGAGCTGGGCTGGAGGCCAGAAGAGACCTTCGAGTCCGGGATCCGTAAAACGGTCCGCTGGTATCTGGACAACCAGCAGTGGGTAGATAACGTAAAAAGCGGCAGCTATAAAACCTGGATCGAGCAGAACTACGGGGAACGTTCATAATGAATATTCTGCTGTTTGGTAAAACCGGCCAGGTAGGCTGGGAGCTGCAGCGCGCCCTTGCACCGCTTGGCAACGTTGTTGCGGTTGACGTCAAATCGGAAACGTACTGCGGCGACTTCAGCAATCCAGAAGGGGTGGCGGAAACTGTCCGTCGCGTACGTCCGGATGTGATCGTCAATGCGGCAGCCCACACTGCTGTTGATAAAGCCGAGTCCGAGCGCGAATTTGCCGAGCTTCTCAACGCAACCAGCGTTGAGGCTATTGCTGTCGAAGCCGAAAAGCTTGGCGCATGGCTGATCCACTACTCTACAGACTATGTTTTTCCGGGTGACGGAGAGACACCGTGGCTGGAAACTGACGCCGTTGCGCCGTTGAACGTCTACGGTGAAACCAAGCTGGCGGGCGAGAAAGCGGTGCAGGAGAACTGCACGAAGCACCTCATCTTCCGTACCAGCTGGGTCTATGCGGGTAAAGGCAACAACTTTGCCAAAACCATGCTGCGCCTGGCCAAGGATCGTCCTGAGCTGTCGGTGATTAACGATCAGTTTGGTGCTCCAACCGGCGCGGAGCTGCTAGCCGACTGCACGGCGCACGCCATTCGTACCGCGCTGCACAAGCCAGAGGTGGCCGGTCTATACCACCTGGTGGCGTCCGGCACCACGACGTGGCATGACTATGCCGCGCTGGTATTTGCCGAAGCGAAAACGGCGGGCATAGAGCTGGCGATTGAGAAGCTTAACGCTGTTCCGACCTCAGCCTACCCCACGCCTGCTCGCAGACCGACCAACTCCCGTTTGAACACAGAGAAATTCCAGCGCCAGTTCGAGCTGGTGCTGCCTGACTGGCAGGTTGGCGTCAAACGCATGTTGGCTGAGCTATTTACGACGACCACATTCTGATTGACATCTTTAATGCCCGGAAACGGGCATTTTCTGTATGCAGAGAAAAAAATGAAAACACGTAAAGGTATTATTCTGGCCGGCGGTTCCGGCACGCGTCTCTATCCTGTCACCATGGCCGTCAGCAAGCAGCTGCTACCGATCTATGACAAGCCGATGATTTACTATCCGCTCTCCGCATTGATGCTGGCGGGGATCCGTGACATTTTGATTATCAGTACGCCGCAGGATACGCCACGCTTTGAACAGCTGCTGGGTGACGGCAGCCAGTGGGGTCTGAACCTGCAGTATAAAGTGCAGCCAAGCCCGGATGGTCTGGCCCAGGCCTTTATTATCGGTGAAGAGTTTATCGGTGATGATAACTGCGCGCTGGTGCTGGGGGATAACATCTTCTACGGCCATGATCTGCCGAAACAGCTGGAAGCCGCCGTAAGCAAAGAGAGCGGGGCGACCGTATTTGCCTATCATGTTAACGATCCGGAACGTTACGGGGTTGTAGAATTTGACCGTGACGGCACCGCTATCTCTCTCGAAGAGAAACCGCTGGAGCCGAAGAGCAACTATGCGGTGACCGGACTCTACTTCTATGACAACCGGGTAGTTGAGATAGCGAAAAGCCTCAAACCGTCCCCGCGCGGCGAGCTGGAAATCACCGACATTAACCGTCTCTATCTGGAGCAGGGCGATCTCTCTGTAGCAATGATGGGCCGCGGCTACGCCTGGCTGGATACCGGAACACACCAGAGCCTGATCGAGGCCAGCAACTTTATCCAGACCATTGAGGAGCGCCAGGGACTGAAGGTCTCCTGTCCGGAAGAGATCGCTTTTCGTAAAGGCTTTATTGATGCCGAACAGGTCAAAAAGTTGGCCGCACCGCTCGCTAAAAACGCTTACGGTCAGTATCTGCTGAAAATGATTAAAGGTTACTAAGCAATGAACGTGATTAAAACCGCTATTCCTGAGGTGCTCATTTTTGAACCAAAGGTATTTGGCGACGATCGTGGTTTCTTTTTTGAAAGTTTTAACCAGCGCATTTTTGAGGACGCCATTGGCCGTAAGGTTGAGTTTGTCCAGGATAACCACTCGAAATCCAGCAAAGGGGTATTGCGTGGTCTGCACTACCAGCTAGCTCCTCACGCGCAAGGTAAGCTGGTCCGCTGCGTCGCAGGCGAAGTATTCGATATTGCAGTCGATATTCGTAAATCATCAGCCACCTTTGGTCAGTGGGTAGGGGTAAATCTCTCTGCCGAAAATAAACGGCAGCTGTGGATCCCGGAAGGTTTTGCCCACGGCTTTCTGGTACTAAGCGAGACGGCGGAGTTTGTGTATAAGACCACCAACTATTATCAGCCGCAGTCGGAGCGCGCCGTACGATACGACGATCCTCAGCTCAACATCCAGTGGCCGTTCAATATTGATCTGAAACTCTCGCCTAAGGACGAAGCCGCCCCGCAGCTGAATACGATCCCGGTGAATGAGCTATTTGAATGAGCATAATAAAAAATAGCATCTGGAATGTTGCTGGCTATATTGTTCCTGCTGTTATCACCATTCCTGCCCTGGGATTGCTGGGGCGGGTGCTGGGAGCAGAGATGTTTGGGGTGTTTACCCTTGCATTAGCCATTGTCGGCTATGCCAGTATTTTCGATGTAGGGTTAACACGTGCAGTCATCCGAGAGATATCTATTTTCCGGGATGAGCGTGAAGAAAAGAAAAAAATAATATCTACAGCCTCGGTGCTGGTAATAATAATGGGTATGGTCGCAGCGCTGATTTTATACTTTTTTAGCGATGCCATTACCCATCTGCTTAAAATTAGCCCTGCGTTACACCTGCATGTTGTTAATTCTCTAAAGATTTTAGCCCTGTCGATACCCCTGTTTTTAATCACTCAGATATGGTTAGCCATCCTTGAAGGGGAGGAAAGGTTCGGCATACTCAACATTTATAAATCAATTACCGGCTCACTGCTTTCACTTCTACCGGTAGTGTTTATCTATATCAAGCCAGAGTTAGAGTATGCCATTGCAGGGCTGGTCGTATCCCGGTTGTTCTGCCTGATTATTGCCTTCTTTTTATGCAAAGGGATCGTCATTGAGGCAAAGCTAAGCTTCAGTGGTCCAACGCTTAAGCGCCTGCTGATGTTTGGTGGCTGGATAACTGTCAGTAACATCATCAGTCCGCTGATGGCCTACTTCGATCGGTTTATCGTTTCTAATCAGCTGGGGGCGTCTGTAGTCGCATTCTATACGGCACCGTCAGAGGCCGTGGCAAGACTGGGTATCATTCCCGGGGCATTTGCCCGAGCTATTTTTCCTCGCTTGAGTGCTTCAAAGAGCGCTCATGACAGAAAAAGAAGTAAAAAGCTTGTCACTGTCCTGTTGTTACTTATCACGTTGCCCATACTGTTGGTAGGCGTAGTAGCCGGGAATTGGTTGATGGTGTTGTGGATGGGGCCCGCATTTGCTGGCATGTCCGCGACGGTGTTAGCTGTGCTGCTGGTGGGCTTTGTTTTCAACTCATTAGCTCAGGTACCCTTCGCCAGTATTCAATCCAGAGGCTATGCGAGGATTACTGCCTATATCCATCTTGTAGAGTTAGTACCGTATCTGGTATTGCTTTTTTATTTAATAAAAGGCTATGGGATCCTGGGTGCCGCTTACGCATGGACAATAAGAATGGCAGTTGATTATCTACTACTGTCATTGTTTGACAGACGATTCGATAAGTAGTTGTATCAAACCAGCTAAGATAGCTACTGGATAGAGAGAAGTGGCCTATTTATGATATATGTTTCGATTCTTGCAGTCATTACAGCAATAGGATTATTTATTGCTTTATATTATGTTAAGGCCAATTTAACTTCGCCTTTGTCCCTGCATTGTATAGCATGGTTTTTGGTAAGTATAATAGGGCTGTTTGCCTATGATGAATTTATCGATTTTCCTGCGGTAAGTTATTATGCATTTTTAATATGGTATCTAACAATTTACTTTATTTTAACTGTAGGTGAAGTTGTTACTTTAAAAGCGAACAGCCAAAATTATTTCCAGGATAAAGAATTTAACTGTGCGCGTTACTGGGTGTTTGTTGCCCCAATAGCAATTTATACCATATGGGAAATCTACAAGGTAGGTACCAGCGGGCCAGTGTCGTTCTTCCTTAACCTCCGGTTGGCTGGTATTCTCGAAGATTATAGTGGCGAAAAATTTACGGTCATGACGGCCGTTTATCCTGTTATGATAGCTATCTTTGCTATTGTGTGTATGTCTAAAACAAGCAGGAAAAATATTTACGCGATAGTTTTTTGGGTAATGTTATTCTGTATCGGCACCATGGGTAAGTTTGCGATTGTTACCCCAATAATTATTTTCCTGACCGTGCGTGAACTAACCAAAGGATTAAATAGAAAAAAACTGATCCTTTTTTATTCTCCTATGATTGTCGTTCTCGTCTTGGCATTGCATTTTGTCAGGATGGCTACCAGTGATGGCACAACGGTCAGTGCGGTACTGGGCTTATATATATACTCCCCAATTTTGGCATTGAGCAAGTTGTCAGACATTGCCGGAAACAATATGGGTGAATATACGTTTAGATTTTTATATGCGTTTCTAAGTAAAACTGGGTTTTCATCTGTTGAGCCGGCTAAAACTATTCTTGAGTATGTTGATGTTCCAGTGCCGACCAACGTTTACACTGTTATGCAGCCATTCTATCAAGACTTTTCGCTGTATGGTGTCGCGTTTGGGGCAATGCTCTATGGAATTATATTTGCATTCATCTATGCCTCAGCAAAGCAGGGTAATCCGGTATCAATACTAATCTACGCCGTTCTTGCCGTAAGCATGTTTACCTCTTTCTTAACAGAGACATTGATAACTAATCTTGCTGGCAATATTAAGTTGATTATTTGTACATATCTTTTATGGCGGTTTACGGTCAGATGCAAAATAAAACAGTAACAATACTGATGGCAACATATAACGGTAGCGCGCATTTAAAAAATCAGCTGCTTTCTCTTCAGCAACAAAAGTTTAGTGCATGGACCCTATATATTCAGGATGACGGCTCTAACGACGATACTATTGAAATAATTAAGCAATTTCAGTGTAATGATGCCAGAATTAATCTAATTGAAAATACAACGCCTCGTCAGGGAGCTGGAAAGAATTTTCTTTCATTAGTAAAATATTCCAACTCTGAATACACTATTTTTTGTGATCAGGATGATATCTGGCTGGAAAATAAAATCAGCGATATGGTTGAACATGCCGAAAAGTTCAATCTTGCCGATAATACTCATCCTTCAATTGTATATGCTGATGGGTATGCTTTTTCAGACGAAAGCGGAGAAATTGATTTCAGTGGGATTTCACACAACCATGCGACGGATTTAAACGGCTTTCTTTTCTTTAATGGAGGCTACCAGGGTTGCTCAATTATGTTTAACCAAGCAATGGTTAGATTCTTATCTGAGTATAGGGGTATTATCCATCTTCATGATGACATTACTAGCCTGGCTGCGCATGCACTTGGTGAAGTTTATTTTTTACCCAAAAAGCTAATGCTCTACCGCCAGCACGCAAAAGCTGTCACCGGAATGAAAAGCTTTAATAGTAAACTAATTAGCAAAATTAATTCTGAAGTTAACTATTTGCTCTCTAAAAAACACTTTGTGGTAAAAGAGTCATTTTTTGAAAACTATAAAAGTGAATTAAGCCCTGAGAAAGAAAAAACATTTCTCTATTTTATTGAGTTCGGCCGTGCTCAAAGTAAACTAACTCAGTTGCAATATTTAACCCGTGGAAGGTTCACGTTAAATAATAGTTTTACAAAGCTACTGGCAAAGTTTATTTTGCGAAGGAAATTTGACGCATGATTTCAATTTTAACTCCCACTTATAATCGGCAACATACCTTAGAGAGATTATATAACTCTTTATGCTTGCAGGATTGCGTGCGTTTTGAATGGGTAATTGTGGATGATGGCAGTATTGATGAGTCCAGGGCACTCATTAATAAATTCATTGCCGAAGGTAGAGTGCAGATTAGATACGTTTATCAGGAGAATAAAGGTAAGCCTGGTGCCATTAACACAGGGGTACCGCTATGCCAGTATGATTACGTATTTATTGTAGACAGTGACGATGCGTTAACTAACGATGCTATCAGTTCGTTGATATCTGCTATAGATGAAGCAGAAAAAATGCAGACCCCTTTCTCTGGTGTTGGATTTAGAAAAGCCACCTTTGATGGCCCAATTTTAGGTGTTACTCCCGATTTTAAAGAGCCAATTCTCTATCTAAGCGCAACTGAAGCGGGTGGTGTTTTCAAAGCGGATTTGGCCTATTGCTTTAAAAAAGAGAGCTTGTTACGCCATCCGTTCCCTTTCTATAAAAATGAAAGATTTGTTCCGGAATTATTCATTTGGAATAAAATCACTGATGAAGGGAAAATACGATTCAACGCCAATAAGGTTATCTATATAGCTGAGTTTCTTGAGGACGGTCTTACCAAAAACTTTAAGAAACAGCTAAAGAAATATCCGCATAGCTTCCGGGTTTACTATGCCGACCAATTTTCCCGCGAAAAAAACATCGTAAAAAAAATAAAAATGATGATTCGCTTTTTCCAGTGTGTGTTGTATGGGAAGTTAAAATGAAAATAGTCATGATCATTACTGGGCTAGGGATGGGCGGTGCCGAGACTCAGGTATGTAACCTCGCTAATGCTATGGCTGACTTAAATCATGATGTAACCATCATTTCTCTTGCAAATATTCAGGAAGTACAGCCAGACGAAAAAGTAAACGTTTATACGCTCAATATGGGTAAAACGATACCGGGTTTTATCAAAGCCTATCTGCAATGCCGGAAGCTCATTAAAGCGATAAAACCTGACGTTGTTCATAGCCATATGGTTCATGCAAACATCTTTGCGAGGCTGTTACGTCTGACATTGCCAATTCCGCGCTTAATTTGTACCGCACATAGTACTAATGAGGGTGGAAAAGCACGGATGTTAGCTTATCGACTTACCGATCGCCTTGCTGATATCTCAACCAATGTGAGCCAAAAAGCCGCTGATATTTTTATCCAATCTAAAGCCGCACGGCGTGAGGGTATGATTGCGGTTTACAACGGTATTGATACAAATCGGTTTGCCTACTCTTCAGATGCTCGCATTCGGCTGCGTAACCAGTTGCAAATAGCTGAGGATACGCAGCTGTTAATCACTATTGGCAGATTAACGCCGGCTAAAGACTACCCCAATTTGCTCAACGCGTTTGCTAAAATTGATCCTGCACATAATGCTAAATTAGCAATAGTAGGAGAAGGGCCGTTAAAAAGTGAACTTCAAACGCTATCTCACCAGTTAGGTATTTCAGACCGGGTGTACTGGTTGGGAATGCAACAAAATGTAGCTGAATGGTTATCTGCTGGCGATGTTTTCGTCCTCTCTTCGGAATGGGAGGGGTTCGGACTGGTTGTCGCTGAGGCTATGGCATGCGGTAGAGTGGTTGTTGCAACCGATGCCGGAGGCATAAGCGAAGTGATGGGTTCTTCAGAATTTCTTGTGCCGATTAAGGATCCTGCGCGTCTGCAACAGAAAATCAACGCGGCGCTAAACTTGTCTCCCGAAGAGAAAGCGAATATTGCCGTTAGCAATCGCAAACATGTTGTGGAACTTTTTTCTCTTCCGGTTATTACGCAGCGTTGGATAGCGATATACGAAGACAAGCTTTAACGCAGAATCGATGACTTTATAGCCATCTGACTAATAATCAAATATTGAGCGTTTTAATACTTATGCAGCAGAGAATTAAAATATTGCATGTACAGTTACTTCCCTTATTAAGTGGTGTACAGCGGGTAAGTCTTAATGAAATAGTGTACCTGAAAAACGATTTCGATTATTCGCTAGTGTGCGCTAATGAAGGTCCACTTACCGAAGCGTTAGCTGAAATCGATATACCCTGCTATAGCATTCCACATTTTTGTCGCGAGCTGTCAGCAAAAAAAGATCTGCAGTCGCTATTAGCACTATATAAACTGATGCGAAAAAAAAGGTTTGATGTTGTACATACACACTCCTCAAAAACTGGTGTGTTGGGGCGTATCGCTGCAAAATTTGCTGGCGTTAAGAAAGTTATCCATACCGTGCACGGTTTTGCATTTCCGGCGGCAACGTCAAAAAAATCCTTTTATCTCTATTTCATTTTAGAATGGTTTGCGAAATTTTTCACTGATGAGCTTATTGTTCTTAATGAAAAGGATCGGGAAATTGCAATAAACAAGCTTGGATATGCAAAAAAAAGAGTGCATATCATAGCGAACGGTGTTGATATTAATAAGTTTGTGCCTGACGTAACGGCGCAATCGAAGGATCAAATCAGGATCATCATGGTTGGCCGACTGTGGCCGCAAAAGGATCCTAAAACGCTTTGCCATGCTGTAAAAAAATTACTTGATGACAACATCAATGTCAGCCTCACCTATGTTGGTGATGGGGAACTCATGCATGAATTGAAAAATTTAGCGCAAGATTATTCTGCTAATATATCGTTCCTCGGATGGAAAGATAATATTTCTGAATTGCTGCCGCAGCATAATCTCTTTGTGTTACCTTCACTCTGGGAAGGCATGCCTTTAGCTATACTCGAGGCCATGAGTTGTGGCCTGCCGTGTCTGGTAACAAATATACCCGGCAACAATGATCTTGTTAAAGATGGATATAATGGATTTTTATTTGAAATCGCGGATCACGAAAAATTAGCTGTTTTAATTAAAAATTATTACCACAATCCAGGTATGTTATTGCAGCACGCTGAGAATGCCAGGACCTATGTCCAGGAACATTTTACTCTCGATGCGCGTAATGATGCTGTTAGTAAAATCTATAAAAGCTAACATTCTCGTTGTAAAGTGTTAGCAATATCTAATATATTTATAGAAATTTATTAACAGTGTATTAATTAGCCAGTAGTTATCGAACCGACAGGAGTATGTAATGTCTAAACAGCAGATCGGCGTTGTAGGTATGGCCGTTATGGGCCGTAACCTGGCCCTTAACATTGAGAGCCGTGGCTACACCGTTTCCGTGTTCAACCGCTCTCGTGAGAAGACCGAAGAAGTGGTTGCCGAAAACCCTGGCAAAAAACTGGTGCCTTACTACACCGTACAAGAGTTTGTAGAATCTCTTGAGACCCCTCGTCGTATCCTCTTAATGGTGCAGGCGGGCGCTGGCACTGACGCGGCGATTAACTCTCTGAAGCCATACCTGGATAAAGGCGACATCATTATCGATGGCGGCAACACCTTCTTCCACGACACTATCCGCCGTAACCGTGAACTCTCTGCGGAAGGCTTCAACTTCATCGGTACCGGCGTTTCCGGCGGTGAAGAGGGCGCGCTGAAAGGGCCTTCAATCATGCCTGGCGGCCAGAAAGAAGCATATGAGCTGGTTGCGCCAATTCTGACAAAAATTGCGGCAGTCGCGGAAGACGGCGAACCGTGCGTCACCTATATCGGCGCTGACGGTGCGGGTCACTATGTGAAGATGGTGCACAACGGTATCGAATACGGCGATATGCAGCTGATCGCTGAAGCCTATTCTCTGCTGAAAGGCGGCCTGAACCTCACCAACGAAGAGCTGGCCCAGACTTTCACCGAGTGGAATAAAGGCGAGCTGAGCAGCTACCTGATCGACATCACCAAAGATATCTTCACCAAGAAAGATGAAGAGGGTAAATACCTGGTTGATGTGATCCTTGATGAAGCAGCGAACAAAGGTACCGGTAAGTGGACCAGCCAGAGCTCGCTGGATCTTGGCGAGCCGCTGTCGCTGATCACCGAGTCTGTATTTGCGCGTTACATCTCTTCACTGAAAGAGCAGCGCGTTGCCGCCTCTAAAGTGCTGAGTGGTCCGCAGTCGCAGCCAGCAGGTGATAAAGCCGAATTTATCGAGAAGGTACGCCGTGCACTCTATCTGGGCAAAATCGTCTCTTACGCTCAGGGCTTCTCCCAGCTGCGTGCGGCATCTGAAGAGTACAACTGGGATCTGAACTACGGCGAAATCGCGAAAATTTTCCGCGCTGGCTGCATCATCCGCGCCCAGTTCCTGCAGAAAATCACTGACGCCTACGCTGAAACTCCGGCCATTGCCAACCTGCTGCTGGCACCTTACTTCAAGCAGATTGCCGATGACTATCAGCAGGCCCTGCGTGACGTGGTTGCCTATGCCGTACAGAACGGTATCCCTGTACCGACCTTCGGCGCAGCCGTTGCCTACTACGACAGCTACCGTGCTGCGGTACTGCCAGCTAACCTGATCCAGGCCCAGCGCGACTACTTCGGTGCGCATACCTACAAACGTACTGATAAAGAGGGTGTATTCCATACCGAATGGCTGGAATAATCTGATTTATTAATTTATCCTTAAGCCCGGTTTTTTAACCGGGCTTTTTTTTATTCTGTCTGATTGTATTTTGTTAAAAAAGCTATTTATCTTCTACTTGCTATAAAGCTTATCTGAATATCATTTCGTCGTATTGACACTATAATCGCCTTGTCGTTATCGTTAAAGCCGCTCCACTCACTGGCTGTGTCGTTTTCAGGCACTACGTTCTTTAACGAGAAAAAGTCAAACGTATGAAAATTACCATCTCCGGTACGGGTTATGTAGGCCTCTCCAACGGTATTTTAATTGCCCAGAACCATGAAGTTGTTGCCCTGGATATCGTGCAGGAAAAAGTGGACCTGCTGAATCAGGAGAAGTCACCCATTGCCGACAGGGAAATTGAGGAATATCTTAAAACTAAGCCCCTTAATTTTCGTGCCACCACTGATAAGTACGATGCCTATCGCGATGCAGATTATGTGATTATCGCCACACCAACGGATTACGACCCCAAAACCAACTATTTTTGTACCACCAGCGTTGAAGCGGTCATTAAAGATGTTAATGAGATCAACCCAGATGCGGTGATGGTAATCAAATCAACGGTTCCCGTTGGCTTTACGCAAAAAATCAAAGATTCGCTGGGCATTGATAACGTCATCTTCTCGCCAGAGTTTCTGCGTGAGGGACGGGCCCTGTACGACAACCTCTATCCGTCGCGGATCGTCATCGGCGAGCGCTCGCTGCGTGCAGAGCGTTTCGCCGAACTGCTGGTTGAAGGGGCAATCAAAACCGATATTCCGGTCCTGTTTACCGACTCTACCGAAGCCGAAGCCATTAAGTTGTTTGCTAATACCTATCTGGCAATGCGTGTTGCTTACTTTAACGAACTGGATAGTTATGCGGAAAGCCTCGGTTTAAATACGCGACAGATTATCGAAGGGGTATGCCTCGATCCACGCATTGGCAATCACTACAACAACCCCTCATTCGGCTACGGCGGTTACTGCTTGCCAAAAGATACCAAGCAGCTGGTGGCCAACTATAAGTCTGTGCCTAATAACATTGTTTCCGCCATTGTAGAAGCCAACCGAACGCGTAAAGACTTTATTGCCGATGCCATTCTGGCTCGTCAGCCGAAAGTGGTGGGCGTTTATCGTCTGATCATGAAGAGCGGTTCTGACAATTTCCGGGCCTCCTCAATACAGGGGATTATGAAGCGTATCAAAGCAAAAGGTGTTGAGGTCATTATCTATGAACCGGTGATGAAAGAGGATCAGTTCTATAACTCGCGAGTGGTACGCGATTTAACTGCTTTTAAGCGAGAGGCTGACGTCATTATCTCAAATCGTATGGCAACAGAATTGCAAGATATTGCAGATAAAGTGTATACACGCGATCTCTTTGGTAATGATTAGTAAATTGTTTTACTCCTGACATTACACTTGAAAAACCTGATGTATAACATTAGGTTTTTTTTTGAACAACGGTATCATTTATCTAAATGAAGCTGATTAATTTTTATACAAAAAAGCGATAAATGGGTAGCAACAGCGAGAAAATCAATTAAACTGAATCTTATAGAAAAAAAATATAGTTTGCGTAGACTACTCTAAACGTAACGGTTACTTGCGCTTTCATCATTAAGGTTGCTATGACGCACAACGACAATAACACGGCATCTAAAGGTAATCACCTGCCCGAGCAGATTGATTTTGTAGATCTTCTTTTTCAGCTCTGGCGTGGTAAGTGGATTATCGCCATTTTTGTATTTCTTTCGCTTGCACTTGCAGCAGTATATGTCATGGTGGTTAAAGAAAAGTGGACCTCTACCGCTGTGATCACCATGCCGGATGTGGGGCAGATCACCGGTTACACCAATGCTATGAACGTCCTGAACGGCTCTTCTATGGATGTAAATGAGATTCAGCAAAGGGTAATAGGCCGCTTTAACTCCTCCTTCTCCGCTTTAGCTGAAACCTTAGAAAACCAGCAAAATCCCGAGAAACTGACCATCGATACAGCAGTAAAAGGTCAGCCATTACCTTTGAAATTAACCTACCAGGGCGATTCTGCTGAAAACGCTCAAAAAACGCTGGCGCAGTATATTCAGCAAGTGGATGAGCAGATAGCGGATGAACTTGATCAGGATTTAGCCATAAATATTAAGTCCAGAACAACTGAACTGGTAGCTTCGCTGGCAACGCAGGAAAAAGTGGCTCAGGAGCAAAAAGATCTGCGTTTGAAACAGATTTCTGCCGCGCTGAAAGTTGCTCAGGAAGCGCAGATCAAAACGCCGCAGGTACAGCAAACTCAAGAGGTTACCCAGGATACGCTTTTCCTGCTTGGGGGAGAAGCGCTTGAGTCAATGATCAAAAATGAATCAGCTCGACCACTGGTTTTTCCGGATAATTACTATCAGATGCGCAAAAATTTGCTGGATATCGCCCGTGTGAAAACCGATCCGGCTAACATGCATAGCTATCGCTATGTGATGAAACCTAACTTGCCGATAAGACGTGACAGTCCGAAGCGGGCATTGACTCTTATCCTCGCTTTGCTGTTAGGAGGAGCGCTCGGTTCAGGCTTCGTCCTTACCCGCAACGCGCTGCGAAACTACCAGCCGAAAGCGTAATAAAAAAACCGGGCTTGCCCGGTTTTTTTATCTCTGCGGCACTACTTGTGCCGCGCCCTCAGGTTCTCAATAATCGCCGTCATATCCAGACTCTGGTCCTGCAGCAGCACCAGCAGGTGATAGATCAGATCCGAGGCTTCGTTAGTCAGCTCCTCGCGATCGTGAACGGTCGCAGCCAGCGCAGTTTCCACACCCTCTTCACCGACCTTCTGCGCAATGCGCTTGGTGCCGCTGGCATAGAGCTTCGCCGTGTAGGAGCTGGCAGGATCGGCGCTTTTGCGCGCCGCCAGCAGCTGCTCGAGCTGGTAGAGAAACAGCCACTGATGGTTTTTCTCTTCGCCAAAGCAGCTGGTGGTGCCGGTGTGGCAGGTCGGGCCGACAGGGTTGACCAGTACCAGCAGCGTGTCGTTATCACAGTCCGGGGTGATGCTGACCACGTTAAGCACGTTGCCGGAGGTTTCACCCTTGGTCCACAGGCGCTGTTTGGTGCGGGAGTAGAAGGTGACCAGCCCGCTCTCTTCGGTCTTCGCCAGCGCCTGCTGATCCATATAGCCCAGCATCAATACTTCCCCGGACACCGCATGCTGAATCACGGCGGGCAGCAGCCCATCGGTTTTGGTCCAGTCCAGCAGGCTGCGTTGTTCTTCTGTTAACATATCCTTATCTCCACGCCCTGCAGTGCCAGGTACGCTTTCAGTTCACCAATATTAATAATCTGCTTGTGGAAGACGGAAGCGGCCAATGCGCCATCTACGTCAACCTCCCGGAAGGCTTCCAGGAAGTGCTCCATGGTTCCCGCACCGCCGGAGGCGATCAGCGGAACATGGCAGACCTCGCGCACTTTTTTCAGCTGCGTCAGGTCATAACCGTTGCGCACCCCGTCCTGGTTCATCATGTTAAGCACGATCTCACCCGCGCCGCGCGTCTGGACTTCCTGCACCCAGTCGAGTGTCTCCCAGGTGGTAACACGTGTACGGCTCTCATCGCCAGTGTACTGATTTACGTGATATTTTCCGGTGGCTTCGTCAAACCAGGTGTCGATGCCGATGACGATGCACTGCACGCCAAAGCGATCGGCGAGGCGGGTGATCAGCTCCGGGTCGGCCAGCGCTGGCGAGTTGATGGAGATCTTGTCCGCGCCGAAGGAGAGGATCTGTGCCGCATCGTCAACGGATTTAATCCCGCCCGCCACGCAGAAGGGGATATCAATCGCTTCCGCTACCCGGGAGACCCAGCTCTTATCCACGACGCGCCCGTCGCTGGAGGCGGTGATATCGTAGAACACCAGCTCGTCCGCCCCTTCCTCTGCGTAGCGCTTCGCCAGCGGCACGATTTCGCCAATGATCTCATGGTTGCGGAACTGCACGCCTTTGACTACCTGGCCGTTACGCACGTCCAGGCAGGGGATTATCCGTTTTGCCAGCATTGGATCGCCTCCGTTACGTTAAATTTGCCTTCCAGCAGTGCCCGGCCAACAATCACGCCGCGCACCCCGGTGCCGCGCAGGGCGGCAATATCCTGTAGCCCGCCGATGCCGCCCGAGGACTGAAAGGCGATCTGTGGATAGCGGGCGCACACCTCTTCATACAGCGAGACGTTGGAGCCAGCCAGCGTGCCATCGCGAGAGATATCCGTGCACAGGACGTGCTTCAGGCCAACGGGCTGGTAAGTTTCAATAAGCTCCTCCAGCGAGACGCCAGAGTTCTCCTGCCAGCCGCTGACCGCAACCTGCTTAACGCCCTCGGCGTCTATGCGTACGTCGAGCGCCAGCACCAGCGCCTCTGCGCCGAAGCGTGTAAACCAGCCCTTAACTATCTCGGGAGATTTTACTGCCGTCGAGCCGACCACCACGCGAGCGACCCCCGCCGCCAACAGGGCGGCAACGTCCTCTTCCGTCCGGATCCCGCCGCCAACCTGCACCGGCACGTTTACCCCGGCCACCAGGGTTTTAATCAGCGGGATTTGCCGCTTGGCGGGATCTTTTGCACCGGTCAGATCGACCAGATGCAGCACCTCTGCGCCCTCGGCGGCATAGCCCTGCAGGCGGGTCAGCGGATCGTTACCGTAGTCACGCTGCTGGGCGTAGTCTCCCTGATGGAGGCGAACTACCGTGCCATCAATTAAATCTAAAGCCGGAATAATCATTACATCTCCAGGAAATTTTTCAGCAGCTGCGCGCCCGCCGCGCCCGAGCGCTCCGGGTGGAACTGGACGCCGTAGAAGTTATCTTTCTGCACGGCGGCGGTAAAGGGCGCGCCGTAGTGGCACTGGGCAATGGTCTGGGCATTCACCGGCATGGCGTAGCTGTGCACGAAGTAAAAATAAGCCCCGTCCTCAATGCCGCGAAACAGGCGATCGCCCGCTTTCGGGTAGACACGGTTCCAGCCCATATGGGGCAGCGGTAACCCAACGTCCTCCATCTTGACTACCGGCTCGTCGATGATCCCCAGCAGCTCCACGCCGTGGGTCTCTTCGCTGCGGCTGCCCAGCAGCTGCATACCGAGACAGATGCCCAGCACCGGCTGGGTGCAGGCCCTGATCAGACTGACCAGCTCGCGCTGGTGGATCTGATCCATGGCGGCCTGCGCCGTCCCTACGCCCGGTAGAAAAAGCTTATCGGCGCGCAGCACCACGTCCGGATCGCGGCTTACCACCGGTTCATAGCCGTGGCGGGCAATGGCGGAAGTCACCGAATGCAGGTTGGCGCAGCCGGTATCGAGGATCACCACGTTCATTACAGCACTCCTTTCGAGGAGGGAAGGGTATCACCTTCTACCCGGATCGCCTGGCGCAGCGTGCGGCCAAAGGCTTTAAACAGGCTCTCTACGCGGTGATGATCGTTCTTGCCCTTGGTTTTCAGGTGCAGGGTGACGGCCATAGTGTAGGAGAGCGAGCGGAAGAAGTGCTCAACCATCTCAGTGGTCAGGTCACCTACGCGCTGATAGGTAAACTCGGCTTTGTACTCGAGGTGCGGGCGGCCGGAGATATCCAGCGCACAGCGGGCCAGGCACTCGTCCATCGGCAGGACAAAGCCAAAGCGGTTGATGCCGCGCTTGTCGCCGAGAGCCAGCTTCAGCGCCTCGCCGAGGGCCAGGCCGGTATCTTCCACGGTGTGGTGATCGTCAATATAGAGATCGCCCTTCACCTGAATCTCCATGCGGAAGCCGCCATGGGTGGCGATCTGGTCCAGCATATGATCAAAGAAGCCGACGCCGGTGTTAATTTTGCTGCCGCCTTCGCGATCCAGCCACACCTTAACGTCAATCTGCGTCTCTTTGGTCTTGCGCTCAACGTGGGCATAGCGGTCGCGTTTGGTTAGCTGGTCGCCAATAGCACGCCAGTTCAGGGTCTCCCGATCGTAACGCAGGCCAGTGATGCCCATATTCTCGGCGAGAGTCACGTCCGTCATCCGATCGCCAATCACGTAGCTGTTAGCTTTATCCAGCGCCTCGTCGGCAAGGTAACCCTCTACCAGCTTCACCTTCGGCTTGCGGCAGTCGCACTCGTCGGCAGGCAGGTGCGGACAGATCAGCACCTCGTCAAAGATCACGCCCTGGGAGGTGAAGATCTGCATCATCAGGTTGTGCGGCCCGGTAAAGTGCTCCTGTGGGAAGCTCGCCGTGCCCAGTCCATCCTGATTGGTGATCATCACCAGCTTAAAGCCCGCGGCCTGCAACTTCAGCAGTACCGGGATGGCGTCTGGCTCAAAGGCCAGCTTTTCAAAGCTATCGACCTGAAAGTCGCTCGGCGGCTCGCTAATCAGGGTGCCGTCACGGTCAATAAAAAGGTACTTCTGGCTCATACTTGCTCCGCACGTAGGGCGTCGATGACGCGCTGGCTCTCTTCCCGGGTGCCAATGGTGATCCGCAGGCAGCCGCTTAAAGAGGGTTGTTTGTTCTGGTCGCGTAGAATAATGCCCTGATCCCACAGGGATTTAAATACCGCGCTGGAGGCGGTGATGCGCGCCAGTATATAGTTGGTCTCTGAATCAAATACCGTTTCGACGCAGGGTATAGTGCGCAGCTGCTCGACCAGGTATTGGCGTTCATTAAGGATCTGCGCCACCCGTCCCTGCATGGCCTCAATGCCCGTCGGGGAGAGTGCCTGGGCAGCGATCTCCGCCACCGGCGTCGAGAGCGGGTAGGGGGCAATTACCTTCAGCAGCAGGGCGATAATCTCCTTGCTTGCCAGGGTAAAGCCGCAACGCAGGCCGGCCAGCGCAAAGGCTTTCGACAGCGTGCGCAGGATCACCAGGTGCGGATACTCCGCCAGCCAGCCGCTGAGCGTCGCCTGCGGACAGAACTCAATATAGGCCTCGTCGGCGATGACCAGCGCTTTACCACGGGTCATCTCCAGCAGGGTGCGCATATCCTGCGGATCGATAATCTGCCCGGTGGGGTTGTTGGGGCTGCATACATAGAGAAGCTTCACCCCGTCAAGAACGTCGGCAATCCCCTCCAGATTAAGCTGCCAATCTTCCAGTGCCGGAACGGTGCGCGCCTCGACGCCGAAGGTCTCGGCACTGACGCTGTACATGCCGTAGGTCGGCGGACAGTAGAGAATAGCGTCCTTGCCCGGCTCGCAGAAGGCGCGGATCAGCAGCTCAATGCCTTCGTCCGCGCCGCGGCTGACCAGCACCTGATCCGGCTGAACGTCGGCATAGCGGGCGTAGCCCTCAATCACCGCTTTCGGCTGGCACTCCGGGTAGCGGTTGAGCGATGACTGGGTCAGCTCAAAGGCCACCGGAGTAGGGAACTCGTTGGCGTTCAGCCAGACGTCGCCTTTGCCGCCCAGGCGACGAGCGGACTGGTAGGGCGTCAGGTTTCGCACGTTCTCGCGCGCCAGGTTTTCAATGCTCATGCTTGCTCCTTGAGGGCGTTAACGCGCAGGGTAACGGCATTCTTGTGGGCATGCAGACGCTCGGCCGCTGCCAGGGTCTCAATGGTCGCCGCCAGCGCGGAGAAGCCCTCGCGGGAGAGTTCCTGCACCGTCATGCGCTTCTGAAAATCCGCCAGCCCGAGGCTTGAGCTGGTGGCGGTATAGCCATAGGTCGGCAGCACGTGGTTGGTGCCCGAGGCGTAGTCACCCGCCGACTCCGGCGACCAGTCGCCGAGAAATACCGAGCCAGCACTGGTGATACTGTCCACCAGCGAGCGGGCGGCGCGGGTCTGAATAATCAGGTGCTCCGGGCCGTAGGCGTTGGAGATAGCTACGCACTGGTCCAGATCCTGCGCTACGATCAGCCGGCTGGCGGCCAACGCCTGACGGGCGGTGTCGGCGCGAGGAAGCTCGGCCAGCTGGCGCTCGACGGCCTCGGCGACCGCTTCAGCCATCTGCGCATCCGGCGTCAGCAGGATCACCTGGGAGTCCGGGCCGTGTTCGGCCTGCGAAAGCAGGTCCGAGGCAACGAAATCCGGCGTCGCGCCGCTGTCGGCAATCACCAGCACCTCGGAAGGACCGGCAGGCATGTCGATCGCCGCCCCGTCCAGCCGCTGGCTGACCTGGCGTTTCGCTTCGGTCACGAAGGCGTTGCCAGGGCCGAAGATCTTATCCACCGAAGGGATAGATTCGGTGCCAAAGGCCAGGGCGGCGATAGCCTGCGCCCCGCCCACCTTAAACACCTCCTGCACGCCGCACAGGCTGGCAGCATAGAGGATCTCATCGGCAATTGGCGGCGGCGAGCAGAGCACGACCCGCTGGCAGCCCGCGATGCGCGCCGGGGTCGCCAGCATCAGCACCGTCGAGAAGAGCGGCGCGGAGCCGCCGGGAATATAGAGGCCTACGGAGGCAATCGGGCGCGTCACCTGCTGGCAACGCACGCCGGGCAGGGTTTCCACATCCACAGGCTGGAGCTTTTGCGCCTGGTGGAAGGTGTCGATGTTTTTCACCGCCACGGCCATCGCCTGCTTGATATCATCTCCCAGGCGGGCGCTGGCGTCGGCGATCTCCTGCGCGGTGACCTTCAGCGCCCCGACCTCGGTCTTATCAAATTTAGCGCTGTACTCACGCAGGGCATCGTCGCCGCGCGCTTTAACATTGTCGAGGATCTCAACCACCGTGCGGGTAATGCTTTCCGAAGCGGAGAGGGCCGGGCGCATCAGCAGATCGCGCTGCTGCTCCGGGGTACAGCCGTTCCAGTCGATAACGGTATTGAAGCTCATGGTCATTACTCCATCATCTTCTCAATCGGCAGCACCAGAATGGAGCTGGCCCCCAGCGCCTTCAGCTTCTCCATGGTCTCCCAGAAGAGCGTTTCGCTGCTTACCATGTGCATTGCCACACGCTGCTGATCGCCTGCCAGCGGCAGGATGGTCGGACGCTCTGCGCCCGGCAGCAGGGCAATCACCTCTTCCAGACGCTCGGTTGGGGCATGCATCATGATGTATTTCGATTCGCGAGCCTGAATCACGCCCTGGATGCGGGTCAATAGCTTGTCGATCAGCTGCTGTTTAGCCGCAGGCATCTCGCCGTCACGCTGGATCAGGCAGGCTTTCGAGCGGTAGATCACCTCGACCTCGCGCAGGCCGTTGGCTTCAAGGGTTGCCCCGGTCGAGACCAGGTCACAGATGGCATCGGCGAGGCCGGCACGCGGAGCGACTTCGACGGAGCCGTTGAGCAGGCAGGATTTAAACGAGACCCCTTTCTGATCGAGGTAGCGTTTCAGCAGGTGCGGATAGGAGGTGGCGATGCGCTTACCGTCCAGCGCCGCCGGGCCATCCCACGGCTCGTCAACGGCGGTCGCCAGCGACAGGCGGCAGCCGCCAAAATCGAGACGGCGCAGGGTAAAGTAGCGCGGATCTTCGCCCTGAGCGCGGCGGGTCAGCAGCTCCTCTTCCAGCACGTTCTCGCCGATAATGCCAAGATCCACCACGCCGTCCATGACCAGCCCTGGAATGTCGTCGTCACGCACGCGCAGAATATCGATGGGCATATTCTCTGCCAGCGCAATCAGGCGCTGCGTGTGCAGATTGATTTTGATGCCGCAGCGGGCCAGCAGTTCGCGTGAATCATCGCTTAAACGGCCAGATTTCTGCATAGCTATGCGTAAACGGGAGTTATCTAACATTCTGCTTATCCTCTTATCCTGCCTGAATTAGGTTCAAAAAAAAGCCCCCGGAAGAGGATCTTCCGGGGGCTTTTTCATGCGTTCATGCACCACTGGAAGATCCAAACGTCCAGCACACATCGCCTGAAAGACTAGTCAGGATGATGGTGATGATGGTGGTGTTTAAATTGAACGCGTGTCATAAAATTTCCAATGAATGCTTATTCATGTCTTGTTAATTAACCTAAACCACTTTGCCCGCTGAAAGCAAGGGCTTTTTTTCATCATTAAATCATTTCATCTTGTCTTCAGAATTGTCAGTTTCGCTTGCCTGGCGTAGCCTTAATTCTAACGTATGAAAGACGGGAGAATTAAGGATGAAAAAAGTCGCGATTGTCGGTTTAGGCTGGCTGGGGATGCCGCTGGCGCTCTCGTTACAGTCAAAGGGTTGGCAGGTGACCGGCAGCAAAACTACCCTCGACGGCGTCGAAGCGGCGCGCATGTGCGGCATTGAGAGCTATCCGCTGAAGCTCGAACCGGAGCTGGTGTGTGACGCTGACGATCTGGAGGCCTTGATGAACGTGGATGCGCTGGTGGTCACGCTGCCCGCCCGGCGTAGCGGCAGCGGAGATACCTTCTATCTTCAGGCGGTGCAGGAGATAGTCGATAGCGCACTGGCCAGGCAGATCCCACGCATTATCTTTACCAGTTCGACCTCGGTATATGGTAATGCTGAAGGCAACGTAAAAGAGAGCATGCCGCTGCAGCCGGTTACCCAGAGCGGCCGCACCTTAAAAGAGCTGGAGGAGTGGCTGCACAACCTGCCCGGCACCTCGGTAGATATTCTACGCCTTGCCGGGCTGGTCGGGCCGGGCCGCCATCCTGGCCGCTTCTTTGCCGGGAAAACCGCGCCTGATGGTAACCACGGCGTCAATCTGGTGCATCTGGAAGACGTCATCGCCGCGATTACGCTGCTGTTGCAGTCGCCAAAAGGCGGACACATCTACAATCTCTGCGCGCCCGGGCACCCTGCGCGATCCGAATTTTATCCGGTGATGGCACGCCAGCTGAGGCTGGAGCCGCCGCTGTTTACCGATAGCGGTGCCGACAGCAAAGGCAAGCGCGTAGACGGGAGCCGCATCACCAATGAGCTAGGGTTTGAATATCAGTATCCCGATCCGCTGATCATGCCGATGGAGTAGGGGCAGCAGCCTGGGAACTGGTCGCTTACCCTGTGGGGCGAACATGAAACCATTGCTGGATGTTCTCGTTATCCTTGACGCTCTCGAGAAAGAGGGCAGCTTTGCTGCGGCCTCGGCGAAGCTCTACAAAACACCCTCGGCGCTTAGCTATACCGTGCACAAGCTGGAGAGCGATCTTAACATCCAGCTTCTTGACCGCAGCGGACATCGGGCAAAGTTTACCCGCACCGGGCAGATGCTGCTGGAGAAGGGGCGGGAGGTACTGCACACGGTGCGTGAGCTGGAGAAGCAGGCCATTAAGCTTAACGAGGGCTGGGAGAACCACCTCACCATTGGCGTAGATGATACCTTTCCCTTTTCGCTTTTGATGCCGCTTATCGACACCTTCTATCAGCAGCACAGCGTGACCCGGCTGAAGTTTGTTAATGGGGTGCTCTCCGGGTCATGGGAGGCGCTGATCCAGGGGCGGGCCGACATTATCGTTGGCGCACTGCACGATCCGCCCTCGCTGAGCGGTTTTGGCTTTGCCAGGCTCGGCAGCCTGGAGCAGGTCTTTGCCGTTGCCCCACACCATCCGCTGGCCCAGGCTGCGGAGCCGCTCCCCCGCAGGCTGCTCAAACGCCATCGTGCGATTGTTGTTGGCGAGGCGCGACCGGGCTGTTCGCTCTCCCAGCTGCTGCTGGAGGATCAGGAGGCGATCACCGTGTTTGATTTTAAGGCTAAACTGGATCTGCTTATTGGCGGTCTTGGCTGTGGTTATCTGCCACGCTATATGGCGCAGCTTTTCTTAAATAGCGGCGCACTGGTTGAGAAGCAGGTGGTAGCGCAAATCTCAGCCGAGCCGGTCTGGATGGGCTGGAATGAGCAGACCGCAGGGCTGGCAAGCGGCTGGTGGTGCACGGAAATTTTAGCAAATAGTGCGATCGCCGGCGTTTACCTTCCGGTGAGTGGCCGTGAATCAGGCATTCGTTAAAAAAGATGGCCTGATGGTGGTATGCCATCTTGTCATCGCGCCTCAGTTTGGGGCAAAATATGTCGCCTGCAAAAAATGACACTAACCGACGTTAAACGCGTCGGTTATTTTTTTGCATCAAAACGTCATTTAAATCCAAGAGGCCGGGCTTCGTACCGGATAGATACACATTTAAAAACCGACAGTCGTTGTCGCTGAGGAAAGAAACAAAATGGGGCAATTTTTTGCTATTGCGACGGCATTCGCCGTAATGGGGGCTGACCATGTCGCATAACGTTACTCCAAAAACCTCTCGCGTGGAACTGCGTAAATCGCTTACGTTGATTCCGGTTGTTATGATGGGTCTTGCCTATATGCAGCCGATGACGCTGTTCGATACGTTCGGCATTGTCTCTGGTCTGACCGATGGTCATGTCGCGACCGCGTATGCGTTTGCGCTGGTGGCTATTCTCTTTACTGCGCTGAGCTACGGTAAACTGGTGCGTCGTTTCCCGTCCGCTGGCTCAGCCTACACCTATGCCCAAAAATCCATTAGCCCGGCGGTTGGCTTTATGGTGGGCTGGTCGTCGCTGCTGGACTACCTGTTCATGCCGATGATCAACATCCTGCTGGCTAAAATCTACTTCGAAGCGCTGGTGCCCAGCGTCCCGTCGTGGATCTTTGTGGTGGCGCTGGTGGCCTTTATGACCATCTCGAACCTGCGCAGCATTAAATCCGTGGCCAACTTCAACACCCTGATCGTTATTTTGCAGATGGGTATTGTGGCGGCCATCGTCGGCCTGATTATCTACGGCGTGGCGCATGGTGAAGGCGCGGGTACGCTGACCAGCACCCGTCCGTTCTGGTCGGAAGGCGCGCACGTGGTACCGATGATCACCGGTGCGACCATTCTCTGCTTCTCGTTCCTCGGTTTTGACGGCATCTCTTCGCTGTCGGAAGAGACCAAAGACGCCGAGCGCGTGATCCCGAAAGCGATCTTCCTGACGGCGCTGATTGGCGGGCTGGTATTTATCTTTGCCTCCTACTTCCTGCAGCTCTATTTCCCGGACATCAGCCGCTTCAAAGATCCTGATGCGTCTCAGCCGGAAATTATGCTCTACGTAGCGGGTAAAACCTTCCAGTTTGGCGTGCTGATCTTCTCGACCATTACCGTACTGGCTTCCGGTATGGCGGCGCACGCGGGCGTTTCTCGTCTGATGTACGTGATGGGCCGTGACGGCGTATTCCCGAGCCGCTTCTTTGGTTACGTACACCCGAAATGGCGTACCCCGGCGTGGAACGTGCTGCTGGTTGGCGCGATTGCCCTGCTGGCAATTAACTTTGACCTGGTAACCGCGACGGCGCTGATCAACTTCGGTGCGCTGGTGGCCTTCACCTTCGTTAACCTGTCGGTGATATCGCAGTTCTGGATCCGTGAGAAGCGTAACAAGACCCTGAAGGATCACTTCCAGTTCCTGATCCTGCCGCTGTGTGGTGCCCTGACCGTGGGCGCGCTATGGCTGAACCTGGAAGAGAGCTCAATGATTCTGGGCCTGATCTGGGGCGGTATTGGTCTGGTCTACCTGGCCTGCGTGACCAAAAGCTTCCGCAACCCGGTTCCGCAGTACGAAGACGTTGCCTAATTTCGTTAAGCCGTAATTACGCCGTAATAGAGAAAAGCCAGCTGAGAAGCTGGCTTTTTTTATTTACACAATCTCTTGCGCGTACTGATACAGGGCTTTAATCAGGGCCAGCTTTTCGCTATCGCCAGCGTGCTGCTGGTAAAGCGCCTCCAGCTCCTCTGCCCATGCCTGTAAAAACTCCGGCGTAAAGACGTTACGGCGATGCTGGAGCCAGCGCTGCTGCTCGTTCTCATCCAGCGTGCCGGGGAAGTTGCGCGCCCGATAGTTAAACAGCAGCTTCTCAATGCGCTTGTCGGCGAAGGTGATATCCAGCGCCGGCAGGTTTTGCGGATCGGTCGCCAGCACGATTTTCATCGCCGCCCGATCGGCGTCGCTGAAGAAGCCGTTATAGAGCTGGGCATCAACGTTATCCGACGGCACAAACGGCTCGGCCTCGGCGAAGATAGCCAGCACCTTCTCCCTTATCTGCGGGTTATCGCGCAGGATCTGCAGGTTCGCCAGGCAGGCCTGACGGTTGATGCCCAGCCGGTCAGCGTCCTCCGGGCGTAGCGTATTCGCCTGCGCCAGCACCGGACATTTGTTGAGATGTACCAGCTTCACCGGTACGGCAGATTCATCGCCCAGATCCGCCTTCGCCGTGTAGAGACGCTCGCGTAGCGCATCGGCATCCAACGCCAGCAGAGGGGACATGTCCCCGGCGAGATCGACCATAATCACCGCGTTACGGTTCTCCGGATGCCAGGCCAGCGGCGCTACCCAGCTTGTATTGCCGCGATCGGCACCGAACATGCCAGAAACGTGTACCAGCGGCTTCATCTGTGCCACATCGATGAGCGAGGTTAGCTTCTGCTTGCTGCGGTAGGTATAGAGATAGTTAAATAGCTTCGGCTGGCGAGCTTTTACCAGCTGCGCCATAGCAATGGTGGCGTAGACGTCGGCCATCGCGTCGTGGGCGTTGCTGTGCTCGATGCCGTTGGCTTTGGTCAGGTGCTCCAGGCGGAAGCTCGGCAGGCCGCCATCGTTCTCTGGCCAGTTGATGCCCTCCGGGCGCAGGGCGTAGCAGGCGCGCATCACATCAAGCAGATCCCAGCGGGAGTTACCGTGCTGCCAGCTCCAGGCGTAAGGATCGTAGAAGTTGCGGTAGAACACGTTACGGGTGACTTCATCATCGAAGCGGACGTTGTTATAGCCCACTACGCAGGTTTCCGGCACGGTGAAGATGTCGTGAATACGCTTCGCGAAGGCAGCTTCGTTGACGCCTTTTTCCCGGGCAACCTGCGGCGTAATGCCGGTAATCATCACGGCGCCCGGCTGGGGCAGATAGTCATCGGCAGGCTGGCAGTAGAAGACCTCCGGCTCGCCGACAGGCGTAAATGCCTCGTCGGTGCGGATGGCGGCAAACTGCGCCGGCCGGTCCAGCGACGGACTGGTTCCGAAGGTTTCGTAGTCGTGGAAAAGGAAGGTAGGTTGTATTTCACCGTCTTTCATTGTTTTATTATATTCCTGGTTGTTTATTAACTGTCTGTTTCTTAATAGGAAACAACCTGATGTATTGTTTTCTGGGAGTATCAAACAGTACTGAAACCTTCAGCAACTCAACGCTCCGCACTACTAATGGTAAACCATATTGCGTTTCTTCAGAAGTAGAGGATGCGGAAGAGCTCGCTAACCTTCATTTAGTGTAAAGTATGCTAGGACGATAGCTGCTGAAGTAAGGGGTATTACTTTAAAAGAGAAACTTCGCGTATAAATTTTAGCCGTATAATAACTAGCCCTCTAGAAAGCTCTAGAGGGCATAAAACTATTTTTTATCTATCCTGTTTTTAATGTACCTGCCAACTATTTCCGAACCATAAATTGATAGGTGGTCTCCATCAAACTGAATAGGATGATGATCTTTAATTACGAGACATTTATCATTTTTACAGAGAACATCACGCGGGCTTATAAAGTAAACATTAGGGTAATTACTTGAAAATGTTTTTAAAAGATCGTCAATAGGGTTACTTCTATTTTTAGTTGTCTCTTTACAGTTTGGGAGGATTTTATTAATTGGCAGGCTTGCAGATGCGAGGCAACCGATTACATCATAATCAGGGTAATCATAGGTTCCAACTATAAAGTATCTTCTTTTATTCCCGCCTGAAGATATTATTTTACCAAGCTGTTCTGTTACCATTTTATTATACTCAGCTGGAGGAAGTAACTCTTTTGTGTGCTTGTTAGCGCTCTTAGATGCATAAGCTCCCCAGTTCTGATTTATTACAGTATCAGCATTTGGATATTTCTTCATTGTTTCATCTAGCTTTTCGTACATGTTATCGCACTTATCATTATCATGCGATGTGTAGTCAGGGAAAAGCAGACACACAACCATTGAGACACTAACTGGTTTATACTCTGTTTTTGACCAGAAATCATTATATTGCTGAGAATAGCTATCACCTGTCAATATAAGGTTTGCTTCCTGTTCTTTTCCGGTTAGGTTAAAAACGTTTCCATTTGCATTCGCAAAGGTTTTTGCTCCTCCGTAAAATTTATCAAAAATTTGCTCTTTTTTTATTCTTCCAAGTTCATCGACTCTATTCTCCATGCCATTGATACTGACATAAAAAAGAGAAGCAAGAGATATTGCATAAACTAACAGAGTCTTATAGCCATAATCCCTTTTTCGCTCTATAATTCTAAACATAATGAAGGAGATTATTAACACAATTAGTAAATAAAAATGCAGGCTTATATTTAAAGACAGTTTATTACTGATTACTATTAAAGGCCAGTGTATTAAATATATTGAATAAGACCAGAGGCCAATGCTTTGTATTATTCTTCCAGACAGAAATGTATGACTATTATTGGCAAGAATGCATAAGTAAGCACCAAAAACTGGCAGCAGTGCGAATTGCCCCGGCCATGGTGTATCTTTTGAGAATACAAAGAATGATATACCTATAACTGTTAGGCCAATCATTTCGAGAATGGTCTTTATTTTCTCATTCACTTTAAGCGGAAAAGCAAACGCGAGACCACCAGCAATCATTTCCCATGCTCTCGAGTAAAGCTGAAAATATGCAGAGGATTGATTTTTTTCTGTTGCTATAACACACAAAACAAAGAAAATAACAAAACTAGCCATGAGAGCATATTTAATTGTGTTTATCTTTATAAATCTAGAGGCAGCATAAATTACTAATGGGTATATTATATAGAATTGCCACTCTACTGATAATGACCATGTATGCAGGAATAGCTTGCTATAAGATGCAGGATCGAAATAGCCTGATTCATAATTATAAACGATATTGGATGCAAATAATAAACTGGCTGCTCCGTGCTTTCCTACTAATTTGTAAGTAAGAGGTTCAAATGCGAAGTAACCAACAAAAAGAACAATAATAATGGTCACTAACAAAGCTGGGACTATCCTTTTTGCGCGATTTTTAATAAATCTAACAATAGAAAAGTCACCTGACTCTAGGCCTTTGAAGATTATAGAGGTCATCAGGAAACCTGAGATGACAAAGAATACGTCAACTCCTGTAAAACCGCCAGGCAATAATTCTGATTTAAAATGAAAAAACAGCACCCCTAATACTGCTATGGCTCGAAGACCATTTATATCTTGCCTGAAAGTTCTTTCTTTCATGAGATTGCATGTATCCAAAATGATAGGTTATTAGAACTATAATTTATCACCTTTAGGGTGATTTTCATAGGATGAATCTTAGGAGTGTTATATGATTTGGTGCATCGTGTATCAGGTAACCACTACACTGCACCTATGTAAAGCCAGCGCGTTTCATCAAAATCTAGGAGAAATGCGTAATGATAAATCTTCTGATGAGTAAAAAGTGATCAACCCCATAAGTCTCTATTAGCATCCAACGCATAGCATTGTTTGCAAAGAGTGTTCCTTAAAAAGGTCTCTCACATTGCAACCCACAACGAAGGACCCTGCAAACTTTCAATAGGCGGGATAAATTCAATTTTGTTATAACTTTTTCTTGAATGTCAAGTCTTTCTTTCAATATAAATTACCAAACGGTGAAAAATGCTTGCCCTTGCAAGCGACATTATTACACTATATTTTTAATATAATATCTGCCGATCTGTATAGGTCTTTCCTCAATAAATGAAAAATGTGCATACAGAGCTATTGGCTTTTAGAGTGATCTTGGCAAGTAAGGAAGCTAACAACCCCATACAATAAATACTACGGGGCAGTAAACAAGACATAATGAGCTCAGTTTAATTTCTCCTCGCTGTCACATTTGTTTGCAATTGTTCCAGGATCCGACACAACATTTTCCGTAAAAAGGTCAGCTCTTTTGAACCACCTTAAGGATATCCTCTTGAAACGCCGTTTGTTTATTGCCGCCTCCCTCCTTGCTGTTTGCGTGAACTCTGCGCTGGCTGCCGATCTCTCTTTCGCTGTACAGCCCCCGCAGATCCAGGCCGGAGCCTGGGTATTAATGGACTACACCACGGGGCAGATATTGACCGCAGGCAATGAACATCAACAGCGTAACCCGGCCAGCCTGACCAAACTGATGACAGGCTATGTTGTTGACCGCGCTATCGATAGCAAGCGCATTACACCGAACGATATTGTTACCGTTGGTAAAGACGCCTGGGCGAAGGGAAATCCGGTGTTTGATGGCTCCTCGCTGATGTTTATTAAGCCTGGCGATCGCATCACGGTGCGCGATCTTAGCCGTGGGCTGATCGTTGACTCCGGCAACGACGCCTGCGTGGCGCTGGCTGACTACGTCGCTGGGGGCCAGCCGCAGTTTGTGAAGATGATGAACAGCTATGCGCAGAAGCTCAACCTGCGCGATACCCACTTTGAGACCGTTCACGGTCTGGATGCACCGGGCCAGCACAGCTCGGCCTACGATCTGGCCGTGCTCTCAAGGGCCATCATCCACGGAGAGCCTGAGTTTTACCATATGTACAGCGAGAAGAGTCTCACCTGGAACGGCATTACCCAGCAGAACCGTAACGGCCTGCTGTGGGATAAGTCGCTCAACGTGGATGGCCTGAAAACCGGCCACACCTCCGGGGCGGGCTTTAACCTTATCGCCTCCAGCGTCAATGGCCAGCGGCGGCTGATTGCGGTGGTTATGGGCGGGGAAAGCCCTAAAGGCCGCGAGGAGCAGGCGCGCAAGCTGCTGCACTGGGGTGATGACAATTTCGATACCGTACAGATCCTGCATAAGGGTAAGCAGGTGGGTAATGAGCGCATCTGGTACGGCGATAAAGAGAAGGTGGCACTGGGCACGGACCGCGACTTCTGGCTGGCGCTGCCGAAAGCCGATCTGGACCATATCAAAGCCAAGTACGTACTGACCCGCAAAGAGCTGGAGGCGCCGCTGCCCGCCAATCAGCAAGTGGGCGAAGTAGAGCTGTACGATAAAGACAAGCTGATTGCCCGCTCACCGCTGGTAACCCTGGAGGCGGTGGAGAAGGGCGGCCTCTTTTCCCGTATGAGCGACTACCTGCACCACGCGCTGTAAGAGAAAGGGGCAGGCTGGCAACTCTGCGAGTCTGCTCGCATACTAAACAGGCGAGGGGTGACAGTAAGCCCTTAAAAAGAGAGAGTGTATATCCATACAGCAATCAATCACGGAGGCAGCATGGACTACAGTATCAAACAGCTCGATAAGCGCACCATCGCCGGTTTTCATCTGGTTGGCCCGTGGGAAAAGACCGTTAAGCAAGGGTTTGAACAGCTTACCATGTGGGTGCAAAGTAAGAATCTCCAGCCGCAGGAGTGGATGGCCGTCTATTACGATAATCCCGACGAAGTCCCGCCGGAGAAGCTGCGCGCTGACACGGTCATTTCAGTACCGGAAGGCTTTACCATACCGGAAAACAGTGAAGGAGTGATCCTGAGCGAGCTGCCCGGCGGCCAGTACGCCGTTGCCCGGGCGCGGGTCTATAACGAAGAGTTTGAAAAAACGTGGGATCTCTTTTTTGACAGCCTGCTTCCGGATGCCTACTACCAGATAGCTGCCCGGCCCTGCTTTGAGCGCTATCTGAATGCGGACAGCAGCAGCGGCTACTGGGACGTTGAGATGCACATTCCCGTTGAGCCTAAGTCACTTTAAGCCCCGGCTTACTGTTGATCCTGGCGGCCTGTTTAACGCGTTTGGTTGATGTTTAAGCATTTTCACGGGGCTTTTGGCAACAACGCTGAGGCCCCTGCGCGAAAATTCGCTACAATTGCGCCTTTGTCGTTTTAGCCGGAGAGCGTGGTGCGCACCGACAAATCACTTAGCCCCTTTGAAATACGCCTGTATCGTCACTATCGCCTTGTGCACGGGGCCAGGATAGCGCTGGCGTTTATCCTTACTTTTTTACTGGTGCGGCTGCTGAACATTCCGGAAGGAACCTGGCCGCTCATCACCCTGGTGGTGGTAATGGGACCGATCTCCTTCTGGGGGAACGTGGTGCCGCGCGCTTACGAGCGTATCGGCGGGACCATCCTTGGCTCGGCGCTGGGGCTGATAGCCCTGAAGCTGGAGCTGATCTCCCTGCCGCTGATGCTGCTCTGGTGTGCCGTCGCGATGTTCCTCTGCGGCTGGCTGGCGCTGGGCAAAAAGCCTTACCAGGCGCTGCTGATTGGCATTACGCTTGCAGTGGTGGTAGGTGCCCCGGCGGGGGATATGCGTATCGCGCTGTGGCGGGGCGGCGATGTGATCTTAGGCTCGCTGCTGGCGATGCTGTTTACCGGTATCTGGCCGCAGCGGGCATTTCTGCACTGGCGTATCCAGATGGCGAACTACGTCACCACCTTTAACCGGGTCTACCAGGCGGGCTTCTCGCCGAACCTCGTAGAGCGCCCGCGGCTGGAGAAGCATCTGCAAAAGATCCTTACCGACGTGGTAAAGATGCGTGGCCTGATAGGTCCCGCCAGCAAAGAGACGCACATTCAGAAAGCGATCTTCGAAGCCATACAGACCGTAAGCCGTAACATGGTGTGCATGCTTGAGCTACAGATCAACGCCCACTGGGCCTCGCGGGCTAGCCACTTTGTGATGCTCAACGCCCGTACGATCCGTGAGACGCAGACGATGACCCAGCAGACGCTGCTGACCATCGCCCATGCGCTCTACGAGGGCAATCCGCAGCCTGTTCTTGCTAATAGCGAGCGGCTTAACGAGATTGTGGCAGAGCTGCGCCAGCTGATTCAGCAGCATAAAGATGAGACCCTGGCAGAAACGCCGATGCACGGTTACGTTTGGTTAAGCATGGAGCTGGCGCGTCAGCTGGAGCTGCTCTCGCACCTTATCTGCCGGGCGCTGCGCAAATAAGCCGCATCTGTCGGGTGATTGCTGGCAGGTTGTTTCGATTCAGCCTGATTTAGGGTTATGATATTTGAAAGGATAAAACCATTGTCATCGGCAACGGCTAAAAGTAATGTTTACCCTACAGCGGTTGCTTTAACGAATCCGAATCTGATACTAGCAGGGGTGTAAAAATGGAAACTACTAAGCCTTCATTCCAGGACGTTCTGGAGTTCGTGCGTCTGTTCCGCCGCAAGAATAAATTACAGCGTGAAATCCAGGACGTTGAGAAAAAGATCCGCGACAACCAGAAACGCGTTCTGCTGCTGGACAACCTGAGCGACTACATTAAGCCAGGAATGAGCGTTGAAGCGATCCAGGGCATCATCGCCAGCATGAAAAGCGACTACGAGGACCGCGTAGATGACTACATCATCAAAAATGCTGAGATCTCGAAAGAGCGTCGCGAAATCTCTAAGAAGCTGAAAACCATGGGCGAGCTGAAGCACGCTGCGGTTGAAGCAAAAGACGAGTAACACTTCTCAGCCGGGTCAGGCGTAGCCGCCGCCCGGCGTTTACCTCTTCAGGCTACTGCTCGGCGTGAATGGCGTTGAGCAGAATATCCATCAGCCCCGGAAAGCGGGCCTCGAGATCGTCCCGGCGCAGCGAAATAAGATTTTCCCGGCCCTGCGGACGCTGCCAGATCACACCGCTGTCGCGCAGCACACGCCAGTGATGGGTCATGGTCGATTTTGCTACATCCTTACGCAGCGACCCACAGGCCTGCTCTCCCTCATCCGCCAGGGTTCTGACTATCTCCAGGCGCAGCGGATTTCCCAGCGCAAAAAGGACATTTTCGAGGCGAATTTTTGCCCGTTCGGGATGGCTGGCAATCATAGTGTTCCTGTGTCAATAAGCACAAATAGTGACCAGCTTGCTGGCTGGCCCATACTATACCTAAACCCAGCGGCGAGTGCCATGCGGCAGCGGCAGCGAGATTATCATCCATAACTATAGCTAAAATAGTTCGAATATACTCGTACAGTTGGACTATGATGAGGACGATAAACCCGAATGGCCGCACTGGCCGCTAACAGTCAACCTGACTAAGGACGCATCATGCCCCGACCCATCCCCCTCGAACGCTATCGCAACATTGGTATTTCTGCCCACATTGATGCCGGCAAAACCACCACCACTGAACGGATCCTGTTTTACACCGGCATGAGCCATAAATTGGGTGAAGTTCACGATGGCGCAGCGACGACAGACTGGATGGCGCAGGAGCAGGAGCGCGGCATTACTATTACCTCCGCCGCCGTGAGCTGCTTCTGGCCTGGCATGGATCGGGGCTTTGAGCCGCACCGGATCAATATCATTGATACCCCCGGGCACGTTGACTTCACCATTGAGGTTGAGCGCTCTATGCGCGTGCTGGACGGCGCGGTAATGGTCTATGACTCTGTCGGCGGCGTGCAGCCCCAGTCGGAGACCGTCTGGCGGCAGGCCAACAAGTATCACGTGCCGCGTCTGGCCTTCGTTAACAAGATGGACCGTCCCGGCGCGGACTTCTTTCGCGTGATACAGATGATGATCGACCGCCTGAAGGCGCATCCGGTGCCAATTGTGATCCCCATCGGGGCAGAAGAGCACTTCACCGGCGTGGTAGATCTGATCAAAATGCGCGAAATCATCTGGGACGACGCCACCCAGGGGATGGCGTTTAGCTACGCGCCGGTGCCGGACGAACTGCTGGCCACGGCGAAAGTGTGGCGCGAAAAAATGGTCTCGGCGGCGGCAGAAGCCAGCGAAGATTTGATGGATAAGTATCTGGAAAACGGTGACCTGGAGGAGGCAGAGATCATCCGCGGCCTGCGCGCGCGCACCGTGGCCGGTGAGATCCAGCCCGTGCTTTGCGGTAGCGCCTTTAAAAATAAAGGCGTACAGCGGGTGCTCGATGCGGTGGTTGAGCTGATGCCATCCCCGCTGGATATTCCGGCTATTAAAGGCGTGGATGAGAAGGGCGCAACCGCCGAACGCCATCCGGACGATCGCGAGCCGTTCTCCGCCTTGGCCTTCAAGCTGATGACTGACCCTTACGTGGGCCAGCTTACCTTTATTCGTGTCTACTCCGGCGTGCTGAAAAAAGGCGACGCGGTCTGGAACCCGGTTAAGGGCAAGAAGGAGCGCATCGGACGTATTGTGCTGATGCATGCCAACGATCGCCACGAGGTGGACGAGCTGCGCGCCGGGGATATCGCCGCCTGTGTCGGTCTGAAGGATGTTACCACCGGCGACACCCTGTGCGCCCCGGACGCGCTGATCACCCTTGAACGTATGGAGTTTCCCGATCCCGTTATCTCCCTGGCGATTGAGCCGAAGACCAAGGCGGATCAGGAGAGGATGGGCATCGCTTTGCAGCGGCTGGCGGCGGAGGATCCCTCGTTCCATCTGCATACCGACGAGGAGTCGGGCCAGACCATCATCTCCGGCATGGGCGAGCTGCATCTGGAGATTATTGTCGACCGCATGCGGCGGGAGTTCGGCGTGGAGGCCAACATTGGCCGTCCACAGGTGACCTACCGGGAGACGATCCGCAAAACGGTGAAGGATATCGAAGGCAAGTTTGTCCGCCAGTCCGGCGGTAAAGGGCAGTACGGCCACGTCGTGCTAACCCTTGAGCCGCTGGAGGGGGGCAAAGGCTTTATCTTTGAAGACGCGACCAAAGGCGGCGTAGTGCCCCGGGAGTTTATTCCCTCGGTGGAGAAAGGCCTGCGGGAGGCGATCAATACTGGGGTGCTGGCGGGCTATCCGGTGGTCGACGTCAAGGCAACGCTGACCTTTGGCTCCTATCATGACGTTGACTCCTCGGAGCTGGCCTTCCGCATGGCGGCGATTTTCGGCTTTAAAGAGGGGGCGAAACGCGCCGATCCTGCGATCCTCGAGCCGATTATGCATGTCGAGGTTGAGACGCCGGAGGAGTATGCCGGTAACGTGATGGGCGATCTCTCCTCTCGTCGCGGCATGGTACAGGGGATGGATGAGCGGCTGGGCAGCCAGATCATTCGCGCCGACGTGCCGCTGGCGGAGATGTTTGGCTACTCCACCACGCTGCGCTCGATGTCGCAGGGGCGGGCCACCTACAGCATGGAGTTTCATCACTACGCGGAAGCGCCGCGTAATGTGGCGGATAGCATTATCGCCAGCCGGACGAAAACCGCATAACGGCTAATCGATACCCGCTAAACGCGCCCCGGCATGGCTAACCCTGCCGGGGCGCTCATTTTTTCGCCGCAGCGGCAAAATTGTTCCACTCAGTGATCTCCGCTGCAAATTTGTACAAGCGGGGTGCGCAGGCTCACTTTTCCACAGCTATGTTTAAGATTCTGGACGGTCCGGACACCGCGTAGCCCAGCCAGCCATGTGATGGCGACCTCTTCCACGCCGCCGCTGGCGTCGGGTTCTGAACCGTGCTGAGGATTAACACATGTCTATCAAAACGCTTACGTTACCGCTCGCTCTGCTGAGCTGCTTTGGTGCTGCGTTTTATGCGCAGGCGGATATCACCATCGGCGTGGCTGGGCCGTTCACCGGACCCAACGCCACCTACGGGGCGCAGTACTGGAAGGGGGCTACTCAGGCAGCAGCGGATATCAACGCTGCGGGCGGTATCAAGGGCGAGAAGATCGTGCTGGTGCAGGGGGATGACGCCTGCGAACCCAAGCAGGCGGTGGCGGTGGCCAACCGGCTGGTAGACGAAGAAAAAGTCTCCGCTGTAGTGGGCCACTTCTGCTCCTCCTCTACCATGCCCTCGTCCGAGGTCTATGACGAAGCGGGCGTGCTGACCATTACCCCCGGCTCCACCAATCCACAGATCACCGAGCGGGGCATGCAGAGTATGTTCCGCATGTGCGGTCGCGACGATCAGCAGGGCGTGGTGGCGGCAAACTATATTCTCGACGTGCTGAAGGCGAAGAAGGTTGCGGTGATCCACGACAAAGACACCTACGGCCAGGGGCTGGCGGACGCGATGCGCGCGGCGCTGGCAAAGCGCGGTACCAAAGAGGTGCTCTACGAGGGGCTGTCCCGGGGTGAAAAAGATTTCAACGCGCTGGTAACCAAAGTTGGGGCGCTCAAGCCTGACGTGGTCTATTTCGGCGGTTGCCATCCTGAAGCCGGACCGCTGGTACGCCAGATGCGCGAGCAGGGGGTAGAGGCCAAATTCTTCTCCGGCGACTGCGTGGTTACCGAGGAGCTGGTAACGGCAGCAGGCGGGCCGCAGTTTACTCACGGCGTGCTGATGACCTTCGGCCAGGATCCGCGCACCATCCCGGCGGGAAAAGCGGTGATTGAAAAGTTCCGCGCCAGCGGCTTTGAGCCGGAAGGCTATACCCTCTACGCCTACGCCTCCATTCAGGCTATCGCCGCCGCCTATAACGCCGTCGGCAAAGATAACGAGAAAGCCAGCGCCTGGCTGAAATCAAACAGCGTGGAGACGGTGATGGGCCCGAAAGCCTGGGATGGGAAGGGCGATCTCAAAGTCTCTGACTACGTCGTCTATCAGTGGGATGACAAAGGCAAATATCATCAGCTGTAATCCCACTTACCGGGGCGAGGGCGTTCACTATGGATGCATTCTTCTTGCAGCAGCTTATTAACGGCCTGACGCTGGGTGCGGTCTACGGCCTCATTGCCATCGGCTATACCATGGTGTACGGCATCATCGGGATGATCAACTTTGCCCACGGCGAGGTCTATATGATCTCGGCCTATCTCTGCGCTATCGGCCTCGGGCTGCTCTCGTGGTTTGGCCTGCACTCCTTCCCACTGCTGATCTTCGGTACCCTGATCTTCACCGTGGTGGTCACCGGCGTCTACGGCTGGACCATTGAGCGCATCGCCTATCGGCCCCTGCGAAACTCTACGCGCCTCGCGCCGCTGATCTCGGCGATTGGCATGTCGCTGATCCTGCAAAACTATGTCCAGATCGCTCAAGGACCCAACCAGCAAGGGATCCCCACCCTACTGACCGGCGTGCTGCGCGTGGACGTCGGTGACGGCATCGTGCAGATCACCTGGACTAAAATTTTCATTCTGCTGGCGGCGCTGGCCGGAATGCTGCTGCTGACATGGATCATCCAGTTTACCCGGCTGGGGCGCATCTGCCGCGCCACGCAGCAGGATCGGCGGATGGCCTCTATCCTCGGTATCAATACCGATCGGGTTATCTCGCTGGTGTTTGTGATGGGCGCGGCCATGGCGGGACTGGCTGGCGTGCTGGTGACCATGAACTATGGCACCTTTGATTTCTATATTGGCTTTATCATCGGCATTAAAGCCTTTACCGCTGCGGTGCTCGGCGGGATCGGATCGCTGCCCGGTGCGATGCTCGGCGGTCTGCTGCTGGGGGTAGCCGAAGCGCAGTTCGCCGGGCTGGTCAACTCCGACTATAAGGACGTCTTCTCCTTTGGGCTGCTGGTCGCCATTTTGATTTTTCGTCCGCAGGGACTGTTGGGCCGTCCGGTGGTGGCGAAGGTATGAGGAGCGCGAGTATGACCGATGAGGCGTTAAAACCCCGGCTGGATCTGGCGCAGTGCCTGCGGGATACCCTGCTTGCCGGGCTATGCGCGCTGATCGTATTTGGGCCAATCGTCGGCGTAGTACTTAAAGGCTATAGCTTCAATCTGGCCCCTGGACGCGTCGCGGGGCTGGTTGCCATCGTCATGGCCGGACGATTTTTGCTAAGCCTGGCGCTGCAAACGACGCGCGGGCGGAAATTTACCCGCCGCTTTGAGAGCGCCAACGACGGGGTGTTTGTCCGCTCGCCGGATCACCTCTCCCGCCTGCGCTGGATCGTGCCGCTGCTGCTGGTGCTGGCTATGCTCTTTCCCTTTGTCGCCAGCAAATATCTGCTCACCGTGGCGATCCTCGGGCTGATTTACGTCCTGCTGGGGCTGGGACTCAATATCGTCGTGGGGCTAGCGGGTCTATTAGATCTCGGCTATGTCGCCTTCTACGCCATTGGTGCCTACGGTCTGGCGCTGGGGTATCAGTACCTGGGGCTGGGATTCTGGGTCATGTTCCCTATGGGCGCGATCGTTGCTGCGCTGGCCGGGGCGCTGCTGGGTTTTCCGGTGCTGCGGATGCACGGCGACTATCTGGCGATTGTCACCCTCGGCTTTGGGGAGATTATCCGCCTGGTGCTCAATAACTGGGTAAGCTTTACCGGTGGGCCAAACGGCATCTCTGTACCCGCACCCACTTTTTTAGGCCTGGAGTTTGGCCGCCGGGCGCGAGACGGCGGCGTCCCCTTTCATGAATTTTTTGGAATTACCTATAACCCCAATCTTAAGTTTGTCTTTATCTATTCAGTACTGGTTCTGGTAGTGGTACTGGTGCTGTTTATCAAGCACCGGCTGACCAGCATGCCCATCGGCCGTGCCTGGGAGGCGCTGCGAGAGGATGAAGTCGCCTGCCGATCGCTGGGCTTAAACCACGTCCTGGTTAAGCTCTCGGCGTTTATGCTCGGTGCCTCCACCGCCGGGATCGCCGGTGTCTTCTTTGCCACTTACCAGGGGTTTGTGAACCCCACCTCGTTTACCTTTTTTGAGTCGGCGCTCATTCTCGCCATCGTGGTGCTGGGGGGGATGGGATCGACGCTAGGGGTGGTTCTGGCGGCGTTTATCCTTACCGTCGCCCCGGAGCTGCTGCGGGACTTCGCCGAGTATCGCGTGCTGCTGTTTGGCGTGCTGATGGTGCTGATGATGATTTGGCGACCGCGCGGCCTGGTACGCACCAGCCGGGCTGGATTTGCCGTGCGTAAAGGCGTTGCGCCATGAGCGATGCCATCCTGCGCGTGGAAAACCTGATGATGCATTTCGGTGGTATTAAGGCCCTCAACGACGTCAGCCTGGAGGTAGAGCGCGGCTCGATCACTGCCCTCATCGGTCCCAACGGCGCGGGGAAAACCACGGTATTCAACTGCCTGACCGGTTTTTATCAGGCTTCCGGCGGATCGATCCTGCTGCAGACGCGAGCGCGTACCACCGACGTTGTGCAGGTGCTGGGTCAGAAGCTGTTGCTGGATGATTTTCTCCATCCACAACGTTTAGGCTCTCGTCTCTGGTACAAGATGTTTGGCGGGACCCATCTGGTTAACCGTGCCGGACTGGCGCGCACCTTCCAGAACATCCGTCTGTTTCGCGAGATGTCGGTGGTGGAGAACCTGATGGTGGCCCAGCACATGCAGGCCAACCGCAACCTGATCGCCGGCATCCTCAATACCCCCGACTACCGCCGGGCAGAGAGCCAGGCCCTCGACCGGGCCTTCTACTGGCTCGAAGTCGTCGAGATGGTGGAGTGCGCCAACCGGCTGGCGGGGACGCTCTCCTACGGGCAGCAGCGACGACTGGAGATCGCCCGCGCTATGTGCACCGGACCGGAGATGATCTGCCTGGATGAGCCGGCTGCCGGACTCAACCCTGTTGAGACGCATGCCCTGAGCCGGATTGTACGCACCCTTCGCGAGCAGCATGGGGTGACGGTGCTGCTGATCGAGCATGATATGGGGATGGTAATGGCGATCGCCGACTGGGTGATCGTTCTCGACCACGGCAACGTCATCGCTCGCGGTACGCCAAAAGAGATCCAGGCCAACGCCAGCGTGATTGCTGCTTATCTTGGTACCGATGAAGAGGCGATAGATCGATGAGCCAGCCGCTGCTTGAGTTTCACCGGGTCGAGGTTTTCTACGGCCCAATTCAGGCGTTGAAGAGCGTCTCGTTGACGGTAAACGAAGGCGAAACCGTCTCGCTGATCGGCGCGAACGGCGCGGGCAAATCGACGCTGCTGATGTCGGTCTTTGGTCAGCCGCGCATCGCCAGCGGAGAGATACGCTATCGCGGGGAAGATATCAGCCGTAAATCCACCCACTTTATCGCCAGCAACGGCATCGCGCAGGCCCCGGAAGGCCGACGCATCTTTCCGGATATGACGGTGGAGGAGAACCTGCTGATGGGAACTATCCCCATTGGCGATCGCTACCAGAAAGAGGATAGGGCGCGGATGTACCAGATTTTCCCCCTGCTGGAAGAGCGGCGCGGCCAGCGGGCAATGACCCTCTCCGGCGGAGAGCAGCAGATGCTCGCCATCGCCAGGGCGCTGATGAGCCGTCCCCGGCTGCTGCTGCTGGATGAACCCAGTCTCGGACTTGCCCCGCTGGTAGTGAAGCAAATTTTCCAGATCCTGCGTGAGCTGACCCAGGGGGGGATGACGCTGTTTCTGGTGGAGCAGAACGCCAACCATGCTCTGAAGCTCTCCGACCGTGCTTACGTGATGGTCAACGGCGAGATCCGCCTCAGCGGTAGCGGCGCACAGCTGCTGGCGGACCCCGACGTGCGAAAAGCCTACCTGGGAGGCGTATAATCCTCAAGCTCTGCCTGTCTTTTAAAAGATATTTTCCCTTCGTAAACATTAATTCTCATTATTAAACGAAAATTATATATCCAAATAAATAAATCAGTCAGACTATACTGCATGAAAATAAATAGAGTGATGTGCATTTTATAAACGGATGCATGTCATCTTTATTTTTTGTAGCGCTCATTATTTTTAATGCTTCCAGCTAGTCTCTGCCTCCGGTAAACCTATTTTTAGGTTTCGCTGTATAAAAAATGATTATTATATATCTTATTGAATTTCAATGCATTTTTTCATTGATAGCTATTGCGCGTTGCATATTTCACCGTTTGAGGAAAAATGGTTAAAACGTGTCTCCTTAAAATAGTGGCTATATAAAAATCAGGCTTATCAAGATGAGGTGATTCTCATAGAGTAACTCATCTTGTCCTCATATCTATAGATCGTTCACTGGAGCTATATTATGACTCTCACTGTCAGCCCTGCGCTTGCACAGGTCGAGACCGCATTAAAGGTCTCTCCCGGCAGCTTTGCTAAAAATAACTACCGCTCGGTCTTTGACGTTGCCCGCACGTCCCGTAAGCAATTTATTGTCGATAATATGGCGTGGCTCGGTCTGCGCGGCGGCAAGGCCTGGGACCTGGCGCTAGGCCAGGCCCAGCATATCCGTCGCCTGTTCAGAGAAAATAAACTTACCCGACAAGTCCGCCAGGGTTTGCCGCAAACCCTCAGCGGTCAGCAGGCGCTTAGCGGTACGTCTCAAGGTAACATCCAGGGCCTTGTCCAAAATGGCCCGACGTGGCAGAACCAGTTTGCCGAAAACTGGCAGGCTTACTGCCAGTCCGGCGCGCCTGAAGCCGTGGACTCCCCGGTCAGCTACCTGACCTGGCTCTATCAACAGGCGTTAACCTTCGAGCAGGAGATACAAGCCAGCAGCACGGCGGATAAGGTGCTAACCCTGGCGGAGCGCCGCCCAGACCTGGCCACCCTGACCGTCGACGATGAGGCGATAAACCAGCAGATCCCCACTCTGCAGCTAGTCAATGAGATCCTGGAGAACAGCATCACTACCGTCCTGCCGGAAGGGCAGAGCGTGGATGAGGCGCTGGCTGAAACCCGTTATCCCACCCTGCTGCCGTACCACTTCCCGCATGACCAGGTAGAACTCTCCCTGCTTAATGCTGACGTACCGCTGGAAGAGATTATCGGTGAGACCGCAACCGACTGGCCATGGTTTCTCAATGAGTCATGGCAGGGGGAGCGCAGCAACAACAGCACCGAGTTGGCAAGCCGGCTGGCCCCGGAGCAGCAGACGCTGGTTATCGAGGCGGATAACAGCACTGCATCCGACCTGACGAGCTTCTACAAGACTAACCTTGGGCTGGAGACGACGGACTACACGCCGTTTGAAGAGCTTGACACCTTTACCTACCAGCTGGGTCTCACCGTGCCGCAGGTGGAGGAGCTGGTGGCGGGGAACGGTGAAGGCAGCACCAGCGTAGTTACTTCGCCAAATATAACCATTCTTGATTATGACGATCTGGCATTTACCGGAGCGAACATTGCCTCTGGCCGTTTTGGAAGTGCGTTGTCTTTGTATAACCGTCAGGACAGCTATGCAAAATTTATTGCTGGCGCAGGAGCGGCTACATTGATGGATGGAGATAACTCTTTTTCAGTCAGCATGTGGATTAACGTTTCAGCGAAGCCAACTGACTATCAGATGCCCATCATTTGTAACTGCCTTATGGATAGCGGTAATCAGGGAGTTCGCTTCTGTATAAATAGCGGCGACTTCCTGCTTGGGGTTACAGACGCCACTCAAGCCAGCGTTGATAATGCGGGAAAGAAAAGCGACGGTACTGCAACAACCGTAACTTATAACCAGTGGTATCTGGTCTGCCTGACCTGGGACAGCACTAATAAAAAGGCTACGGTATTTTATCAGGCAGAAGGGGAGAGCACGGTCAGTACTATTGAGGTCAATGCCTCAACGCTGACAGGTGATATCACAACTGCAGAGGGCTTTACCTGGGTGTTAAACGACACAGGCGATGTGAGCTATTACGCTCAGCATTCGGTACCCACGACGCAGGTAAACTGCCTGTATGATGATATAGGTCTTTTTGCCGGGGTACTGGAGGAAGATGATTTCAGCAATATCTTTAGTGCCAGGGTGCCGTTATCAAATCTGTCTTCGCCGTTAAGCATAACTTGTAAGTATTATTATTCAATGAATGCAGGCTCTGCTAGTGGCGTTGCTAACAGTAGTGATTATGGAGCAGATTTTATTAATGACGGCAAGGGAGAAGGAGTAGTCTCTTTTGTGAATATGGATGAGTATAATACTAGTCATCTGCAGCAGGATACAGGGAGTACCCCCATACCATTAACATTAAGCGACAATGGATTAACTTTAATTGAAGGTAAATTCAGTACCGGCCTTCGTTGCGATGCAACCCAGTCGGCTGAAATGTATATTGCCAATAATATTAGTACGGACGGTTCAGCACTTAAAGATTTCACAATTACTTTCTGGTGTAAAGTTTCTTCTGACGTTAAAGATATGGCCGTTGTAATAACAAACAAAACGGGTAATTATGCTCTTTCAACTAAGGGTATTACGCTGTTTACCAGATATGACGGTAGCGCTTACATGCTGGAGCTTACCGCAAGTGATGGCTCCAACGATCCGCTTATGTTAAGCGTTAATTTTGACCCAAATGTTTGGTTTTTTCTTGCTATACGTTACAGCGGTAACAATAAATTATATTTGCGCGGAAGTACTGATGGCGCAACTATGAATATAGTAAACAGTATTGATTTTTCATCGCTGGACAGTATTGCTCTTTCAGAAGATTGCTGGGGGTTTAACGGCAATAAATATAATAATTACTATAACAGCTATCCTGAAAGGCGTTCAGTTATTGATTTTGATGATATTACTTCATGGGATAGAGGTCTAAGTGATGATGAAATTGAAAAATTTATTACCAACAATAAGCCTGCTGCGGGCTACTCAGGCATGTATCACTATTATGCTCTGGACGGTTCAATAAATAATCTGTTATCCGGGCTCTCCGATGCCCGCATGGACCGTATCAACCGGATGGTGCGCCTGCAGCGCTGGCTGGGGCTGAGCTATGAGGAGACCGACCTGCTGCTCAGCAACTGCATCCGCGCCCAGGGAGCGAATAACACAGACTCTTCCCTCAATGCCCACACCCTGCGGGCGCTCGGCGTCTTCCGCCACTGGCAGGAGAAGTACGGCGTCAGCGCCTTCCAGTTTGCCGCGGTGCTGGATGTCATCACCCCTTACGCCATCTCACCAGCGGTGCCGTTCTTCGACCAGGTCTTTAACTCCCCGTCGCTGTTTGACGCGCCGTTTGCCATCACGGGGGAGGAGGTCAGCTATACCGCAGTGACCGGCGACAGTGCCCGCACGGTGCGCCAGATCTGTGCCGGGCTGAACATCACCCAGGCGCAGTTCCGGGTGCTGGCCGACAGGGTGGCGGCGGAGCAGGGCGACGCGGCGGCGCAGACCTTACCGCTGACGCTGCCGGTGGTGTCGGC
>DAMBQR010000014.1:0-69379 GCA_032055545.1 Pseudescherichia sp. | reverse complement strand
CGTCGGGCTCATAACCCGAAGGTCGTCGGTTCAAATCCGGCCCCCGCAACCACTTCAACAATAAACACCCTTCCGGGTGTTTTTTTGTTTCTACCTGCCCGGCAACAACGTTAGCCCCTGCGGGCCAACGTTACACCATCAGCAAAGTACGCTTTGATCCCTGCCAGAATTGACTCAGCAACCTCCTGCTGAAACGCCGAGGTTCTGAGCTTACGCTCCTCTTCCACGTTACTGATAAACGCCGTCTCTACCAGGATCGAAGGAATATCTGGCGCTTTCAATACCGCAAAGCCAGCCTGATCGACGCGGTTCTTATGCAATTTGTTGACGTGACCGAGGCGGTTCAGCACCTCTTTGCCAAACTTCAGGCTGTCGTTGATGGTCAGGGACTGCACCATATCGAACAGGGTGTGATCCAGATACTGATCGCCGCTCTTGCTGACGCCACCGATCAGGTCGGCGGCATTCTGCGTCTGAGCAAGGTATTTCGCTGCCGTGCTGGTGGCCCCTTTCGTTGATAGCGCGAAAACCGACGAGCCGCGAGCGGCCCGGCTGGTAAAGGCATCAGCGTGAATAGAGACAAAGAGATCGGCGCGCTGCTTCTGCGCCTTAGCGACCCGCACCTTCAGCGGGATAAAGACATCTTCATTACGCGTCATGTAGGCCTTCATATTGGCCTCTTTATCAATCAGCGCGCGCAGGCGGCGGGCAATCTGTAATACCACGTCTTTTTCACGGGTTTTATATTTGCCGATCGCCCCCGGATCCTCGCCCCCGTGGCCGGGATCGAGCATGATCACCACCGGCCGATCGCGCCCGGCCTTGCCCGGCTGGGGTCCACTCTGGGCAGGCGGCACCTGCTTATCCAGGTTACCCTTGTTGTAATCCTCCAGCAGCGCCAGGAGCGGATCCTGTTCGTTTTGCGCGTTAACCGGATAGAGATCCATCACCAGCCGCTCTTTAAACTCCGATACCGGGGCCAGCGAGAAGAGGTGTGGGCTTACGTTCTGCTTAAGCTCAAATACCATCCGCACGGTTTTCGGATCGAACTGGCCGACGCGGGCAGATTTAATAAAGGGATCGCTGTCGTGGATCTGTGTCCCAACCCCCTTCAGCACCGAGTTGAGGTTAACTCCTTCGATATCGACAACCAGCCGTTCAGGATTGCTTAAGGCGAACTGACGGTATTTCAGCACCCGGTTTGACTCCACGGTGATGCGCGTATAGGTCGATGCGGGCCAGACGCGCACGGCGATAACCTGACTAACCGCGGCTAAACCTGCCTTGCTTACGCTAAGCAACCACAGAGCGCCAGCGCCTTGTAACAGCTGGCGACGGCTAAGAGCTGAGTTGGATCCTGACATGCCTCTCCCGAGCAAAAATAATTACATTTATTATTAAAACGGCCTGCTTGACGAAAAACTTTAACGAATGATGCATAAACTGTCATCAACAAAAGGGTAAACATTGGTTTAGCAACGCTGCCGACAGGGAGATTTTTCTTACATCCCGGTGAAATTTTGACTTGCGCCCACGGCAATAAAAGAATAAAAATACATAAATTACGAATAATCATGCAATGAGGGTTGTGCCGTGGTGAAGGAGCGTCGAACCGAACTGGTGCAGGGATTCCGCCACTCTGTTCCCTATATTAATGCCCATCGGGGGAAAACCTTTGTCATCATGCTGGGCGGTGAAGCCATCGAGCATGAGAACTTTTCCAGCATCGTCAACGATATTGGGCTGCTGCACAGTCTTGGTATTCGCCTTGTCGTGGTCTACGGCGCACGCCCGCAGATTGATGCTAACCTGGCGGAGCATCACCACGAGCCTATCTATCACAAGCATACCCGCGTCACCGACGCCAAAACCCTGGAGCTGGTTAAACAGGCGGCGGGGCTGCTGCAGCTCGATATCACCGCCCGTCTCTCGATGAGCCTGAACAATACGCCGCTACAGGGGGCGCATATCAACGTGGTGAGCGGCAACTTTATCATTGCCCAGCCGCTGGGCGTGGATGACGGCGTAGACTACTGCCACAGCGGGCGCATTCGTCGCATCGATGAGGAGGCGATCCATCGCCAGCTCGACGGCGGCGCAATTGTGCTACTGGGACCGGTGGCGGTCTCAGTAACCGGGGAGAGCTTTAACCTCACCTCCGAAGAGGTTGCCACCCAGCTCGCCATCAAGCTAAAGGCGGAGAAGATGATTGGCTTCTGCTCCTCGCAGGGGGTGATCAACGACGAGGGTAATATCGTCTCTGAGCTGTTCCCGAATGATGCCCAGACCCGAGTCGAAGAGCTGGAGGCGCGCCAGGACTACCACTCCGGTACGGTTCGCTTCCTGCGCGGCGCGGTGAAGGCCTGCCGCAGCGGCGTGCGCCGCAGCCACCTGATTAGCTATCAGGAGGATGGCGCGCTGTTGCAGGAGCTTTTCTCCCGCGATGGTATCGGAACGCAGATCGTGATGGAGAGCGCCGAGCAGATCCGCCGCGCCACCATCAACGACATCGGCGGGATTCTGGAGCTGATCCGTCCCCTGGAGCAGCAGGGCATTCTGGTGCGGCGCTCCCGCGAGCAGCTGGAGATGGAGATCGACAAGTTCACCATTATTCAGCGCGACAACCTGACCATCGCCTGCGCCGCGCTCTACCCCTTCCCGGAAGAGAAGATTGGCGAGATGGCCTGCGTGGCGGTGCATCCGGACTACCGCAGCTCGTCGCGTGGCGAAGCGCTGCTGGAGCGCGTGGCTCTTCAGGCGCGCCAGATGGGCCTCAGCAAGCTGTTTGTGCTGACCACCCGCAGCATCCACTGGTTCCAGGAGCGCGGCTTTACGCCGGTGGATATCGACCTGCTGCCGGAGAGCAAGAAAGAGATGTACAACTACCAGCGCCGCTCAAAGGTGCTGATGGCGGATCTCACCTAAGCCAGATGCCCTACCTGCCTGGGTAGGGCATCTCACTATTTTACCTGAGCAAAGATGTCGCCGAGACCGCTGCGCCGTTCGGTACGGGTAGCAATGGCCTGCACCAGAATACGCTCATCGGCATAGAGCGACAGCCGACGGCGGGCGCGGGTGATGGCGGTATAGACCAGCTCCCGGGTCACCACCGGCACCATCTGCCCCGGCAGGATCAGCGCGGCGTGGTCAAACTCGGATCCTTGAGATTTGTGCACGGTCATTGCCCAGGCGGTCTCATGCTCCGGCAGGCGGCTGGGCTGTACCGATTTGACCCTGCCGTCCGGCAGCGGGAACCAGACGCGCGTCCCCTCCCCCCGGTTCAGCGCCACGCCGATATCGCCGTTAAACAGCCCCAGCGCGCTGTCGTTGCGGGAGATCATCACCGGCCTTCCGTCAAACCAGCGCGAGTGTGGCGTCCGGCTGATACGCCGCTGGTTCGCCAGGGTCTGCTCCAGCCGTTCGTTCAGACCGGCCACGCCAAACGGCCCCTCGCGCAGGGCACAGAGCAGCTGGTACTCGCTGAATGCCGCGAGGATCGCCTTTGGCTCCGCCTCATCCCGCACCAGCTGCAGATAGCGCGCATAGCCCGCCAGCGCATCGTCCAGCAGGATCTGATAATCATCACGCGCCTGCAGGGATTTGTGTTCAATATCGCTAAAGCCCTGGCTAAACACCGAGCGGGTACTCTTCTTATCGCCCCGGTTTACCGCCGCCGCCAGCTGGCCAATGCCGGAGTCGCTGCCGAAGCGGTAGCTGGTTTTCAGCAGGCAGAGGCTGTCGCGCAGTGCCCCTGCTCCGCCCGGCTCGCCGCCGGGTACGCTCATTCCGGTCAGGCGGGAGAGCTGCGCCGCCCGGTCTGGGGTAAAGCCCGCGTTAACCCAGGCACAGATATCCCCCAGCACCGCCCCCGCCTCTACCGAAGCCAGCTGATCGCGATCGCCCAGGAAAATCACCCGGCCATGGGCGGGCAGCGCGTCGATAAGCCGCGACATCATAGGCAGATCGATCATGGATGCTTCATCCACCACCAGCACGTCAAGGTGCAGCGGGTTACCGGCGTGGTAGCGCAGACGCTGGCTACCGGGTTGGGCACCCAGCAGGCGGTGCAGCGTGCTGGCCTCTACCGGCAGGCGTTTTTTTTGATCGTCGGTTAACGCCAGCTGGCGCAGGGCCGCGCCCAGCGACTCCGTCAGGCGCGCCGCCGCTTTCCCGGTCGGGGCAGCCAGATGGATGCGGCAGCGACCGCCGTTCGCCATCTGCACCAGCGCCGCCAGCAGCTTCGCCACCGTGGTGGTTTTGCCGGTGCCTGGCCCACCGGAGATCACCGAGATGCGCCGGGTCAGCGCTACCGCAGCCGCTACCTTCTGCCAGTTGATCCCTTCGGTTGACGGGAAAAGCCCGTCCAGCGTCTGGCGCAGCTGCGCTTCGTCAACGCTCAGCGGCTGGTTAACCTCGCTGAAGAAGCTCGCTACGGTAAGCTCGTTGCACCACATGCGGTTCAGGTAGAGGCGATCCCCGGCCAGCACCATCGGTGCCGGAGTTTGACCGTCGCTGACGGCATCGGAACGCTGTAAAATGCCTGCCCAGTCGCAGGGCGCGCCCGCCTCGGCAAACAGCGCCATCAGCAGGGAATGGCTCTTATCTTCGGCCTCTGCCGCCAGTCGGGAGAGAGGCAGACAGACGTGGCCCTCGCCCGCGTCGCGGCTGAGTATCGCCGCCGCCAGGGTTACTGCCGGCTCGTCGCGTCCGGCCACGGTCAGGGCAAACTGAACGTCCAGCGGGCGAAACAGCCTCTGGGCCAGCGCCTCTATAAGCAGAGTTTGCATCGTCACTGTGCGGTCTCCTGATAATTCTCTTCTAACTCTTCACCGCTAAACAGGGCATCCATCTCGCTAATCAGCCGCGCATCCGGGCGGGTCCTGTAGATGCCCTGCTCGCTATTTTGCTCATCGACGCCGCGCAGAAACAGGTAGATCACGCCGCCGAAATGGCGCTCATAGTCGTAGTCTGCAATGCGGTGGCGGAGATAGCGGTGCAGCGCCAGAGTATAGAGTTGATACTGTAGATCGTAGCGGTGCGACTGCATGGCAGCCGCCATCGCCTCTCGGGTATAGGCTTCGCTGCTCTCGCCCAGCCAGTTGGACTTGTAGTCCAGCAGGTAGAAGCGACCGTTGTGGCGGAAAACCAGGTCGATAAAGCCTTTTAGCATGCCGCGCACGTCGCGAAAATCCAGCGGCGAACAGCCCGCCGAGAGCGGATCGTAGCGACGGATCGCCGCATCCAGCTTCTCTGAGGTCAGGGTCCGGGCAATCGGAATATAGAACTCCATCTCTACCTGTCTCTCTTTCGCGGTGAGCTGGCTTAACGATAAACCTGACTCAGTAAGCGGCGCGCGCAGGATGGCGTTGATCCATGCCAGCAGCACTGGCTGCCACTGCTCGTCAAAACCGCCTGCCTGAAGGCGCTCGCTGACCCACTCTTCGGTCACCGGCTGGGTGAAATCGATATCCTCAAACAGGCCGTGTAAGAAGGTGCCTGGCGACGCCCCGCGCGGAAAGGCGTGCGGTGTTAAGGCTGGTACCTCATCCGCCTGGCGCTCGCCGGCAGCATCAACGTCCAGCCGCGGAAGCAGATCCTGGGCGATACCGTGTCCGCGCTGCTGCAGGCCAGAGTAGCTGGTCACCCGCCAGTCGTCGAGAATGGGACGGTCGATGTGCCGGGCGCGCAGCGACGGCGGCAGGGAGAGCGTATACTCCCAGCGCGAATTGTCCGGCGTGCCGGGGATGCTCAGCACGATATCATCCCCGCACAGCGCCTCCAGAGAGTGACGCAAGCCTGCGGCGTCGCGCGGCTCGCCCTGCTGGATCAGCCTGCCCAGCGCGCTGTGGTGAAAATCGCTCTCGCCGGACTTCTCTCCCCGGCGGCGAAACAGGGGAGCAATGCCGAGGCTACAGTGCCAGACGGAGCGCGTCAGCGCCACGTAGAGCAGGCGCAGATCCTCTGCCAGCCGCTCCGCCTCCGCCAGCTCAATGCTTTCGTCGGCCTGGCTAAGATCCAGCACCGCCTCAAAGGAGGTACGGTCGTGATAGAAGGCCTGGTCCTGCGCCCGGTAGTTGGCAATAAACGGCAGCCAAACCAGCGGGTACTCCAGCCCTTTCGCTTTATGGATGGTGACGATCTGCACCAGGTGTTTGTCGCTCTCCAGCCTGAGCTGCTGGCTGGCGGCATTGCTGTCCGGCTCGGCGATATGCTGCGCCAGCCAGCGCACCAGAGCATGCTCGCTTTCGGCATGTGCCCCCGCCTCCTGCAACAGCTCGCTGATGTGCAGAATATCGGTCAGGCGCCGCTCGCCGCCGGAGGTGGCCAGCAGGTTCTCCGCAATATTGCGCTGGGCCATCAGGGTGCGCAGCATCGGCATTACGCCGCGCTTTTGCCACGTCTGGCGGTAGCCATCAAACTCCTCAACTACCCGATCCCAGGCGTCTTCGTTCTTGTTGAGCTGCTCAATATCCTGAGCGGTCAGGCCGAGCATCCCCGTCGCCAGGGCACTGCGCAGGGTGCTCTCCCGCTCGGGGGTCAGCACCGCCTGGATAAGCCACAGCAGCTCCTGCGCCTCCGGCGTCTCAAAGACGCTGTCGCGGTTGGAGAGGTAGACCGAGGGGATGTTCAGCAGCGTCAGGGCGTCGCGGATCAGCGCCGCCTCGTGGCGGCTACGCACCAGTACGGTAATGTCGGAGGCCTGCACTGGCCGGGAACGCTTGCCGTCATGCAGCAGCGCGCTGCCCTGCTGTCCCGCCACCAGCCAGTCGCGGATCTGCGCCGCGCAGAGCTGAGCCATAAAGGCCTGATAGTCACCGATGCCAACACCCTCGCCCTCCATCAGCCACAGGTTCATGGCGGGCTGGGTTTCACTGTGCAGCTCAAAGCGCAGGGGCTGGTTTCTTTCCGCCGCCTTCACCGGCATGAAGGGGATCTCACGGAACATAAAGGCGTTATCCATCTGGCTAAACAGCGTATTTACGCTATTGACCATGCCAGGAGCAGAACGCCAGTTGGTATCGAGGGTGTAGTGAGCGCTGACTTCCCCACGCGCTTTCATGTAGGTGAAGATGTCCGCGCCGCGAAAGGCGTAGATCGCCTGTTTGGGATCGCCAATCAGCAGCAGTGCGGTATCCGGCTGCCGCCGCCAGATGCGGCGGAAGATACGGTACTGCTGGGGATCGGTATCCTGAAACTCATCGATCATCGCGACTGGGAAACGCTGGCGGATCGCGGTCGCAAGCGCCTCGCCGTTCTCGCTGTTTAGCGCCTGGTCGAGGCGGCTCAGCATGTCGTCAAAGCCCAGCTCGCCGCGACGGCGTTTCTCCCGGGCCACCGCCTCACGGATCTCCCGCATGGCGGTGGTCAGCACCAGGTCGCTAAGGGTAAGCGGCTCGGCCAGCAGGCTCTCGATGGCGACAAACAGCGGATGCTCCGGCACGACGCCGCCCGCCTTGGTGCGCGAGGTTAAGAACGACTGGGAGAACTTCTCCAGCGCGTCCGGCAGCTGGTAGCTGCGGGTCTCCTCCTCGGCCCAGGCGCTGATCTTCTCGATCCACTTGCCCTGGTTACCCCGGTTAAACTTGCGTCGGTCGATGCCTGAGTTTTCAATCAGGGCGTCAAGCTCCGCAACCGCCGCACGCCACTGCTGCTTGATGCCATCAATGCGGGCAACGATTTTCGCATGGCGCGAGGCCAGAGTTTCATCCGCAGGCGGCGGCGATTTGATCACCGGCGCTTCCCCCTGCAGATAGCGATTAATCGCGTTCAGCAGCTCCAGCGGCCCTTTCCACGAGGCATGGATCACCTCAGCGATATTGCGCGGCAGCGGGTAGCAGTGGCGACGCCAGAAGTCAGCGCACGCCTGGGCGCGCAGCAGGGACTCATCTTCAATCAGCTGCTGCTGAAAGAGCATCCCGGACTCAAAGGCGTTGAGGCTCAGCATGCGCTGGCAGAAGCCGTGGATGGTAAAGACTGCGGCCTCGTCCATCTGCCGCTCGGCCAGCATCAGCCAGCTCGCCGCCTGCTGCTTATCAGGAATATCATCAAGCAGGCGGGCATAGAGCGGATTGTCGCTGCTTTCACGCAGGCAGGCGATACGCAGCTCGTGAATGTTGCTGCGGATACGGCCGCGTAGCTCTTCGGTGGCGGCTTCGGTAAAGGTGACCACCAGCAGCTCTTCTACGGTAAGCGGCCGTGCAAAGGCGCTTTCGCCGCCCAGCCCCAGCAGCAGGCGCAGGTAGAGGGCGGCGATGGTGTAGGTTTTTCCGGTGCCCGCAGAGGCTTCAATCAGGCGCTCACCGCGTAAGGGTAAGCGCAGGGGGTCCAGAGTCTCAGCGGGGTTGGTCATTATTTCTCACTTATCAGGGGCAGCGTGCGCTGCAGTGCGCTGACGTTGTCCCATACCTTCCAGCCTTCAGGGTGTACATACCCGGATTTATCACTCGGTGTGCCGGAGACCTGGGACAGGATCGCCATCCCCTGCGGATCGACCACCGCCTGGTGGAAGAAATCGGCAAGCTTCTGCGGCGTCAGCTGTTTAATCTCAGCGACAACTTTATCACGGGAATCAAAGCGCATATTACCCCGATCGAAATCTTTGCTGATCTGCGCCGCCTCTTCACCCAGCGTTTGCGGGGCCTGCGTGACCTGGGCTATGACCGCCAGCTGGATCTGAGCGAACTCCTCGGCGCTCATCTTCCGCAGCCGATCCTCTGCCGTCGGGAAGAAGGCCTGGTAGCGCGCCCACAGCGCCGACGGCTGCTTGTCGCTGCTCTGTAACAGGAAGCCCAGGCCCCACTGGCGGCCAACGCTCATCGGGAAGGCAAACACCGCATAGCCGAGCTGCTCTTCGGTACGCAGCTGGTTGTAGAACCACGGCTGGATAATTTGCCCCAGCATCGCGCTGTAGGCCGAGCTGCTGTACTCGTCATAGCCGGGCGGGACAAACACGGCAGCCAGCGCTGAGTCGCTGGTGCTGCCCGCTTTTTCAAAAATAATTCCCTGCTTCTTATCCACCAGCACGTCGCGGTTGCGGCACCACTGATTTCCCTTCGCGGCAAGCTGATCCTGAACTTTATGGGCTAAATCTTTCGCCTGCGTCTGGCTCATATTGCCAACGACTAAGAACTCCGGACGGGCGTTGCTTTTCAGCCGGTCGCGGTAGGCCATGACATCTTTCAGGGTGATCTCAGGCAGCAGCGCCCGTCGCTCTTCACGCTGGAAGTAGGGGACCTGAGAGAGCATCTGCGTCGGCATAATCGCCTGCTCATAGGCTTTGCCCTTCTCTGCCGAGTCCATCATCTGCGCATACCAGGACTTCGCCTGCGCCAGCTGGTCCTCGGTTGCCGTATAGCTGAAGTAGCCCGCCAGTAGGTCACTGAAGAGCTGCGGCAGATGCTGGGTATAGCCGTTGGCGTTAAGCATCAGACCGTTGTTGGCGTTGGAGGAGAAACCAATCCCCCCGACGGAGGCCTGATTGCTCAGCTGATCCAGGGCGATCCCTGCAAGGTAGTCGTTCAGCGCAAACATCACCTGGTTTTTGGCGCTGTCCATCGCCAGCGGATTGCGCAGCACCACGCTGACGTCTGCCTTCGGCTCGCGGGTAAAGTAGCGGCTCGGCATATAGACTACGCGCAGGGTTGGTTCATCCACAATCAGCTCGGGATGAAGGTATTTTTTCGCTGGCTTTTGCAGCGTGAAATCATCCGGAATATAGGGATTCAGCTCCGGCAGCTTCAGCGCGATGGCGTTGGATTTTTGCTGCCAGTCGGCGAAGGTCTGGTCGCTAATCTTATCGACCTGATATGGCGCATCGACAAAATAGGCGGTTTTATTGTGCGGCTCCTGCGGGCTGATGTACCAGACGCGGGCGTTCTGCGGCGTCATCATCGCCAGCCGCGCCTTAACGGCCTCGGCATCAAACTGGTCAGCAATGTTTACGGCGTCGAGGATGTGCTCAACCGGCACGCGGATCATGGTATCTGCCAGCCACTCGACGTAGTCCATATCCCGGGTGATGGAGGGATAACGGAAATCGAGATCCAGCACGTGGGACAGCTCGTCAAAGTAGCGCTTGTCCACGCCCTTCTCACGCAGCAGCTGGAGGTAGCTAAAAATGGCCGCAACGACTTCGTCACGGTGCGCCAGCCCTTTGTCGGTCAGGGTCGCGGAGATCGCCAGCACGCCGCTGTTGCCATTAACGACGGGATCGGAGTCGGCGCGGATCCCCTCTGCCAGCCCCTGCTGCTGCAGCCAGTCTGAGAGCGTGCCCGGGCTGCGATTGCCAATCAGGTAGGTGATCAGCTCGTCGGTTTTGCTGCGGAACTGCGGCGTATTGTTATCGATGCGGAACTCAACCCGCACCACCTTGCGCGGCATTACTGGCACATAGTGGAGGATCAGCCCCTTCTGCGCGTCGGTCACCACCGGCACGTCAATTTGCGGCAGGGCCAGCGCTTTGTTCGGCACGCGACCAAAGGTTTTCGCGGCGATGGCGGCCAGCTCCGGCAGCGGACGATTGCTGTAGACCACCGCCTTCATCAGGTTCGCCGAGTAGTATTTATCGCGGAAGGCCAGCAGCGCCTCCTGTACCGGGCTGCCAGGTTTGTCGCTCAGAGTCTCCAGGTTACCGCCGGAGAAGCGCGAAGCCGGATGTGCCGGATTGATGGTCTCCGCGCTCACCTGCGCCATGCGCATCCCGTCCCGGGAGCGGGCCAGGGTTAGCTCGGCGTTAACCGCATTACGCTCGCGCTCGGCATACTTTTTATCAAGCAGCGGCGAGGCGATAGCGTCCGCAAGACGATCCACAGCCCCCTCCAGCGCGTCGTTCTCGACTTCCAGATAGAAGGCGGTACGGTAGGGCGCGGTGCTGGCGTTGTGGCTACCGCCGTGCAGCTTTAAAAATTCAGCAAGGCTATCCGGCTGGGGGTAGTGCGTAGACCCCATCAGGGTCATATGCTCAAGGTAGTGTGCCAGACCGGGATGCGCGTCGGGATCCTGCAGTGAGCCAACCGGCACCACCAGCGCGGAGAGGGATTTCACCGCCTGAGGATCGTTAACCAGCAGGACCACCATGCCGTTATCGAGGCGAACAGCCTGATACTGACGGGTATCCTTATCGCTTTTACGAATGGTTTCCTGAACGGGCTGCCAACCGGTGTCTGCCTGACTTAACGGTGCCCAAAGGGCGACAAATAAGAGTAACGCTTTGAACAAGGTGCTGCTGGGCATTCACGAACCTCATCATTAACAAACCAGTGCCGGTGAGACCGGCATATCCAATCAGTCCGTGATTCGCTGCGCATCATAATGGAAGCCCTTCCGTTGCGCAATTTTTATACACCTCATCAGGACTGACTAAAGCGAAAGAGCGGCAGCAGATAACGCTCTGCCTGTTTAACTATCTCGGTATAGTTTTCAGGTTCGAGGGTGCGCCACAGGCGTTGATACCATACGTCCTCGCCCTCGCCGCTAACCATCATGTTGCCTTCATAGGCCTGCAGGAATTTGCTCCGTGCTTTAGCGAGCGTCTCCTCATCTTTTAACATCGCATCATTCGTTGCGTCATAACAGGCTTTTATCCATGCGCCACCGCTTTCTGGCAGCAGCAGCAGCGGTTTTTTCATCCCTTCCCGGTAGCCCTCAACCAGCTCTCCAAGATACTTCCGCGCCTCCTCCTGCTTCAGAGGCGGAAAATGCCAGGCTTTATCATTGCGGACAAACAGCCGACTCTCTCCCGTTCCGCCGCTGGCACAGTAGACAAGATGTTCCAGCCAAAGTTGCAAACCTTGCGAGACCTTCAGCATCGAAGGACGCCAGCGCAGCAGGCCATCCTCCTGGACATGCTGTAGCCAGCCGGTCAGGTGCACCTTGCCGCAATCAAGCTCGATCTCCATGCTCTCGGCGGGCTTGCGGTGCTCGTGAACCCGCGACGCCAGCTGCTGCATCTCCTGATGCTGGGTCTCCCAGACAATCTCCCCAAATGCGCCGTAGGGCAGCTGGCCTGCCGCACGATACTGACGGAAGAGCTTCTCGACATCCTCCTCCTCCACCAGGGTATTAAGCAGCGCCTGGTTAAGCTGGTAGCGGTCCAGGCCATCAATGATAAACGGCTCGGCGTCGGGAATATCGCTCGCCTCAGGGCGGAAGTTCACCTTCAGGCGCATCTGGAAGAAGGCCCGTACCGGATGCGCCCAGAAGCGCTGAAGCTGCTCAAACGCCAGCGTCTCCAGCGGCTCCTCCTCCAGCTCCTGGATAAAGGTGGCATGAGCCACCCCCTGCTGGCTGGCGGCGGGCAACCACTCCCGGGCATAGCTTTGCAGCTCATCGGCAATAAAGTTTTCTGCATCGAACGGCATCCGCGTATGCAGATGGGTGATGTGATCCACCACCCGCTTCGCGCTGTCATCACAGGTCAGTTCTTCATCACCGGGCAGATAGTGGCTCTGCCCGATGTAATCCACCAGCTCCTGCACCAGCACCGACGGAAAGCGTTCGCTGTTATCCTGGATCGAGCGCCCGATATAGCTGATATAGAGCTTCTGCTGGGCAGAGATGAGCGCCTCCAGGAAGAGGTAGCGGTCATCGTCCCGGCGGCTGCGATCGCCGCGCATCGGTTTTTGGCTCATCAAATCAAAGCCGAGCGGTGCCAGCGCGCGCGGATAGACGCCGTCGTTCATCCCCAGCAGGCAGACCACCTTAAAGGGTATCGAACGCATCGGCATCAGCGTACAGATGTTGATAGGCCCCGCGAGGAAACGCTGGCTGATGCGCTCCTGGTCGAGCCTCTGCGCCAGCTCGTCGCGCAGCAGGGAGAGCGGCACCGCCTCGTCATAGTGGGCGCCCACGCCCTGGGTGATCACCGCCTGCCACTGCTGCTCAATCAGCGCCAGCGCAGCTTCGGTATCGGGATCCGGCAGGAAGAAGTCGTTGAGCATGTCGCGGCAGACCGGTAGCCACTCCGCCAGAGGGCGATCCTGGGCTAACCCTTTGCGCCACAGCCTGAGCTGCATCAGCAGCGAGGCCAGGTGGCCCACCAGCTCGGCAATCAGCCCGCTGGACTCATCGTAGGGCAGCACCGACTGCCACTCGCCCTGACGGCTCTCCATTGCGTAGCCGAGGAGCATGCGCGTCAGGCCAAACTGCCAGGTGTGCTGGCCGGTAGCGGGCAGTGCCAGCTCGCGTACGTTGTCATCGTCCATACCCCAGCGCACGCCGGACTCGTTGACCCACTGGCGAAGATAGCGCAGCCCCTCTTCATCAATGTTGAACCGTGCGGCAAGCACCGGCACATCCAGCAGTGCCAGCACGTCCTCCGACTGGAAGCGGCTGTCCGGCAGTGAAAGCAGGCTGATAAAAGCCTGTAGCGCCGGGTGCGACTGGCGGGCACGGCGGTCGGAGATGGCATAGGGCAGATAGCGCTCCCCGCTGGCACTGCCAAATACCGCCTGAATAAAGGGGCTGTAGCTGTCGATATCCGCCACCATCACAATGATGTCGCGCGGGGAGAGATCTGGATCCTCCTCCAGCATCGCCAGCAGGCGATCGTGCAGCACCTCGACCTCGCGCTGCGGACTGTGGCAGACGTGCACCGCCACGCTGCGATCCTCCCGCTCCAGCCTGCGTTTGCTGTCGCTGCGCTCATACTCCTGGGCCGTCACGCCGGCGACGGCGCTGTTTTTCAGCTCCAGAATGTCATACTGCAGGTTTTGCAGCAGCGCACCGGGCGTAATATCAACGAAGGCGTCGAGATCGTCGTAGCGATCCATCCCGGCCAGCAGATAGATGTAGTCGCGTCCCAGCTTGCCCCACGAGGCCAGCAGCGGGTTACCCACCTCCTGCTCACCTTCGCTGTTAAACAGGCCCTCTACCGGCTGATCTTCACGGAACAGGGCTACCGGATGGGCATCAAGGTGGTGCTTACGCTGGCGGGCAATGAGCCGGGAGAGAAACGCCGGATCTTTGATATCCCCCCAGTAGTAACGGCAGGGGTTGGTGAACAGCAGGTGAATATCTACATGCTTGCCCAGCGCCTGCAGCGCCTGGAGATAGACCGGCGGCAGGGCAGAAATGCCGCAGATGAATACCCGGGAGGGTAGCCCGGCGGGCGGCGTCGTGGCGGATTCCAGCACGTTGATAAAACGCTGATAGAGGTTGGCACGATGCCAGTGCGGCTGTCCCAGCGCAGCGGTATGCTCCACCAGCGCGCGCCAGAGTGGTGCCTGCCAGATCTGCGCTTCGCCGAGGCCGTCTATCGCCCCCCCCTCTTCCCAGCGGGTCAGCCACTCCGGGCGAAAGACCAGATACTGATCGTAGAGATCCGCCACCCGTGACGAGAGCTGAAACAGCTTGCGCTTGTCGTCGTCATCATTGAGGTAGTGGCGGAGCATGGTGAACGCCTCCTGCTCCAGCATCTGCGGCAGCAGGGTCATCAGCTTCCAGCTCATGCTCTGTTTATTAAAGGCGCTCTCTTTCGGGATGTCCGGCAGCACGCGGACAAACATATCCCAGATAAAGCTCGCCGGGAGCGGGAAGTCGATATTGGCGGCAATACCAAACTTTTGCGAGAGCGTCATCTGCAACCATTGCGCCATGCCGGTACTCTGCACCAGCACCATTTCGGCCTCAAAGGGATCGTCGAGCCGTTCGCGCTCAACGATAAACTCCATCAATGCTTCCAGCACATCCAGACGATTGGAGTGATAGACCCTTAACATAAACGCTCCTGACTACTTATAAACTGGGCAATGTAACCGCGTCATCTTCCCCTGCCTGCCCGCCGGCGAGGTGATGGTTACGCTGATGCTGACACATCCGGCGTCCGTTGTCTGTATCCGGCTGGCCTGCCAGCCGGACGGTAGCGGCGCGGGCCTGGGCTGCGCCTGCTGCCAGCCGTAGCGCCACAGGTAGCGATAGTGGCTCCAGGTAGTGAAACCCTGTAGCAGCACGCGATGATACCCTGTCAGCGCCGTCACAACCATGACCAGCAGCACCATTGCCAGCAACGTCTCCGGCAGGCTAAAGCCTCTCCGGGAAACTACGGCATTCGGCATAGTGCTATCTCCTTGAATGGACAGAAATCGCTCCAGCCGTGGGGCGAAAACGTCACGTTGCGCTCGCGTATCACCCCGCTGCGCCACAGGGTTTCACTGCCGCTGGCGGCAATCAGCACCAGCGTCCTGTCGGCAAAAATACGCAGGCAGGCCCGCCACGGCTGGCGATTATGCTCCCGGCACTGCACGGCGGGCTGCATCTGCCAGGTCTGCATTCGCCCCCACTCCAGAGCCGAGTGGGCAGCGGCCAAATCCCGTAGCGCCCGGCTTTCACTGGTGATGCGCTGCGTATGGGTGCGCTGGCGCTGGTTCAAGCCGGTAAGCATCAGGCTGCCCAGTACCAGCAAGAGCAGAACCAGCGCCAGGGATGAGATCCCCCTTTCATCTCTCACAGATTTCACTTTTCATAAGTTGTACCCCTCCACGCTGTACGTCGCGCTAATGGTCTCCTGAGGATGATCGGCGGGTGCCGCCATCAGCGTCACCGTCAGCGTTGGGGCCAAAAGACCCTGCGACTGGCGAGCCACCGTGAAGCGCTGTACGCTGACCGTGGCCGGATCGGTAATTTTATCCCACCCCTTCTCTTCACAGCTCTCTGCCCCCTGCCGCGTCTCCAGCACGCCGCTCTGCAGGCGAAAGCCGGTCTGCTCCGCCTCAGAGAGGGGCGAATGCTCCCACCGGCCGTTGCTGTTGGCATCCCACTGCACGATAACGCAGGCTCCCTGACGGCCAACGACCAGCGGCTGCCCAGTGCACTCGCCCCGACAGTAACCGGCCCGCTGAAGATGTTTCCCCAGGGTAAAGAGATGCTGCCAAAGCGCCTCCTCCAGAGTTTGCTGCCGGGTCTGGTGTAGCATTGCCGTTTGTAGCGCAGGTAAAAAGCGGGCGGCGCTAAGCAACAGCACGCTGCCAATGACCATGGCGAGCAGTACCTCCAGCAGCGAGAAGCCGCCCTGGGTTAGCTGCATGAGCCGCTGTTTGTCCGCTGGCATACTCTTATCCGCCCCCAGTTCGATACAATGATTTGCCACTCCCCCGCCTCGCTGCGCAGCGTGATGTGCCCGGCCCATGCGGTATTGCGCAGCCCGTAAAAACCGAGGGAGGGGGTGATATCCACCAGCGCCACCTCTGGCCAGAGTGGGCGCAGCGCAAGGGGATTATCCGCCCCGCAGCGCGCCTGCGCGTCAGCCGATGCCAGCAGACACCAGCGACCGCTCTCCTGCTTCACCCGTATCTTGCGATCCCGGTTGTGCCAGTTGGCGTCGTCCCGCAGCAGCTCCAGGTAGTCACGTACCTGCCAGGCGGTTTGCCATAGACGCTGATGCGCCTGATAGCTCTGCCAGCCGTACAGCCCCGACGCGCTCAGGATCACCAGAACAATCGTCGCCACCGTGGTTTCAATAAGGGTGTAGCCCTGCTCTTTTTTCATGGCCGCACTCTGCACTCAAAAAGCAACGCATGCGAGGCGAAATGGTTACTTTTACGAGGCGCTACGAGAGAAATAGGGTGGTTTGCAGAGGGTTACATCACAGCGGGAAAGCGGGTCGCAAAATGGAATGAGAGCGGAAAGAAACCGGCGCAGTAACGCGCCGGCTGTGGCAGGCTATGACTATCAGATAGCAACCGGGGCTTTAATGCCAGGGTACGGATCGTAGCCTTCGATCTCAAAGTCGTCGAAGCGGTAGTCAAACAGCGAGTCCGGCTTACGTTTGATGACAAGCTTTGGCAGCGCACGCGGTTCACGGGTCAGCTGCAGATGCGTCTGCTCCATGTGGTTGCTGTAGAGATGGGTATCGCCGCCGGTCCAGACGAAGTCACCTACCTCCAGGTCGCACTGCTGCGCCATCATATGCACCAGCAGCGCATAGCTGGCGATGTTAAACGGCAGGCCGAGGAAGACATCGCAGGAGCGCTGGTAGAGCTGACAGGAGAGCTTGCCGTCCGCAACGTAGAACTGGAACAACGCGTGGCACGGGGCCAGCGCCATTTTGTCCAGTTCGCCGACGTTCCATGCAGAGACGATGATCCGTCGCGAGTCTGGATCGGTCTTTAGCTGGTTCAGCACGGTCGCGATCTGGTCGATGTGGCGACCATCCGGCGTTGGCCATGCGCGCCACTGTTTGCCGTAGACCGGGCCAAGGTTACCCTGCTCGTCGGCCCACTCGTCCCAGATGGTGACGTTGTTTTCATGCAGGTAGGCGATATTGGTATCGCCCTGCAGGAACCACAGCAGCTCATGGATGATTGAGCGCAGGTGGCAACGCTTGGTGGTCACCAGCGGGAAGCCCTCCTGCAGGTTAAAGCGCATCTGATGGCCAAAAATGGAAAGCGTGCCGGTGCCGGTACGGTCGTTTTTCTGTGTGCCTTCATCCAGCACTTTTTGCATCAGTTCTAAATACTGTTTCATGATTCCTCAGGAGACGTGTTGCTGCGGGCGACGGCGGTACGCCCAGACCATCATCAGCGCGCCCGCAATAATCATTGGGATAGAGAGGATCTGGCCCATGCTGATGTACTGCACCCATTCGCCGGTAAACTGCGCGTCCGGCTGGCGGAAGAACTCCACGATGATGCGGAATGCGCCATAGCCGATCAGGAACAGGCCTGATACTGCACCCATCGGACGCGGCTTACGGATATACAGATTAAGGATGATAAACAGTACAACGCCTTCCAGCGCCAGCTCGTATAGCTGAGACATGTGGCGCGGCAGGACGCCATAGGTGTCAAAAATAGACTGCCACTCCGGGTGCGACGGCAGCAGAGCCATATCTTCGGCGCGGGAGCCAGGGAAAAGCATGGTATAGGGGAAACTCGGATCGACGCGGCCCCACAGCTCGCCGTTGATAAAGTTACCCAGACGCCCGGCACCCAACCCGAACGGGATCAGCGGCGCAATAAAATCCGACACCTGGAAGAAGGTGCGCTTCGTGCGTTTCGCGAAGATGATCATCACCACAATCACCCCGACCAGGCCGCCGTGGAAGGACATGCCGCCGTCCCAGACGCGGAACAGATAGAGCGGATCCTGAATAAAGGTCGGAAAGTTGTAGAACAGCACGTAGCCGATGCGTCCACCGAGGAAAACGCCCAGGAAGCCCGCATAGAGCAGGTTTTCTACTTCGTTTTTCGTCCAGCCACTACCGGGACGACTTGCGCGGCGGCCAGCCAGCCACATGGCAAAAATAAAGCCAACCAGATACATCAGGCCGTACCAGTGTAGCGAAACCGGTCCGATAGAGAAAATTACCGGATCGAAATCGGGAAAATGCAGATATCCATTATTCATCTGTCACCACAAAGTGTTGTTATTCCGCCAAAAATCGACAGCGGTTAAGATGTGCGCCCATGAAACAGGGCGCTCCAAAGCTGGGAATCATAGCATAAGCCTGACGGGCGATTAGGGCGAAGTTGTAAAAGATCTGTATCTTCCGTTTACCCGCAGCCGCTAACGCTAGCGTCCTCCGCGGATCAGGCCGCCCATGCTGCGACCCTCCATAAAGGCCGCCACCTGGTGACGCACCTCGCTGGTAAACTGGGCTTCAAGGGCGCGGTTTGCCAGGGTCTCGGCATCCTCGCGATCGATATGGCGCAGCAGGTATTTAACACGGGCTACCGAGCGGCCGTTCATCGACAGATGACGATAGCCAAGGCCAATCAGTACTGCGACGCACATCGGATCGCCCGCCATTTCACCGCACAGGCAGAGATCGATTCCGTGGCGCTCCGTCTCCTGGGCAATCGTCGCCAGCGCCCGCAGAACGGCAGGATGCAGGCTGTCATAGAGGCTCGCCACGCGGGTGTTGTTGCGATCGACCGCCAGCAGATACTGGGTAAGATCGTTGGTGCCAACGGAGATAAAATCGACCCTGCTTGCCAGATGCGCCAGCATAAAGACCATCGAAGGCACCTCCAGCATCACGCCAATACGTGGTTTGGGGATGGCGTAGCCGATCATCTCCTCGACTTCGCGTCCGGCGCGCTCAATCAGACGCCGGGCTTCGTCTATCTCTTCGATGCTGGTGACCATCGGCAGCAGGATACTAAGGTTGCCGGTGGCGGCGTTGGCACGCAGCATGGCTCGCACCTGGATGAGAAAGATCTCCGGCTGATCGAGCGTAATACGGATCCCCCGCCAGCCAAGGCACGGGTTCTCCTCGCTGATGGGCATATAGGGCAGCTGCTTATCCGCACCGACGTCCAGCGTGCGCAGGGTGACCGGCTTCTCGTTAAACAGCTGCAGCATCCCCTGATACTGGGCCACCTGCTCCTCTTCCGAGGGGAAACCGCTTTGCAGCATAAACGGGATTTCAGTGCGGTAAAGGCCAATGCCGTCGATGCGGCTGCCGAGCTGCTCCTCATGCTCAGGGCTAAGGCCCGCGTTGAGCATCACCTTAACCCGATCGCCGCTCTTCAGCTGGGCGGGAAGGTTAACCTCATCCTCCGCGAGCTTGCTGAGTTCGTTCTCTTCGGTGATGAGACGCTGGTACTCCTGGAGCAGGATCGGCTCGGGATCGACCAGGATCTCACCCCGGTACCCATCCACCACCAGCGTGCGGTGGTGTAGCACCGAGGGTTGGATATCGGCTCCCATCACCGTAGGAATGCCCAGCGCCCGCACCATAATAGCCGCGTGGGAGTTGGCCGCGCCGTCGCGCACCACCACCCCTACCAGCCGGTCGTGGGGCAACTCCGCGAGCGTAGTGGCGGATAGCTCGTCGGCCACCAGCACAAAGCGCTCAGGCCAGGTATTGGGCCCCTGTAGGCTATCGTCGAGATGGAACAGCAGGCGCTGCCCCAGCGTGCGCAGGTCGCCGGCACGCTCCTTCAGGTAGCCGTCGGAGAGGGCGGCAAACTGCTCGGCAAAGCGCCCAATGACCTTTTTCACCGCCCACTCGGCCACGAAGCCGCGATCGACCTCGTCAAACAGCTCGCGTCTGAGACGGGCGTCTGATAGCAGGTGGGAGTAGAGATCGAAGATGGCCGCCGTCTCTTTCTGCGCCCCGGCAGCGAAACGCTTGCTGTAGCGGCGAAACTCGCCTGCGGCCTCTTCAAGCGCGCCGGTGAGCCGTTCGCGCTCAAGGCCAGTGTCCAGCGTCGAGGCCTCGTAGACCTGCTCCATCAGCGGCAGAGTGGCATCCATCCACCCCTCGGCAATAGCCACGCCGGGAGCGGCAGGCAGCGCACGAATGCGCGTCTGGCGATACTGTCCAAACAGGGCGGCAAGCTGCGACTGGGAGAGGATGGCCGCCATCTGGGTGGCCAGCGTGACTAAAAACGACTCTTCGCTCTCGTCAAACTGGCGCAGCTCGCGCTGCTGCACCACCAGCACGCCCAGCAGCTGGCGTCGCTGAATAATCGGCACGCCAAGAAATGCACGGAACCGCTCCTCTTTTACCGAGGGAATGTATTTAAAGCTGGGGTGTTTTTGCGCGTCGGCGAGGTTGATCGGCTCCGCCAGCCTGCCTACCAGGCCAACGATACCCTGATCGAATGCGAGCGTGATGGTGCGGCCGCGCGGCTTTTTCAAACCGCGCGTCGCCATCAGGTAGTAGCAGCGCCTGTCGTGATCGGCGAGGTAGACCGAACAGACTTCGGTGTCCATCGCCAGACAAATGTCCGTTACCAGAATATCCAGCGCCTCGTTAAGGCGCGGTGCGCTGGCAACTTTCTCGACTATCTCTCGCAACCGGGTGAGCATGATATGTAGGGCTTATCCTCTTTTACGTCGCCAGGCAGGAGAGTGTTGTGGCTTAGGGGTGCTCTCTGCCAGCGCCATCACCACACTTGCAAACTCCTTCATCACCCGACGATAGACATCGCGCTTAAACGAGACGACCTGACGAACAGGATACCAGTAGCTTACCCAGCGCCAGCCATCAAACTCAGGGGTACTGCTGGTTTGCATATTGATATCCGCATCGTTGCTGATCAATTGCAAAAGAAACCACTTCTGTTTTTGGCCGATACAAACCGGCTTTGTGTCCCAACGCACCAAACGTTTTGGTAACTTGTAACGCAACCAGCTGCGGGTCGAAGCAAGAATACGTACATCCTTACGGCTCAGCCCCACCTCTTCGAACAGCTCCCGGTACATAGCTTGCTCCGGGGACTCACCAGGGTTGATACCGCCCTGGGGAAACTGCCATGAGTGCTGACCGAAGCGCCTGGCCCACATCACCTGGCCTTGTCGATTACAGATTACGATACCCACATTTGGGCGGTAGCCATCGTCATCAATCACCGGACTACCTCAAAATAAACCTGAATTAAACGATTGTTTCACACTCGTGAGGTACGGTAAACCACTCTCTCTATGCGCTATAACCGAATAACATTTGAATAACTCACAATTATCACCTGAGTTATAAACAGAATGAGGGTTCGAGCCGCGGTTTTATTCACGATTTCTGTGGATAGAGTTGTGCAGAAGTATGGAATTACTCCGGGAAAACCTGGGCGGCCCTGAATAATCTGTTTATTACTAAAAAAAATAATATTGGACTATTCATTAGGTTACACCACGATCTTTATGCCTGAAGCAGCAATATGTGATGTGTGTCACATGGCCGATCCAGCAACTGATGAAAGATCGAACAGAGTCGGTTTTATCCACATATTGTGCCACTAAGTTAAGCACAATTTGTGCGAAAATTCGATTTTGGTCGCACGTCAAGGCTGTAAATGGAAACAGTAGTGCCGGTTTTTCTCACTTATCCCACTTTTCTGTGGATAACATGGTGTAAGATCCTGTTCATTGTCAGTGACCAGATTTGGAAAACCCTGCGAGTCGTTGCGCAACAAACAGAGCGCAAGGGAAAAAAATCCTAAAAATCATTGCGTTGTTTATCACTGTCGGAAAAGATCTTACGCGTTATCCCCTGTGTACTATTGCTGTTCATTTTTTAACCAGAGGTTGTTCATATGCTGCCGCTCTCCCCTTTTACCTCTCCGCCGGACTCGGAAAGCGCTCTGCTTACGCAGGCGCAGCGGTTGGCTGGACTCACCCTCGGCGAACTGGGTGCGCTGGCCGGACTGCCTGTTCCGGCGGATTTTAAGCGTGATAAAGGCTGGACCGGCGTGCTGCTGGAGCGCTGGCTGGGGGCGAGCGCGGGCAGTAAGCCTGAGCAGGATTTTGCCGCCCTCGGAGTGGAGCTGAAAACTATTCCGGTGGATAGCCTGGGCCGTCCACTGGAGACCACTTTTGTCTGCGTTGCTCCGCTGACCGGCAACAGCGGCGTCACCTGGGAGAGCAGCCATGTGCGGCACAAGCTCAAGCGGGTGCTGTGGATCCCGGTAGAGGGCTCACGGGAGATCCCCATCGCCAGTCGCCGGGTTGGCTCCCCGCTGCTGTGGAGCCCCAGCGAGCTGGAAGAGCAGCAGCTGCGGATGGACTGGGAGGAGCTGATGGATCTTATCGTGCTGGGTCAGGTAGAGAGCATTACTGCCCGCCATGGTGAGGTGCTACAGCTGCGGCCCAAGGCGGCGAACAGCAAGGCGCTGACCGAGGCGGTGGGCCAGCACGGCCAGCCGATCCTCACCCTGCCGCGAGGCTTTTACCTGAAGAAGAACTTTACCCGTGCGCTGCTGGAGCGGCATTTTTTGTAGCAGGGTTATTAAATTTTTTGCCCTCGCCCGCCGCAGGCTTATAATTAGCGCTTCTTTTTTTGGCAGGACTTTACGATGTTATTTGCATGGATAACCGATCCCAACGCCTGGCTCGCGCTCGGTACGCTGACGCTGCTGGAGATTGTGCTCGGGATCGACAATATTATTTTCCTCTCTCTGGTCGTTGCTAAGCTTCCGACCGCACAGCGCAACCACGCCCGGCGTATTGGCCTGGCGGGCGCAATGCTGATGCGTCTGGCGCTTCTGGCCTCTATCTCGTGGGTGACCCGGCTGACCACGCCGCTGTTTAGCGTTTTCGATCACGCGGTCTCCGCCCGGGATCTGATCCTGCTGCTCGGCGGCCTGTTCCTTATCTGGAAAGCCAGCAAGGAGATCCACGAGTCCATCGAAGGTGAAGAGGAGGGGCTGAAAACCAACGTTCACTCTTTCCTCGGCGCCATCGTGCAGATCATGATGCTGGATATTATCTTCAGCCTTGACTCGGTGATTACGGCGGTGGGCCTGTCGGATCACCTGTTCATTATGATGGCGGCGGTGGTGATCTCCGTCGGCGTGATGATGTTTGCCGCCCGCCCTATCGGCGAGTTTGTCGATCGTCATCCGTCGGTAAAAATGCTGGCCCTGTCGTTCCTGATCCTGGTCGGCTTTACGCTGATGCTGGAGAGTTTTGGCATTCATGTGCCGAAAGGCTACATCTACTTCGCTATGTTCTTCTCGATCGCCGTCGAGACCCTGAACCTGTTGCGCAATAAAAAGAATCCGCTGTGATCCCTCGCTCCCCCGCTACGGGGGAGCCATCACTGCATTAATGGGCGAGAAATTTAATGATAACGCCTGAAGCGACGCCGGTAATCGCAATCATTGAACCAACGATCGTCGTTACCTGAGCTCTAAGCGTGCTATGAAGCTCGGCCTTTACATCTGCAATTCTGACGTTAGTCTCTGCTAATTCCACTCTGATGGTTGAGATATCCTCCTTCGTTGCGTAGTTAGACTTAATCACAGCGACATCCGTGACCAGCGACTCCACCTTCTCCTCAAGCGTTATGACGCGTATCTCCATCTCTCCTTCTCCGTTACTTTTTATCTTTTATCTCTCGCTCCCCGCTATGGGGGAAATCATCGCTGCATTAATGGGCGAGAAATTTAATGATAACGCCTGAAGCGACGCCGGTGATCGCGATCATTGAGCCAATGATCGCCATAGCTTGCGTCCTGATAACGCTATGTAGCTCAGCCTTAATGTTGGCAACTTCAATCCTGATTGCAGACGTATCCTCCTTCGTTGCGTAGTTAGACTTAATCACGGCGACATCCGTGACCAGCGACTCCACCTTCTCCTCAAGCGTTTTGACGCGTATCTCCATCTCGCCTTCTCCGTTACGTGTAACGTTAATTACATCACGAAAATATTATCAGGCTATGTGTATACAAACCGTGGCGAATACCGCTATTTCGCGCTGTCTTTTAAGATTTTCCCGCTTTTTCCTTTCGTATCCGTGCGTTATTACTACACTCATTACAGATTCTGGCCTTAAGAAGGAGAAAAGCCGTGAAAAAATGGGCAGTAGTGATTTCCGCAGTGGGTTTAGCCTGTGCAGTTACAGGATGCAGCAGCGACTATGTGATGGCGACCAAAGATGGCCGTATGATCCTGACCGAAGGCAAGCCGGCAGTAGATGACGATACCGGGCTGGTCAGCTACCGCGACCTGCAGGGCAACGAGATGCAGATTAACCGCGATGACGTGTCACAAATTATCGAACGCTAAGTGCTAAGGTCAGCAATCTGCTGGCCTTTTGATTTTTCTCTTCCCCTTTTGCCTCCCCTCTGCCATGTTTATATTCCTTTGTCAGGAAGCCCCTGACGTTGTTAAAAAACAAGGAAGCCGGCTATGCATTATCACCGTATCCCTCACAGCTCGCTTGAGATAAGCACGCTGGGGCTGGGCACAATGACCTTTGGTGAGCAGAACAGCGAAGCCGAGGCCCATGCACAGCTTGATTACGCCGTAGCCCAGGGTATCAACCTGATCGATGTGGCAGAGATGTATCCCGTGCCGCCGCGCCCGGAGACCCAGGGCTTAACCGAAACCTACGTCGGCAACTGGCTGGCGAAGCACGGCAGCCGTGAAAAGCTGGTTATCGCCTCCAAGGTGAGCGGGCCCAGCCGCAATAACGACAGCGGCATTCGCCAGAATCAGGTGCTGGATCGCAAAAACATCCGTGAAGCGCTGGACGCCAGCCTGAAACGCCTGCAAACCGACTATCTCGATCTCTACCAGGTTCACTGGCCACAGCGCCCAACCAACTGCTTTGGCAAGCTGGGCTATGAGTGGACGGAGTCCTCTCCCGGCGTCACTATTCTGGAAACGCTGGAAGCGCTGGCCGAGTGTCAGCGGGCGGGCAAGATCCGCTATATCGGCGTCTCCAACGAAACGGCTTTTGGCGTGATGCGCTATCTGCACCTGGCGGATAAGCACGATCTGCCGCGCATCGTCACCATCCAGAACCCCTATAGCCTGCTGAACCGCAGCTTTGAGGTGGGTCTGGCAGAGGTGAGTCAGTTTGAGGGCGTCGAACTACTGGCCTACTCCTGCCTGGCATTCGGCACCCTGACAGGCAAATACCTGAACGGCGCGAAGCCGGCCGGGGCGCGCAACACGCTGTTTAGTCGTTTTACGCGCTATAGCGGTGAGCAGACGCAAAAGGCGATCGCCGCCTATGTGGATATCGCTAAACGGCATAACCTGGACCCGGCGCAGATGGCGCTGGCCTTTGTCCGCCGTCAGCCGTTCGTGGCCAGCACCCTGCTGGGGGCGACGACCATGGAGCAGCTGAAAACCAACGTTGAGAGCCTGTATCTGGAGCTGAACGAAGAGGTATTAGCGGAGATTGAAGCGGTGCACAAGGTTTATACCTACCCGGCACCGTAAGTGAATTGCCCGGCGGAGTACGCCTGCCGGGCATGTTTTTTTATCGACGGCGCTGCCACAGCCACAGGGCGGCAATCGCCAGCGCAAACAGCACGCCAAAGCCAACCCCAACGCCGACTACCGGCGCACCCGCTTTTACCGCCAGCGAGTAGAGCCCCAGCATAATCAGCATCGCCGCGTTCTCGCCCAGATTCTGCACGGCGATAGCGTTGCCCGCCCCGACGGAACGCTTCCCCCGCTCCTGCAAAAGCGCATTCAACGGCACAACGAAAAATCCGCCCAGCACGCCGATGAGCACCAGCAGGCCGTAGGCAGGCAGCAATGCATGTTGTAACGAAAAGAGCGTCACCACTACGCCGATAAGGATCCCGGCAGGCATGCAACGGGCCACGCTCTCCAGAGTCACCAGCTTCGCCGCCACACCCGCGCCGACGACAATGCCCACCGCCACCATAGCGTTAAGATAGGTTGGCGTCGCGTTATCGCTAATGCCCAGCGCCACCGGCACCCACAGCACCAGCAGGAAGCGCAGCGTTACCCCTGCACCCCAGAACAGGCTGGTACCCACCAGCGAGAAGCGGGTTTCACCGTTTAGCCACAGCGTTTTACAGGCGTGAAAGAAGCTCTGGGTCATGGGGGTAAAGCGCCAGCTTAGCCCAGGACGGGCCGCAGGCAGTTTGGGGATCATCAGGTTCGCGACAACCGCGCCTGCATAAACCAAAGCGCAGATGCCGAGCGCCGCCAGCACGTGCCAGTCCGCCAGCACGCCGCCCGCGACCGAACCCAGCAGGATGGCGGCGATAGTCGAGGACTCCATCAGACCGTTAGCCTTCACCAGCTTATCGCCAGTGGTCAGCTCGCCGAGAATACCGTACTTGGCCGGAGAGTAAGCTGCCGCACCAATGCCCACCAGGGTATAGCCAATAAAGGGGTTAAGGCCCACGCAGATACTCAGCGCGCCGATCAGCTTTAGCCCGTTAGCGAACATCATCACCCGCCCCTTAGCAAAGCTGTCCGCCACCTGACCAACAAAGGGGGCGAAGAGGATGTAAGCGCCTACAAACACCATCTGTAGGATCGGCTGGCTCCAGTCGGGGTAAAACTCGGCCTTGAGCAGCGCCAGAGTGGCAAACAGCAGGGCGTTGTCGCCAAACGCCGAGAGGAACTGGGCGGCGGTGACCGCCAGCATGCCCTTCGACAGCAAAGAATTGTTAGTGCTCACTGACTCATGCATGTTGCGCTTCCGTCTCGTCGAGTTTGCTCTTCAGGGTAACAAAATCCGGTTTGCCGCTGCCCAATACCGGCAGCTGCTTGAGGAAACGGATATCGCGCGGCACCGCCAGCTCCGGCACGCCCTGAGCGCGCGCCTGCTGGAGCAGCATCTCGCGGGTCAGCTCACTGTCGGTGGTAAACATCACCAGCGCCTCGCCTTTGCTGGCGTCGCTCTTCACTACCGTGGCGTGCATTTTGTCCGGCGAAGCCAGCAGTGCCAGCTGCTCTACCATCTCCAGCGAGATCATCTCCCCGGCGATTTTGGCAAAGCGCTTGGCCCGGCCCTGGATCTGCACAAAGCCCTGCTCGTCGAAGCGTACGATGTCGCCAGTGTCATACCAGCCGGCTTCCATCTCACCCTCGGCGTTCTCCGCTGCCGGGCGCTCAAGTACGCCAGGGTTCTCGACGCGCAGGTAGCCAGTCATAACGTTCGGCCCCTTCAGCTGCAGCCTGCCCCCCTCTTCAATGCCCGGCACCGCCATCAGGCGTGCATCCATCCCCGGCAGAATACGTCCCACCGTGCCCGGCTTCGCTGCCATGGGTACGTTAATAGAGACCACAGGCGCACACTCGGTTACGCCGTAGCCCTCAAGCACGCGCAGGCCAAACTTGTCCTGCCAGAGCTGGCGGGTGCTCTCCTGCAGTTTTTCTGCCCCGGCCACCACGTAGCGCAGACGGTAGAAGTCGTAAGGGTTGGCAAAGCGGGCGTAGTGCCCAAGGAAGGTCGAGGTGCCAAACAGCACGGTGCAGTTACGGTCATAGACCAGCTCCGGCACGATACGGTAGTGCAGCGGGCTGGGGTAAAGAAATACCTCCGCGCCGGTCAGCAGCGGGGTAAATAGCCCCACGGTAAGGCCAAAGGAGTGGAACAGCGGCAGGGCCGACATAAAGCGATCCCGCGCGGTAAAATCAGCGATGGTCCGGATCTGCTCCACGTTGGCGAGAATGCTTTTATGGCTGTGAACCACCCCTTTCGGATTGCCCTCCGAGCCGGAGGTAAAGAGCACCAGCGCGGTGTCCTCGGGCTGCTGCGGCACCTGCGCCAGGCGCGGCATCAGCAGATGGCCGAAGATCCACAGTTTGTCGGCGGCAGTGACCTCGCCTTTCAGATCTTCCAGATAGATCCAGCGCACCTGGGTCAGCTGCTCCGGCAGATGCCAGAGCTTGCCCTTCTCCATAAACTGGCGGGAGGTAAAGATGGTTTTGATCTGCGCGGCGGTAATGGCGCTGCCCATGCCCTTTACCCCCGCCGTGTAGTTCATCATTGCCGGAACGCGTCCCCGGGCGATGGCACCGAAAATCACCGCCGCAGCGATGCCCGCGTTCGGCAGCATCAGGCCGATGGTCTCGCCTTTAGCGCTGTACTTATCCAGAATACGCGCCACAAACAGCGTTTTGGTCAGCAGCTTGCGGTAGGTATCGGGCTTGAAATTGATATCCTCGACGCAGTTCTTGCCTGCGCCGTAGCGATACTGCGCCGCCAGCAGGGCTTCGAAGAGTGTCTCCCGCGGGCGCACGGCCATGCGCGCTTCCATCATGATCTGGTGGAGCATCTCGCCCGCCAGCCTGCGGCGATCGCGGGCGCGGGGCGCGTCCGGCATCGGTAGCTGGGTTGGAGGCAGAATGTGCAGGCTAATGCGCGGGAAGAGGCGCTGCTTTACCAGCCCCTTCAGGCGGCTAAAGAAGGTCAGCTCTGCCCCCTCAATGCGTACCGGGATCACCGTTGCCCGCGATTTAGCAGCGACAAAGGCGGCCCCGTCATAAATTTTCATCAGCGAACCGGAGACCGAGATGCGCCCCTCCGGGAAGATCACCACCGGGCGGCCGCTTTCGATCAGGCGCACCAGCTGCTTGATCGACATCGGCTTGGTGGGATCGAGGGGCACAAAGTCGATCAGGCTCGTCAGGGCGCGCATATACCAGCGCTGGCTGATAGAGGTGTAGACCGCAAACACCGGACGCACCGGTAAAAATAGCGCCAGCAGAATGCCGTCAATAAAAGAGACGTGGTTTGGGGTGATGAGTACGCGCTCGCCGCGCAGCGGCTGCGTATCGCCGGTGAGCTCGACGCGGTAGAGCAGACGGACGAGGGTACGGAAAAAGCCCAGCATCATTAACTTCCTGTTCAGTCGTTCGGGGTATGGCAAGAATTGTGGCAGATTACACGAGAAGTGTGGCGGGCGGCAAAATCGGGGCGAAAAAAAACCTGCGCATCCGCGCAGGTTGGTGCAAAAAGTGAGTACTCTATACGTACTGAAATCTCACCAATCAATACCTCTGGGATCTTGATTGTGGCTCTTCCCCTTTGCGGATGCCAGGGAACAATCGCAACAGCTCATCGCAAAGTGTAACTAAAGGTTTGAATTACCCTTTTCCTGTTTTATTTCCCGGTTTATTTGCCTGGTAACACCAGTGTAACGGTTTCACACTGCACATGCGCTTTGGCTCACGTTTGCGTACTTCAGAAAAGCAACAGCCTTGAACCTGCCGCACTTTTCCGCAACACTTAACCAGGTGTAAACGCTTACCCATTAGAGAAGGTTCAGAATGGCGACTATAAAGGATGTTGCAAAGCTCGCAGGTGTTTCCGTCGCCACGGTGTCGCGCGTCATTAATAGCTCCCCCAAGGCCAGCGATGCCTCCCGGCAGGCGGTACAGAGCGCCATGGCCTCACTCAATTACCATCCCAACGCGAATGCCCGCGCGCTGGCCCAGCAGTCAACGGAGACCATCGGGCTGGTGGTCGGCGACGTCTCCGATCCCTTTTTTGGCGCTATGGTCAAAGCGGTGGAGCAGGTGGCCTACCACACCGGTAACTTTTTGCTGATTGGTAACGGCTACCATAACGAACAGAAAGAGCGGCGGGCCATTGAGCAGCTGATGCGCCACCGCTGTGCGGCACTGGTGGTACATGCCAAAAGCATTCCCAATGAAGAGTTAGCCGCCCTGATGGATCAGATGCCCGGCATGGTGCTGATCAACCGTATTGTACCTGGCTATGAGCAGCGCTGCGTGGCGCTGGACGATCGCTACGGCGCATGGCTGGCGACCCGGCATCTTATCCAGCAGGGGCATACCAAAATTGGCTACCTCTGCTCTAACCACGCCATCTCCGATGCGGAAGATCGCCTCCAGGGCTATTACGATGCGCTGCGGGAGAACGGCCTGCCCTGTAACGACAGGCTGGTGACCTGGGGCGAGCCGGATGAGAGCGGCGGCGAGCAGGCAATGACCGAGCTACTTGGGCGTGGCAGGCACTTTACCGCTGTGGCCTGCTACAACGACTCGATGGCTGCCGGAGCGATGGGCGTATTAAACGACAACGGCATTGAGGTACCGGGCGAAATCTCGCTGATCGGCTTTGATGACGTGCTGATCTCCCGCTACGTCCGCCCGCGCCTGACCACCGTGCGCTACCCGATCGTGACGATGGCAACCCAGGCCGCAGAGCTGGCGCTGGCGCTGGCGAAAGAGCAGCCCCTGCCGGAGATCACTCACCTCTTTAGCCCAACGCTGGTGCGCCGTCACTCGGTAGGCACGCCGCAGGAGAGCTAAAGCGCGCAGCGGTAGAGGTGCACCGTGGTGGCGGGGTAGTCCAGCCCGTCACCGATATAGTGCCAGCCAAAGCGCTCGTAAAAATCGCGGCAGGCGGAGTAGAGATGCAGCTGGGTAAAGCCCCGCTCGCGGGCATAATCCTTCACGTGCTGCTGGAGCTTGCCTGCCAGCCCCTGCCCGCGCGCGGCCTCATCAACGTAGAGCGCCGCCAGCCACGGCCAGAGATCCTGACGGCTGATAAGATCGCAGCGCCAGAGTCCCACCGTACCCAGCAGCCTCTCCCCCTCGGTAGCAATGAAGGTAAGGGGTAGCGCCTCGGGCCGCTGGCTATGGGCAATCACGCTGGCAAAAAAGTCTCGCGACAGCGTCTCGCCAAAGGCCGTCCATAACCAGTCGGTTACCTGCTCCGCAAAGTGCGGCGCCTCGTACAGGGGCAGGATTTTCAGGCTCATTTCTTACAGCAGCTCCAGCGCCAGCAGCTCGTCGATAGTCTGCCGACGGCGGATCAGCCGCGCCGCGCCGCCGTCAAACAGCACTTCCGGCAGCAGCGGACGGCTGTTGTAGTTGGATGACATTGATGCGCCATAGGCCCCGGTGTCATGTAGTACCAGATAGTCTCCTGGCACTACCGCAGGCAGAGCGCGGGTTTCAACTTCCCCGCCCGCCTGCTGGGTAAAGACGTCTCCGGATTCACACAGCGGACCGGCCACAACGGTATCGATAAGCGGCTCAGCCGCCAGATCGCGACCGTCTGCCGCGAGGGCGCTAATGTGGTGATAGCTGCCGTACATTGCCGGGCGCATCAGGTCGTTAAAGCCCGCGTCGATCAGCACAAAGTGACGGCTGCCCATCGCTTTGACGCTACGCACCTGAGCCACCAGCACGCCGGACTCGGCTACCAGAAAGCGTCCCGGCTCGATCTCGAGCTTCACCGGATGCCCCAGATGGGCAGCAATTTTTTCCCGGGCGCTGTTCCACAGGCCAAAGTAGTGATCGGTATCGATCGCCTCCTCCCCTTCACGGTAAGGGATCGACAGCCCGCCCCCGGCGGAGATCGCCTCCAGATCCTGACCGAACGCAATGACCTGGCTGACCATCGCGCCGCAGACCTGCTCAAGGTGGCCGTAGTCCACGCCCGAACCAATATGCATATGGATCCCCACCAGCTTAAGCTGGTAGCGCTGCATAACCTCCAGCGCGGCGGGCAGATCGCTGTACCAGATGCCGTGCTTGCTGTTCTCGCCGCCGGTATTGGTTTTCTGGCTGTGGCCGTGGCCGAAGCCAGGGTTAACCCGCAGCCAGACGCGGTGGCCCGGAGAGACCTCCCCCAGCTGGGCCAGCATATCTACCGAGCCGGCGTTAACCGGGATCTGTAGCTCGTGCACGCGGGCCATCGTCGGCGGGTCGATCAGATCGGCGGTAAAGACGATCTCATCCGCACCGTTCTGCGGCTGGTAGCCCGCCGCCAGCGCGCGTTCAATCTCGCCCAGCGAGACTGAATCGACCTTGACGCCCTGCTCGCGCATCAGACGCAGAATATGAATATTGGAGCACGCCTTCTGGGCGAAACGCACCACGTCAAATTTTGCCAGCTGGGCAATGCGGCGGCGGATAATCCCGGCGTCGTAGGCCCAGACCGGGCCGCCAAATTCAGTCACCAGGCCGTGCAGGTTTGCGGCAGTGAGTGCGGTATCGGTATTGTTTAACGGACGTGGCATGGCGAACTCCATAATGATTTTTCACTATTACGCCACAGGCCAAAGGGAATAAAAAATATCGTTATGTTACGATTCTATGCATATCTGATATACCTTATGCCGCAGGGGAGCCGATGCCCGCCGTTAATCTTCGCCATATCGAAATTTTTCATGCCGTGATGACCGCCGGGAATCTGACCGAGGCCGCACGCCTGCTGCACACCTCGCAGCCTACGGTAAGCCGAGAGCTGGCACGCTTTGAAAAGGTAATCGGGTTGACGCTGTTTGAACGTTCGCGAGGGCGGCTGCACCCCACGGTACAGGGCCTGCGGCTGTTTGAGGAGGTGCAGCGCTCGTGGTACGGGCTGGATCGCATCGTCAGCGCCGCCGAGAGCCTGCGGGAGTTCCGCCAGGGGGAGCTGTCTATTGTCTGTCTGCCGGTCTTCTCCCAGTCGTTTCTGCCCCTGCTGCTGCAGCCGTTTCTTGCCCGCTATCCGGAGGTGAGCCTCAACGTAGTGCCGCAGGAGTCGCCGTTGCTGGAGGAGTGGCTCTCTGCCCAGCGTCATGACCTTGGCCTGACCGAAACCCTGAGCACGCCCGCCGGGACCGAGCGCACGCCGCTGCTGACCCTCAACGAGGTATGCGTCCTGCCTGCCGGGCATCCGCTGGCCCAGCGTGAGGTGCTCACACCGCAGGATTTTCAGGGCGAGAACTATATTAGCCTGTCGCGATCGGACAGCTATCGCCAGCTGCTGGATGCCCTGTTCAATGAGCATCAGGTAAAACGCCGCATGGTGGTAGAGACCCACAGTGCTGCCAGCGTCTGCGCAATGGTCCGCGCCGGGGTTGGCGTGTCGGTGGTGAACCCCCTTACCGCCCTCGACTATGCCAGCAGCGGCGTGGTGGTCAGGCCCTTCAGCATCGCCGTGCCCTTTACCGTCAGCCTGATCCGACCTCTGCACCGCCCCGCCTCTGCGCTGGTGGATGCCTTCTCCGCCCATTTACAGCAGGCGGTGTCGCGCATTATCGCGCCGTTAGAAGCGGTGCTGGCGGAGCGTTAATTCAGCATAAAATCGACAACGTCGGCGGCGTGCAGCGCGGCGGTATCAAACACCGGGATCGGGCTTTGATCCTGGGAGACCAGCAGACCGATCTCGGTGCAGCCGAAGATCACCCCCTCCGCCCCCTGGTTCGCCATCCGCGCGATCAGATCGATAAAGTAAGTTCGCGACGGCTCGCTAAAGGTGCCCCGGCACAGCTCGTCAAAGATAATCTGGTTAACCCTGACGCGATCTTCCCCGTCCGGGACGCAGGTTTCGATGCCGTGGTCGTCACGCATCCGCCCGCGGTAGAAATCCTGCTCCATGGTGTAGCGAGTGCCCAACAGCGCGACCCGCTGTAGGTTTTGCTTCTGGATCGCCCGGGCGGTGGCGTCGGCGATGTGCAAAAACGGCACGCTGCAACGATCCTCAATCTGGTCGGCGACCTTATGCATGGTGTTGGTACAGAGAACGATCCCTTCGGCGCCGGCGTGCTCAAGCCCTGCGGCAGCGCTGGCAAGGATCTCGCCCGCCCTGTCCCAGTCACCGCTCGCCTGGCAGGCTTCAATATCATGAAAATCGACGCTGTGCAGCAGCAGGCTGGCGGAGTGCAGACCACCCAGCCGGGTCTTTATTCCTTCATTAATCAGACGGTAGTAGGGAATGGTCGATTCCCAGCTCATGCCGCCCAGCAGTCCTATGGTTTTCATCTTACCTCTCCCCTGTTATCCGCCCGTAGAAGCAAACTTGTGATCGGCTTTCCACTTATTAGGCGTCGCGTTTCTTTTTAACGCTGGCTGATATAAATTTAATGAAACATTGTTTTACTATCAAACTATATAACTACAGGACGCTCTCATGTTTACTTTCCACCAGCAGACCCAGCTTGACGATCTGGGCAACGGCGTTACCCGGCGCATTCTGGCCCACGCGGGCAAAATGATGGCGGTCGAGGTGAATTTTAGCGAAGGGGCGGTTGGCCCTTTACATAACCATCCTCATGAACAGCTTACCTATGTTTTGTCCGGCGAGTTTGAGTTTACCATTGGCGATGAAAAACATATCGTCCGCGCCGGAGATACCCTCTATAAAGAGCCAAACATCGTGCACGGCTGCGTCTGCTTAAAGGCGGGCACGCTGCTCGACACCTTTACCCCGGTGCGTGAGGATTTCCTCACAGCATATTAAACACGACTATATCACGTCACCCTATGTAGGCCCGGTAAGCGTAGCGCCACCGGGCGTGACTATGCTGACGCTGCCACGCCGGGCGGCACTGCGTTTGCCCGACCTACGTCGAGCACGGTGCGGTTTACAGACGATCACAGTATCAATAAATTAAAGCCCTCTACCGCGAGGGCGTTTTTATTTATAGCAAATCATTAGCGAATTAATCATTCATTTATCCAGGCACTTACAGCATGTGCTCACTGGAAATGTCACCTGGCTCACCTTATTGAAACGTCGTTTCGACTTTGATCACATTTCCATAATTAATCGAATGACGCAGAAATAAATCGCAATAAGATAAATTAAAACACCGTTTTAAAAATCAATCATACACCCAGGCAGGTATATATGAATGAAAACAGACTGCTGGGATTGGCCTGGATATCGCCCTATATCATCGGGTTGATCGTCTTTACGGCCTTTCCCTTCGTTTCTTCGTTTTTCCTCAGTTTTACTGAGTATGACTTAATGAGTCCGCCGGTATTTAACGGGATTGAAAACTACCGTTACATGCTGACCGAAGACTCCCTGTTCTGGAAATCGATGGGCGTCACCTTTGCCTACGTCTTTTTAACGATCCCACTGAAGCTCGCCTTTGCGCTGGGGATCGCCTTTGTTCTTAACTTTAAATTACGCGGCATCGGCTTCTTCCGTACCGCCTACTATATCCCATCGATTCTGGGCAGCTCCGTCGCCATCGCCGTGCTGTGGCGTGCGCTGTTTGCTATCGACGGCCTGCTGAACAGCTTTATCGGCGTTTTTGGCCTCGATCCGGTGAACTGGCTGGGCGAGCCGTCGCTGGCGCTGATGTCCGTGACCCTGCTGCGCGTCTGGCAGTTTGGTTCCGCGATGGTGATCTTCCTCGCCGCGCTGCAAAACGTCCCGCAGTCGCAGTATGAGGCGGCGATGATCGACGGCGCGTCGAAGTGGCAGATGTTTATGAAGGTGACCGTGCCGCTGATTACGCCGGTGATCTTCTTCAACTTCATTATGCAAACCACCCAGGCGTTCCAGGAGTTTACCGGCCCGTATGTCATTACCGGCGGCGGCCCGACCTACTACACCTATCTTTTCTCGCTCTACATCTACGATACCGCCTTTAAGTATTTCGACATGGGCTACGGCGCGGCGCTGGCGTGGGTACTGTTCCTGGTGGTGGCCGTTTTCGCCTCCATTGCCTTTAAGTCATCAAAATACTGGGTCTTCTACTCCGCCGATAAGGGAGGCAAAAATGGCTGACGTGCAACAAATTACCCCGGCTGCGAGCCACGCCGAACGTGAAGTGGCCCGCACGCTGCGTCGCGAGAAGATCAGCGCGTGGATCCGCTATGTCATTTTGCTGTTCGTAGGCCTGCTGATGCTCTACCCGCTGGTGTGGATGTTCTCGGCGGCGTTTAAGCCTAACCACGAGATCTTCACCACCCTGAGCCTGTGGCCGGCAAATGCCACCTGGGACGGCTTCATCAACGGCTGGAAAACCGGCACCGAGTATAACTTCGGTCACTACATGCTGAACACCTTCAAGTATGTGATCCCGAAAGTGATCCTGACCATTATCTCCTCCACCATCGTGGCCTACGGCTTTGCCCGCTTCGAGATCCCGTGGAAGAAGTTTTGGTTCGCCACGCTGATCACCACCATGCTGCTGCCAAGCACCGTGCTGCTGATCCCGCAGTACTTGATGTTCCGTGAGATGGGCATGCTCAACAGCTACATGCCGCTCTATCTGCCGCTGGCCTTTGCCACTCAGGGCTTCTTCGTCTTCATGCTGATCCAGTTCCTGCGCGGCGTGCCGCGTGACATGGAAGAGGCGGCGCAGATTGACGGCTGTAACTCTGCCCAGGTGCTCTGGTACGTGGTGGTGCCGATCCTGAAACCGGCAATTATCTCGGTGGCTCTGTTCCAGTTCATGTGGTCGATGAACGACTTTATCGGCCCGCTGATCTACGTCTACAGCGTGGATAAGTACCCGATTGCCCTGGCGCTGAAAATGTCCATCGACGTGACCGAAGGCGCGCCGTGGAACGAAATTCTGGCAATGGCGAGTATCTCCATTCTGCCATCCATCATTGTCTTCTTCCTGGCTCAACGCTACTTCGTACAGGGCGTGACCAGCAGCGGAATTAAAGGTTAAGAGGGAAATATCATGGCTGAAGTTATTTTCAACAAGCTGGAAAAAGTGTACTCCAACGGCTTTAAGGCGGTACATGGTATCGACCTGAAGATCGCTGACGGGGAGTTTATGGTGATTGTCGGACCGTCCGGCTGCGCCAAGTCCACGACCCTGCGCATGCTGGCCGGACTGGAGACTATCAGCGGCGGCGAAGTGCGCATCGGCGAAAAGGTGGTGAACAACCTCGCGCCGAAAGAGCGTGGCATTGCGATGGTGTTCCAGAACTATGCCCTCTATCCGCACATGACGGTGCGGGAAAACCTCGCCTTCGGCCTCAAGCTGAGCAAGATGCCGAAGGATCAGATCGACCGGTACGTGGACGAAGCGGCGAAGATTCTGGAGCTTGAAGAGCTGCTGGAGCGCCTGCCGCGCCAGCTCTCCGGCGGTCAGGCCCAGCGCGTGGCGGTAGGTCGGGCGATTGTGAAGAAGCCGGACGTGTTCCTGTTTGATGAACCGCTCTCTAACCTTGACGCTAAGCTGCGCGCCTCAATGCGTATCCGTATTTCGGATCTGCATAAGGAGCTGAAGAAGTCCGGGAAACCGGCTACCACCGTCTACGTGACCCATGACCAGACCGAAGCCATGACCATGGGCGATCGCATCTGCGTAATGAAGCTGGGGCATATCATGCAGGTGGATACCCCGGACAATCTCTATCACCACCCGAAAAATATGTTCGTGGCAGGCTTTATCGGCGCACCGGAGATGAACATCAAGCCCGGTAAGCTGATTGATAAAGCGGGCCGCCTGCATATCACCATCGGCGATGAGAGCCTGCCGCTGAACGCTCGCCAGCAGGAGAAGGTTGCCGCGTATCAGAACCAGTCGGTATTTTTCGGGGTGCGTCCGGAGTTCGTCTCCCTCTCCGATGAACCGTTTGCCGAAGGCGGCTGCACTGGCGAAATGGTGCGCACTGAAAACATGGGCCATGAGTTCTTCGTCTACCTCAAAGTTGCCGACTATGAGCTGACCGCCCGCATTCCCTCCGACGAAGCTAAGCCCATGATTGAAAAGGGCCTTAACCGTAAGGTCTGGTTTACGTTTGACATGGATAAGTGTCATATCTTTGACGCGAAAACTGAACAGAACATCTCTCTCTAACTGGAGTATAAAAATGAAAAAAGTGCTTTTAAGCGCAGCCATCTCCGCCACATTAGGCCTGAGCGCCCTTCCTTCACAGGCAGCGGATAACGTTGACCTGCGTATGTCCTGGTGGGGTGGCAACGGCCGCCACCAGGTGACGCTGAAGGCGATCGAGGAGTTTCACAAGCAGCACCCGGACATTAACGTAAAATCTGAATATACCGGCTGGGACGGCCATCTCTCCCGCCTGACGACGCAGATCGCTGGCGGCACCGAGCCTGACGTGATGCAGACCAACTGGAACTGGCTGCCGATCTTCTCTAAAAACGGCGACGGCTTCTACGACCTCAACCAGCTAAAAGATGTGATCGACCTGAGCCAGTTCGATCCGAAAGAGCTGAAATCGACCACCGTTAACGGCAAGCTGAACGGGATCCCGATCTCCGTAACCGCGCGCGTCTTCTACTTCAACAATGAGACCTGGAAAAAAGCGGGCGTTGAGTACCCAAAAACCTGGGATGAGCTGAAAGCCGCGGGTAAAACCTTTGAGAGCAAGCTGGGCAAGCAGTACTACCCGGTGGTGCTGGAGCACCAGGACACCCTGGCGCTGCTGAACTCGTACATGATCCAGAAGTACAACATCGCGGCGGTGGATGAGAAGACGAAAAAATTCGCCTACAGCAAAGCGCAGTGGGTGGAGTTTTTCCAGACCTATAAGGATCTCGTCGATAGCCATGTGATGCCGGATACCAAATACTACGCCTCGTTTGGTAAGAGCAACATGTATGAGATGAAGCCGTGGATCGAGGGTGAATGGGGGGGCACCTACATGTGGAACTCTACCATCACCAAATACTCCGATAACCTGAAGCCACCGGCGAAGCTGGAGCTGGGCAGCTATCCGATGCTGCCGGGCGCTACCGACGCAGGTCTGTTCTTTAAACCGGCGCAGATGCTGTCGATTGGTAAATCGACCAAGCATCCGAAAGAGGCGGCGCAGCTGATTAACTTCCTGCTGAACAGCAAAGAGGGGGCGGAGACGCTGGGCCTTGAGCGTGGCGTACCGCTGAGCAAGGCGGCAGTGGAGACCCTGACCGCGAACGGCACCATCAAAGAGGAAGATCCGTCGGTTGCCGGCCTGCGCCTGGCGCAGTCCCTGCCGGCGAAGCTGACGGTATCGCCCTACTTTGACGACCCGCAGGTAGTGGCCCAGTTTGGTACTTCCCTGCAGTACATTGACTACGGCCAGAAAACCGTGGAAGAGACCGCGGCAGACTTCCAGCGCCAGGCTGAGCGTATCCTGAAACGCGCAATGCGCTAATGCAACATGCCGGGCGGCGCTCGCGCTTGCCCGGCCTACGGTTTATACCCCGATATTCCTTAATTTCTCTCCCGCCATCAGCTTACGCTCAATATGCTCAAGGGTGACGTTTTTCGTCTCCGGGATCAGCCAGAAGGTAATGCCCACAAAGGCAATATTCAGCGCGGTATAGAGCCAGAAGGTGCCCGCTGCGCCGATGGCATCAAGCAGCGTCAGGAAGGTTGCGCCGATAATCATGTTCGACACCCAGTTGGTGGTGGTTGAGCAGGTAATGCCGAAGTCGCGGCACTTCAGGGGCTGGATCTCCGAGCAGAGGATCCACACTACCGGTGCGGCGCTCATGGCGTATCCGGCGATACAGATCATGGTCATGCCGACAGAGAGCCAGGAGAGCCCGCTGGAGGCGGTGCCGTTATCGAACTGCATCAGGCAGTAGCCCAGCACCAGCGTGCCAAAGGCCATCACGCTAAAACCGATCTTCAGCGCGGGCTTACGTCCGGCTTTATCCACCATAAAGATGGCGATAAAGGTCGCGAACATAAAGGTCAGGCCAACCACCAGGGTAGCGATCATCTGCTGTTCGGTGGTGGTAAACCCGGCCATCTTAAAGATGCGCGGGGCGTAATACATAATGATGTTCATCCCGGTAAACTGCTGCATCGCCTGTAACAGCATGCCGAGAAATACCGCCCGGCGCACGTTGCGGTTAGCTTTGAACAGCCCCCATCCGCCCTGCTTATGCTTCAGGCTTTCGCGGATTTCGTTCAACTCCTCCCGCGCTTTCTCGGAGGTATCGCGCAGCATGCGCAGCACCTCCTCCGCCTCGATATGCCGCCCCTTCTCCGCCAGCCAGCGCGGACTGTTGGGCAGGAAGATCACCAGTACGATCAGCACCAGCGCCGGCAGGGCCAGCACCCCCAGCATGGCGCGCCAGTTACCGGAATAGCTCAGCGCCGTATCGGAGAGAAAGGCCATCACGATGCCTAACGTCACCATCAGCTGATACATGCTGATCATCTTGCCGCGCACGTTCTCGCTCGCCATCTCGGAGAGATAGAGCGGCGCGGTATAGGAGGCGATACCCACCGCCACGCCGAGGATCACCCGGGAGAAGATCAGCATCTCTACGCCAGAGGCAAAGGCCGACCCGAGAGATCCTACGACAAAAAGAATGGCCCCCGCCATCAGGCTGTATTTGCGTCCCAGACGAAACGAGAGCCAGCCGTTAAACAGCGCCCCGATGGCCGCCCCCAGCATCATGCTGCTCACCACCCACTCCTGCTGGCGGCTGGTCAAGGTAAAGTGATCGGTAATAAAGGGGAGCGCTCCGGCGATGACGCCGATATCCAGGCCAAACAGCAGGCCGGCCACGGCGGCGGAGATGGAGACAAAAAGATTCATGCGGCGCGTATCCTGTAACGCGCGCGGCACTGACGGTGCGTTATGACTAAATGAACTCATCTTTTCTTGCCTGAAGTAGTAAATCGTCTATTGAAAGTAAGAGAGGGACGGCAAAAGGTGTCAGGGAGTAACGGTCGTAGATATGGATTTAATTGCTGTGCATATGGTTTATGTGATGGATATTCCACTTTGATAATCTCAGTTAATATTATCAAATTATTTTAATGGTCTGTTTTAGCTAATAAATAAACAGAGAACTGCTTTGATGAGGAATTTTGATATGGATATTTCGCGATTGCGTATATGGATTTATCTGATTTAGCGGTAAAAAAAACCCTGCCGGAGAGCAGGGTTCACATTGCCTAACCTTAGGAATTAACGCGCCAGCCAGCCGCCGTCTACCGCAACGGTATAGCCATTGATGTAGTCAGAGGCGCTGGAGGCCAGGAACACCACCGGCCCCATCAGATCGCTCGGCAGACCCCAGCGACCCGCCGGGATACGGTCGAGGATCTCAGCGCTACGCTGCTCGTCGGCACGCAGCTGCTGGGTGTTGTTGGTTGCCATGTAGCCCGGTGCGATGGCGTTGACGTTAATGTTGTGCTTCGCCCACTCGTTAGCCATCAGGCGGGTGATACCCATCACGCCGCTTTTGGAGGCAGTGTAGGACGGTACGCGAATGCCACCCTGGAAAGAGAGCATTGAGGCGATGTTGATGATTTTGCCGCCGTTGCCCTGGGCGATAAAGTGCTTCGCCGCCGCCTGGGACATAAAGAACACGCTCTTGATGTTGAGATCCATGACGTCGTCCCAGTCTTTTTCGCTGAAGTTGATCGCGTCTTCACGACGGATCAGACCCGCGTTGTTCACCAGCACGTCAATGTGGCCGAACTCATTCACCGCACGCTCCAGCAGCGCAGGGATGCCGTCGATCTGACGCAGGTCAGCGGTCAGGCTCAGGAAACGGCGACCCAGCGCGGTGACGCGCTCAATGGTCTCGGTCGGCTCAACGATATTAATCCCGACGATGTCGCAGCCCGCTTCTGCCAGGCCCAGGGCCATCCCCTGACCCAGGCCGGTGTCACAGCCAGAGACAACCGCAACTTTACCTTCAAGAGAAAATGCATTCAGAATCATAGTGGTTCCTTAATCTATCTGCGCCTGTTCGCCAGGCAGGGTTTGCTTTGCTCTCCGCGACTTAGCGCAGATCCTTAACGGCAACGTGGTCCATATCATCAAAGACCTGGTTTTCCCCTACCATCCCCCAGATGAAGGTGTAAGCGCGGGTACCGACGCCAGAGTGAATAGACCAGCTCGGTGAGATCACCGCCTGTTCGTTATGCATGATGATGTGGCGCGTCTCCTGCGGCTGGCCCATCATATGGAACACGCAGGCGTCCTCATCCATATTGAAGTAGAAGTAGACCTCCATCCGGCGCTCATGGGTATGGCACGGCATGGTGTTCCACAGGTTGCCCGGCTCCAGCTCGGTCAGGCCCATGCTCAGCTGGCAGGTCTCCAGCACGTCCGGCACGAAGTATTTATTGATGGTGCGGCGGTTGCTGGTGAGCGGATCGCCAAGGGTCACCGGAGCGACATCCGCCGGGGTCACTTTTTTGGTCGGATAGGCAGTGTGCGCCGGGGCGCAGTTGTAGTAGAACTTAGCCGGTTTTGCCGGATCGAGGCTGGCAAACACCACCTCTTTAGCCTCTTTGCCGACATAGAGCGCATCGCGATGGCCAATTTCGTAGCACTGGCCGTCAACGGTGATGGTGCCCGGACCGCCGATATTGATGGTGCCCAGCTCGCGGCGCTCGAGGAAGTAGCTAACGCCCAGCTGCTTGCCCACTTCACCGCCCACGGCAACGGTTTTCGCCACCGGCATGATGCCGCCAACGATAATGCGGTCGATATGGCTGTACACCATGGTGTACGCGTCCGCCTCGAATACCTGCTCAACTAAAAACTCGTCGCGCAGCCCCTGGGTGTCCAGCGTCTTAGCATGTGCGCTGTGGATGCTTTGTCTGACTTCCACATTTACCTCCGAAATCGTTTTGACCGAACGTCACGCAACGGAGCGTCGAAACGCTGTTCCGTTTTGTAGTATGGCGGCCATATTATCCCGGCTAAAACGTGTTTTCAATTGCAAATAAAACATTGTTTCATTTTTTCTGCTATTTCGTTTGAAAATTGCAATTAGGATCACGATTGTTTGGCGTTGACATCCTACAGCCTGCAAGTGCTGGTTGAAGTGAATGATAAAAAATTGTTTATTAACAGTTACCTATGAAATCTTTGATTTTGAGCTATCTCGTTGATTTTTCTTGCCGCAAATCAAAGACGTACATTTTCCGCCTACCCTTCTTCATATAGATGAGACTTTTTTCTTATAAAGTGCGTGACCAATCACACATATTGAAACGATGTTTTGATAATTTGACACCTAGTTTTTAAACTCATAATCCATTCGGGTCATTACGCTGGCCGAAACATCGTGACAGGCCCTCTCAACAAGGAGATAAGTATGGCGAAAGGTATGCGGGTTAAGCTTAACTATGAAGTCAGCCGCGATCCGGACACGGGTGCGGAAGTGATCCGCTTAACGCCTCCTGAAGTCACCTGTCATCGTAATTACTTCTATCAGAAATGCTTTTTTAACGATGGCAGCCACCTGCTTTTCGCAGGTGAATTTGATGGCCACTGGAACTACTATCTGCTGAACATTGCGAAATCTGAAGCGGTGCAGCTGACCGAGGGCGCGGGCGATAACACCTTCGGCGGCTTCCTGTCGCCGGATGACACGGCCCTCTACTACGTTAAAAACGACCGCACCCTGCGCGAAGTGAACCTCGAAACCCTGGCCGAGCGCGAAGTCTATCGCGTGCCGGACGAGTGGGTTGGCTACGGCACCTGGGTGGCGAACAGCGACTGCACTAAGCTGGTGGGTATCGAAATTGCCAAAAGCGACTGGACGCCGCTTAATGACTGGAAAATTTTCCACGACTTCTTCCTGAAAGGCCCCCACTGCCGCCTGCTGCGCGTCGATTTGCAGACCGGTGAAAGTGCCACTATTCATGAAGAGAAGCTCTGGCTGGGCCATCCTATCTATCGTCCGTTTGACGATAACACCGTTGCCTTCTGCCATGAGGGCCCGCACGACCTGGTGGATGCCCGCATGTGGCTGGTAAACGAGGATGGCAGCAACATCCGTAAAGTGAAGACCCATGCTGAAGGCGAAAGCTGCACCCATGAGTTCTGGGTACCGGACGGCTCGGCGCTGGTCTACGTCTCCTACCTGAAGGGACAGCAGGGCCGCACCATCTATCGCTTTGATCCGACTACCGGGGTTAACGAAGCGATCATGACGATGCCAGCCTGTTCGCATCTGATGAGCAACGTTGATGGCACTCTGCTGGTGGGTGACGGTTCAGGCTCGCCGGTTGATGTTAACGATGCCGATGGTTATAGCATCGATAACGATCCCTATATCTACGTATTCGACGTGGCAGAGAAGCGCTACTACCGCGCGGCACGTCATGATACTTCCTGGGCCACGGTGGCAAATAGCCGCCAGGTGACCCATCCGCACCCGTCATTTACGCCGGACGACAGCGCGGTTCTGTTTAGCTCCGACAAAGACGGTAAGCCTGCGCTCTATATCGCCCGGCTTCCCGAGCAGCGTGAATGGCTACAAGCATAATTGAGTGTGTTTAGTAACTGGCCTTGCCCTCCGTATGGAGGGCCTTTTTTTATCTGTATTATTTTTCTTGAAGACGCTATTTTTAGCGCTCGTATTATATAACGAAAAAACCCCGGCCAACTGCTCCGGGGTCTTCTCATGAGGGTTCAGTTAGAAGGTATATGCTACGCCAACACGGAAACGCGTCTGCCGCTCGTCGGTATTTTTCACGCCGACGTTACCCACCTCCGCATAAGGGGACCAGTTTTTATCCCATTTATAAGCAAGCTTGGCATTATATTCGTTAGAATAGGTTTTGTTATTTTCACGAACAACGTCTTCGGTGCTTTTCGCATAAACGTAGTTCAGCTCGGTACGCCAGTCGCCCATCGCCCAGCCTACCCACGCATCGAATTTATTGACTTTGTTATCAACCACATCGGAGTCCGGGTTACGGGTATACTCATAGCGGTAGCGACCAGCGATATAGATACCGCTGTCAAAGCTGTACTGCGCGTGCAGATAGGGTTTATAGATAGAGAAGGTATCTTTACTTTCAATATTAATGCCCGGGTTCAGGGCAAAATTATCTGTCGCTTTCCAGCGCCAGTTCAACGATTCTTCGTGGCCGTTGCCGACCAGCTCGGTTAATGGCTGATCGGCGTTATCGCCGCCGGATTTCCATTTTGCTTCGACGCCAAAACCCAGGCCGTTATCAAAACGGTGAGAGACCGCCACGCGATCGGCATTAGTGCCGTTATCAATATATTCGTGACGCAGATCGACAGTCACCGCCTGCGCAGCAAAAGAGGCACCGATAAGAGACGCAAGGATCAGAGTATTCTTCAACATAGCCACCCTCAAAATTAAAATGATGTTCCGTTTTTATGGAATTGCATTTTATTTTTTAAATAACTTTATTTTAGTGATCGAGATCGTAATTGACTGTTTCAAAAAATTAGGAAAGTGAAGACGTGATGAATATCAACAAAGAACGGCTTTTTGGGCTATAAATAACGACGTAGATCACAGCAAATAAGTATTAACGTAATAATTACAAATATTTTATAATAAGACAAAAGTCTTAATTATCAGCATATTACTGAGTTAGCTAACAAATAGTTACATACGTTATTTTATTATGTTTGTATAATACTTTTCTTAATCTTTAATTTTGGCGCAAAAAAAAGCCCGCTTTACAGCGGGCCTTTCTCACTCATCTGGCTCAGTTGTTAACCGGGATCACTGCGCCTTTGTACTTGGTACGGATCCACTCCTGAATCTCTTTGGAGTGCAGCACGTTCACCAGCGCGACGACGTCTTTCTTCTTCTCGTCGCCACGGTGTACGGTAATGATGTTGGCGTACGGGTTGTTCTCACCGCTCTCTACCGCAATCGGATCTTTCACCGGATCCAGACCGGCGTCGATGGCGTAGTTAGCGTTGATCACCACCGCGTCGCCTTCGTCGTTGTTATACATCTGCGGCAGCAGAGAGCCTTCTACGTTTGGCAGGAACTCCAGCTTCTTCGGGTTCTCAACGATGTCGCTGATGCGCGCGTTGACTTTATTCACGCCCGGCTTCAGTTTGATCACGCCCTCTTTCTCGAAGATAGAGAGGATACGGCCCTCTTCCGCCACCGCATCACGCATGATCACTTTGCCACCCTGCGGCAGATCCTTCAGCGACTTGTATTTCTTAGAGTAGATACCGATCGGCTCAATGTGGATCGCACCGGCGCTGACGAAGTCATAGGTTTTGTCGCCTTCGTGATCTTTCAGGACGCTGTTCAGATACGGGATGTGCTGGAAGTAGTTAGCATCGATATCGCGACTGGCCAGCGCGGTGTTCGGCAGGATGTAGTCCTGGAACGGTTTGATCTCCAGATCGATACCCTGTTTAGCCAGAATAGGTTTAGCCTGCTCGAGGATCTCCGCGTGCGGCACGTTGGATGCGCCCACGGTCAGGGTATCAGCCCAGGAGGCGAAGCTCAGGGCGCTAAGGGTTGCTGCGGCGATCAGTGTCAGTGTCTTTTTCATGATGTTGGTTCCCAAATTGTTGTTGTATTTAGCGTTTATCTAACAGTGAGGTAATCACGTCGCCGCAGAACTGGATGATGAAAACGATGATCAGGATGGTCACCGTTGCCACCAGCGTGACGTCGTTGTGGTTACGCTGGAATCCTTCCAGATAAGCAAGATTTCCTAAACCGCCCGCGCCGATCACACCGGCCATGGCGCTGTAGCTCACCAGCGCGATCAGCGTCACGGTGATGCCTGATACCAGCGCAGGCGACGATTCAGGCAACAGCACCCGAAACACCAGCGTACTGAGGCGCGCACCCATTGAGCGCGTGGCTTCAATAACGCCTTTATCCACTTCACGCAGCGCAATCTCTACCAGACGCGCATAGAACGGCGCGGCACCGACAATCAGCGCTGGCAGCGCAGCGTTGGCCCCCAGAATGGTGCCAACAATTGTTTTGGTGAAGGGGATCAGCAGTACGATCAGAATGATGAACGGAATCGAACGGAAGACGTTCACCACGATAGAGATCACGCTGTAGAGCGGCTTGTTCTGGAACAGCCCGCCTTTCGCGGTTAAAAACAGCGCCAGCCCGAGCAGGATCCCCAGCACAAAGGTTGCGACGCCGGAGAGCGCCGTCATGTAAAGGGTCTCCTGGGTTGCAGCCCAGAGCTGATCCAGACGCAGATGCGGGAATAAATTCTCAACCATGTTTGATCACCTCGCCGTCAATATCGCTTTTTTGCAGATCTGCGAGGATATTGCCTAGTTGTTCCTGGGTTGCCACTACGTGTACCCAAAGTTGTCCAAAGACGCCGTGCGCCGTCTGGGTCATTTTGCCGTGCAGAATATTGAATGGCAGGCCGTAGCGCAGGGTCAGTTCGCCGACGATTGGCTTATGGGTGCTGTGGCCGGTAAAGGTCAGCTTGATCACGCTGCCGTCCAGATCGTTAGCCAGCTCCGGGTTAAAGGTCTCCTCCTCCGCGTACTGGCTCACCTGGCGCACAAACTGGCGGGTGATCGGCTGCTGCGGACGGGTAAAGACCTCCAGCACCTCGCCCTCTTCCACGACTTTGCCGTTCTCCATCACCGCCACGCGGTCACAGATCTTACGCACCACGTGCATCTCATGGGTGATCAGCACGATGGTCAGCTTAAAGCGACGGTTAATATCCAGCAGCAGATCGAGGATCTGATCGGTGGTTTGCGGATCCAGCGCCGAGGTCGCTTCGTCACACAGCAGCACGTCCGGGCTGTTCGCCAGCGCACGGGCGATACCGACGCGCTGCTTCTGCCCGCCGCTCAGCTGCGACGGATAGGCGTTTTCGCGCCCGGTCAAACCGACCAGCTCAACCAGCTCCGCCACCCGGGCGGTGATTTGTGCTTTCGGTACGCCGGCGATCTGCATTGAGAAGGCGATGTTTTCGCTCACCGTGCGCGACCAGAGCAGGTTGAAGTGCTGGAAGACCATGCTGATCTTCAGCCGCGCCTGACGCAGGCTCTCACCGCGCGCGGCGGAGATATCCTGGCCGTTGATGGTAACGCTGCCCTCGGTGGGCTTCTCCAGGCCATTAAGCAGGCGGATCAGGGTACTTTTACCCGCGCCGCTGTAGCCGATAATGCCGTAAATTTGTCCCTGCTCGACCGTCAAGTTCACATTATCCACGGCGGTAATAGGGACCTTTCCGTGGTCAAAAATCTTAGAGATATTCCTCAGGACGATCATTTCGTTGGTGTATCCGTTATGGCAGTTTAGCAGTATGGATGTCTGAACGATGATAAACAGCCGTTACTACCTTTGCAAATGATAAAAATAAGATATGAAATAATTTTTCGTTCTATACGGTCGGGAGTATGGCTTTGCGGCCATGGGATAAATTCAGCAATGCTTTGCTAAAGCGTGCATATAGACTCTGCTGCCGCCTCCAGCGGCAACGATATCATTCATATCTAACCTCTTGTTTTATAGCAACTATAAGCGCAGCGCCATGTGGCGTTGATTGTAGACGGCTTTCCATCCTGACGGCTAAACAGCACAGATATGCTATTTTGTTCTATTTAGCAGAGAATCATTCTTTAAAACCTCTTTTTTGCCGCCCTATCCTCCTGCTATCGCATCACATGACAGGTGACACAACATGTCCGTATTCCACTCCATTACCGACCTTATCGGCCAGACGCCGATTTTGCAGCTACACAAACTGAATACCGGCTCGTGCGAGCTTTTCCTCAAGCTGGAGAACCAGAATCCAGGCGGCTCAATAAAGGATCGAGTCGCGCTGTCGATGATTAACGAGGCCGAACGCCAGGGCCTGCTCGTGCCTGGCGGGACCATTATTGAGGCTACTGCAGGCAATACCGGCCTCGGGCTGGCGCTGATTGCCACCCAGAAGGGCTATAAGCTGGTGCTGGTGGTACCGGATAAAATGAGTCAGGAGAAGATCTACCATCTGCGCGCGCTCGGCGTTCAGGTGCTTATTACCCGCTCTGACGTGACGAAAGGGCATCCGGAGTACTATCAGGACTACGCCCGCCGCCTCGCGGAGGAGACGCCGGGCGCTTACTATATCGATCAGTTCTCCAACCCGGCCAACCCGCTGGCGCACGCCACGGGCACTGCCCCGGAATTGTTCGACCAGCTGGCGGGCAGGATTGATGCCGTGGTGGTAGGCGTTGGCTCCGGCGGCACGTTGGGTGGTTTGCAGGCGTGGTTTGCCAAACACTCTCCGCATACCGAATTTGTGCTGGCCGATCCCGTCGGCTCGATTCTGGCGGATCAGGTTGAAACCGGACAGCACGGCGAAGCCGGATCCTGGCGAGTAGAAGGAATTGGCGAAGATTTTATCCCGCCTCTCGCCCATCTGGAGAAGGTCCGCCAGGCGTATCGGGTGACGGATGCAGAGGCCTTTGCCACTGCCCGCCAGCTGTTGCAGACGGAGGGGGTGCTGGCTGGCTCCTCCACCGGCACGCTGCTGGCCGCCGCGCTGCGCTACTGCCAGGCCCAGACGACGCCGAAGCGGGTAGTGACCTTCGCCTGCGATAGCGGCAATAAATATCTCTCTCGCATGTTTAACGACGAGTGGCTGCGCCAGCAGGGTTTGCAGGATGATGATCGGCCCGCGCCTGTCGCGCCTGCCCTGGCAACCCTCAGCGTGCACAGCGGGGCCTTTAATGACCAGCACGGGGCAGTGATGCCGCCTATCTATGCCACCTCAACCTTTGCCCAGCCCGCGCCGGGCCAGCACACCGGCTATGAATACTCCCGCAGCGGCAACCCAACCCGCCACGCCCTGGAGAGCGCTATCGCCGAGCTGGAGGGCGGCACACGCGGCTACGCTTTTGCCTCCGGCCTGGCGGCGATCTCTACTGTGCTGGAGCTGCTGGATAAAGATAGTCATATCGTCGCCATTGACGACGTCTACGGGGGTACTTATCGACTGATTGAGAACGTACGCCGCCGCAGCACCGGACTACAGGTGAGCTGGGTGAAGCCGGACGATCTCGCCGGACTGGAGGCCGCCATCCGTCCCGACACGCGGATGATCTGGGTAGAGACCCCCACCAACCCGCTGTTGAAGCTGGCGGACCTGGCGGCTATCGCTGAGATCGCCCGCCGTCATAACGTGATTAGCGTGGCAGATAATACCTTTGCCTCGCCGCTGATCCACCGCCCGCTGACGCTGGGCTTTGATATCGTGGTGCACTCGGCCACCAAATACCTCAACGGCCACTCCGACGTGGTCGCCGGGCTGGCGGTGGTGGGCGATCGCCCAGCGCTGGCGGAGAGGCTGGGCTACCTGCAAAATGCGGTGGGCGGCGTGCTCGATCCGTTCAGCAGCTTCCTGACCCTGCGCGGGATCCGCACCCTCGCCCTGCGCATCGAGCGCCACAGCAGTAACGCCCTGGCGCTGGCCCGCTGGCTTGAGCAGCAGCCGCAGGTTGAAAAAGTCTGGTTCCCGTGGCTGACCTCCCACCCGCAGTATGCCCTTGCACGCCAGCAGATGGCTCAGCCGGGCGGCATGATCTCCATCGTGATCAAAGGCGACGACCAGCGTGCGGCAGAGGTGATCAGCAAGCTGAAGCTGTTCACCCTCGCCGAGAGCCTGGGCGGCGTTGAGAGTCTGGTTAGCCAGCCGTTCAGTATGACCCACGCCTCGATCCCGCTGGCGCAGCGCCTGGCGAACGGCATTACGCCGCAGCTGATCCGCCTGTCGGTGGGCATTGAGGATGAGAAGGATCTGCTGGCGGATCTAAAGCAGGCTCTGGCCTGATACCGATGCGCGCCGCCTGCGATTGCGACTATGCTTAGAGGCTAAGAGTTTTGATTAAGCCAGTCTGAGTCGCAGGAGCGCGCACCGCTATGCTAGTAAATAGTTTGATCGTCATCTTGAGCGTTATTGCGATGGAGGGCATCGCCGCGTTTACCCACCGCTACATTATGCACGGCTGGGGATGGCGCTGGCATGAGTCACACCATACCCCGCGCAAGGGCGTATTTGAGCTAAACGATCTCTTTGCGGTGGTGTTTGCCGGGGTGGCTATCGCGCTGATTGCCGTGGGCACGGCGGGGGTCTGGCCCCTGCAGTGGATTGGCTGCGGCATGACGGTCTATGGCCTGCTCTACTTCCTCGTGCACGACGGTCTGGTGCACCAGCGCTGGCCCTTCCACTGGATCCCACGCCGGGGCTACCTGAAGCGGCTCTACGTCGCCCATCGCCTGCACCATGCGGTGCGCGGTCGGGAGGGCTGCGTCTCCTTCGGTTTTATTTACGCCCGCAAGCCTGCCGACCTACAGGCGATCCTGCGCAAGCGTCATGGCCGCCCGCCTAAACGGGACGCTGCCAAAGACCAGCCGGACGCGGCGTCACCCTCGTCGTCTTCGCACGAATAACCTGTCCCGGCGCCGCCAGTAACATGGCAATTTTTTCACCTTTGCTGGTGTGCTGGCGGCGATCCCAAGCGCTGCCTCCCGCCGCTTTTACCTTAATACCGATCTCCCGGTAGACGCTGCGGGCGGTGGCGATCGCCCAGGCGCAGCGTGGCGGCAGATCATGCAGTCCGGCCAGAGAAGAGATGTAGTACGGCTCGGCGGCGTCAATTAAACGCTCTGCTACCCGCGCCAGCGCCGCCCGGTTCTCCCGTGCGGCGTAGTTCTCCTGCGTCAGCCCGGCATCGTGCAGCCACTCGGCGGGCAGATAGCAGCGGTCAATAGCCGCATCGTCAATAATATCCCGGGCGATGTTCGTCAGCTGAAACGCCAGCCCCAGATCGCAGGCACGATCCAGCACCCGCTCATCCCGCACGCCCATTACCCGGGCCATCATCAGACCCACCACGCCCGCCACGTGATAGCAGTAGCGCAGCGTATCCTCAAAGGTAACATAGCGGGTCTGGGCCACGTCCATCGCAAAGCCATCGAGGTGATCGAGCGCCATCCGGGGCGTAATGCCGTGGGTCAGCGCCACCTCCTGAAAAGCGGCAAAGGCCGGATTCTGCATCTCTGCCCCTTCAAACGCCGCCAGGGTCAGCTTGCGCAGCCGGGCCAGGCGCTGCGTCGCCTCCTCTTCTGCCGCGGCCTCGCTGGCAAAGCCGTGGGACTGATCATCGATAACGTCATCGCAGTGGCGGCACCAGGTATAGAGCATCAGCACGCTACGGCGGGTGGCGGGATCGAACAGCTTCGCGGCGGTGGCAAAACTTTTCGATCCGCTGGCCATGGTCTGCGTGGCGTGATCAAGCAGTTGCGGTTGGCTCATTGCAGATCCTCAATCATCAGGCTGGCGGTGGCCTTCGCCGAGGCCACCACGCCGGGAATGCCCGCTCCAGGGTGAGTGCCTGCGCCCACCAGGTAGAGGTTGGCAATATCGCTGTCGCGATTGTGCGGGCGGAACCAGGCGCTCTGGGTCAGCAGCGGCTCGATAGAGAAGGCCGATCCCAGATGCGCATCCAGGGTGTCGTGGAAGTCTGCCGGGGTAAAGATCCGCTGGGTCACCAGCTGGCTACGCAGGCCGGGCATGTAGCGCTCCTCCAGGTAGTCAAAGATGCGGTCCCGCAGCTTCGGTCCCTCCTGCGCCCAGTCCAGCGGCGCGTTGCCAAGATGCGGCACCGGGGCCAGCACATAGAAGCTGGCGCAGCCGGGAGGCGCGAGGGAGGGATCGGTCACGCAGGGCGAGTGCAGATAGAGCGAGAAGTCATCCGCCAGCGCGCTGCCGGTAAAAATATCGTTGATCAGCTCCCGGTAGCGCGGGCCGAAGCAGATAGTATGGTGCGCCAACTGCGGATGGGGCTGATTCAGGCCGAAGTAGAGCACAAACAGCGAGTTGCTCATGCTCTTGCGCTCCAGCGCTGCCGCCCGCTTCTGCCCCACCGGATGGTGGCCAAGCAGCTTTTTATAGGTGTTCACCACGTCAGCATTCGAAGCCACGGCGTCGGCGTCAACGGTGCGGCCATCCGCCAGACGCACCTGGCTAATGCGGTTATCGGTCACCACCAGCTCCTCAACCCTGGCGTTGAGCACTATCTCTCCGCCGAGATCGGTAAATAGCTTCACCATGCCGTTGACCAGCGCCCCGGTGCCGCCCTCGGGGAACCAGACGCCCCACTCCCGCTCAAGGGCGTGGATCAGGGTATAGATGGACGAGGTGGTGAAGGGGTTGCCGCCTACCAGCAAGGAGTGGAAAGAGAAGGCCTGCCGCAGATGCTCATCCTCAATAAAGCGCGAGACCGACTGGTAGACGCTCTGCCACGCCTGAAGCTTAAGCAGCTGCGGCCCGGCGCGCAGCATGTCGCGGAAAGAGAGAAACGGCACGCTGCCGAGGCGCAAATAGCCCTCCTGGAATACCGCCTGGGAGTAAGCCAGGAAGCGCCGGTAGCCCTCAACGTCGCGCGGGTTGAACTGGGTAATCTGTGCCTCAAGCTCGGCGCTGTCGTTGGCGTAGTCGAGAGTTTTGCCATCCTCCCAGCAGAGGCGGTAGAAGGGCTTCACCGGCAGCAGCCTGACGTAATCCTCCATCCGCCTCCCGGCCAGCGTAAACAGCGCCTCAAGCGCGGTGGGATCGGTGATCACCGTTGGCCCGGCATCAAAGGTAAAGCCCTGATCATGCCAGACGTAGGCCCGACCGCCGGGCTTGTCCCGCTGCTCCAGCAGCACGGTTGGGATCCCTGCTGCCTGCAGGCGGATCGCCAGCGCCAGGCCACCAAAGCCTGCACCAATCACAACGGTTTTCTTCATCCTTTTTCTCGCCTGTCAGGAAAATAGTTCAGCGCCGCCCGCCAGGCCTCCCCCAGCGGAACCGGCGGCTTGCCCGTCAGAATACGGGCCTTATCGAATAGTGAGAGCCGGCCGGCGTAAAAGCGGCCTACGGTCGGCTCCGGCAGCCCGTAGAAGCGCTGCATTACCCGCCAGCGGTTCTCTTCGCGTCCCGCCAGAAAGAGCATCCGGTTTAGCAGGCGGAAAAATCCCTGCCTGCGCCAGTGGCGTTCGGCAAACTGCCGGGTGAGCTGATAGAGCGGGACGCTGCCCAGACGCGGGCTGTCGGCGATCTCGTCGGCCAGGGCGACCGCCAGCGGCAGCGAGTAGCCGGTGGTGGGGTGGAACAGCCCCGCCCGCATCCCCGAACGCGCTACGCCCGCCACATCGGCCCACAGCGCGTGAATGTCGCCCGCCAGGGTAATCGGCAGGCAGCCGGACTCCTCCCGCTCAAGCTGGGCCAGCGACCACCCCTTGCGATGAGCATAGTCGGTAATCGTCTGGCGCAGGGTGTCGCTATCAAGCTGTGGGACGTTTGCATAGCGTGTGTCCTCAATCAGCAGCGTATCGGCGGAGAGCGGCAGGGTATAGACAAAGCGGTAGCCCTGCTGCTGCTCTACCGTGGCGTCCATCAGGATCGGTACGGTCAGGCCGTGAGGCTGGCTCAGCCGCCACTGCTGGCCGAGAAAGAGCTGGTAGCCGGTCTGCATCGCCGGATTGGCGGTTGCGCCGCGCCCGTCAATCACCGCTCCGGCAAGCAGCGCCTCGCCGCTGGCAAGGCGCACGCTGTTAGGTAAGACCTCGCTCACCGGGCAGCTACGCCAGATGTTCTCTCCCAGCGCCTGCTGCAGAGCTTCGGCAAAGTGCTCTGAGGTAATGGAGTAGTAGCCGCCTGCAAGCCGACGGTTGAGATGGGGAAACTGCACCTCATAGCCCGGCCAGGCATGAGCCACCAGCGGAGCCAGCCAGGCGTGCTGCTCGGGGGTGAGATCGTCCTCGTGGAATGACCAGGTGTGGTTCCCGCCAATTTGATCTCCAGCCTCGATCAGCAGTACGTTGAGCTGCGGATAGCGCTGGCGCAGACGCCAGGCGATCAGCCCGTTGGCCAGCCCGCCGCCGACTAAAATCAGATCCCTCACGATACGCTTTTGCTCCCTGTCATGGCCTGCTCGATAAGAGTCGCCGCACGCAGAGTGCCTCCGGCGTCGTTAAGCTGCTGGCGGGCCGTCGCCAGACGTTGATGCAGGGTCTCGTCTTCCAGCAGCAGGGCAATCTCATCCGCCAGCGTCTGCTGTCTGGCAAAGCGTGACACCCGGCGGCCCAACCCGTTATAGACCAGCCGGGCGGCAACGGCGGGCTGGTCGAAAGAGAGCGGCACGGCCAGCACCGGCGTGGCGGCAGCCAGCGCATCCAGCACGGTATTGAGACCGCCGTGGGTAATCACCAGATTTGCCTCGGCAACGTAGCGCGGCTGATCGACAAAACTGGCTACGTCGGTCGCGCCGCAGGCGTAGAGCGAGTCGGCCTGGGCAGGCGCCAGGCCATCGCAGTGGGCGATCGTCACCTCGGCCCCCACGCTGGCGCAGGCCCGAGCGATCTTACGGAACAGGCGTAGACGGTGCCCTTGCAGGGTTCCCAGCGAGGCAAAGATTCGCGGCGTGCCGCGCGGCTGCCGCTCCACCTGCGGTGGCGGTTGGTAACGCAGCGCCCCGACGTAGTGGAAGCAGTCCGGCAGCGCCCGACGCGGAAAGTCGAGGGCTGGCACCGACTGGCTGATCTGCGCCAGCGGCGAGAGGCACTCGTCGAGACGTCTGCGCTCCGCCAGGCCAAAGCGCTGGCTGTGGCGCAGGATCGTCTGCCCGTGCGGGTACATCAGCGCATCGTAGATACGTTCGCTCACCTGGAAACGCTGCAGGGCTCTCTTATCCTCGGCGTAGTGAAACGGCATCACCGGCAGCGGCAGACCCGGCTCGCGGTTGACCGGCAGCGCACAGGCAATAGAGATAAACGGCAGTCCCAGCGCCTCGGCGACCAGGCTTCCGGCAGGCTCCATCTCATCGACGATCAGCGCGTCCACCGCCAGCCGCTGCAGAATAGCGGGCAGCTGCTGACAGAGCGTATCGGTCAGGGATGACATGGCCGCAATCAGCCGCAGCAGGTTGCCGTTGCTCTGCTGCTGGACGCTGCGCTGGGCCTGCTGCACGCTGGCGGGAAGCGGATAGAACGTTACCCTCTCCGTCTCCTGCTCTGCCAGCGAGGCGACGTTTCCGGTAAGAAAGGTAATCCGATGACCGCGCCGGGCCAGCTCCAGCGCCAAAGCATGCAGCGCCACCGCGTGACTGTAGAGCGGCGGTGCCACGATGGCAAAATGGCTCATGGTGCATCCCGCAAATAGCGGATATCCGCCTGCTTCAGATCGTAGAGGTTGCTGCTGCCGGTGCAGAAGCAGGCGACCCGCAGCTGCTCAATAATGACGTTGAAGTGATCGATTACTTTCTCCGTAGAGACGCCCGCGCTGCCGAGCACGGCGGCGGCCTGCCCCACCATGCAGGCCCCGAGCCGCAGCGCTTTCGCCGCATCGACGCCGTTTTTAATGCCGCCTGAAGCGATAACAGGCACCTGCGGCCAGGCGTCGGCGATCTCAACCAGCGCTTCGGCGGTAGGGATCCCCCAGTCGGCAAAGACGTTGGCTACGCTGCGCTGCTGCGCGGTCGCCGCCCGCTCGCCCTCGACGGCGGCCCAGCTGGTCCCGCCCGCCCCGGCGACGTCAATCACCGCGACGCCGGCATCGATAAGCTGCCCGGCTACCGTGCGGGAGATCCCTGCTCCCACCTCTTTCACCACCAGCGGAACAGGCAGTTCGCGGACCAGGGTTTCGATAGCCGCCAGCCGCCCACGCCAGTCGCGATCGCCGCCGGGCTGTAGCGCCTCCTGCAGCGGGTTGAGGTGCACAATCAGGGCATCTGCCTCAATCATCTCCACGGCGCGCCGGGCATAGTCGATACCTTTCCGGCCCGCCAGCTGCGCCGCGCCCAGGTTCGCCAGCAGCGGCACGTCCGGGGCCAGCTGGCGCAGAGTTTTATCCAGCCCAAAACCTGCGTCGCTCTCAATGGCGACGCGCTGGGAGCCAACCCCCATGGCAATCTTCAGCACCTGCGCCGCCTCGGCAAGGTGGCGGTTAATATGGCGCGAGCGTTCAACGCCGCCGGTCATCGAGCTGATCAGCAGCGGGGCCTGTAACTGGCGGTTTAGAAAGGTGGTTTCCAGCGTGATGTCGTTAAAATTCAGCTCCGGCAGGGCGCAGTGGGTAAAGCGCCAGCGTTCAAAGCCTGCACTGGCCTGGGTTACGGCGCGCCGGGGATCGAGGACGATATCCAGATGATCGTTTTTACGCTGAACAAGGCGCTCGTCCTTCATTCATTACTACTCCTGTAATGTGGTTCCATAGTTGAGTGCTGCTTGAACCGAAGGGCGGTATCAGGCGATTTTCATGACCGGTGACCAGTCGGCAAGGTGATGGCCAAACCACAGATGCATAAACTGTCGGATGGCCCCGCCCTGCGGACAGGCAAAGGTGAGGTGTCTGTCAGCGGAGTCGATATGCTCGCGCAGCTTTTGTCGCGCCGCATCTGCGCCCAGCCGGTTTACCAGCGTCGATTTCCCGGCGTCTTTGTTGCGATCTTTGCCGGTGGCCGGGTGATTGTCACGCAGATCGTCCAGCAGCTGGAAGGCCTGGCCGAAGTCGAGGGCAAAGGCGTGCAGCGTCTGCCGCGTGCTTTCCGGCGACGCGGCGGCGATGGCAATAATTTGCAGCATCGCGCTGAACAGGATGCCGGTCTTCAGGTGATTGGTGCTGAGGATAGCATCGGGGGTACGGTCCAGGGCCGCGTCGTTGAGATCGCGAAACTGTCCCAGCACCAGGCCCTGCACGCCCACCGCGTTAGAAAGCTCGTTGACCGCCTGGGCGCGCCTCTCCCCTGGCAGATCGCGGGTGGCGGCGATCAGACCAAAGGCTTTGGAGAGCAGCCCAACGGAGGCAAGGATAGCCACGCTCTCGCCAAATTTTTTGTGGGTGGTGGGCTGCCCACGGCGCAGCTCGGCGTTATCCATGCAGGGCATATCGTCGAGCATCAGCGACGCGGTATGGATCAGTTCAACGGCGCAGGCGAGATCGAGCAGCGTGGACATGCTGCCCTGATAGCGCAGATCGCGAGCGGCCAGCAGCATCAGCAGCGGACGGATCCGTTTGCCCGGTGCCATCGCCCCTTCGCGCATCGCAATGCTGACGACATCCTGGCTGTCGGTTTCAGGTAACAGGTTAGCCAGGTGTTCATCAATGGATTGTCTCATTACTTCAATTTCGCGATGGGGCGAAACGACCGTTTTACTGCCACTCACCATTGCAAGGTTACCCGCTATATTGTCTTGTAGTGTCACTTAACCGTAGACCGCGCGGATAGCTCTTGCCAGCTTCTGAAGTAGTTTTACATTGATCGGCGTATGAGACGCGCGCGCTTTAGATCTGCGCCATACCGCCATCAACGAACAGCTCCGCGCCGTTGATAAAGCTGGCCGCGTCGGAGCCGAGGAAGGCGACCACCTTGCCAATCTCCTCTGGCTCACCGAGACGGCCCAGCGGCACCTGGGCGGCGAGCGCGTCAAACAGCCCCTGGCGATGCTCATCCGGCACCAGATCGCCAAGGCCTGGGGTACGCACAGGGCCGGGGCTGACCACGTTGACGCGGATACCGCGATCTTTCAGATCCAGCGCCCACGAGCGGGCAAAGTTGCGCACGGCGGCCTTGCTGGCGCTGTAGACGCTGAAGCTGGCGGTGCCCTTAACGGAGGTGGTCGATCCGGTTAAAATGATCGATGCGCCATCCACCAGCAGCGGCAGCGCTTTCTGCACCGTGAACACCACGCCGCGCACGTTGGTACCGAAGATGCGATCAAAATGCTCTTCGCTGATGGCCCCCAGCGGCTGCATGTCGCCGCCTCCGGCGTTAGCAAACAGAATGTCCAGCCGCCCGGCCTGTTTAGCTATCTGGGCGTAGACCGCGTCCAGCTCTGCCAGCTTAGAGGCATCGGCGCGGATGCCGGTCGCCGCCGCGCCAATGGCATCCACCGCTGCATCCAGCTCTGCCTGACGGCGTCCGGTAATAAATACCTGCGCCCCCTGAGCCGCCAGCACCTGTGCCGTTGCCAGACCAATGCCGCTTGTACCACCGGTGACCAGCGCAATTTTACCGTCGAGTTGTTTGCTCATCTTCTTGTTCCTTACCTGTTTAATAGTGAGTATCGGGAGTGCCCGTCACCGCATCGTCAGGGCATGGATGAACTTTACTGCGCAATTGATTAGTGAAAAATAGTGGAAAATAGAAAGGACTATTTATGGCTGTGGATAATAGCCAGAGAGGATGGACGCATAGTCCTGCCGCGACACGTCGCTAAAGCCGCTGATGAACAGCGCGGCACAGACCTGGCGATACGCCGGGTCGCTGACCAGCTGGCGCAGCGCGTCCCGTAGCAGCGCGATGCGTGACGGTGACGTGTTTCTGGCGGTAATCAACGGCAGTCCGGGCGCGGCGGGGCTTGTCCCAATAACGGTGAGGTTAGAGATTAACTGTGGCGCATGGCGCTGAAGCAGAGCGAAGGTCACGCAGTCAATGGCGGCGATATCCGCCCTGCCCTCGCCGATTTCAACCAGCGACTGGCGGTGGCTGCCGCTGAAGATCACCTCATTAAAGAAGTTTCCCTGCTGCGCCAGCGGGGCGACCATCTGCATAAACACGTTGTAGCCAGACTGGGAGTCGGGTGCATTGCAGACCGCGCGGCTGTCGTGAAAATCCGTCAGCGTTTTATCCCTGTCGCTCTGGCGCACCACCAGCAGGCTGCGGTAGTGAATGCCTTCGCAGCCCGGCGCCGAATAGTGAAAGCAGCCTACCGTCTGTACCTCCGGTAGCTGCGTGATCAGCGGATAGCCACAGGCCTGGCTGAGCAGAAGATCGTCACTCTGCCAGTGGGCCAGCAGATCCGCCTGTGGCCAGATGGGCGCAGCGGCAACCCCTCGCGCGACAAGCAGCGCCTGCAAAGTATGAAGCAGCGCCTCGCTATCGGGACGATGCAGATCGTACATCGGAAATGCGATCTTACTGGTCATTACCGTTCGCCCTCGTAAATCCGGGATGCAGATTAACGTCTACCGAGCGCCATAAAAAACGCCGCAGCCACTCGCTATAGCCGCGTACCAGAAAGCCGCCGTTGCGCTGCTGATAGCCTACCCAATCGCGCAGGTAGACTTTGCGTAAAGCGTACCAGGGCACGCCCGGCAGATCGTGATGTACAGAATGGTAGTTCAGATTAAGGAACAGCACCCGCCACGGCAGTGAAGCCTCGTTGATCACCGAGCGCGCAAGCAGATCGTCATCTGCCCGATGCTCCAGAAACGATCGCACTTTCGTCAGCGCCAGCGCCGGATAGCTGACCGCCAATACAAACCAGGAGATTGAGAACTCACAGCGCGTCAGCCAGACAAAGGTCGCGGCCAGCAGGATAGCGTGCACAATCCACATCATCATTGCCCGCCACTCCAGGCGGCGAAACGATGTCACCATGCCGCCCAACAGCTGGACGATATCCAGCGCCGGAGCCAGCAGCAGGCGACCGGGAAAGGTGTTGCGCAGGGCAATCAGCTTGCGATGCCATGGAGCATAGCGCCGCCAGCGCCACTCGGGAATATAGTAGGACTCGGGATCGTCCTCCGGCTGGGTGAGCAGATGAGTTCGATGGTGCGCCAGATGTGCATCCCGATAGAGACCATACGGATACCAGACCGCCAGCGGCATCAGCCCCAGCAGCTGGTTTACCCGAGGGTAGCGCGTAGGATGGCCGTGGATCAGCTCATGCTGGAGCGACATGTACCAGGTGGTGAACCAGATCAGCAGCAGCGTGGCGGGCAGCAGCCCCAGCGTCTGCCAGAATGCCAGGGAGGCAAACCAGCCGCCGTAGATTACCGCGATCAGAATCCAGGTGGGCAGCTCGCTGCGCCATAGCCATGAGCGGGCGCGCTGCCGAACCCAGTCGCGCTGCTCTTCATGCAGCCAGCCAGCGGTGCTTTTTGCCATCGTTTTTCTCCACTCCACCTGCTCGTCAGATAGGCAGACGATGTGAGAAAACAGCGGTAATGACAAAGAATTTAAATGGCTTAGCTTTTGCGAGGCGCGGCAATGCTCTACCGTAGGGTGTAGCCCCCGTCGCAGTAGAGTGTGCTGCCGGTCATGTTTTTGTTCTCCAGCAGGAACAGGGCGGCATCCGCCTGCTCCTCTACCGTGCCCGGACGCTGCACGAGGGTGACGCTGTTCCAGTAGCCATAAGCCGCGTCACGCACGCTCTGCTCGCGGTTGCGCCACAGCTCGCTATCGGTGGTACCGGGCGACAGGCAGTTTACCCGGATAGGGTTCAGCTCTACCGCCAGGCCACGCGCCAGCACCTCCAGCGCCGCGTTACAGGCTGCATAGGCCGGTGCGCCGATGGGTCGGGCAGAGGCCGCGCCGGACATCAGCACCACGGAGGCCTGCGCGCTCAGGTGCGGCAGGGCCTCATACACCGCCCAGTACTGCGCCCAGAACTTGGCGGCGAACAGCCCTTCCGAGGTGGCGGCATCCCCATCGCGAAAGTGACCGGTCGCATAGGAGGCCGCCGGGGTAAACAGCCCGTGAAGATCGGCTACCCCCGCAAAGAAGGCACGCAGGGAGTCGCGATCGGTAATATCGACTACCCGTCCGGTGGCGCTATCGTCAAGGCTTGCCAGCGCCCGATCCAGCTTTGTCTGCGACCGGCCGCCGATCAGCACCGGCTCACCGCGCAGGGCCAGTTTTTTCGCCAGCGCGAAGCCAATACCGGAGGTGCCGCCAATAATGGCGTAGGTGGGCTGCGTCATAGAGATTCTTCTTTTTAAAGGGGAAAAGCCTATTGAAACCTGGATGGGCGCGGGACGATAGCTCAATAGTGGGCAAGTATTTTCGCCCGGCGGCAGAGGCCAGGCGAAGGGGGATGGTACTATGCGCCAGCCCTATCCAGGGCGAGGATATCCTCCGGCGTGAGCTGAAGATTTATCGCCTCGACAAAACCGTCGACGTGCTCGATTTTGGTGGCGCTGGCAATCGGCGCGGTGACGCCGGGGCGGCTAATCAGCCAGGCGAGTGCCACCTGCGCGGGCTTGACGCCATGCCGCTCGGCCACGCTGTCCAGCGCCTCAAGAATGGCGTAGCCGCGCGGGTTAAGGTATTTACCCACGCCCTCGCCGCGCTGGCTCTGGCCCAGATCCTTCTCGCTGCGATACTTCCCGGAGAGGAAGCCGGAGGCCAGGCTGTAGTAGGTCACCACGCCAATATTCTCCCGTACCACCAGCTCCTGCAGTTCGCCTTCAAAGCTGTCCCGATCGTAGAGGTTGTACTCCGGCTGTAGCACCTGATAGCGCGGCAGACCGTTGCTGTCCGCAGCCTTCAGGGAGGCTTCCAGCTGGGCCGCGTTGAGATTGGATGCGCCAACCGCGCGGATCTTCCCGGCTTTCAACAGCTTCTCATACGCGCCGAGGGTCTCCTCATAGGGCGTACTGTCGTCCGGCCAGTGGGAGAAGTAGAGATCGATGTAATCCGTTTGCAGGCGCTTAAGGGAGTCGTCTACCGCCTGTTCTATCCAGCGAGCGGAAAGCCCCTTTTTCCCCGGCTCGCCAAGATCGGAGCCCACTTTGGTAAACAGGGTGATCTTCTCCCGTGCGCCAGGGTGGGCAGCGAACCACTTGCCGAGAATCGTCTCCGATTCACCGCCTTTGTTGCCGGGTGCCCAGGCAGAGTAGACGTCGGCGGTGTCGATGGCGGTCAGGCCGCGCTCCAGCAACGCATCCAGCAGGCTGAAGCTCTGCTGCTCATCAACGGTCCAGCCAAAGACGTTACCGCCAAAGACCAGCGGTGGAATAGATAATCCCGTCGTGCCTAATGAACGTAAAGCCATGCGCAATACCCCTTTTTTAGTTACGGTATAGGCAAGGGTAGACAAAACGCGGTCATTGCGCAGCAATAGCGCATTGAATGACAAGTGAGTTGTGCAGAGAGGCAGGCTCTTGCCTGCGAACCCGTCGATCCGCAGGCAAGAGTGAAGAGATTACTTCAGACGGTAGGCCACCACGGCGTCGCCGCCTTTGGTGCCCAGCGAGCCGTGACCGCCCGCGGCAATAACGACGTACTGCTTGTTATCGCTGCCCAGGTAGGTCGCCGGAGTCGCCTGGCCGCCTGCTGGCAGCTCGGTCTGCCACAGCAGCTTACCGGTGTTGATGTCGTAGGCGCGGAAGAAGTTATCCGCCGTTGCGCCATGGAACACCACGTCACCCGCCGTTACCAGCGGACCACCGTGAGCAACCATCCCCATCGGGAAGCCGATTGGGAAACGCCCTGGCAGGAAGGAGGTGTTAAGGTTTTTGGTCGTACCCACACGACGCATCCACTCCGTTTTACCGGTGGTCAGGTCGACGCCCACCATCCGGCCCCACGGCGGCGCGATACACGGAATGCCCAGATCGGAGGAGAGCTGCTGAATGTGGATCGCGTAGGTGCCCTGGAAGTTCTCGTTCCAGTATGGCGAATTCTCTTTGGTAAACAGACGCTCCTCTTCCGTTTGCGGGGTACGCTTGATCAGGTTGTATTTGTAAGCCAGACGTACCGGGGAGGCGATCAGGATCTGACGCTCCGGATCGATAGCCACTGAACCCCAGTTAAACACGCCGATGTTACCCGGGAAGACAATAGAGCCGCCTTCGGTAGCAGGCGTCCACGGGTTACCATCGTAGCGCAGCGATTTGAAATCGATACGGCAGGCCATCTGATCGAACGGGGTGATCCCCCACATCGCTTTTTCGCTCAGCGGATCGGGAATAAAGTTCAGCGCGGAGACCGGCTGGGTCGGCGAGAAGTTCTCCCCGGTGATGCCGCCTTCGGTCGAGACCTGTTTCTGGTTGATCGGGTAGACAGGCTCCCCGGTCAGACGGTTAAGCACAAACAGGTTGCCGGTTTTGGTCGGCAGGATCACGACAGGCTGCTTTTTCCCCTGGTAGTCGATATCCAGCAGCGACGGCTGGGACGGGTTGTCGCGGTCCCACAGATCGTGCTTCGAGGACTGGAAGCGCCACTTGAACGCGCCGGTGTTGAGATCCAGCGCCACCAGCGTGTCGCGGAACTTCTCGGTGTTGCTCTGCGGGTCGCGCTGAGTACCGACTTCATCCGGCGAGGCGTTGCCAAACGGCACGTAGACCAAGCCGTTTTTCAGATCGGCGCTGAGGGTAGCCCAGGCTACTGGGGTATCCTGCGGGAAGGTCTGCCCGGCGGCAATCGGCTGGGTATTTTCAGGATTTGCCGGATCGAAGTTCCAGACCAGACGACCGGTTTCGGCGTCAAAGGCACGGATCACGCCAGACGGGTTACCGGTGTTATAGCCGTTGTCCATCACGGAGCCGCCAAGGATCACCAGCTTACCGGCGACCAGCGGGGCAGCGGTCTGCATCAGCGCGTGCGGACGAACGGTGCCCATGTTGTCATGCAGATCGACAATGCCGTTATTACCAAAATCGGCGCACAGTTTACCGGTATCGGCATCCAGTGCGATCAGTTTTGCATCGGTAGTGGCATTGAAGATGCGGCGAGTACAGGCCGCCGGTGCAGCGTTAGTGGCTGCCGGCTGGGCCGGGCTGCTGCTCTGCGCGGCTGCGCTGCCGTCGTAGTAGCTTACGCCACGGCAGGTCTGGTGCTGCTGGAGGTAAGAGCGATCCTTCTCAGGAACGTATTTCCACTTCAGCGCCCCGGTCTGCGGATCGAGAGCGTGAACTTCGTTGTGCGGCGTACAGAAGTAGAGCGCGTTGTTAACCTTCAGCGGCGTCGCCTCGAAGGTGTATTCGGTTGCGTCTGTACTTTCGCGCAGGTCACCGGTGTGGTAGGTCCAGGCCACTTCCAGATCGCTGGCGTTATCTTTATTGATCTGGTTGAGCTTAGAGAAACGCAGGCCGTTGGTAGTGCCACCGTAGGCGGTCCAGTTGTTTTCCGCGACGTCAGCGCTGGAGGCATTACGGGCAGTCGTAATGGTGCCATCCTGCGGGTACGGATCGTAGAAGCAGAGGCCGATTACCAGAGCGATCATCACCGCCACGGTACCGCCGAGGAAAGGATGGAAGCGACGCTCCCCTGCCCCACTGGCACGGAAAAGCGGACGAACCACCCACGGCATCGCCAGCCAGAGACCAATGACGCCAATCAGATCGCCGCGCGGGATCCACTGCCACTTATCAAAGCCGACCTCGTAGATGATCCAGGCCAGAACAATCCACATCAGCACCGCGTAGAGGCTAAGCGCAATGCGTTTGTTCAGGTAGAGCGTCACGGCGGTGGCAATCAGCCCCACGGCCATTACGGCGTAGAATGGCGAGCCGCCGACCAGCAGCAGCTTCGCCCCCATATAGAGCATCGCAAGCCCAATAAGCGCGATGATGATACTTGTTATTTTGTTAAGCATGATTTCCCTGACATAGACAAATATACAATTGAAACGGCGTTTTACAACAATTTCGAAACAATGTTACAACGATCACAAAAAAAATATAGAGTTAGCGTCGTTGCAAATTTGTCGTTTTGTGCGGGTAAAGGGTCAGGTGAGGGGTAAACATCGAGGGCAGAGCGCCCTCAGGCGCTGCGCGTCAGGCCAAACAGCCAGTCATTATGCAGCTGATCCCGCAGCCGGTAGCTGTCGTGCAGCTCCTGCTCGAGGGTGAAGCCCACCTTTTCCAGCAGGCTGCGGGAAGCAAGATTGCCTGCGGTGACGGTGGCAGTAAGACGCTTGATCCCACCCTCGCGGAAGGCGAAATCGCAGACGGCTCGCAGAGACTCTGTGCCGTAGCCCTGCCCCTGTGCGTCGGGCGCGAATAAAAAGCCGACTTCGGCGCAGTCGCTATCGCGATGGATATAGCCCGTCACGCCCAGCTTTTTTCCACTGGTTCGGTCAGAGACCACAAGACACAGCCAGTGCGGGCTTTGCGGTGACCAGAGCGGCAGCCGTGAGGTAAACGCGGCGCGGATCTCCTCTTCCGGCGGCATATCCGCCACGTAATACATCACCTGCGGGTCTGTCTGTAGCGCGTGGAAAAAGTCCCAGTCACGCTCTGCAATCTGCGTGCAGACGAGTCTGGCTGTGGTTATTGTTATCATTGAGAAACTCCAATATGTTGATACCCTAGCTAAGCGGAAAATTTACGCAATCCAGCCACGCACACAATCACATCCAGCGTGCTACCCAACATTAGCGGATCAACGGTTTCATGCAGCAGCGTGGCGCAGGCAATTCGTATCGCGCTGGGTTCGGAGTCTAAAAACAACCTACGCAGCGCGCTGTTTCATTATGCTGTTGGGCGCTCATTCCAGGCATCAGTAAACTGAACGTTACCATCCTTATAAAGCCAGGTGATTTTAGTATAACGAAGCTGTACGTTTTCCATGTGACCCGTACCAGGACAATCTCTTGTATCATGCATCACTGGTGTGATTGAAATCACTTTGACACCTTCCATCAGAATGTTGAAGTACTCTGCCTCGTGCCCTGCATCGTTGATATTGTAGAACTTTAGTTCAGCACTTTGCAGCGTCTGACCAGTGGCAACAGCCTTGTAAAGATAAGGTGAAGAAGAATCAATACTTTTAGTAAAACTGAATGCGGAATGCTGGCGCGTCCCTGTTAACTTGCCTGTAGAGCCATCGGTGGGAATGCTAAGATTATGTATGAGATCTCTAAGCTCTATGCTTCCTTCACGATTTTTACATCGGAACCGCCATAAATCATAGCTCCACCATCGTTTTTTAAAAACAGGTGAACTGGTTCTGCCATTTTAAATCTCCTTAGTGTTAGTCTCTTGTGCCATTAGCGATTATGTTAATAACAGGCATAACTGCGATCCCGTCTGCGTAAAACAAATCAGAGTTAGTAAAGTTGTAAACTTTCCCGGTCATTTTTATGTTTACTGTATTCCCGTAAGCAGTAGCCGTAATTACATTAGTATTTGTTTCAAGGAAAGGGGCTCGCTCTTTCAGAGCATCTATTACGTCTTTATTTCCTATGTCTTTATCCAGGTAGAAACGATAAATATCAGAAACGGTGGCGTTCCCCTCATCGTATTTTGTAGCGTATAGCCAGACGCTCTGACAGTTTCTGTTTACTAACAAATACGTCTTGAGGCGGTATGTTGGAAAAATAGTGATAGACTGTGTAACCGCCCACGAGCAGTAACAAGACCGCTGTAAGCATATAGTGCAGCTTTTTAATAACCGATCTTGCGTGCATACTCTATCCCTTGTCTAATCCAATACTGGTCGTGTGGGTCGTCACCATACGGTGGCTTTTGATACCAGTGCCCCCATCTTTTCTTGGTCGTTTTTGCCATTTCTTGTGCGAATCCAGCGCCCATTAGTAGGATTTCCGCGGGTATTCCTGCGGCATAGCCGATTGCTCCATAATGGAAATTACCAAAATTCTCCAACTCGGGATGATGCTGCTTGTAATCCCATTGGCCTCGGTTTCTAACTTGCATGTAAAACCATGCATAAGTTAAAGGCGTTGCCATATCGCGAGACATACCATGAGCACGAGCTATACGCATGTGCTCCAAAATTAATGATATTCCTTGCGAAGGAAGTAAAGGTATAACTGCCATGTTAACCCTTCCGTTTATGAGTGATTAACAATCGTACCGCTGGTGGTAAAACAGAGTAAAGCTTGTTTTTAGGAAATAGATTATTTTCGGACACCAATGCCTAACTGTCTGTTAATAAATGACAATGTGCGGAACTTAGCAATTGCACCGTTGATAGGCTATAAATCACTCCCCCTGCTTATCCTGACAATCTTCATGATGTGCTCTAAATTTCCCCAATGGCGAGCATAGCGTGGACACTATCATCGCGGGCGCTCTCGCCATTCGGGTTTCGGTTATATTTTCACCCAGCTTTAACATGCTTGATGTCCTGCACATGATTCTCGTGTCGTTCATGTATACGTAAAAGCTATAATAACTGTACGCGCTCGCGCAGTGCAACGTAGAGCCGGAAGACAGGTTAAAGCGCCAGTTAGGGCAGTAAGCCAGCTACACCTGTTAGTGAAGTGGCTACAGGCTTTGAGGAGTTGATGCGAGAGGGGCAATGCACATTTTCATGGGAATTTTTTTCCTTGTTTCTGATAATAATCTTTCCAGAATCTCATCGGTGACTTTGCACAATAATTGGACAACTCTTTGAAGTCAGACTCATACTGAGGGAGATTTTTAGCCAATGTTATTAGCTTTGGTAGTACACCTGTACCATCACCAACAACTTTAAACGTCATTGCACCATGCTTTCTATCTTCGTTAACTAATTCCAATGCTGCAACAGTTTGCATTCTGCCCTCATGCAACTGCTTCAAATAGAATTTTCTGTTAAAGAAGAAATCGCGGAATGTTGGCGCGTCTGCTTCAAGCCTAATGTCCCAAGTAAGCGGTAGAGCGTCGCAGATTTTTTCACTCATCATTTCACCACTCGCGCTTCCGTCCTCGGATGCTTCCATACTCAAAGTCATCTTTGGTTGTGAAGGATCTAATCCCAGTTCTCCACTGTCCGCTAAGTATTCAGCATTTGTTGACCATTGACCTGTTAAAAATTCGCTATCGTAAATGTATGTCTTCTTTAATTCTTTATACGACGAAGGTATTTTCACTAAACTATCTAAAGCACCACTAAAGCTGGTCAGAAACCCTGCAAGATAGATCAGCGCGTATTTACCCCATTCGAGTTTTTTCATGGGCATCCTGTATAAGAAGTTGTGTTCAATTTTGCTGGTTAACCGCCACTAATTCCAAAGCACCATAATGAGCTTGTCTATGGCAATTTGGACATAATGCTATAGCATTTTCCACGGAATCCTCTCCCCCTTTAGAAAGCCACTCAATGTGGTGAACCTCAAGAAATGGCGTACCATCATCTTTCAGGAAAGGTGCATCACGCTGACAGCTTTGGCACTTACCGTTAGCTCTTAAAAGAACTTCTGCAACCACATACGGGCTTCGTTTATAAATTCGTGTTGTTACTTCGGTTATCACTGGAATTTTACTTTCCGTAGCTAAAATTTGCTCCCGTGTAGAAGAGGGTAATTTAGCAGCAGCCTCTACTGCTTCTTCAAACTCCGAATTCACTTGACGGTAACACCATTTACCCTGTTGATCCTGGTACAACTCCCAAATGCCATGCACAGAGGGTTGATAGATTTCAAAAATGTTCCCTCGCTTGAATAAGCGGTCATACTCATGGTAGCGATGAGCCGTGTCATCTGTTCTTCTGGCAACTTTATTGCAAGGCCAATGACTTCTATTGCAATTGACGGTATTAATAACCAAGTTAGAGCGCGTATTATCCCGATAGTGAGGATACAATCTCCTAAGATAAGCATCGACTTGCTTTATTGTGGCAACCCCTCCCAGCTTCTCTACTACCTGAATAGTAGTGATCCTTATCGGCTGGTCTCCATACCTTAAAGCACGATTTGGTTTTGTTGCCATCTTTGGCCTCACCTGCAACTAAGAATTACCTTAGGTTATCTATCAAGCATTGTTCATGCAACTATCTGATTTTAGGCAATAGAACCCATAAACCCCGTTAGTGGTAAGGAGACAAGCGGAGCCGTTAGGCGACTACATCAATGTTCAGAGGGATCACACCTTATCAGGGTACTCGTGTACCGTTAGGAGCGTGAGCGAAGCGCTGGCAGAGCCGGATCTGTAGCTACCGGGGCATTACCATTATTCACCTGTTTACGTGGCTCATAACGCCACACATCGGGCTTAAATGCGTGTGATCAGTCTGGTGTAAGAGACAATGCCCGGATCGGCTTTTCCTTCGCGTTGTTCTATCGCGGTGTGAGGGCTATAACTGCCGCCGCCGAATAGTTATACTCTTACTTCCATAGTAACTATCCGTGACA
>DAMBQR010000013.1:0-73187 GCA_032055545.1 Pseudescherichia sp. | reverse complement strand
CGTGGGCGGACATGGGCTTCTGGTACCACTTCGGTATTCTGTTCGAAGCGCTGTTTATCCTGACCGCGCTGGATGCCGGAACCCGCTCCGGCCGCTTTATGCTCCAGGATCTGCTGGGTAACTTCGTGCCGTTCCTGAAGAAAACCGACTCTCTGGTGGCGGGTATTATCGGTACCGCTGGCTGCGTCGGCCTCTGGGGCTACCTGCTCTATCAGGGCGTGGTCGATCCGCTGGGCGGCGTGAAGAGCCTGTGGCCGCTATTCGGCATCTCCAACCAGATGCTGGCCGCCGTGGCGCTGGTGCTGGGCACCGTGGTGCTGGTTAAGATGCAGCGTACCAAATACATCTGGGTGACCGTGGTACCGGCCGTCTGGCTGCTGATCTGCACCACCTGGGCGCTGGGGCTGAAGCTGTTCAGCGACAACCCGCAGATGGAAGGCTTCTTCTACATGGCGAACCAGTACAAAGCGCGTATTGCCGCCGGTGGTGAGCTGACCGCTCAGGAAGTGGCGAACATGAACCACATCGTCGTTAACAACTACACCAACGCCGGACTGAGCATCCTCTTCCTGGTGGTGGTCTATAGCATCATCTTCTACGGCTTCAAAACCTGGATGAAGACCCGCAGCAGCACGGTGCGCACGGATAAAGAGACGCCGTACGTACCGGTGCCGGAGGGCGGCGTGAAGACCTCTTCACACCACTAATTACCCGCTCTGGGTTATTTACAGGCCCGGCAACGCTGCCGGGCTTTTTCAATTTCTGGATGGCATTATGTTTGGTAACTTAGGCGAAGCAAAAAAGTATCTCGGCCAGGCCGCGAAAATGCTGATTGGTATTCCTGACTATGATAACTACGTCGAGCATATGAAGACCAATCATCCGGACAAGCCCTACATGACCTATAACGAGTTCTTCCGCGAGCGACAGGAAGCACGCTATGGCAGCGGCGGAAGCAGCTGCTGTTAGGAGATCCTATGACACCCATTGCAGTCACCCTTCTTACCGGTTTTCTTGGCGCGGGAAAAACCACCCTGCTGCGCCATATCCTCAACGAGCAGCATGGCTACAAGATTGCGGTCATTGAGAACGAATTTGGCGAAGTTTCCGTTGATGACCAGCTGATAGGCGATCGCGCTACGCAGATCAAAACCCTGACCAACGGCTGCATCTGCTGCTCCCGCTCCAACGAGCTGGAGAGCGCCCTGCTGGATCTGCTCGACGGCCTCGATCGGCGCGATATCGCCTTTGACCGGCTGGTGATCGAGTGCACCGGTATGGCCGATCCCGGCCCGATTATTCAGACCTTCTTCTCCCATGAGATCCTCTGCCAGCGCTACCTGCTGGACGGCGTCATTGCCCTGGTGGATGCGGTGCACGCCGACGGGCAGATGAACCAGTTCACCCTCGCCCAGTCGCAGGTAGGCTACGCCGACCGTATTCTGCTGACCAAAACCGACGTGGCGGGCAGCGCCGAGGCCCTGCGCGAGCGGCTACAGCGCATCAACGCCCGGGCACCGATCTACACCGTCACCCACGGGGAGATCGACCTGGCGCTGCTGTTTAACACCAACGGCTTTATGCTGGAGGAGAACGTGGTGCCTGCGACGCCGCGCTTCCACTTTATGGCGGACAAGCAGAACGATATCTCGTCGATTGTGGTGGAGCTGGACTACCCGGTAGAGATTAGCGCGGTCTCCCGGGTGATGGAGAACCTGCTGCTCAGCTTTGCCGAGCGACTGCTGCGCTACAAGGGCATGCTGTGGATCGACGGCGAACCCAACCGCCTGCTGTTTCAGGGGGTGCAGCGCCTCTACAGCGCCGACTGGGACCGTCCCTGGGGCGACGAGCCGCCGCACAGCACGCTGGTGTTTATCGGCGTCCAGCTGCCGGAAGAGGAGATCCGGGCGGCGTTTGCGGAGCTGAAAAGGTAATCATCAATAGAGGCCCAATGGCATTACGTCTGACGGGCCTCGGCTATTTTTTATTTTGGTCGCGCAGCATAGCTTCACGCAGAATTGCGTTCAGGCGCGTCTGGTAACCTTTCCCTGGCCGTTTCAGCCACTCCATGACGTCTGCATCGATACGCACAGATGCCTGCGTTTTTAGCGGTCGATAAAATTTGCCTCGCGCCGCATCGGACCATTGTGTGTCATCCGTTGCAGGAATATCACTGTAGTCGATATCTGCATCGGGTTTGGCTGCCAGAGCGTTAAGCTCCGCTTCTCGCTGAGCACTCAGCACGGATGCGCTACCGCGTTTATGTTTAATAATGCTCATAACGGCTCCTCTCTTTGCGATCTGCTTTTCGCGCGCTGATGATCCGGATAATTTCTTTCCCACTTTCGTAACGAATCGTGTGCGCAACCAGAATGATAACAATGCCATGCATTAGGCCTATCGTCTGCCAGCGGTACTCACCTTGCTCGTAGCGATCCTGCATCGATAAATGCTGCGGATCGTTGAAGACCAGAACAGCATCTTCAAACCTGACGCCATGCTTGTGGTGGTTTATTTTGGCCTTGTTCACATCCCACTCAAACTCCGTTAGCATAGTCTACCCTTCCCGGATTGTATATACAAAAAAGCATATACAAAAAAAGGGTTGCTCACACTTTCTTTGTGGGTTAATTATTCAGATCTGGAGGCTAGCTTCAGCAAATTACAAGGCTATATTGATCTTACTGGAAGAGATACTCTGCACTGGCCTGTGATATAACAGTTAAAACCCCGTTGCGGCCACGCTCATGGTTCATCCTCGCCACATCAATCAGAGCTTTACCTACAAGCCCGGCATAGAGCTGCGCTCCACCTGGCAGAGCCGCCAGGCATATAAAACGCACAGCCATGCCCAGCTGTCGATCGGTGCCATTGTCGAGGGGCAAACCCGCTGCGTCTGCAACGGTGAAACCTGGCTGCTCTCGCCAGGGGATCTGATTGTCATTCCCGCGCATGCCCCGCACAGCTGCAATCCGGTGGATGGGCAGCCCCGCAGTTACCATATGCTTTACATCGAAACCGATTTTCAGCCTGCGGCACAGATCGTGCGGAGTGAATCTCTGTTTTGTCACTATCTGCAAGCCATTAAGGATCTCTCTTCCCACGCAGTCGAGACGCTACTGGCCGCGCTTCCCGCAGGGCCAGTGCAGCCTGTTACCCTGCGTCCTGCCAGCCAGCAGCTTCGGGAAACGCTCCTTGAAAACCTGGTGGCCCCGCCTTCGCTGGATACGCTGGCCCAGCAGTTTTCGCTACGTAAGGAGACGCTGATCCGCACCTTTAAGCAGGATACCGGCCTGACGCCCGTTACCTTTCTGAATAGCGCGCGTATCGAATTTGCCAAAACGCGCCTGCGCGCCAGGGCAGATATCGCCGACGTTGGCTACCAGAGCGGCTTTGCCAATTAGAGCCACTTCCATAAAACCTTTGTCAGCTACACTGCCGCCACGCCGCGCCAGTACGCCACGGGCCGATCAATATCTGACAATAATTAACGCCTTCTGCGCCGTAGGATGGCCTCAATCTTCTTTATTGAGGTCGCTATGGATCTGTTACACACTCTGTTTCCTGCCGCGTTTGCCATGCTGGCGCTGTCGCACTTTGTCGCTCTGCTCAGCCCCGGCCCGGACTTTTTTCTGCTGACGGGCTACGCCATCCGCTACCGTCTGCGCGGCAGCATCGGCCTTTGCATTGGGATCGCCGCAGGCAATGCCGTCTATATCGCGCTGGCAATTATTGGCTGGAGCGAGCTGCGCCGCTCGCCGCTGCTCTTTTCCCTCATCGAACTGGCTGGCGCTGGCTATCTGCTCTGGATCGGTAGCCACCTTATTCGCAGCAGGCCAGGCAACCTTGCGTTGCAAGGGGTCGAGGCTGGCCGCCCATCGCTGAGCAAACAACTGCTGATGGGTCTGGCCTCGGCGTTGCTCAACCCGAAAAACGCCCTCTTCTATCTGGCGCTGATGGCTTCGCTACTGGGGGCCAACGTCACGCTGCTGCAGCAGTCGGTAAGCGGCATCTGGATGGTAAGCGTGGTGCTGATATGGGATCTGCTGGTGGTAATGCTGATCGGTCTGCCGCCGATGCAAAAACGCCTCTCGGCGGCGGTAGTGATTATCGAACGGATTGCCGGTGCGGTGCTGATAGGGTTTGGACTATGGATTTTGTTAACATTTGCCCGATCGTAGGCCCGGCAGGCGGTCCGCCGGGCAGAGGGAAGCTTACTATCCCAGCACCCGCCGTACGCAGGACTTAAATACCTTCACGCCGAAGGCCAGCGCGTCGCGGTCGAAGTGCATCTCCGGATGGTGCAGGCCTGGCGTCAGGTTGGCCCCCAGCCCCCAGAAGCCGCCCTTGATCTGCGGGCGCAGACGCAGGTAGTGGAAGAAATCTTCGCTGCCCGGCGTGCTTTTCGGCTCGGTTAATCCGGCGTCGCCAAGCACCTCGCGAATGGCGCTGGCGATCACGCCGGTGGCCTCCTCGTCGATAATCGCCGCTGGCATCTCTTTCAGAATGCGGATATCAACGCTAGCGCCGTAGGCCTGGGCGCTGCTCTCAACTGCCCGCAGCACGCGCGCCTTGAGATCCGTCATGCCTTCGTTCTCTGCCGAGCGCAGATCCCAGACCACCGTCGCTTCAGAAGGGATCGAGTTCGTCACCCCCGCGTCGCAGAGGAAGCGGGTCGCTTTGGCGCTCCACGTAAGGGACGGCGACAGGTGAATGCCGTTGACCGCCTGCACCGCGTGCGCCCCGGCGTCGAGGGCGTTGATCCCCAGATGCGGACGCGCGCCGTGGGCCGCCCTGCCGTGGAAAACCGCTTCCACCGTGGCGGATGCAGAGTAGTACATCGCCGGAACCGCCTGCCCCATCGGGCACTCCTCCAGCGGGCGCAGGTGAAAGCCGAGCAGCATATCCACGTCGTCGATCGCGCCGCCTTCGGTCATGGCGATCGCGCCGGTGCCCAGCTCTTCCGCGGGCTGGAAGAGGATCTTCAGCCGTCCCTGCTTTATGCCGCCTTCGGCAAGGATCTCCTGGGCGGTGGTCAACACCACCGAGGAGTGACCGTCGTGGCCGCAGGTGTGACGCGCCACGTGCTGGCCGTCGATGATATGTCCGAGGGCGTCCATATCGGCGCGCAGGGCCAGCACCGGTCCCGGACGCCCGCTCTCCAGCACGGCAACGATGCCGGTCGTGCCGTTGATATTGCGGGTCACCTGGAACCCGGCGGCTTCCAGATTATCGGCGATGTAGGCCGAGGTTTTAAACTCTTTAAAGCCCAGCTCGGGGATTTGATGCAGATAGTTAAAGTGCTCTACGGTTTGCGACATGGCTGACTCCTTGACTGCCAGGCAGATGAATTTAGAGTTTTTCAGGCAATAACGCGCATCACCAGCATAGCGATAACGGCGTTGAGAATGCTGACGCCCATCAGCAGCGGCCAGTATTTTTTCGGCACGTCGGCGACGCCGAGCAGGCGTCCCATGTACTGTAGCTGAGAGCCCATCAGAAAGATGGCTGGAGCCAGAATGGTGATCGCCGTGATATCCAGCGTGCCTTTGGTCAGCAGGCTCACCGCCACGCCGGTCCCCGCCGAGGAGGAGAGCCAGGCCGTCAGCAGCACGGTGATCGCCTCCCCCGGCAGGCCAAACAGCCCCATCAGCGGCGCACAGACTTTGCCGATAATCTGCATCACGCCCAGCAGGTTGAGCATTTCGGCAATCACGTAGGCCATCAGCACGTTCGGCATCAGGTTATTGATGGCAATATTAAACCCTTTGCGTGCGCCAACCACGAATATATCAAACGGGTTGCCGGAGACTTTAGCTTGATTACTCATGGGTGAAATCCTTCTTATATAGCGTATTTAATGCCAGACGCACGATGGCGGCACCAACAAATTTCAGCACAAACATTAAGACCAGCGGAATAATAATAGGGATGGTAAGCGAGGCGAACATCGCCGAACCAATAGAGAAATAGTTATTGATCAGGCCCGCACCGGAATATTGCCACGCGCCCATAATCACTACATCTTTTCGGCTAATTTTATTGCTGTCGTACAGCTCTTTAGTGAGTGCTGCCCCCGCATCGGTGCTCTGCAGATCGGTGATCAGCGCCAGGCCGGTATAGCCCGGAATGCCGAGCAGCGGACGCAGCAGCGGCGTCAGCAGCTTGTGGGCCGCACGGATCGCCCCGTAGTGGGTGAAGATCTCCAGCAGCCCGAGCGCCAGCATGACCGTCGGGACCAGCGACAGGGCGAAGAGGAAGCCGGCTTTAGCACTGATGCCGCCGCTGCCGATAAAGGTGTTGGTCTCTGGCGACTTCATGGTGCCAAACGCCCCGCCGAGTGTAGTGAAGTCAAATGCCCCCAGCCACGCCATCCCCTCGACTTTAAAAAAGAAGCCGGAAAAGACCAGCAGGACAATAATCAGGGCGATCCAGGCACCTGGCCCGACATGCCACTCATTGACTTCTTCCTCTGCTGGACGCGCCAGCGTTTTTGCTTCGCTCATCACTTTCCCCTCCCCTAACAAAAAACAGGTTTAATTTTCTGTACGTTTCCAGGTAAACAGAAACCATGCCTCAATAATCGGCTGCGAAAAAATAATTTATTTTAATGGCGATGGTTAAGAGATAAGTAAATTAACTCCTCTCCCCTATACAGGGCACCAGTCCGGTGCATCTGTCTTCTTATGGTGCGTATATTTTCTTAATTTCCTGACAGCTGCAAAAAATAACCGGAAATTCGATTATCTATAAACATTGGGGATGATAAATGCCTGGCGATGAATGTTATTGTTGCTTTCAGGTCAACAGACAGGAGCCAGGCGCGATGTTTCATGAACGGCAGGTAGGCTATCTCTACGAAGTCAGTATTCAGGGCGGTATCCGTCGGGCTGCGGATATGCTGGGCATCAACCCCTCCGTCGTCAGCCGCCAGATCGCCCAGCTGGAGCGCGCCCTGGAGCTGCCCCTGCTGGAGCGGCGCGGGCGTTCAGTGGTGCTGACCGAAGCGGGACGCCTGCTGGCAGCAGACTACTTCGAGAGCCGCCAGCGACGGGAAAAGCTGGAGAGCCACCTGAAGGATCTGCGTCATATGCGCGGCGGCAGCGTCTCGGTAAAGATTGGCGGCGGGTTAATTACGACCTTTATCGACGAGGTGATGTGTAGCTTTGCGCGCTCTTATCCGCACGTGTTTGTGGATATCACCGTTGGCAGTATGCAGGAGATGCTCAACGAGATTGCCAGCGGCGACGCCGACATGGCGCTGGCGTTCGGCCCTATCGGCACGCCCGAGCTGAAGCGCCATAGTTTTCAGTGGGGTCCTATCTGCGCGGTGGTCTCCCCCGATCACCCTATCGCCACCCGTACCTCTATAACGATTCAGGCACTGACAGAATACCGGCTGATCGCCCTGACGGAGAACTTTGGTCTTCAGCGCCATATGAACGCGATGTTCAAAAGCGAGGGTCTACAGTTTCATCCGGCCTATCGCTGCAACCTCTTCTCTACCGCCATGAGCCTGAGCCAGGCGGGGCTGGGGATCTCCTTTATGACCGAGTACGCCGCCGCCGGGCCGATAAGCCAGGGATTGCTGAAGGCGGTGCCGCTCGATCACCCCATCGCCAGCAGCGCCCAGTGCCACCTGCTGCGTAACTCTGACCGTCGCTTTACCCCGGCGGCGCACCATATGTGGCGACTGCTGCGGGATGCTTTTAGCAACAGGTAAAGTTGATGTGCCGTTTCAAGCTCCCCTACTCTACATCTCCCCGACGCAGCCCGAGATCCTTCAGCCGCTCATCGCTCATGCGCCTGAACAGATGTTGGGTCTGTCTCCGCAGGTGCCATCTTTTGACTGCTCGCCAGAGCAGTACAAAGCCGATGAAAGGCCGCTTTGCCCTGTTTTCATAAAATTCCATACGCTGTCTCCTCTCACTGACTGAGACGCTATCTTCATGGATTTCGACCAAAACAATACAGACTCAAAAAACAGTTTTCTTTTCCATACAGAAGGGCTAAAACGGTATCTGAACAGCGTTATCAGCGCAGATCTGTACTGATTTTTTTATCTGTATGGCAAGAAACAGGAATACAGCATGGCCCGTTACCAACTTCTGGCAAATCTCTTAGCCGAGCGTATTGAGCAAGGGTTGTATCGTCACGGGGAGAAGCTCCCCTCGGTGCGCAGCCTCAGCCAGGAGCATGGCGTCAGCATCAGCACCGTTCAGCAGGCGTACCAGACGCTGGAAACGCGGCAGCTTATTACCCCGCAGCCGCGATCTGGCTACTTTGTCGCGCCGCGCAAGGTTCAACCGCCGGTCCCCCCGATGTCGCGGCCGGTACAGCGTCCGGTAGAGATCACCCAGTGGGATCAGGTGATCGACATGCTGAAGGGGCACAGGGATAAAGAGATCGTTCCCTTCAGTAGCGGCGCGCCCGATATTGAGCAGCCCAGCCTGCAACCGCTCTGGCGCGAGCTTAAACGCCTGGTGCAGCACAATCTTAACGAGATTCTTGGCTACGACTCTCTGACCGGTCGTCAGGAGCTGCGGGAGCAGATCGCTCGCCTGATGCTGGACGGCGGCTCGGTGGTGAGCGCGGAGGATATTATTGTCACCAGCGGCAGCCAGAGTGGGCTATCGCTGGCCCTGCTGGCGGTATGCCAGCCAGGAGATATCATCGCCATTGAATCTCCCACCTATTACGGCACCATGCAGCTTCTGCGCAGCCTGGGTTTTAAGGTCATCGAGATCCCTACCGATCCGGAAACGGGCATGAGCATAGAGGCGCTCGAGCTGGCGCTTGACCAGTGGCCCATTAAAGGGATTATTACCGTGCCGAACTGCAATAACCCTCTCGGGTTTATTATGCCGGACGCACGTAAGCGAGCGCTTCTCGCCCTTGCCCAGAGCCATGACATCGTGATTTTTGAAGATGATGTCTATGGTGAGCTGGCGACTGAGTACCCTCGTCCACGCACGATCCACTCCTGGGACATCGATGGCCGGGTCATACTGTGTAGCTCGTTCACCAAGTCCGTCGCGCCTGGCCTGCGCGTGGGCTGGATTGCGCCTGGCCGCTACCACGATCGTTTTCTGCAGATGAAGTACGCCCTGTTGGGTAGCAATGTCCCGGTCACCCAGTTGGCGGCGGCAAGCTTTATTAAAGAGGGCCATTACCATCGGCATATCAGACGGATGCGCCATCTCTATCAGCGTAATATGGCGATCTATACCTGCTGGGTACGGGAATACTTTCCCGAGGGGATCTGCATCACCCGCCCGAAAGGGGGCTTTATGCTGTGGGTTGAGCTGCCGGAGCAGGTCGATATGGTGTGCGTGGCTAAAAAACTGTGCCAGCTTAAAATCCAGGTTGCGCCGGGATCGCTGTTTTCGGCCTCGGGTAAGTACCGCAACTGCGTGCGGATCAACTGTGCATTACCGGCAAACGAGAAGCATCAGAAAGTGATGGAGAAGCTGGGGAATGCGGTAAAAGCAGCGATGGAATAGCCCCCTCCCGGGCGGGAGAGGGCTGATTAATTACTCACACTATTTACTCACGACCACCAGCTTCTGGTTCACAAACTCTTTGATCCCCAGATCCGACAGCTCGCGACCAAAACCGGAGCGCTTAACGCCGCCGAACGGCAGCTCCGGCGCGGTATCGGTCAGGGAGTTGATGTAGACCATCCCGGTCTCAATACGCGACGCCAGCGCTTTTGCCCGGTCAATGTTCTGGCTAAAGATCGCCCCACCAAGACCGTAGTGGGAGTCATTGGCCAGCTTCACCACCTCGTCATCATCTTTGACCACGTAGATCTGCGCTACCGGGCCGAAGAACTCTTCGAAATAAGCCGGATTGTCGCGGGTAATGTGGGTCAGGATCGTCGGCTCAAAGAAGTTGCCCTCGCGCTCAACGGGCTTACCGCCCAGGTGCAGCGTCGCGCCATTTTTCACCGCCTCGTTAACCTGTTTGGTCAGGGTCTCCAGGGCGTCTTTCGACGACAGCGGCCCCAGGGTGGTGGATTCATCCATTGGGTCGCCAATTTTCACCTGACGGAAAGCTTCGGTGTACTTCTCAAGGAACTTATCGGCGATCGACTCCTGCACAATAAAACGCTTGGCGGCGGTACAGACCTGCCCGGCGTTCTGCAGACGTGCGGTGACGCCCACCTTAACGGCTTTCTCCAGATCGCTGTCGTCCAGCACCACAAAGACGTCGTTACCGCCCAGCTCGAGCGTGGCTTTCTTAAGCTTTTTGGCAGCCTGGGCCGCAACCGCGCTGCCCGCCGTTTCCGAGCCGGTTAAGGCCACGCCCTGGACGCGATCGTCGGCAATGATGTTAGAGACCTGATCCGAAGAGATAAACAGGTTGGTGTACGCCCCTTCCGGCGCGCCCGCTTCCCGCACCAGCTGCTCGAAGATTTCTGCACAGTGCGGCACGATGCTGGCGTGCTTGACGATAATGGGGTTACCGGCGGCCAGGTTCGGTGCCAGAACGCGCATCAGCTGATAATAGGGGAAGTTCCACGGCTCCACCGCCATCAGCACGCCAATGGGGTGATGCTCAACCCAGGCATCGCCCAGCTCGGATTTATATTTTACCGGCGCAAGGAACGTATCGGCATTATCGGCGTAGTAGCGCGCAATATCGGCGCAGAGTTTTACTTCACCGCGGCTCTGCTCAATCAGTTTGCCCATCTCCTGGGTGGCGATTTCTGCCAGCTCGTCTGAGCGCTTCTCCAGTAGATTGGCAAGCTTAAGCAGGACAGGGAGACGCTGTTGAATATCGCCCTTTGACCATGAGGAGTGATATAGCGCATCCGCTTTTTGCAGCGCTGCCTCGACATCCGCGTCACTGTGGGATGGATACTCTTTAACAAGCTGATTTGTAAATGGATTCACTGACTGATAGGCCATCTCAAATACCTCCTGGTTAGCAGTAAAAGATGCTGATAAGGTTAATAAGGGTAGTTGAAACGTGTGATGGTGCATGGATTATCTGGCATAAACGGACGGTTCCGAGTTCATCGCGAAGTGAAGAATAGCTCAGCGTTTGCGCGATAGGGCGTTCACCTTCTACGCTTAAACGCATGGATAAAATCACTGACCAAACATCATTAATAACAGGCATCGGGAGAGACCATGAGTGAAGAGACCATTCGCGGTATGGACCACATCGGCATTACCGTTCCGGACATCAAACAGGCTACCACTTTTCTGTGTGCGGCTTTAGGCGCGGAGCTGCTCTATGAGTCCGTCTCGCCCGGCCAGGAGATCGACCAGGACGCGCAGGAGCATACGCTGCGCCTTGCGCCTGGCACCCAGGTGAAAGCGGTCAGGATGCTGAAGCTGCATAATGGTCCAGGCATCGAGCTGTTTGAGATGCAGGGACCCGATCAGGATCGCCCTCCACGGGCTAGCGACTACGGTCTACAGCACTTTGCGGTCTATACCGATAATATCGCGCAGGCCACGCAGCGCTTCGAAGAGGCAGGAGGTAAGATGTTCACTGAGCCTAAGCCGCTCACCTTCCCTACCGAGTATGGCGACGGCAACCAGTTCTGTTACGGCAGTGCGCCCTGGGGCGGCATCATTGAATTTATCTCCCGCCCCACGCCGATGCCCTATGAAAAAGAGACCGCTTCGCGGCGCTGGAAACCCTGATTCGGATTTCTATTTAGTCGTCAGGGATCTATGATGAACAGATGGATAAATTAGCCGAACTTAAACGCGCCAAACGCCTGGCCCTGTCGCTGCTGCTGATCGCTGCGGCGACCTTTGCCACTACGCTTTTTCTGCCACCCACCCGTCTGGTAGGCGCAGTGAAGGCCGTCGCCGAAGCGGCAATGGTCGGTGCGCTCGCCGACTGGTTTGCGGTGGTGGCGCTGTTTCGCCGCGTGCCGCTGCCCTTCATTTCCCGCCATACGGCGATTATTCCTCGCAATCAGGAGCGGATCGGCGACAATCTCGGCATCTTTGTGCAGGAGAAGTTCCTCGATACCCAGTCGCTGATAGCGCTGATACGCCGCCATGAGCCAGCGCTGATGATCGGCACCTGGTTCAGCCAGCCGGATAACGCCCGTCGCGTGGGTCAGCATCTGTTGCAGGTAATGAGCGGCTTTCTCGACCTCACTGATGATGCTCGCATTCAGAACCTGCTCAAGCGCGCCGTGCATAAGGCTATCGACAAGGTCGATCTCTCCGGCACCACCGCGCTGGTGCTGGAGAGCCTCACCAAAAATAACCGTCACCAGGTGCTGCTGGACTCGCTGATCGCCCAGCTTTTAACGCTGATCCAGCGCCAGAGCACACGGGACTTTATCGCCCACCACATCGTGCGCTGGCTGAAGACCGAGCATCCCCGCAAGGCGAAGCTGTTACCCACCGAGTGGCTGGGGGAGCAGAGCGCGGAGATGGTCTCCAGCGCCGTCAACTCCCTGCTGGATGACATCAGTCACGACCAGGCCCACCAGATCCGCCTGGCGTTTAATAAAGCGACCCTGAAGCTTATCGATCGGCTGAAGAACGATCCGGAGATGGCCGCCCGCGCTGAGAGCACCAAAACCTACCTGAAAGAGGACGAAGCGTTTAACCGCTATCTGGGGGAGCTGTGGGGGGATCTGCGCAACTGGCTGAAGGCCGACATGGAGGGTGAAAACTCAAAGGTGCAGCTGCGCATTGCCGAGGCCGGACAGTGGTTTGGCGAGACGCTGGTAGCCGACAGCGCCCTGCGCGCCTCGTTTAATCAGCACCTTGAGCAGGCCGCCCGCAGCGTCGCGCCGGAGTTTGCCCAGTTCCTCACCCGCCACATCAGCGATACGGTCAAAAGCTGGGATGCGAAAGAGATGTCGCAGCAGATCGAGCTAAACATCGGCAAAGATCTGCAATTCATTCGCGTCAACGGTACGCTGGTAGGCGGCACCATCGGGCTGATCCTCTGGCTGCTGTCGCAGCTGCCGGGGCTGTTTGCCGGCTGATCAGGCCGGCGGGGGTATCACGTAGCGCGTAGCCTCAAAGCGGTTAAGCAGCAGGTGGACCAGGAACACCAGCGTCAGGGTAATGAACAGCGATACGGTGACCGAGACGATACGATAGAGATCGCTGAATACCAGATCCTGATTCGGATGCAGATTCTGGCCGAACATGATCCCGAGGGTGGTAATGCTGGCAAAGCCCACCCCGGCTCCCACCTTCTCCATGGTATGCAGGCGCGCGCCTACCCCCAGACCGAGGCAGATCAGCGGCATCATCAGCAGCATGTGGCTGCTGTGATCGTAGAGCACCAGCTGGATCAGCAAAATATAGATGCAGCCTAACACCACCCCTGCTATTCGCCACACGGAGCTGAGCACCGCCCCACGGTAGCTCATCGGGAAGAGGCACAGCACGCCCGCCATCAGCGCCGACAGCGAGTCGCTGAGATTACACACCTGAAAGACGATAAAGATCAGCGTCGCCACCGTGCCGGAGAGCAGCGACTCGTGGCGGATGCGGGCGGCGTCCTTCTCAATCACCGGCGGGCGCATACGTGGCTCGACGTCCGGGATGAGATAGTGCAGCAGCGCGCTCAGGCAGACCGCCAGCACGCAGGCTTCAATATTTGAGAAGAACAGCACGTGCCAGTCGTTGGTGGGATAGCTCATAAAGTTGAGCATCGTGCTCTGGCACACCACGCCCATCGAGCCAAAGAGAAATAGCGGTCCCTGGCTCATAAAACGAAAGCGCACCACGTACAGCGCAAACACCACCAGCGTCATGATCACCGGCCACTGTGACAGGTAGCCGATGATCAGCACCATCTCAATGCAGTTGATTACCGAGCTGAAGATAAACTGCCTCGCCACGTGGCCGTTAAAGACCGGCACCAGCGACATCAGCATCAGCGGGTAGATTACGAAAAAGACGCCGTACTGCACGTTGTAGAAGCTCGAAATACTCAGGGCAAGCGTTCCCGCCAGCGCAATGCGCAGCGTCTGGCGGAAATCGTTAGCCGAGTAGACGACCTTGTCGTGAGGCGAAAAAAATCGGGCCAGCGTACTAATAGACATAATGCAGCAGGCTAACCAGATGAATTTGCAGGCCCGAGAAGAAATGAGCAAACGGGCCTTCGCTGTTGTAGAGCTGAACGGTGGCGCGCGCCCCGGTCGGCAGCGGTTGCGCCAACGGTTCGTCCAGCATGACGTGGATGCGCATCCGCTGGGCATCACGCACCCAGCGGTTAGAGGTTTCCGGCTGGGAGAGATCGCCGTTCACCGCTTCCTGGCCCGCCAGGATCCCGGCATCGCGGGAGGTCACCCGGGCATGGAACACCTGACCCGGCAGGGCGTCAAAGACCACCGCCGCATCCGTCCCCGGTTTGGTGTGCCGCAGGCTCTTCTCACGGAAATCGGCCACGATATCGGTATTGTTACTCACCAGCGCCAGCGCGGCCGATCCGGCAGAGGCGTACCAGCCGGGACTTAGCTGCAGGTTGCTGATGGTGCCGTCCGCTTCGGCGCGGATCTGCGTCCAGCCGAGGTTAAGCTGTGCCTCTTCCAGGGCATTCTGGTACTTCTGCAGGGTAACGTTACGGCTATCGTCCCGGTCGCCACGCTGGATTTGCAGCGCGCGGATGTTAGCCAGCAGGTTGCTGACCGACTGCTCGCTGGACTGCCACGCGGTGCGAACTTTGTCGAGATCCTGCCGGGAGACGTTCTGCGTAGCGCTCAGGCGCTGATAGCGATCGAAGGTGGCCTTGTCGTTACGGGCAGTCAACTGGGCGCTGGTCAGGCTTGCCTGCGAGGCGGCGATCTGCGCATCCAGCTGCTGGTTGGTCAGATGCGCCTGCCGCAGCGCGATCTGCGCCGCCTCTACGCGATTGATAAAGGGCGTCTGGTCCAGCTCAAACAGCAGATCGCCCTTCTTTACCTGGCTGTTGTTGTGGACATAGACCTGCGCGACGTAGCCCGAGACGCGGGCGGAGACGGGCGATACCACGCGCATCACGGTGGAGTCCGGCGTCAGCGGGATCCAGATATCCGCAACGATAAAATAGACAAACATCAGCAGGAAAGAGGCAATACTGACCCTTACCCAGCGGGCGAATTTTTGTTCAGGCGTCATCATAATTATTATGTCTTACGGTGTTAATGCAGGTGATGCAGCGGCGCAGGCAGGCGTGCCAGCGGCGTCTGTTGACAAAAGCGGGGTAAGCTAATGCTTATCAGAACAACTATCAAGAAATGAACAGGTAAAGAGCATGGATTGTATAAAGTGATCTACATCACATAACAAGCTTCTACATAAAGGGCCGGATCCGCCTTCTCTCTGTCACAACCTGGCAGTTAGCTATTTTAACCTCGTCACAGTAACTGCTCTGTCGAGCATCATATAAAATTTCATTTTAGTTTTCTCAATACCTGCCGTTAATAACTGATAGCGCTCACCGATCGGCAGAGCAAAAAAATGCATAAGATCAAATAATAACGGATCGTAATAATAAGAGAGTTAACTTGTTAATCAGATAGCTGATTCGACAGTGTACGTCTTACGTTTTTTTTGAATTACATACAAACATGGCGATAAAAAAGGTGTATCTATGTCATCAGGAAGGATTCAGTCGGCGTTTACACAAGGCATTGAGGGCCGTACCGTCCAGAATAAACCTCCCCTGGCCTCATCCCTCTCCCCGCGGTTTACCTTAGAAAACGATGTGGCATTAGCCCCTGACGTTATAAAGCAGCTAGATGAAGCCAAAGCTAAAATCGAGCACTATCAAAAAATTTATATCGATTGGGGTTTTTCGGCCGTTGATCCACAGGGTAATGGCATTGTGCTTAATTTTTATGGCCCGCCGGGTACGGGTAAAACGCTTACCGCCGAAGCGCTTGCTGGGTCGCTATCGCTCTCCATTTTGTCTATCAGTATTGCCGATCTGGAAAGTAAATTTATGGGAGAAACGGCGAAAAATATCGCCGCGCTATTCAAGCAGGCGGCAAACGAAAACGCCGTCCTGTTTTTCGATGAAGCCGATACGCTGCTCGGTAAAAGGCTCTCTTCCGTAACACAAGGCATTGATAACGAAGTTAATGCGATGCGTTCAACGCTACTTATCGAGCTGGAAAAACATCCCGGCATCGTTATTTTCGCTACCAACTTCGTCAAGAATTACGACAGCGCGTTTTTAAGCCGCATTACCCACCATATTGGCTTTACGCTACCCGGCGAGAGTGAACGTAAGCATATCTGGAACAAACTTATCGTGGCCGCTATTCCCCTCTTTGGCGAGCGCGAAATGATGATCGACCAGGCAACCTCTCTTTCTGGTGGGCTTTCCGGTCGCGATATTCGTAATGCTATGCGGTTGGCGCTGCCAAAAGCCGTTATGGAAACCGAAAATCAGGCGCTGGCTATGCACCATATCGAAAGCGCCATTAACCAAATCCGCGATGCCTATAGTGCCATTACAAAAACACCGGCATCGGTTATTCCTCCACATATTGACACAGCAAAAAAAATGCTCGGTTTGGGCTAAGGATAGAAAATGGGATTTTTGAGTTCTTTAGGGTCTTTTTGTTCTTCAGTAGGTTCTGCTGTTAGCAGTGCTATCTCCTCAGCAGGCCGGATGGCTTCTTCTGCCTTCAGCGCTGCTAAAGAGTATGCGACGAAGGCTATTAGCTGGATGGCAACAAAAGCAGAAAGCTTTATGGGCAACGTAAGTCAAATGTGGCAGCGGGTAAAACCCTATATTGCTAAGGGCCGAAAAATTCTGCAGTTTGTCGGTAAAGTGGTAAAACATCCGTGGGTAAAAACAGCCCTGGCGACGCTGGATAAGGCGCTGGCATTCCTGGAAAACATTGACAGAAGCCCTCTCGCACGTAAAGTCGAAAAAGCACTTAAATGGGTTATCGAGTGGTGTAAAGACGCTCATCAAAAACAGCTGGAAAAGGCAGAACTGGAAGAGGCTCGCCGTCATGCCGCAGCGCTGGCCGAAGCAGAGAAGACGCTGCAAGGCCAGGAGCGCGACGCCGTTTCTGCGATGGCATTACTTAACAACTACATGATTGTTAAGGCTGAAGTAGAAGCTGCCGTCCAAAGTGATACGCTGCAAGATTTTGAGTACTTTCTGCGCCTGCGTGCAGTACAAAAATTGCTGGCCTTTTATGAAACCCGCATGGAAGAGGTGCGAGAGATTAGCGATATTGATGCGGACATGCAGTTCCTGATGTTTGCTGCCAACGCAATGATTGCCCAGGACGCAGAATTTAGCGATGAAGACACTCTCCGCCTCGATGACCTGACTACACGCAAATTTGGCAAGCCGATTATTCCATTTATTTTTGAAGAGATGATCACCACCTGGGAAAAAAGCCGTCAGATACTGGAAAGCGAGTGGGAGAACAATAACAACGCCCTTGCAAAAGATCAGCTGCTGCATAACCGCCTGGTGCGGGCACAGAAGTATGAAGAGTTAAACGCTGACGAACTGAAATATCTTAACAGCCTGAAGATTTCTCTTCCTCAGGATCGCCAAAATCTGGAGATGCTGGAAGATAGTCTTCTTGCTCGCCGTAATTACGTTAACGCTGCGGAAGGCTTTTTGCAAATGCTGGAAAAAGACGAGGCCACGCTTATTGATGACGGCAGAGAGTATCTGCTTGAACAGGGCGCGGAAATTGGCCAACTGTTAATCAGCTGTTCACAAGAAGAGCGTAGCTGGTCGGATCTATCTGCTGAAGAACAGATCTTAATCACTGACTTTGCCAATATTTTTGCCGCGGACTGCCAGAAACGCACTGAAGAAAATATGCTTGTTGAGGTAGCAGCATGAGTCTCTTTAACGAAATTCTCCATTTTCTTACTCCGGGCCTGGACGTGCTCCAGCTCTTTTTCTTCTCGCTAATGTTGATTGCGGTTGTCGCTACTATCTGGAGCGTCAAGCGTAATGCCAAAGAGCAACGCTGGCAGGAGTATCTCGAGAAAGGCGGTCTGAATCAGGTAAAAAATGGACTGAGCGCGGAGCTTGGCTCAGCAGCTGAGCTGAGCCAGTCCGTCGCGACCAAAGCAGAAAAAGTGGCTGTTATTATGCCGGGCATGCTGTTAATCCTCGGTCTGCTTGGCACTTTTCTTGGGCTTGGTCTGGCGCTAGATAAGGCCTCCAGCATCCTGCATAACGCAGATAACTCTATTGGCGCGATGGACAACTCCATGCGCGATTTAATGGATATGATGCAAGGGCTTGGGATCAAATTTAAAACATCGACATGGGGCATTATTGCTTTTATTTTTCTGAAAACATGGGAGTCGTCAAACGGCTTTGAAGAGCGTCGTCTTAACTGGTGCCTTGCTAAGCTTCAATCCGTTATTCAAGAGGCGAAACAGCAGCATGCCGAAGAGCGCTCACAGTACCGTCTTGAGCAGCAACAGAATTTAGTAACGACTACCACGCAAATTGTAGCCGCTTTGCAACAGCAGACAGACGTGCTGCGAGATGAGTTTGTGCAGCAAGCGAAGCGTGCAGAAGTTTATGAAGCGCAGCGTCACGAACATAATCTTTCTACCCTTAAAGAGATTGCCCAGATTAACGGCCAGTCGCGCAACTTGCTGGAAACCTATACCACCAGTAGCCAGGAGAATTTGCACGCGCTACAGGAAGCGGCTGCAACCATGAGCAACGCTTCGCAAAAAGTAGCGGCGTCAGCGGAAAGCCTGCAAAGCGTGGTCTCAACACTGGGTAACGATCTCAACGTCACTATGGACGGCATTAAGCAAGAGCTGTCGCAGGTAGTGACAGAGATGAACAGTGACTTCACCAATAACGTGCAGAAAATGAGCGTCATGCTATCTGACTCAACGGCACAGCTGAGCGCTACGATGGCAAATATTGAGGCTTCTCTGGGCGTTGCCATTACGAACATGGGCGACGCCTTCAGTAGCAATATGACCACCATGTCAAGCCAGCTCGTCTCAGCTACCACGCAAATCAGCAGCTCTGTCGATAAGATGTCTAACCAGATTGAAATGACCATGGCAACGGTTGGGGAACAGACCGAAGCCGCCGCGAAAATTCAGCTTCAGGCGATGGGCGAGTTTTCTGAAACCAGTGAAACGCTCAATATCAAAGTAGGTGCGATGACAAAATATATTGAGCGTGTAACAAAAGATATCCAGACCGGGCTTGCAGCCGTTTCTGAAAATAACCGTAAGACCGAGCATAGCCTTAAGTGCTTTAACCAGACCTTCGAAGCGCTGGGCAAAGTGCCGGCAGCCTTTGATGGCATGTCGGGCCATATCAACGAGCTATGCACCCTTCTCACTCAGAACATTCAGCAGCCTGCCATCGATAAAGATCGGCTGGCCACCGCATCTGCCGTAATGGATATGCAGGGGAAAATGACCTCGCTGCTGCATGAGGCAAGCCGGTTAAGAGAACTACTCGAAACTGAATATGCAGAGGCCTGACAGACTCTATGAAAGATAAACCAAACGAGTGGGTTTCTATCTCTGACCTGATGGCTGGCGTAATGGCGGTAGTCATGTTAATGCTCGTGCTTTCGGTACTGCAAAATAAAGTGGCAGAAGTGAAGCGTGAGCAGGAAAAAAACAGCGGGTATGCAGCTCAGCAGCAAAAGCTGAACAATCTTATGCACGATATGCAAAAAGAGATGACTGACCAGGGAGAAGACTCACTGGTTGGTTTCGACTTAGCGAGTGGCAAAATTACCCTCAAAGATAAGATCTTTGCCCGGGGTAGTGCTTGCATTACCGATCAGGCTAAAGATGCGCTTGCCCGCCTCGCACCACGTATTGAGGAGTTCGTTACCGGATCCTCAAATACGCAGGTTTTCGTTGAGGGCCATACGGACAACCTACAGGTCAATAACCCTGTCACAGATGTAGTGCGCTTCTGCACCGTTTACGATGATAACTACACCTTATCAGCGGCGCGTGCCAGGGAAGCCCGTAAATTACTGATTGCAAAACTTAATTCTCAACAGTCACACCGCGTAATTGTGGCAGGCTTTGGTGACTCTCAGCCGCTAAATGGCATTCCTCCGGGCGATGAACGGAATCGCCGGGTCGAAGTCCAGTTTCTGACGCATGCCGCAGAGAATTAACTCATGCTTCTGGCGCTCAACATAGTCTAACGCTGCCGATAGTGGCCCACCGTGCCAAATGCATCGGCGAAGCGGGCAACGCTATCCACGGCAAATAGACACTACAGGCCCGGCAGCCCTGTGCCGCCGGGCACGTCTACCCGTCTTGTGTAAGACTACTCGTCGAAGTACCAGTAGCCCTGGTTAATCAGCGCGGTCAGCTCCGCCACGCACAGCGGATTACCCAGCGCCGCACCCAGCTCACTGTGACCAAGCGTGGTGTAGCGACAGAGCGCATCTGCCGCTGCGGGATCGGACATCTCCAGCGGTTCGCTGTTGATAAACACGCTGCCATCCACGTTCAGCACCCGCAGGCCGCTCAGGCGGGTCAGACACTCGCCTCCCAGCAGCGCATCAAGTACCTCATCCTGCTCATAGGGCGGCTCGGCGGGCGCAATATCCAGCTCGTGGCGCGGCGTGGTGACAAAGCTACCGAACCACTGCTTAAACGTCCCGGGCTGCTGGATCATCTCGATCATCATTGTACGCAGACGATCGAGTTCATAGGCCTCCACCCGACCCGGATGATCGCGGCAGGTGAGATCCGGATCGCTGTAGTGCTCGCTGCCGAGATCGTTTTCCAGCGCGTAATCAGCAAAGCTGCTGAGCAGATCCCTGCCGTTAGGTCCCCGGAAGCCAACGGAGTAGTTCAGCGCCGTAACGTGCGTTATACCGTCGTGCGGGAAGCCAGGCGGAATGTAGAGAATATCGCCCGGCGCAAGATCCTCATCGATAATCGGCGTAAAGGGATCGACGTGTAGCAACGCCGGATGCGGACAGAACTGACGCATCGGCAGCTTGTCACCTACCCGCCAGCGGCGGCTACCCATCCCCTGAATAATAAAAACATCGTACTGATCGATATGCGGGCCTACGCCACCGCCCGGCACGGAGAAGGAGATCATCAGGTCGTCCAGGCGCCAGTCCGGCAGCACGCGGAACGGACGCACAAGCTCGGCGGCGGGCATATGCCAGTGATTGACGGCCTGGGCCAGCAGCGACCAGCCGGTTTCACCCAGGTTATCAAAGTGCTCAAACGGCCCGTTGCTGGCCTGCCACTGGCCGTTGTGATAGCTAACCAGGCGGCTGTCCACCTCGGGCTCCATCGCCAGCCCTGCCAGCTCGTCGGGAGTGATAGGATCAACGAAGTTGCGCAGCGCATTTTTTAAAACAACCGGTTGTTTTTGCCAGTATTTCTCGAGAAATTCCGGCCAGTTCAGATCGAGTTGGTAAGCCATAGGTTCACACCAGAGAGAGGACAAACGGCCCTGATTATAAGGAAGTGGTTATCATCGCCGCCTTGTCATGGGTCAAGAGTCTGGCGAACCCACTATTTCTAAATAGCGCTTTGAGTTTTTCTAAATAGCCAGTAGAAAAGCACTGTATATAATGACAGTGATTCTCTTTCGGCGTATCGCCTTTGTCTCTTTAAGGAGCCGTTACCATGGCAGATGAACATTATCTTGATAAAGATGGGCTTGTAGATCCCATTACGCAACGCCGTTTAACCGTCAGCTATGCGACACGCTTTCACGACCATGCTCATGTGCCTGCCATCGCCATAAAGGGCCAATGGCTGGAAGAAGCCGGTTTCTCAACCGGCACGGAGATGGACGTCCGGGTGCTGAATGGCTGTATTGTGCTGATCGCTAAACCCGTAGAAGAGGAGCTGGTTCGTTCGGTGCGGAAAATCAGCAAGCTTTCCCCCCGCAAGCAGCGCCAGGTGCAGGACTACATCGACCTGGTCGCAGCGAAGAAACGGGTAAATTAGGCGTCTTGCGGCTGTTCGCTGGTAGTCGGCTCGCAGCGCGCCTGCAGATCCTGCATAAAAGCGGCGCTCAGCGCTACCGGAGCAAGAATACGGATGTCAGGTAGCCAGTAGCGTAACCAGCGAAAAAGCGTGTTCCTGTCGCTGATCGCCGTGGTTATGGTGATGCTTCCATCCTGATGCTCCTCCAGCAGGCGCTGGGCAGGAAAGAGCGGCCGGCGGGTCACGAACGTAGCCGCATGGGCAGAGACATGCAGCGTCACGTCGGTCCTTTTGCCAAAGCGGATGCCGGGCGTGGTATCAAGCTCCTCCATGACGCTGGCATCCGGCTCGAAAGCGCGCTGCGTGGGGGTAAACTCTGCAATGCGCGCCAGCTCGAACGACTTCAGGCAGCCCTGCTCTGCCGCTGCCAGATACCAAAGGCCATAGTGGTTAATGAGCCGATACGGCTGCAGGCGGCGGGGTTTTTCCCGGTAAAAGCAGGTGATTTCGGTACGGGCGGTAATCGCCCTGTCGAGGCTATTCATCAGCTCGCCGTACTGCTGATTTTCCCGGCTGCTGGCACCATGAATGGCAATATTGTCGCCGCTGTTCATGCGCTTACGCAGGGACTGCCCATCATGATGCGGAAAAAGGTGCGCAACCCCGGCAAAGTTAGCAAACTCTGCAAGATGGCCCGTATGGAGGGAGGGCAGCAGGTTCGCCGTCAGCTTAAAACGTCCGCTGGATACTTCGTCCAGCACATGGGCAAGTCTGGCGAGATCCCGGTAGGCCGTTCGCTCCGCAATGCCAAACCGCTCGCAAAGCCAGGTTTTATCAATGGTGACGCCCTGATAGAGCGCGCCAAAGGTTTCGCACAGGCGCTCAATGAGCAAATCATATTTTGTACTGCCGTTATCTTTCATTGTTTACGTCCCGAAAGAGAGGGTCTTGAAAGGCGTTAAGATCTCATTATTAACGGCAGCCGCGTTGAAAACTATAGTTATTTTTTAATTGAGTATTTATTCACTCTAAAACTCATACTTTTTATTGATAGCGCACTTCATATATAAACAACTCTAATAAATTTTCATCACTCTTTAGCAATACTCAACTGGAAAAAGGGGTTGCCAGCACTATACTTAACCAAAATTAACAAAATATATCTATGGCTCTGTTTCCATTAAAAATTGCTCATGCAAAGGCATGAGGGAAAATCTAACCCCTTGGATATACGCTTAAATTTCTTAAAGTTCTAACCGCTGCCGCTTCGGTAAATTGCGCTGCCCGTTATAAAAATTGATATTCGCTTGTTACGGATCACAAAAAATAACAACGCAGGAGAGAACGGGATGCCGATATTTGACAGCTTTTGGCAGGGGGGTTACGAGGGCGCCGATCACCGTAACGGTCAAGGTATGCCGCTCTCAATGAACGACATTACCGGGCACAACGCCAGAGTACTAAACGATTATATTTCATTAAAGAAGTTAAATATTTCAACGGTACGGGAGAGCGTAGGCTGGCGTCTCGTTGAGCAGCCTGACGGCTATGATTTTTCATCCGTTGTCGAAAAGATGCAGGCCGCAAACGAGGCCGGAGTACAAATCTGCTGGACGATCTGTCACTACGGCTGGCCGGACGATACCGATATTTTTTCAGCCGATTTTGTACCTCGCTTTGCGCGGCTCTGCGGGGCGCTGGCCCGTTTTTTAGCCCCCTGGTACGACTCTTCGCCCGTCTACTCGCCGGTCAATGAGATCTCCTTTACCAGCTGGGGCCTGTCGGTAGGGTTTTTCCGCTGCTCTGCGCCACCGGTCATAGCTACCGGAGAGGAGAGCAAACGCCAGCTGGTACGCGCAACGATTGCAGCCTGTGACGCTATCTGGGATGCCGATCCTCGTGCACGCATTTTACACTGCGACCCGATTATTCATCTGGTCGCGCCGGACGAGAGTCCGGAATCGCTGGCCGCTACGGCAGGCCATTACAATTCGCAGTATCAAACCTGGGACATGCTCTCGGGAAGAATAGAACCGGAGCTGGGCGGGGCACCCCGTTACCTCGATCTTATTGGTGCGAACTACTATCACGATAACCAGTGGGAGAGCGGCAGCAACGCGCGCCTGTGGTGGCATCTTGGCGATCCCCGGCGAGTTCCCCTTAGCCACATGTTACAAACGCTTTACCGCCGCTATGAGCGCCCGATCCTGCTGGCTGAGACCAGCCACGTTGGCAGCGGACGCGGGGCATGGATAAGCCAGATAGCGGCAGAGGTAGCCCAGGCGCAGTTGGCAGGCGTCGAGCTACATGGGGTATGTCTTTATCCCGCCATCGATCGGCCCGACTGGGAGGATTTGAGCCGTTGGCATCGCAGCGGACTATGGGAACTTGACCATCAGGGCACGGACCCACTGGCACGCATACTTGATCCTGTTTATGCCGCCGCTTTGCAAAAGGCGCAGCACACACTGGGTCTGTTCCAATCCCGACTATGCGATCTGAATGACGCTAAGAATAGTAGCGACCCTATGAAAAAACTGTATATCTTTAGCCATCTGCGCTGGGACTTTGTCTTTCAGCGCCCGCAGCACCTCCTGACCCGGCTGGCGAAGCACTACCAGATCTACTTTATTGAAGAGCCCACGTTCGCGCCTCCGCCCGCCAGCTTAAGCCTGACGCACCCTGCGCCCAATGTGACCGTGATAAAACCGCATACGCCGCTTCAGGTGCATGGCTTTCATGATAGCCAGATAGCCTGGCTTCAGCCGCTGCTCGCGGATATTGTTGATGAAAATGAGTCGCCGCTGGTCTGGTTCTATACGCCCATGGCGCTGCCGCTGCTGGCGGTCTTTAACCCTTCGCTGGTAATCTACGACTGCATGGATGAGCTGGCCGCGTTTGAAAACGCACCCAGGCAGCTTCTGCAGCGTGAATCCGCCCTGCTCAACCGGGCCGACCTGGTCTTTACCGGCGGACCCAGCCTCTATGCAGCAAAATCGGGGCGACATAACAATATCCACTGTTTCACCAGCAGCGTAGATGCTATCCACTTTGAGCAGGCACTTGACCGCAACAACTATCATCCGCTGATCCAGGATCTGCCTCACCCGCGGCTGGGTTACTACGGCGTTATTGATGAGCGGATGGATCTCGACCTGCTGGCAACGCTTGCCGATGCCCATCCGGAGTGGCAGATCATTATGGTCGGCCCGGTGGTTAAAATCGATCCGGCTACCCTGCCCCAGCGCCCCAATATTCACTATCTCGGCATGCAGCCCTACCAGGCTCTGCCCCAGTTTATGGCCGGGTGGGATATCTGCCTGATGCCGTTTGCCCTTAACGCCTCAACGCGCTTCATCAGCCCCACTAAGGTGCTTGAGTATATGGCCGCGCTGCTGCCAGTGGTTAGCACGGCGATTGCCGACGTGGTACAACCCTATAAGCATGTTGTCGCCATCGGCTACGATCGTGCGGGCTTTGTGCGCGCCTGCGAAAAGATGCTTGCCCTGACGCCCGAAGCCAGACAGACGATGCAGCGTGAGATGAAACGGATCGTTGACGGTACCTCCTGGGAGGTCACGGTGCAGGCCATGCACGGCCTGATTGAGAAAGAGCTGGCAAAATCGGCTCTGCAACGCGTGGCGACGCCTGCCGTACAGGCGGCCAACGACGCAGCACGTAAAAACACGGCGCTGAAGCTCAAACCCACCCGCAGCGAAAACGCTATCCCTGCCCGCTGCCTGATCCTCGGCGGCGGCCCTACAGGCCTGAGTGCGGCGTATCACTACGGCTCGCAGGCGGTTTTGCTGGAGCGCAACGAGAGCGTCGGCGGCTGGTGCCGCTCCATTGAAGATGGCGGTTTTACCTTCGACTACGCCGGGCACATCATGTTCTCGAACGATCCCTATGTGCTGGAGCTGTATGACATGCTGCTGGGTGACAACCTGCACTGGCAGATGCGCGAGGCCTGGATCTACACCGATGGCGTCTACACGCGCTATCCGTTCCAGGGGGCACTGTATGGTCTGCCGACAGAGACCATCAAAGAGTGCATTCTCGGCGCGATTGAAGCCAAGTACAGCAATACGGCCCAGGAGCCACCGGAGAATTTCGAGCGCTTTATCTACCAGGTCTGGGGCGCAGGTATCGCCAGGCATTTTGCCATCCCCTATAACCAGAAGCTGTGGACCGTCCCCCTCGCCGAGATGGAGACCTCCTGGCTTGGCGGGCGCGTGCCGCTGCCGGATCTGGCCCAGATCGTTGAAGGCGCGGTAGAGCCGGTCGGCAAGCCGATGGGACCTAACGCCCGCTTTGGCTATCCGCTGAAGGGCGGCTTCCAGGCGCTGATGTCGGGTTTTCTACCGCATATCAAAAGCGCGGTGGAGACCCGCAGCGAAATTACTCATATCCTGGCGAATCAGCATATCGCGGTTCTCGCCGACGGCAGACAGTTCCATTATGAGCAGCTGATTAGCACCATGCCCCTGCCGGAGTTGATTCGTATCATTGGCGATGAGGCGCCGGATGAAGTGATTGCGGCGGCGAACGGGCTGCATCATGTCTCGGTACGCTGCGTAAACCTCGGCATCGGGCGGGCGGACCTCACCGATAAGCACTGGATCTACTTCGCTGGCGACACCATTTTCCATCGTATCTTTGTACAGGGTAATACCAGCCCCGAGTGTAATCCACCGGGCGGCTGCGGCCTGACCTGTGAGATCACCTACTCCGAGCATAAGCCGCTGCCGGTGGATGGCCAGGCGCTCATCGATCGTTGTATTGCCGAGTGCATTGAGATTGGTATCTTTACGGCGGAAGATGAGGTACTGGTGGCCAACCAGCTGGATATTCCCTATGCCTATGTGGTTTATGACCACGAGCGGTCAAAAAACGTCGAGACGGTACGCCAGTGGCTGCTGACCCAGGATATCGTGCTGGCAGGCCGCTATAGCGAGTGGGAGTACTACAACTCCGATCATGCGTTTATTGCCGGAAAAAATGCCGCTGAGAAGGTGAAGAACAGCGTCAGCCGACGTGGGGCGGGCGCGTAAAACCATAAAAAAACCCGGAGCATTCGCTTCCGGGTTTTTTATGACTTACCGATGATTACGGCGCTTTTTTAGCGGTCTCGTTCTCAATCGGCGGAACCGAGCCCAGATCGGTACCGGTAACCGGGTTTACCGACGGGTCAGATGCGGTACGCAGCTTCAGCGCGTCCAGGTTCGCCTGCTGCGGCCCTGGTAAATTAACGCTGGCCATGCCATCGCCACCGTCAACGGCCGGCGGTGGGTTAGTTACGTACTCAAAGTTCTCGTCTGAGTTCCAGCTGCCGCGCACTTCACCACCTTCAGACATATCGAAGTAGGTGGTAGCGTACTGTTCGATCGGCGGCAGTTTTCCTGGCGGGAAGTTATTGCGGATCGAGTAAAGCGCTTTTTCAAAGGAGATCTGGTGCGCCACTTCGCGGGTCATCAGGAAGCCAAGCGCATCTTTCACGCCCGGATCGTCGGTCATGTTGATCAGGCGCTCATAGATGATTTTTGCCCGCGCTTCTGCGGCAATGTTAGAGCGCAGGTCAGCGGTTACTTCACCGATGGTGTCAATGTAGGCTGCCGTCCACGGCACGCCTGCGGAGTTGGTCAGCGACGGGCCACCACCGTACAGCAGCGCAGTCAGATGGCTGTCATTGCCGTTACCGGTGATTTTACGATAAAGATCGGCTTCTTGCTCGGTGCCTTCCGCCAGGTCGCCTTTCGCGCCCTTGTTGAGCATCCCTACCAGAGAGCCGATGATTTCGAGGTGGCTTAGCTCTTCAGTAGCGATGTCCATCAGCATATCTTTACGGCCCGGATCGTCATCTCCCAGCCCCTGGGTAAAGTAGCGGCAGGCGGCGGCCAGTTCACCCTGTGGACCACCAAACTGCTCTAGAAGGAGATTCGCCAACCCTGGGTTAGGCTCGGCAACGCGTACAGTGTACTGTAATTGCTTTACATGTCTGAACATAAGCTCACTCCAGTAATTATTTACTTTTCAGCAGGCTAATTACCCGCAGATCTGTGAATAAATAAATTTTCACGAATAAACATTAAATATCGATATAATTTAATTTTACCGTGCAGCTTATAAGCCTAGCTCATAACTAAAAACCATCAGAAGTATTAAACGTTAGCTTATTTTTTTAAGATTAATCCCAGCGCGCTTTTAGCATAAAAAATAGCGCTGCCTATCATGATTTACGCTCAAAATAGCGCGCACGATAAATTTTTAAATGAGAATGCCAATCATAATAATTTACGGATACGTAACGCTTCATGTTTAATTAAATTATTGATATTAAGCAAAATTTTGCACGGTGACGCTTTAATGCAGATACTACAGGGTGTAGATTATTAGCAGGCTATTTTTATAAATAGACTGAGGGAATATTACGAGGGACGACGGTCAGATGACCAACTAGTTTAGAAGGCTCTAACACCATGAATTCCGAAAAAGTTGCCATACTTCAGCAGCGTGGCATTGTTTTGCCTGATGTTAATTCAATCCTGTCCGATGAACATACCTTAAAAGACTCACCCCATCCCCGCGCGAAAAAGCTACGCGATATCTATTTCCGCACGCTCTCTTCCGTGGATACCGAATTTCCCTACTGGTACACCCGTAAGTGGGACGAACTGGCGGACGACGTGACCATTGTGCGCCGGGCGGAGGCGCTGAAGTGCGCCTTCTCCCACCTGACGCCCAATATCTTTCCGGGTGAAAAGCTGGTGATGCAGAAAACCGCCTACTACCGTGGCTCCTTTCCTATGCCATGGCTGTCGGAAAGCTTCTTTCTTGCTAATGCCGACGAGCTTACCACCCGGACAGATACCGGTAGCGACAGCGCCGGCAAGCTGTCGCACTTTGGCGGCGGCGGCGGTAACGTCACCCAGAGCAGCGGCAATATCGTCTCTATCGCCGGGAAATTTGGCATTCGCGCAGAAGAGACCACTACGCTCATCGCGCTGGCTAAATCCTGGGAGGGACGTTCGGTCGAGGCGCTGGGGCATAAATATGAGATGCGCGTTCCAGACTATCAGATGAAAGAGGAGATCATGAAGTCCGTCATCTGCATGTTCGACTCGGGCTATACCATTCCGCAGGGCCGTGAAGTGGTGAACTACTACTATCCGCTACAGTACGGGCTGGATGGCATTCGCGCAATTGCCCTTGAGCAGCGCGATCGGGTCGCGGGGAGTGCGGGCGGAGACGGTATCACCGGCATGGATCGTCTCTACTACTACGATGCGGTACGCATTATCATCGAGGGTCTTCAGGCGTGGATCCACAACTATGAGCACCATGCCCGTGAGCTCGCCGCGCTTACCCCGGATAAACAGCAGCGTGATGAGTATCTCGACGTCGCCGACTGCCTGGCATGGATCGCCCACCACCAGCCGCGCACCTTCCGCGAGGCGATGCAGCTCTCCTACACCATGCATCTGGCGATGCTCAATGAAGATGCCGCGTCAGGCATGTCGCCGGGGCGTCTTGGACAGATCCTCTGGCCGTGGTTTGAACAGGATATCGCCGCGGGCCGCCTCACAGAAGATGAGGCGCTGGAGTTACTGGAGCTGCATCGCGTTAAGCTTACCTGCGTAGACTGCTTCGCCTCTACCGGAGTGGTGGGCGGCGTGCTCTCCGGTAACACGTTTAATAACGTGGTGCTGGGGGGGCTGAAAAAGGATGGATCCTCGGCGGCCAACCGGCTGGAGGAGCTCATTCTTGAAGCGGGCATTCGCTGCCAGTCCACCCAGCCGACGCTAACCGTGCTCTACGACGAGAAAGTGCCAGAGTCTTTTCTGCTGAAGGCCGTTGAGTGTACCAAAACCGGCGCGGGTTATCCGGCGTGGGTCAACAACCAGGTTGGCATGCAGTTCCTGCTCAGCCAGTACGCAGCGGAAGGAATGGATATTGCGGAAGCGCGTGCTATTGCCATCGGCGGCTGCCTGGAGACCTCTCCCGGCGCGTTCCTGCCGCTGACCCTCAACGGCAAACGTTACGATCTACCCGGCGGTGCGGGCCAGACGGCGGCCACGGGGGTTCACTTCCTTGCCAACCCGAAAATCCTTGAGCTGGTACTGACTAACGGGCTGGATCGCCGCACCGGCACCCAGGTCTATCCCGCACACGATCTGCCGCTGGTGAGCTTTGACCAGGTATGGGAGCAGTTCACCCGTTACTATGAGATGACCTGTGACGTGGTGGCGAAGGCCAATAATATTCAGATGGATATCTGGCGTAAAAATAACATGTCCATTATGAACTCTTTCCTCAAACCAGACTGCCTGCGCGACGGCAAGCATATCGGCCAGATGGGCTATCGCTATAATGCGACCTACAACATCGAAAGTTGCGGAACCATCACCGCCGTTAACTCGCTAGTGGCGATCAAAAAACTGGTCTTTGACGATCGCCGCTATACCCTTGCGGAGCTAACAGAGGCGCTGCTCAACAACTTTGGTTATGAGACGGCGGAAGAGAGCGGCAACTACTCGATGGCCGAGCAGCGTAAAATCGACCTTAGCGGACGCTATGACGATATTCACGCCGCCTGCCTGAATGCGCCGAAGTTTGGCAATAACGATCCCTACGCCGACGCGATGCTGCAAACCTACGAGAGCTGGTTCTGCACAATGGCCCGCCAGTTTGAATCCCTGTACGGCAAAAAAATGTACGGTTGTCAGATCTCCGTTTCTACCCATGGTCCGCAGGGTGCGTGCACCCTGGCAAGCGCCGACGGTCGTCTCGCCGGAACCACCTACTCGGACGGCTCGATGTCCGCCTATCCGGGCAGCGACCGTAACGGTCCGTACGCTCTGTTCAGCTCAGCTACCACCTGGGATCACAGCCAGTCGCAAAACTCGCAGATGAACCTGAAGCTACACCCGACCTCGGTACGCGGTGCAGCGGGTTCACGCAAGCTGCTGGATCTTACCCGCAGCTATCTGCGTAAAGGCGGGTTCCATATTCAATACAATATTGTGGACTCCCGCACCCTGCGCGATGCCCAGCAGCATCCCGAGAACTACCGCGAGCTGATGGTGCGCGTAGCGGGTTTCACCCAGTACTGGTGTGAGATCGGCAAGCCTATTCAGGATGAAGTGATCGCCAGAACAGAATATGAGGAGATGTAATCATGAGCGAACTGAACCATAGCCACTGTCAGCACTTTTGCCCCATCGACGTGGCCAAAGGGATCTGCCGCCTTAGCGGCCATACCATCATGACCGACTCTCCCCTCTGCGACGACTTCCGTGACAGACCGCGCTGCGGCGAGTGCCAGCACTTCTGCAATAGCACCACGCCCGCGCAGTGTCATGGCCTGGAGAAGCCCTACTGGGCAGACGCTAACATGAGTGCCGGACTATGCGCCGCCTTTGAGCGCCGTTAACTCTCTCTATGCCCACCAGAACCCGCCCACCGCGGGTTCTTTTTTATACCGTTTTCTCTAGCGAGGAGGCAGAGTAATGGAAGCGACTCACGGCCTGATTTTTGATATTCAGAGCCACTCGATTCATGACGGCCCTGGCAGCCGCACTACCGTATTTATGAGCGGCTGCCGTCTGAGCTGCCAGTGGTGCGCCAACCCGGAGAGCTGGCAGGCGCGGGAGAAGATGCTGTTCAGCGAAGTACGCTGCGTTGCGCAGCAGGGGTGTACGCGCTGCGTGACGGGCTGCGACAGAGCAGCCATTGCCATTATCGACAACGCACTCACGATTGACCGAGCGCGCTGTCATGACTGTCATTCGCTCGCCTGCGTCACGGCCTGTCCGCCGCAGGCGCTCAAGCAGTGCGGCCAGCACTTCACGGCGGACGCCCTGCTCCAGCGCCTGCAGCACGATCAGGATTTCTGGGGTGAGACGGGCGGGGTAACCTTTAGCGGTGGCGAGCCTTTTGTGCAGCATCTTTTTCTGGAAAACATGCTGCGCCGCTGTCAGCAAGCGGGCATCCACACTGCCATTGAGACCACGGCCTATGCCCGCGAGGCGCTGTTTCTGTCGGTGATGCAGCACGTTGACTTTGCCTTTATTGACGTGAAGCACATGGACTGCGCGACTCACCACCACTACACCGGCGTAGACAATACGTCGATTCTGCACAACATCTCCGCGCTGGTACAAAGCGGCTGGCATGGCCGTCTGGTGCTGCGGGTTCCGCTAATTGCAGGCGTGAACGACACGGATGAGAACATGCAGGCGCTGGCAGCCTTTATGCTGGACAGCGGCGTCTATGAGGTCAACCTGCTGCCGTTCCATCGGCTGGGAGAGTCGAAGTGGCAGCAGTTGGGGAAACCTTATCCGGGCCATGCCTGGCAGCCCCCTGCCCCGGCACGGCTGACGGCGCTGGAGCAGATGTTTACCGACAGAGCGCTGGCCTGCTATATCGGCAGCGATACGCCGTTCTGACGGGCAGGCACAGGAGCAGGATCAGACGCAGCAAAATGATCAGCTTTACCTATAGATCATGGTAAACGTTGCCGTAGCGTTAGCCTGGCCTGCTTTAATGCTCTCAAGCGTTTGGTAATAGCGCGCCTGAAGATGGATCGCTTCATTACCACCAGCCGATAGCTGGTTATAATGCGTTTCGCCAAACGCTACAGCGCCGCCATTCTGGTACCAAAGCTGTACGCCCATGCCGGCGGCAGCATTTGGGTCAGGATCCAGCGCCATGACATCCTTTTGCCCCGCATCGCTGTCTTCGGTAGCATCGATACGTACGCTTATTCGCGCTCCCCGATCGCACTCCAGACCAATATCAAACATTTGCCAGGCCGTACCGGAACCCCGGCCCGAAAACTCGCTTTTATCATGTTCACCCAGCGGAACCTCAATATTTGGCGAGGTGACACTACAGGCCGTCGTCACAATAGTGCTGATTCCGTTCAGCGTGACGTTGGCAAAATAGAACTCATCCGACACCATTCCCCGAGCCAGAACGCCGGGCAGCAGCGAGCCACCTGTAATATCTCCGGTTTTAATCAGTTCACCTTTGATGCCATCGCCCTGTATGACTACATCCTCCACCCCGCGCTCCTGCGTGTAAGGAATGACTTCACCGAGGGACGTGTTGGTTAAGCGTATGCCAACCCCTTCGACGTTAGTGCGGTAAATACTGTGTCCCAGCCTGCTGGGAACAGACCACTGCTTGACGTCCCATTTCAATGTCCAGGGCTCCGTACAGCCGGCGATGCGATCCCCACCGTTATAGGCTCCGGTCGTCGCGGTGGCAATAACGGCCCCGACAGGCGTGTCCCGCTGAACCAAAACGTAACCAAAGTTGATATAGCCCGGCACTTCACTGGTCACGTCGCCGGTAAAATAACACGATGCGCTGGCGATGAAGGGTAATAGCAGTAGCGTACCCAACAGTACCCTTCCCATACCGATCCTTTTCACTCCCGACACTCCTGCTGAACATGAATAACAGGGGCGTTGCCTGTGCTTTCCGGCAGCAGATAACGCACGGTGCACTGACGCTTTCCGTTCCAGCTAACTGTTATTTCTCCCCTGTCCGGCATACCGGTAAGGTAGACCTGGCCATCATCGCCCACAATGCCGCTGCTGCCCGCGGATAGCTGCGCCTGCGCGCCAAACGGAACGGGAAGTCCACGATAGTAGAGCGTCATGAGAACCCGACGTCCGACGCGGGTGTTGAAATTAGCGACCACTACTGCGCCCTGCGTCGGCGTGACGGTCTGCACTGCGGTATCGATATCGACCTTATCGCCAAGCGTGCTGGTATCCAGGGCAATACGGTTTCTCTTATAGGGGGTCACATAGGGGACAACTGCATATCCGCGCCGGTCAGTGGCAACACCGGTCATATTCTGTACCTTCGCACCGTCTGCGCCAGGCGCACTGACAATTGCCAGCGACTCGCCGAGAGGTTGAGAGAGCGTTACGCCATAAGGATGAGCGACGATGCCCCCTTTCAACCCATAATTAACCTGCTGGCTATTTGCATCATAACTGTAGCCGCCGTTCAGCTCGCCGTAGCTGCCTTTATAATCGGCATGAATAATGCCAGCACGCCCCTCGCCGTGATTGGTGTTGCTCTGTTGAATGCTGTAACTAAAATTGTTGTCGCTAAGCAACGTCCCGTTGAGACCAACCTGCTGGCGGGTATCTCCACGTTTAGCCGTATTCATACTGTAACTGGCCCAGGCTCGGTTAGCCGACGTGCCGGACAGAAAGCGAGAGAGAGGGATTTGAATGTTAAACGCCAGCTGCCGATCGGCGGGTTCACTGTTTTCTGGATAATCACTGTAGCTCCAGATGAGGCTGTAATTGATATCTGCAAGGCTACCGTTCCAGCCTGCGCTGAACGTGCGCTCTTCGCCCTCTTGATGCCAGTAACGCTGCCGATAACCCGACACAAAGAGCGAGCCGCTGCTGCCCAGGCTCTGAGTGAGATCCAGCTGGATTTTTTGCCGCTTGTTGCCGCGTATCTCTTCATCGCTACCGGTGCCTATACGGACGTCGTTCGTTTCCTGAAAGGTATAGAAACCTGCCGTCGAGTAGCGCCAGGCCGCCAGCGTAAAACGCGTCTCCGTAGCCTGGATATCCTTTGAATACTGAACCCGGTAAGACTGCCCACTGTGGATCTGCGCGTCATCAAGCCTGGCGCGTGCCAGAGTCACATCGGTGGAAAGCGAGCCAAGCGAGCCGAAACCAAAACCTACGCCTGCCGCGCCAGAGCAGTAGTCCCCGGCATAAAGCGCACCGCCGTAAAGCGTGATCATATTCGGCAGGCCATAAATAGCCGTAACCTGCCCGAAGGTGGGGTCATCGCTTTCATCACTGCTGCGGTATCTGCCAGCGGCCAGGGCATATTTTAATCGCCCCTCGCGCTGCATAATCGGCACCGCTGAAAACGGCTGTACAAAGTTCCGCTCGCTGCCGTCGGCCTCTTTAATAATTACCGTCAGGTCGCCGCTACCAGAAGTGGGATAGAGGTCACTGATGGTAAACGCGCCTGGCGCAACGTAGGTCTGATAGATGGTATAGCCGTTTTGTTTGATGGTTACCTGCGCACTGGACTGCGCAATACCGCGAACAACCGGCGCAAAGCCGCGCAGGCTGTCCGGCAGCATATTATCGTCTGAAACGAGCTGGGCACCACGAAACTGTACGCTGTCGAAAACATCCGATGGCGTATAGCTATCTCCCAACGTTAACTGCCCTTTCAGGCGGAGAATATCTCGCTGAAGCCAGGTGTTAACGGCGTCCCAGTGGCTGCCGCCGCCCGCGTTATTGCTCAATGTTGAGTAGCTGCGCAGCCGCCATGGGCCAAGGTTTAAGCCGCTTTGCAGGTTGGCATAGTGGCTGTCATCGACACCATACTCTCCGTCACGTCGGGTGCGGCTACCGCTGAGGCTATAGTTCAGCAGGGCTGCGGGCACGCCCTCATCCCACTCTGCCGGATCGATATAACCACGCGCAGAGGTGCGCATTGCTGACTGGGGTATGCTGACGTTCAGCTGCAGCCTGTTGAACCATAGCTCGCTGCTGGCCATAGGAATAGCTTTACCGATATCATCCAGCGGCTGGTCCAGGGGCAGTGCGGCCAGCAGCGGAAATGCCTCTGTTTTTACTCCCCAGCGCTGCAGCATGGCGGGGGTAATCTGTGCTGCAAGTGTGCTGTTATGCCCGGCAACAAATGCGATATCCTGCGTTTTGCTCTGCCGCTCACCGTTGATGAACACCGCTACCCGGTAGACGCCCGGCAGTTGCCCACCGGCTTCAGCAAAGGCAGAGAGATCCACTACCGGCTGGCCTGGGTTGCCAATCTCCAGCGCGTGAAGATTAAAAATTTCACGCCCCTCCCCCATGCTGGCGTAAAGCATCAGCAGAGTTAATGAAGATCGGAATAGCTTCCTTTCCATTACCCCTCCTTACAGCTTACGGCTTTCAGCCTGGCTAATACCGCCAAAGTCGTTAATGGCCTGCCACGTCACGGTAGAGGCCGTCGCTGTTGGGAGTAAAAAAGTAGCGCTTCCCTTCGGGGGAACGCTCTCCGCGTCCGGTATTTCATGCCCGTCAACCTTGAGCGTAAAGAGCGTAACGTAATACGGCGTCGGGTTACTTAAGCTTAACCGGTTGCCGCTGCGGCTGACATTCAGCTGCCGGTACGCATTAACCGGGTCGCCCTCCAGCCCTGCCGGGCGATAAAAAAGCTTCAGGCGTGACTTTACCACCAGCTGCAATACGTTAGTTTGCGGCTGACTATCATCGGTAGCGGGAATAGCTTTAACATTCAGCCAGAACCGGGACTCGCGATCCTCCGCCAGGCTGCCGCCGATCCGGACAATACGTAGCATATTCTCTTCGCCGGGATTGATGCGGAACAGCGGAGGCGTAACGATAAAGGGCGCAGTATGGGATTTATCGCCGCCGTCAACCCAGCTTTGTACCAGGCTGACGCCAGATTTCTGAGGATTGCGAATGGAAACCGCAGCCTCTGTTTTATCGCCGGGATAAATTACCCGCGTGCCGCCAATAATAATCCCGGCCTGTACTTGCGTGGCAAATAGCGCCAGCGCAACGACGCTATATCTGTTAATTTTTTTATCTCCTGAATAAAACAGGCGCACTCCTGCGAAATAACGTGTAAGCCCTCCCCAACAGCAGCGTTACTTATAATTAATGGTAAACTCAGAGGTTCCATTCGCCTTGCCTGGCGTAACCGCTGCCCCAGTAGAGACATAGCGCGCGAGAAAGCCTATGGCGTTATCTCCTTCCACCAGGGGATAGTCAGCAGAGGCTGAGTGTAGAGGAATGGCCGTACCGTCTGAATTGGCGATTTCGATACCGACGCCGGTTGCTACCCCCGTATCGTCATCCAGCGCCAGCAGGCTTTTTTCCACATCGTCGGGCGTCCCATCAAATTTTACGCTTGCTCCGGTCACCGTGTCGGGGCATGCGTTCAGGGTGAGCGTAAACTGCGTGGGTGAAGCCTTGATGCCTGCCGCACCGCTTAGCGCGGCCTGAGAAACCGTGCCTAAATCGACGTTCAAGCTTTGTGAACTGCTGTCTATGGTACAGGTCTGGTCAGATACACTGCCGGTAAAATGGATAGTGCCATCAGCTGCCAACGCGTTTTCCATCACACCTGCGATAACCATAAAGAGCATATTTAATATTGATTTATTCATAACTATTTCCTTGATGAATAATTATTACGGGGCACCTCTCTGGCGAGCAATAAATCAGCATAAGACTTTCCCTTTAGTGCCAATTTGGTGAGTTCAGAGTTAAATAGGGAGAACGGCATGCATACGGAATAAAATAAGGCCATCTCTAATTTTTTATGCCAAAGCTGGCATAAAATAAGAACCTGAGAAATAAGAGCACCCTGGCAATGTGAAGCTTTATTACACATTGCCAGTCTTAATAAAGAATCCAATGTAATAAATTGATTGATAAATCATTTTAAAATTAATGGGATAGTTGCATTACCGAAAGGATCCTGAAAAATCTTTGACACTTAGTCCGATATTTTTGATACTACTCTACACTCTGGCACTAATTGCGTAGTTTTGTTTGGTATTTCCCCACACATTTATAAAGCGCTGAGTATTAGTTGCAGTGTAAATTACAGTATGGCGTATATTTCTATGTCCAAGATAGTCCTGAATCAAGCGTGTATCGCGTCCCAGATCGGCTAGCGCATAGCCGCATCCGTGGCGGAGCATATGCGGGTGGGCGGCAATACTGATCCCTGCCTGCTCTGCATAACGTTTTAACAGCAGTCTTACCTGGTGCCGTGACAGCGCGCCTCCCTTCTGCGACAAAAACAGCCAGTCGCTGTCAGCATCGCGCCAGCGGCTGCGTATATTCAACCAGCGCAGTAATGGCGGCAGCTCCTTATCAAACAACGGATGCTGGGTCGAAAGGCTATTTTTGAGCCGTCGCACGTACACAGAGCGCCCTACCATGTCGATATCCGATAGCCGCATTCCGCACAGTTCACTTACACGCAGGCCATGTAGAAAGCACATCTGAATCAGACAATAATCACGCTCAAAATGTACTCCTTTATCAGCAGCTTTGAGGATCTGATCTACTTCCTGACGAGTCAGATGCTTCCTTTTTGTCGGCATAGGTCTTACTCCTTGTCCATATAAAAAATCAATACAAATCACCCGAATTCTATTTCAATAGTCCGAACAGATGCAGAGAATAGCACCAGAATGGCAAGCGAACGATAATTGTAACCTCAATATTTTCTTATGTATAAGCCACTAAGTTTGGGATTATTTCATTAGTGGAGAAAGAGGAGGCGTGGATAAAAAAGTCTAACCGTTGTATTAATTAACTGCAGTTATAATACCTGAAATGAGAGTGTGAAGTATTAACTGGAGCATACATGCCCAAAAACCATACACTCTGCGAGCCGGGCGATGCCAGGCCCACCGATGGGATTGAAGACCACGCGTGCCCCTTTACTGCCGGTAATCTGCTGCACGCGCGCCGCCAGATCTTTCTGCTCCGTCGCGATAACATACTGCGCTCCGGCGTCGCCCAGCGCCTTCACGACACTTTTTACACCCACTATATAAAAAGGGTGTGTGGGAGAGATTAATCCCGACGAGAGATCATTCCATCAATTAACATATCTACAGCGGAATCGATCTCATTATCGTCCAGCTTTCCACATAGGAGATGAAACCAGTTCATAGCGACATAGGCTTTTCTGCAAGCGGCAATATCACTGCTATTGGATATTTCGCCACGTTTCAGCGCTCTCTCAAAACATAGAAACGACATGCCGGCGTCAGATCGGTTAAAGTAGTCGGCTAAAACCGTCTGACTCTCTTTTGAGAGCTGAGCTTCAGCTATCAGCGCACCAAAAGCCGCTCCGGCATTATTTATTCGCCAAAATCCCCATAGCGCTCTGGTCAGTGCCTTAAGATCGCCCCTAAGACTACCGCTATCCACATCGCTAATAACCCTTCTTTTTTGGCGCTCGTAGATCTCAAGTAACAGGGCCGATTTGTTAGGCCACCAGCGATAGAGGGTTGTTTTTCCTGCACGGGCACGCCGGGCGACAGACTCAAACGTCATCGCGCCAGGCCCGCCTTCACTCAACAGCGCTTCTGCCGCAGCAAGAATAGCTTCATGGCTTTGCTGGCTACGGTACGGGCCAGACGACGTTCGCAGCGCAGACTGACTTTCATTTTTTTTGGTCACTAAACCTCCAGACTCTACGATAAAAAAAAGCTTACTCAACTTGACATAACTAAAATTCGCGTATAATTTGCCCTCTATCGATACGATACGGACCGTATCGATAAGGAGAACAAGCGATGATTACCGGGCAGAGATTACATCAACATCCGTTGCTTTTAAGCATACTCTTTGCGCTCACAGGCTTGACCGTTGTCGGTCAAATCTACCTTCCTATTCCGATTTTTTCAGAAATTAGCCAGCATTTCAACAGCACTACAAGCCTTGCTGGCTGGGTCAGTAGCGCTTTCAGTATCGGCTATTCGGCAGGGTTCCTGTTATCCGGCCCTCTATCAGATCGGTTCGGCCGCAGACGTATTATGCTTGTCGGCTTTGTTCTGTTTATCCTCTTTACCGTACTGGTAGGTTTATCCAGACACTTTGGTGAACTTCTGCTATTTCGTGCCCTCCAGGGAATTACCGCTTCGTCTTACCCGCCGATTATTCTTGCCTACCTGAACGAGAAGTTGAGTGCACCCGCAAAAACGCGAGCAATATCTTTTATGTCGCTGGGATTTCTTACCGCCAGTATTGTTGCTCAGCTGTATGCAATAAAATTACAGGACGTCGGGTTCGGCGTTATTGAGTTTAGCGTCATCCCAGGGTACATAATCTCTCTGCTATTAATATATTATGCTGTAGAGAATAGCGATGGGCAAAAACAGTCCCGGATAAAAACACTTGCGGAAATATATAAAAACATCCCCCTGTTACTGACCGAAAGGCGGCTGAAATGGCTCTACATTAGTACCCTCTGCACACTGTCAGCGTTAGTCGCATTCTACATTCTTCTCGATGCAAACTATGGTGCGCGGTTCGCTCTTGCCCATATCGATCCCTTAACAACCCGGCTCATTGCGCTGCCAGCTATGTTTCTTTCATTACTGGCCCCGCAGATTATCACAAAAATTGGCGCAATAGCGCTGGTAAGGTGGAGCTTTCTCATTGCCTCTGCGGGTCTCATTCTCTCCTGTCTGGCGGTTCTGTACGGCAACGAGTGGCAACTCTTATACACCAGCATTGTTTTCATCGGTGGCAGAGCATTTAGCGTCCCGTCATTAGTGGGTGCCATTGGGGATATGGCCGAGTCAAAATACAGAGGAACGGCAATTTCTCTTTATACCTTTATCCTTTTTGCAGGAGCCAGTCTTGGGCCTCTGCTTGCGCACTTATTGATGTTCTATAGCTATGCCATCGCGCTGATTATTCTCGCCGTCATTGCCGGTATCCCTTCGGCTCTGACGCTCTTTATCAAAAATGACAGGCTTGCCTAGAGCTAAAGGATGCCATAACAAAAACTCTTACCATGCATGGAGGTTCGCTATGAAAGTTATTATTGGTGATAAATTCAGCGCATTTTACCAAAAAACCGACAATGTCTCCTTTACGGATTTTATACGCAATCCTCATCGATTTCGCGGCACGTTGATGTTTACGGGGCTTGGATTATCGAGAAAAGAGCTGGATGCGTTACAAAAAATAGCCGTAAATAATAATATTAATCTACTTTATTACAACCACCCTGCCCCCTGCCATATCACTCATAAAAGCAGGCCTGAAAACTGTCTTATATCAACGCCTTTTAAAATCAATGAGAATACTTACGAGTCACAGTTGATACTTGACGATGATGCCGAACTTGTTCTTGATCATCTTACTGGCCTGCATGTTCAGGGAATGATTCTAATAGAGGCATGCAGGCAGATGTTCATTGCCGTTGCCATGGACTACTTTTCACACCATGACTTTGCCAAAGAGCGTTATGGCGCAATAAATCAAATGAACTGTAACTTTCTCTCTTTTGTTTTTCCACTACCGGCAAAGGTTCGCTATAGAAGACAGTCAGCGGTTAAGGACGAGCAGCGTGAGAGCATAACGTTCTGCGCAGACGTTGAAGTCATTCAAGCCGACAGAGTTGTCTTTTCCATGGAGATGAAACATACATACTATAGCAGCGAAAAAATAGCATCCATTGAAAACCATAAAGCTACTTCTGCCTGCCAACGACTTTTTAAAACGGCAGCGATATAGGGCAGCGATGAATAGATACGCATTTTTTGATGTAGATGAGACCATCATTAATGAAAAAAGTATGTTCTCTGTTCTTGAAGCGATTAGCCATCACTTTCCCAATATTAATTCAGCAGCCATAAGAAAAAGACTGCAAATTTTGAGGAGTAGCGGAGTTGAACGCGATGTTGTCAATAGAGCCTTCTACAAAGAACTGCATGGACTGCCGCAACTTGCGGTTCAGGCCCTGGCTAAAAAACATATTACAAGGAGATTGGTTAGCAAAAACGCATACATAATAGAAAATGTCATGGTTGAATTTGATAAGTGCAGAAGAAATGGCTTTGAACCTGTATTTGTATCAGGCTCAGCATTAGATTTTATTCAACCCTTGGCCAAACATCTACATGTTGCATATTGCCTGGCTACACGATTGATTTGCGATGCTGCAGGCAACTATACCGGTGAGATCGAAGGTGAACCCATGATTGGGCAAGGGAAGCGGCACGCAGTATTGACGTTTTTACACCAGCGTAACGCAGACCCAATTAACTGCGCTGCTTTTGGCGATCATCTTTCAGATTTAGCTTTTTTAGAAATTATGGGCCACCCTCACGTCGTAGCAACCAGCGATAGCAGGCTTATATCCATTGCACGACAACGCGGGTGGCCTGTGATTTACCCCTAACTCTGTTACTACGGTGGAAACAATGAGATCAAGAATACTGGCTAAATTAGTCATTATGGCAGGCATGGCGTTCTGGATGAGCTCAATTGTATTTAATAACATTTTTGATGCGGGAACTAATATCTCTAATATCGAGAACACTGTCACTATGTCATTACTTAAAAACGAGCCACTTTTAGGACTCGGCTTACGATGGCGGGCATGGCCTGCCGGATACGGCGCCCTACTGTTAAAGTGCATTGTGACCTATCAACTTATTATTGTTATAGCCTTTTGGATTTCTGCCTATGCATTCCTTAGGGTATTAGCAGGTAAAATTACTGAGCGCTCAGCAATAAGAATGACCAATGTTGCACTGACACTCTTTTCGATTCACTGGTTTGGCTTTCTTTGCGGCGGGACATGGTTTGGCTACTGGATAAAACAAGGGGCGTTCACAGGAGTGCATATGAATATGCTGCTTATGACTATTGTTCTATTTATTTTCATTGGCCTACCCGATTTTACAGATAAATCCCGGTAAACAAGGAGCAGAAATGGAATACGCACTGATATGCGATGCTCTACGTACTCCCTTTGGAAGATACGGCGGCGCTTTATCAACGATACGAACAGACGATCTGGCAGCGATACCCATAAAAGCTCTGGTCGAACGCAACCCGACCGTTGACTGGTCAGCAGTTGACGACATCATAGTTGGCTGCGCAAATCAGGCGGGTGAAGACAATCGTAATGTGGCAAGAATGGCGTCGCTATTGGCTGGGCTCCCTGAAAGCGCTCCTGCTCTTACGTTAAACCGGCTATGTGCTTCAGGGCTGGATGCAGTCACCTATGCGTCTCGTGCCATCAAATCTGGAGAAGCCAATCTTCTCCTGGTTGGCGGCGTAGAAAATATGTCGCGGGCACCGTTCGTTATTGGGAAAGCAGAGTCTGCATTTTCTCGCTCGCTGCGGATAGAAGATACGACTATGGGATGGCGGTTTATTAATCCCAAAATACGTGAACGCTTTGGGGTGGATACCATGCCGGAGACGGCTGAAGCGGTGGCCGCTCAATATCATGTCTCTCGTGACGATCAGGATGCTTTTGCCCTGCGTAGCCAACAACGAGTCGCACAGGGGTATCAATATGGCTATTTTGCAGACGAACTTACGCCTGTATCTCTTCCACCGGTGAAAGGCGTCACTGATAACGTTCTGAGAAAGGATGAGCATCCCCGCGAAACAACCCGGGAGAAGCTAGCGAGCCTGAGGCCTGTCACGAGTCATGATGGAACCGTCACAGCAGGAAACGCTTCCGGCATCAACGACGGCGCTGGCGCTATGCTTCTGGCCAGTGAATTTTCGGCAAGACGTTACGGGTTGAACCCGAGGGCGAGAATTATCGCTTCCGCCGCTGCGGGAGTACATCCTCGCATCATGGGCATGGGACCCGTGCCCGCCGTACAAAAGCTTTTGCAGCAGACCGGGCTGACCCTGGACAACATAGGCGTCATTGAGATTAACGAAGCCTTTGCCGCCCAGTCGCTTGCCGTACTTCGGCAGCTCGGATTACCTGATGATGCCCCCTGGGTCAACCCTAACGGCGGAGCGATTGCCCTCGGCCACCCTCTGGCAGCCAGCGGGATCCGCCTTATTACAACGGCGTTTTATCAGCTGCTGCGCACCAGCGAGAAATATGCGCTTTGTACAATGTGCGTCGGCGTTGGTCAGGGTAGCGCTATTTTAATTGAACGACTCTAAGCCTGACGACCTCAGGCCTGGCGAAATGGATAAGAAATCAAAGGAAATTATATGTTCACATCATTTTCAGAAAAACCGGCAGCAGCACAGCCTTTATCAGCCGCTGTAAAATCTCTAATACCGTCAGGCTATAAAGAGGTTTCTCGACGTTTAATTGAGGTTGATCAAGAGCCAGCAGAACTTATCCGCTTTCAACCCGAAAACACCCTCAAGCCTACGCCAGGAGGAGAACATTTTAGTATCATAATCGGCAATAGGGGGTGCATAAAGGGTTTCACCCATATGGATGCTTCTTTTTATTGTTCAGACCTGCCTTCACAGGAAGAGGCTAAAAAAGCGTCCGAGCTTTTACTCGCGATAATTGCCCCGGATCTGCTGAATAATATGGAGCTGCACTGGATAAAGCCCCATAACGAAACCATTACTCTCACTCGGGGGGAAACAAACATCGATATCACTATTCCTGGAATGAAAGTAAAAATGCGCAATCGCGCTGATGGGCGTTGGTTCTGGGTCGTCGTGGGCAGTGACAGACAAGCAATTACCTTTGAAAGAGATATTGTCTGGATCAACTTTCCTGGCCATCGTAAAACAGAAAAATGGCTGCACGATGCCTGGCTTATAAAAAATGTGCAGTAAATATTAGTGCAAACCACCTTACCCAGGGCAAGGTTTGAGCAAGGTGGTTTGAAATAGCCGATCAGGCCTGCCGTCTCGCAAGGCTGTTATTAATCGCCTCGATCTCCCGCTTCAGGTTACCGCCGTCGTAGACCATTGAGGTATCATATTTTTCATACTTCGCCTCACGCGTCGCACTAAACCAGTTAAACGATCCGACGCACAGCAGGCCATCATCACCGATAACGATCTTACTGTGCACGCGATCTACCAGCCTGGTGGCGATGCCAATGGCTTCCAGCTGTTCTAGCGCCGCCGTCAGATTCTGCTTCTTCTCCTGCCGTTTCTCATAGTCCTTATCAGCCGTGTTGTAGCTTTTATCCGTCACCACAGTAATATCAATGCCTCGCTCGCGAGCCTGTAGCATTGATGCTAAAAAGCCTGTCTCCTCCAGCTTCTGCCAGGTCAGCCACGGTGAGACAATCGTAATCTGCTTCTCGGCCTTCTCCAGCGTCTGGTTGAGGAAGCTATCGTGCTGCTCAACGCCGTGCAGGGTGTAAACCTGCGTCTCTCTGCTCTCTAAATCTTTGCGCTTCTTGTAGGCAAAATAGAGAGCGTTGTTCTCATCGGCAAACAGGTACTTCTTGAGCAGCCCACGCGGGGATGAAGCCGGCTGAACCTCAAACAGATCCATATCGCCAAAGACCAGGAAGCTATCCTTCGCTCGGGAGACGGCTACGTTCAGCATGCTGCTGTCGCTGTCGATAAACCCACCGTCCTCATGCTTGGAGTAGACCGGGGAGAAGATCACGATGGCTCGCTCAGCCCCTTGCAGGGAGTGCACCGTCCCGACGGTCAGGGTATGTTCACCGCTGCCGGTGGAAAGCCCGTGGTTACCCAGCGCCTGCCTGATGGTGGAGACCTGGGCGCTGAACGGCGTCACGATCCCCACCACCTGCTGGATGGATTTACCGTAGTGGCTCTCAATGCGCTCCCGGTTATCTATCAGCCAGGCGGCGAGGGTGTCAGCCTCCAGGGCATTGTAGCGGCTGCCGCTGCTGGCCAGCTCGCCTTTGCCATCGATATGCAGATAGCCCATGGCAGGAAGCAGCGCGGGTGCCTTGTCTTCCCTTTTAGGCTGGAGCTTGCCGTGATAGCAGAGCGCGTTGCAGTAGCCGATGATGTCGTCGAAGCAGCGGCGGTGCTCATACAGATACATCCCGCGCTCCAACTCAGGATCGTACTGATAGCGCGAGGCCAGCTGGGCGACTCTCATCACGCTGCCGGACGCGGCGCTTTTACCCGTTTCCGCAATCTGCGCATAGGCTTCAGTTATCTCCTCCTGGGTATCGCCCGTCAGCAGCTTCTCCGCCAGCATATTGCCCACGTCGATGGCTGGCAAAATACTCCAGATCGGGGCGATCTGCTTGGTATCGCCGATCACCAGCGCCTTCTTCGATAACGCAAATGACGCGGCGGCTACTTCAGGCAATACCTGCCCCGCCTCATCGACGATCAGTAGATCCACAAAGTTGTAGAGATAGTTCGCCTCCCACCCTTTCTGCCCCTTGTGCTCCGATACCTTCATGTGACCGGGCAGCATGTAGCAGGTCATTACCACGCAGGGGGTCAGCTTCATCCTGCGCTGCCAGCGCGGCTTGACGGTGCCCGCCCCGGTCTTGCGCTTCTCCGCTACCGGATCGCTAATTTTCGCCATATCCATCAGCCAGCGCCCTTCCCAGTAGTGGGTCGTCAGCAGGAACGCAGGGAAGCGGATCTGCGTATCCGCCAGCGCATCGGCCTGGGCAAAACTCAGTTCGTCATCGCCGGTATAGCCCAGCTCGCGTATATGCTCCCGCCACGTCTGCGCCGCCCTGCTCTCCTTAAGTACGGCCTGTTGAGCTGTATCTATTTGCTGCTGATACTGGCGATGGGCACTCTCTGCGGCATCGAGCAGCGTCTTGATAGAGCTGTCTATCCCTTCGATATCGCCCCACTCGCTCCCCTCCATCGGCCGCTCCAGCTTAGGTTCCAGATGCTGCTTGATCATATAGAACCGCTTGCTGCGGATGGCCGGGATCCATGAGAACAGGGAGTAGATCAGCGACTCTTTAGCACGGTAGTCATGCCAGGCCGCTCTGGCACTGGTGAGCGTTTCAATCTCATGTGCCTGCCCGGTGAGCAGCTGCGTCTTATCGGCGAGATACTGTTCGATGTTATCGGCAATCGCTGCTCTCTGCTCTCGGTCCTGGCTCAGCGTCTGCCATGCGGCCTTAAGCGTTTCCAGCTTATTCAGCTGCGCCTGCAACCGACCGTGGAGCAGCGTAACAATGGCTTCCGGAGTCTCGCATCCTTCACCGGGGAAAGCGGCTCTGGCTCTGCTGAGATAGAACGCCTGCGCATCCTCCATGTACTCTTTGGATTCTACGCGGTTGAAGAACTCTTCGGTTTGATACTTTTTGGCGGCCTCGGCGCTTCTGCTGCGTGACGGGAAATAGGCCCCGAAGCTGTTAACCTCCGGCAGCCACCGTCCCGCCATCGGTCCGGATCCGGTCGTAAAATCCTTTCCGAAGGCCTCGATGATATTGGTAACCGCCTGGTTGTTAGTGGAGGTCGCCACGATAACCGGCGGCTCGCCCTGCTCCAGCGCGGCCCTCGCCCACTGGGTGGCGATGATAGAGAGCAGCAGCGTGGTTTTACCCGTGCCGGGAGGCCCATTAACGGCCAGGATGTCGCCATCCCTGCTATCCAGAAAATGACTCAACGCATCGCGCTGGGCCTCTGCCAGCGGGAACCGGTCCCCCGAGTGGCCCAGCCGCTCGCTGAACTTCGCGCCAGGGGTCAGCAACCGCTCGGTCGGGACGTTTTCCTGCGAGGCAAAGCGCTCGAACAGCGGCACGTCCTTTTTGCTGACCAGCAGATGATCGTAGAGGCCAAGGATATGGAAGCTGGCCCCGCCGGGCTGGGTCTTCTTCACCAGATAGCCATAGCCAGCCGGTTCGTACTGGTCGGCGTTAACCAGCGCGGATCCGGCGACGGCGTTCAGCAGCCTCTCTGCATCTTCCAGGTAGTGCTGCCATGTCTGATAGTAGCGAGCATGGCGCGTTTCCCGCTCCTCCTCGGTTTCAGCGTCGGCATCGAACTCATCGACGCTGGCAGAGACCGAGGGATGGGTGGTTTTGTATCGGTCGTAACAGGAGATTTCGCCGATAGAGAACGACCCTTTGGGCAGCGGCTCAAGCAGATCGCGGGGAATGGAGGTTGCGGGGGTGGGGAATAAAAAGCCTTCGCGGTTCACCATCGCTGATGTCACTAGCGGAGTAATCACCTCCGGTGCGCCCGCGGTGCGATCCTTGCCATGCTGTAGCAGCCGGAAGTAGACGTGGGGCCGCAGCATGACCTCTACCGTTTTGACATCCTCCCGCTCGCCTGCAAAGAGTGAGGTGACGATATCCTCGCTTAACCGTGCTGATTGCGTATCTTCCCACTGGGTAAAACCGCTGACGTCCTTACGCTCAAACGTCCCCTTGCCGAACTCCGCATCCGCCAGCGAGTTGCGCCAGTATGCGGCGAACCCTGAAGTGTTACTGTCCATCGCCTGTCCTGTAGCTTTATGCATGTTGTTGGTTTCGCTGTTATAAAAACAGCCGATGGATAAACATTGTCCACGTTAGAGAGGAGAGTGCAATGGGTGGGAGGAGGTTTTTGGGGGTGGCGAAGTGGTATTCATTGGCAGGGGCATTGTTATCTCCCGAACTTCTTAATTAACTTCACCGCTATAAAATAGAGTGCGACAGTAATTGCTACAACCGAGACAACGTCTATGTAAAAGTAAATGTCGTCTATCTCTTCCCCGCCAACCTTGCCATATCCATAAATCAGATCGGCCACCCTATCAGCTAAGGGATGATTAACCCAATTGTAAGGGTCACCCAAGGTGCGACCTACCGCAACAAAAATCAGAAGGAACAGTAATACCTTGAGTAGTCGAACAGCCCAACGTTTAAGGACAGGTTGTGCCATTACTGATTACCTCCACCCAACCTCGCGCCATCAGGGAACGCATACAAGGAACCTGTATTAGAGGAGTTCTAATCAGCGCGTTTCTAATCAATGCAAAATCTGAATTGTGAGCTATTGTAATGCAGCCTTTTGATAATGTTCCTGGGTGAAGCCTGAACAATCCGCGATTTACACCGTTAATCCATGTAGTGTCATCGATTCCCCTGTCATCCCTGTATAATGCAAACCACTCTGAGTGTTTGAACTGAGCGCTATAGAATGTACGATTGATAGTATCTCTTACAAACGCATTAGCTTTCCCAAATAACCCACCTTCACCACGGTCAATGATCCAATATTTTCCCGGCGGTATAGGGCCATTATCGAGAACGGCACTGCACGCCCCATGATTACGATAAATTCCGTTACCCGAGTGAGCCATGAAGGTGCCGACACCGTAAAGATTGAACGGGGAGTAATCCGCATCGTTGATAACAAACGTTCCTCGTAAGGCCATAGACACCCCTTCTGTTAGTAATGATTTTGCTTATCGTACTCCTATATGGATAAATATGTGAACTATTTTCTAGAGCATTATCCATCTCACTTTGTTAATCAAAATTAAGACAACGCATTAAACGTTCCATCATTACTTTCAAACATTCATGTATATAAATAAAAATGGTTACAATTGAAGTATTGCCATGTCCTTCAATCGTTTCATAGCATGCATGATAATGTAAAATCGTTATTTTAAACGAACATATGACATTTTAACGACTGGGTTCAGGATGCATTTACCATCCAGGGGGAATAATGGGCTGGCCTATACGATGCGGTCTTTTTATCGCCTTCAACCTGTTACTGGCATGGAGCGGTTCACTTTTACCTTTAGCAGATGCCCTGTATGCGAAACAGAACTTTTTCTTTGGCATTTATTCGCAAGCGACACATGAGAGTTATTATTTTTATATTGTGTTCGTGCTGTGCTCTTCTGCTGCGTTACTGTTAGTGATTGCTGTAGAAATTCTATGTTGGTTATACAAGTTGAATGACCGACTGTAGAGTCTTTCGTCCGAGTGTCTATATCCTATAGGCTTCTCTATGATTTTCTCAGCATTTTCTTGAGTAGCTCTGGCAAAATGGGCGGATCCTGCCGATGCAGCATTGCGTGACAGTTGGGGCATACAGGGATGAGATCGGTTTTAGGATCAACTTGGTAGTTCTCTTTTATCTCTGACAAAGGAATAAAGTGATGCACATGGATAAAGCCCTTCGCGATTTCACCGTACGCTTTTGTCATGTCGAGACCGCATACTTTGCACTGATAACCATGCCACTCAAGGGCGGCCTGGCGAGCCTTGCGGTCACGTTCGTAACGGTTGACGGTTACCTGAACGGTGGCTCCTTCGACGTAGGTGGCTTCCTGCTGGATCTCGTCCGGGAAGAGGTTTGGTTCGATGGGTTCGTTTTTATGGGCAATCTGAAAGCCTTGCTCGGTGAGCAGCCTGACGCACTTTGATTTTATCCCGCCAGTAAAGTCGGATGGCGTGAAATTGAGGCCGGTGAGCGCGGAGGCAGCGAGGCCGACAATGGCTTTTGGCGGGTAACGGCAGTCGTTGATGATGACGTCGTAGTCGCGGGAGTCAGCGAAGGTGCGAAAATGGCTTTTGCTCGATTAGTTAAATATGAAGGCCGGACTCGCCTTTTTTAATTTATTAGAAACAAATAGCTTAGCAGATTTTATTGTTAGGCTGTCTTCTAAAATGCGCTATTAAAATGAATATCAGTGATAATCTACAAAGATTGAGCGATTATTTCCCCGAGCAAAAATGCATTATGGCGCAAAATCCCTCCTGTTATTACAGCAACTGCAACGCTAAACCTTCAATCTAAAATTTATGCCTCAACAACGATTCGAGTTATCTAACCATAAACTAGTCGTTACAATCCAATGTTTTAAAGTAAATTAAATTAGCGACAGATTTGTAAATTTTCCTTCAATAGCCCTACTTGTAGTACTTTTCATTTGCAATCAAATTTGTTATATTGTAACAAAAAATGGAGGTACTCATGAAAACGACTCTGTATAAAGATTTCACTTTTGAAGCCGCACACCGTCTTCCCAACGTTCCAAAAGACCATAAATGCGGCCGCTTACATGGACACTCTTTTGTTGTGCGCCTTGAGATTACCGGTGAAGTTGATAAACACATAGGCTGGATTATTGATTTCGCTGAACTCAAGGCCATTTTCAAGCCGACACTAGATCGCCTGGATCATTACTATCTCAATGATATTCCTGGATTGGAAAATCCCACCAGCGAAGTACTGGCTGAATGGATATGGAATCAGGTTAAAACACAGTTGCCGATTCTGAGCGCTGTCATGGTGAAAGAAACCTGTAGTGCGGGTTGCGTTTATCGGGGTGTATAGTCCAAGATTGAACTTAGCTGTCACGTTAATAGGTTACAGCTAAGTGTTTTTACCTTTACTACAATTTAAGATAACTACGTATGCAGTCCAGCATACTGGTACTGCCTTTGCCGGAAGGTTGCAGTAGAGGTTTATCCCCTCGCTCTTCTTTTATCGCATAATAAGCAGAATGTTTAGAACTAAGCCAGGCAAAAATAAATATATCCGCTTCTTTAGCCAATGAACGCAGCATGGTTGAGCCACCTTTATCGTTGTTAAGGCGAATATCGGCCTGAGGATAATCGGCTAGTAGTTGTTTTTTCACACGCTGTGCTACCGGCTCCGTCAATGTATAAATACCCACTACCTTGTCATTCAATGTTGATCCGACACGAACCTCATCAGTTTTCTCCGCATAGTCTTCTACAATCTGCGGGGGAATCTCACAGATAAGCCCGCATTCACTAGCAAACTGAGCCAATAAGCTCCACTGCAATTCACTATAGCGGGCTGGGTTGCGGTAAAACATGTTGAGTACCAGATTGAATAATTTTTCTCTGGCAAGTTGGTCAGCAGTCGGATACACCAAGAACAGTTCCAGCAAATCCAGCCAGGCGCTAGCACTGGTAGTACCTGAACTCTCGATCATCATCTGCAAATTTTCTATTAGTTCACGGTAATCGTGCGCATTACTATGGCCCTCTAAATAACCGCGTGCTAGTTCACATGCAGTAAAGATATCTTCGCGCGAACTGTTGTCGTCCAGCGCCAGTTGTTGCAACAATGCCAGCCGGACAGACTGCCAGGAAGCGCTGGTTTGATAGTTATCCAGCCACTCGAGCAGCACAGGAATTGCATCGCGCAATACCATACTGGCGCAACTGTTGGTTTTATCCAACAACGAAACAAATGCCTCAGGGTGGAAAGCTTCTGCGTTCCATTGGCTGCAGGCCTGTTCTACTGCTTCTATCGCCCCCGACCATTGAGGGTTATTTAGAACTTCCTGCAACCAGTCCTGCCAGTTATTGATCCCGGCGGTATCCTGTTTTGTGTGTATGGATGGCAGCATCAACTGTAGGGCAGTGTGGTAACGCTGGAAGGCCGGTTTCGCCAGCAACAAGTTACGCTCCTGTTGTGCCAGTTGTTGCAGATAGCTGACAGCCTTCACAGCAGCTTCTGCACTACCTATGACCCAGGCACATTGCAAAGCAATAGCTGCGCCGCGAGCGCTGACCGGTAGCAACAGTAACTCTTTCAGAACGCTTTCAGGATATTCATCGGCTCTGGCAAGCAATTCATCGATGCTCGCCGTCGGTAGGGAGGCCACTGCAACGGTCGGGAATGCTTCCAGCAACCGGCGGATCCAGTGCCGGTCATCATCTGTTGCCCCCTTCATACCGGCAACCACTTGTTGTGCCTGTTCCCTCAGTCTTGCCGGATCACTTTGTGTGTCAGAAAGTAACCACAGTAGAATATTTTTGATTGCCGATGGCGTGTTTATACCCTGCGTCACTTGGAACAGGCACGGTACGTTCTTCAACAACAAATTATTAAATGCTTGTCGTTGGGCGGCGAGGTCGCTCAACTGCTCATACTTCAGCAGAAAATGCTGATAGAAGACCGTCATCACTTCTTCAGCCAACACCAACGGGTGCGGCATATCCAAGACCTGTCGCAACTGAGTCGAATCTAGAAGGCTTTTGGCATCACCTTCCAGAGCCATGCAGCGCAGTTCGATAAACAGTTCGTTAATATGGCCTATGCTACCAGCTTCACGTAGTTCCTGCAGATAGAGGCGAGTCTGCGGCACATCACTACGGCGCAAGGCGGCACGGATATCACGAAGAATACGGCCACGCGGGCGCAGAAGTGTGAGCTGGTGGCTCGGGCGGCTAGCGAGTTGTTGGCGCAAGCGCTCTATGCCATTGAAAATCTCTGGGATACTCGACTGAGAAAGCGAGCTAAATTTATATACTCTATCGCTATAATAGTCGATCAACACTTTTTCCACAGGGTCACTTGGATCCAGCATCGTGCGCTGGCGGTTAAAGTCAGACCACGAGGTGCCGACGTGCGCGTCTAATAACTCACGCAACTCCGCATAGTCTCGTTCCTCACCGGCCATTGCATACCAAGTGACTTTATCGTTGCAGCCCTTCACTACGCGCGGCAGGATCACCGGGAAGCATCCGTTGCGGACATCGTCAAGCCAAGGGGTCAACCGCTGTTGGGTGGATGCTTGTAGCAGGCCACCCGCGATTTTTTCCCAAGAGATAATATTGTTTTCTCTATGGAAAAAGGCTCGCAGGAACTTTTCGCTATCAAAGGTGTTCATTGCACACCTCCCTGTGCCGGTTGGTAAAAGTCGTTAAATGCTAACAACGCCTGCACGATGGCGGTTTTGTCTGTGGTCAAGTTAATCTGTTCATCATTGATCACGATCCCGCCGATCGTCAGATTCATTGAACCGCTTAGGAAGAAATGATCTCCGAGGAACCCTTTAGTATGCAGTACCTCTTTCTGGCCAATATACAGGTTATCCAGCATGCCGTAGTTGGCGACGCGTTCGGTTAACTGGCGGATAAAGCGTGCATTATGCTGGGTCTCGTTGGTCATCACTTTAAGCGTACCGCCGTTGGCTACCGCACGCGCCAGCAGTTCTGAGGTCTGCACCTGACGCTGTCCCCAGGCTGGTTCGAGGTAGTCGAAACGGCCGGTGCGATTATCCAGCAGGTCGAGGTCGGTGATCCACGGCGAGACAATCCACAATTCCGCGCTGGGCTGAGCGATCTCAGCTACCAACAAGGAGCTGAGTACATCAAGAACTTCACTCTGGCGTGAGGTTCTGGATTTAAAGATACGACGGGTATTCATTGGATCGCCTCCGGAATTTCAATCATGGCGAAGGTGTCATTGTTGTGGCGGCGCAGGGCACTGACGCGCGGGTAGAAGAACAACCCATACATTTCTACTGGGGTGACTAAAAGAGTAGCGATGGCCTCATTTATTGCATCGCCCGGTTCGGCCAGTAACTCGCATTTACCATTATTTTCCAGATGCTGGTGACACTGCTGCATCCAGTCTGGTTGGCTGAGCGCCACCTGAGCACAACTGTGCTGCACCACATGGGCCACCAGGAGGCGCTCGGTTGGCCCGGCAAAGCTGTAAGGGTTATACCAAGTTAGCCAGCTATCACGAATGGCATGGCCGCGTGGCCACAGTAGGCCATTACAGGTATTTAAACGCCAACTCTCCAAGTTGTGCTGCCCTTGGCTCGCTTGTTGTAGTTGCTGGTCAAGCGCGCTGGACTGACTACAGGTAAAGGCATAGACACGCTGTGGTAGTTCAATGCCCAGTCGCTGCTCCTGCTGTCGCCAATCCTGTTGCAGTTGCAGTAAAAAGACATCGCTGCTGGCATTGGTTCCCGGCCGTAATAGGCGGGTGTTGATCGCCGACAGGAAGCTGTGGCTGGTCATAAAACCGCTGCGCTGCAATTCTCCCAGCAAGTTGCGCTGCGCCTGAACCTGGCTGCCATGATCATTGGCATGGCGCATTTCGTTCATACACGCAGGCAAGGATGATGCCGGGTTTACCATGGTTTGCAACAGGTGCCAGACATTATTGTCCATTGTTTCGTAGTTGCCTGGACTGAGGTTAAAGTCTAGCAACTCGAAGAAACTGCGCGGATCTTCACGGTAAATCTGTTGGATCTTTTCAATGATACCGCCACCGCCCACGGTGGTTTCCGACAGCCAGATTTCGCGCTGGTCAGGCGCGAGCAGCGCAGTGCGCACCGGCCCACCGTTTAGGTCAAGGATTAGGTCGTTGTCGTCGGCATCTGAGCACAACTGCATAGCGGTTTGCAGCAGCGCCGCACCCAGTGTGTTGGTGAAGTTGAGGGTCAACCACTCCAGCCAGGTGTTATCCAGTGGTTGCCACAGCAGTTCCACCCAGTCGGCAATTCTTGCCATCACTGGAGCCTGGGCCAACAGTTCACGCAAGCTTTGCTGTAGATCCTGCTCTATCTCTTCACCGGTCTGCGCATCATACAACGTCTGGAAGATTCGAGCAGGAACGTCAATCAAGGCGATCCCTGCGCTGTTGTGTTCCATTGCGCGGAACGCCTGCTCCGGGGTGCAGTTTTTCAATACTGCTTCGCTGCCAATACCTGCCAGGACAGTTTCTGCCAGCCAACCGCCGAGGAAAGTATTAACACTGATTGCCTCGTCGTGGCTGACTTCATACAGGAAGCGCGCTGTGCGCAATCCGGCCACTAGTTCACGGTTGTTGCTGATGCTAGCGAGATCAAAATTAGGTAACCGACACTGAAATTTTATCGCATCTACCCACAGCGAGAAGCCGAACGCAGCGGGTTCGCCTTGGTGTTCAAATTTGAAGTCAATCTGCAGGTCTTCACGCTGGTCACTGAATTTAATATTGGCACGTGATCCTGTGGCAAAGCGCACGGCTTCGATCGGACAGTGCTGCTGGTGGCCGTAAAACTCCACCTGCTGGAAAATATCCTGCCAGGCATTGTAGGATGGCACTTCCGCAGGGATGCCGTTCTGAGGTGGACGGATCTCGCTGTGCCAGTTAAGAAACGCGTTTGATGTTTCACTCAATTTAAGGTCATCTGGCGGCGTGCTGGCAGTCACTTCCCAGGCGCGGAAGCAAGGGATAACCTGCATGCCAGTGCGAGTGGTAATGTGACAATCGGGCATGGACTCCCGTTTGTCTGGCGGGCAGTAATCATCAATCGGGAATGGATGCGAACCATCTTTCAGCTCGAGTTTTTTCGGCACTAGCCAGTGGCATTCGCGAATGCTATTGATGGCAAAGCGCTTGCTGATACGCCCCGGTGCGAAATCTTTCATCCCCTGCAAAATCGGCATGCTGTGCGCATCGGGTTCCTGACCGACTTCACCTGGCAGGTTAATCTGTAACTCCGGCAGGCAGAGGTCGTTAAACAACGCGGACGGTATAAAATCAGGCATCGGCGTGCTTTTGCGGCAGTTATCGGCCTGCTCAATGCCAAGGCGCGACCAGTTAGAGCGCAGTCTTCTAAGTACCGTAGGAAGAAACGCGGTCATAATCGCGCGCGGGGGTTGCCACAGCAATGACTGCAGCAGTTTTTCGTCCTTAATCCCCAGTGCTTCAGCCAACCATGAGTTAAACTCCTGCTGGGTTTTCTGGCTGTTCAGAAGGTCTTCAATCAGATCGGCCAGCTTTAACTGAGCTTCAGATGGCTTACCTTTGTCCTGCGGGACGGATAGATCATCCCAAATACCACGATTCCACTGATTAAGATACTCGTTACGGCTGGAGAGCCAGTCCATAGTGGCAAAGGCCGCCTGCATACGCAGTACGTAGCTGTTGCCGACCGGCAGTTGGCGTGCCTTTAGTACCGGCTCAAACAGGTTTTCGTAGCACTGAAATGCCATGCGATCACGACCATAGTCGGACAGCACAACCACGGTCCACGGGCGCATGGTTCGTTGACGTCCAGCACGCCCTTTACGCTGCAGGAATTGGGCGTTATCGCGCGGGGCTTTATGCTGGATAACGGCACCGACGTTCGGGTCGTTAAATCCGACCTCAAGTGACGCGGTAGCGACAATCAGATCCGCTGCATGGTCGACGCCAGCATCCTGCGAAGAGGTGCGCTTAACGTTGCTGCGGTCAGCAGAATCGAGTGTATGACCAATCATTTTAGCCAACGGCCACTGCTGACCAAAGGTAAATTTCTCTTCATTTGGCGCATCGCCGCGCAGCATCGCCAGCGGTTCTTTTTTGGCATTGATATTGCCATTCGAGTAACGACCCTCGGCATCCAGTAGCTGGAAATAGAGGCGGTTAATGACGTCAATATCATCTGTAAATACAAAACTGCGCGTGCCGTACATACCGTTGCTGACCGGCACTGCGGCGTTGTCGAGCATACGCCTGGTTAGCATGGAGGCCTGAATGGTGGTGGACAAAAGGCTAGAGCGGGACGCCGGGTCGCCACGTAGAGCCAGCATGTACTCCGCACCTTCTGTCTCCATATCGTCTTCGATCGGACTAACTTCCGCCACTAGGTACTCTTCCAACCCGATTAACGAAGCCATAAAGCGCGTCGCCTGTTCCAACGTTGCGGACAGTCCAACAAAGTGCGGTGTAGCACCGGACAGATGCCGCCAGCGGCGGATCAGCATGCCGTTCTGTGCACCGCTGACGCCGGAATAGGTATGCACCTCATCAAGCAGCATCATCGATGGCGGGACGACATTTTTGCCGATGCCAAACAGCGATGCCAGAAACGGGTTGCCCATCTGCTTATTCAGCATTTCGGTGGTGGTAAACAAAATATCTGGCAGCTCGATCTTCATACGCTTACGCGTCAGGATCACTTCATCAGGCTCGATGGTCTGCGTACAGCTATCGCAATGCAGACGTTCAAAGCTGTTTTCAAGATCGGCGGTGCGCCAGACCATTTTGCCACGACAACTATCCGTCGGGCAGGGAATATACTGGCAGGACATGCCGTCACGATGCCGGCTCCAAGCCGTTTTCATGTAGTCACGATAAATCGCGTCTTTATCTAGCGGCACCATGCCGAAAAGAGCGGCGATACGTACTTTACGCACGCCTTTTTCTTCCAGTACACCGTTCAGTTTACGTACCTGCCGCAGCGTTTCGATAAACTGATCTTTCAGCAGTTCATTGCGAGGGTAAATTGCCAGCGCCTTTACCGCATCTTTTCTTTTGGCGACCAGTTCACTGCCGATAAAGGTCAGAGCGGGCAGATAGAACGCCAAAGTTTTACCAGTCCCAGTTCCGGCGCAGACAATGGTAGCAGTCGAGCGGTGCTGGCTCTGCTGCAATCCGCGCAGTACGTTTTTGCAGGCTTCTTGTTGAAAGCAGGCGAGGTTGTACATTCCGCTCGAGTGGCTGAGCAGGGCCGACAGTAACTGGCGGTGCGTAGAGGTAAAACCTGCTATTTCATCAAGTTGCTGCAAAACTTCAGCAGCCTGCTGGTTACGCTTCGGGTATTTGCGTTGGCGGCGTAAGAAGCGATAGTCGGACACCAACGTCGATGCGGTACGCCAGTTATTATTAAGGCCGTGCTTAGGAAACATTTGGCGCAACTGGCTGTAAAGGCGCACTGCCTCCGCCATGCGGGTACGAAACACCGAAACACCATTTTGCTGGTGACGCAGTAGCAATCCACGATCGATCATAACTTTCGCTATGCCAAAGCTTGTAATACCTCCGGCGTCGAGCGGGAAGTTCTGTAGAACCTGAGTGATGATATTGCTCAGCTCGATCTGAGTGAAAAAACCTTGGGTGTTACCCCAAGTGAGCAATACCGACTCCTGCGACTCCAACTCATCAAGCACTGTGCGAATAATCTGTTCCATTAAACTAGGGTCCTTATAGGCGTCCTATGCGATAGCGTGTCGGGTCATCTTCTTCACTCAGCCAACTGAGTACATTAGGCGTCAACATATCGAGCGTGGCACCTTGCCCAGATACGGCTTTGAGGAAGAGATTGACCTCTTCCGGCACGTCCAGTTTGAGTGCATCGCGCTGGTGGCAAAGTTGCTCATGCAGATCGATTATGGCCTCAACTTCGTCAGCAGTTTTTGGCAGCCCACGACTACTGTTGGTGAACTGAGCGACAAGGTCACAGTAGTGCTGTTGTACTTTTCGTTGCCCTTCCTGATGAGCAAGGTTGCTGAAAAGCCTCTGGTCCACTTCCCACTGCGCTTTTAACGTACGGATGTATTCACGCCACGCAGTGCTGGTATGTTCATTGAGCGTACTGGCTAAGCGCTCAATTTCCAGAACCAGCAGACTAAACTCCTGGGCTTGAGCAACATCGTATGTACGCGCCCCGTACTGCTGAAGGAAGGCCGTCAGCAGGGCCTGTGGATTGCCAAATGTTACGCGGTCAAACAGGCCAACAATTGGATTACCGCTCTCACTATCGCAAACCTGTCGCAGCAGCAGATAGCTCGTGAGGATCTGCGCCAGTTTTTTCACCGGGGCATCGATTTTTTGCGCCACCTGCAGCAGGCTATTGCGTATCTCCTGAGCCTTTTTCAGTTGCTGATGGCGCTCAAGGCGTGTTTTAAATTCACCACTGCGCCGTGCAAAAACGCTAATCTCTTCTGACGCGCTGGAGATTACCACTTCACTGATGCTTACTTCACTCATGCTAAGTTCTTCTCCAGCAGCGCTAACTGCTCAGTCAGCCTTGTCAGGGTCTGTGCGATCTCAATTTCGGCTCCCTCAATCTGGTCGCCGCCCTCTTCACGGTGACGCTGCTGCAGATAGCTGCCGGTAGCATCTTCGAACTTGCTCCAGGCTTCCAGCAGTTGCCGAAATGCCTCGTATTGTTTGCCGTTGACGGCAAGAATTTCCCTCATCAAAACCTGAGGGTTATCGGCTGGCAGAGTCAATTTCTCCAGTTGTCTGATCTGGTTTTTCAACTCCGGTTCTTTCCAGCCCTTCAACAACTTCAGCAGAACCGGCACCGTTTCACCTACCGGGCGGACGACATCAGCGCTGTTCGCCAATTCGACTATCTCCTTCATGATGTCACAGATATTAACCGTTACCAGACTGGAGCCTTCGCCGTCGCTCAGTCGTTCAGTAATGCCCTCCTGAGTCTTCAGCAGCAGGGTCCGGTAACTACCCAGTCTGTTTTTGACTTCGTGGATCTTACTCGGTCGTTTCCCGGCGGCGACTTGTTGGCTTTTTGCCGCTTCCACCAACATTAATCCGTTAATGGCATAAGGTTGGGCGCCCGATTTTTTCGCCGCAGTAAGCGCGATTAAACGCTCGCGTAGGTTCCGGTGTTCATCAATCACGCTAGCTCGCGACTGGGTTAAGAAGTCGTCCAGCAGCGGATGACTTTTGTCCGTAGACTGTGGTTCTTTTAACAGGGCCTGCACTAGAGTTGTCGAGATTGGAGATGAAGAACCATCCAACCCAAGGAATGCACAACTCAACTGTAGGTCTTTGACAATACTGGAAAGCTCCTCGCGTTCTTCCTGCAACACGGCGAGTTTTACTTCTGTTTCAATACGGTCGACAAAGTTATGGAATGCAGCGTAATCGATCTCACTACCTTCGAAATCCCAGTTCTGGTAAAGGTTGAAGCGCGCCATCGCTAAGCAGGCGCTGTACAGCTCAGGAGTATCTTCAAGCGTCACAAGCGGGCGCGACTGATTTCCCACCAGCACGCGGGGTAAGTGGATCCTTCCCTGGTTTTTTGCTGAACTAGCCGTGAGCGAGGTCTGGATCAACTCGGTTGACCAGTCAATATGCGCAATCAACGCTTCTAGTAACCACTTACGGATATCACGCGCTTTGGCTTGATCGAGCGTGTTGCCCTGGTTCCATTTTTCCAGCGCGGCTTTCCATTGCTGAATGGCTGGAGCTTCACCGGATGGCAGTGGATCATCGCCTCCGGGTTGCAGTGGATCATCGCCTCCGGGTAGCAGTGGATCATCGCCTCCGGGTAGTGGTGGTGGATCACCTAACAGTTCTGCAGCCTGCGGCAGGCCGAATTCTTCACAGATGGCTGGTGTCAAGCCAAGCAAGTGGGCACTGTTACCGCCCCAAATGGCCAGCAGTGAATTGACCCGATCAGGCTGGCTAACACCGGACAGGCGCACCCTTTGCTGAAGTTCCTGACCGCAAATAATCCCTTCATATCCTGACGGCGGGAATTGCCCATCAAGATAGCTCTGGCGATAATTTTTTAGCGGTTCACGCAGGATAGCATTCAGTATATTTCGCGGGACAAAAACTAACCCGTGTTCTTTATCCTGACAGTGGCGTTCAACCAACTGTGCGATTGCTGCCGGATTAAATGGAAACAGTGGATGACCGTGACTGCTGTGGCCAAAACTCGCCAGCGCGGGCGCAGCAGATTCGTTTTCCAGCACCTCCTGATCCTGCCATACCGGAGTATCCCGATAGCGCTGCCCATCCTGCTGGTGGTGATATTTTTCCAGCGCAACAGCACCGTGGCGGGCTGCGTTAAGATAGCGACCGCAGAAGTCGACAACACGTTTTTTCAGTGATGTATCGCTTTCGCTGGGATGCTGTTGCTGGATCACCCATTCATAGCGGGCACGGGTGCCCAAAGTGTTACGGTGACGCTTAAAGCTGTCGTGGCCCTCGGTCACTGCAATAATAGAGTTCAGTGTACACAGCACCTTTTTGCCTTCGTACTCCTCCTCTTCCAACAGACAGTCGATCAGCACGTCCTCAATCGCTGAGGTGGCAGCTAAATCTTCCACCAGTAAGATAAGGCTGCGATCTTCTGCCAGCAACTGGCGGCGAATCATGCGCATCAGGTCCTGGAAGCTGGCCCGGTTAAAGCTGAACAATTCTCCAAAGGTGTCCCCCAGCGCCTGAGGGATCACTTCGTTGACAACGCGAGCCGCTGCTTGCTTTTTTTCATCATTGGTCAGCAACTGCTGGTTGACCAAGTAGGGGAACACTGCCGATGAAACTTGTCTGAGATTCAGGCCACTGAAGGTAAAGTCTTCCGAAGACATTTCATAACGCAGGTTGGCAATACTGTCGTCGTCAGCCCCCTTACAGAAGCGCAGCGCAATATTGTGCAAGCAGGCCCCAGGATCGGTAAAATACTGCGTCATCACACTGTCAAAAAAAAGCGCGGGGAGCCGAGTTGATGCCGCGTGTTGTTGGATTTCTTTTAGCTTTTTTTTTCTGCTTTCGTCCAGCTGAATTTTCCCCATTTGCTCCTGTTGCAGTTCTTCTACGGCAGACTTCCAAGCTGCGTTCAGTGCCTGACGCAGCTTGAGAGCTATATGTTCGGCCACATTTTCGGGGATCAACTGCTGCCCAACCCCGTTTACCTTCTCGCGAATACTCTGATACTGCTCACCGTTGAGGTCTTCTAAGATGGTAGTAAGCACGCGTGGTAATGACGCATTTTTTGGAATACGAATAATATGATATTTCGCGTGATCTTCTCGACGTTTGAGCTGAGCATGAACCCAGCGCACTAGATGGGATTTCCCCACGCCAGAAGCCCCAATCAGCGGCAATGGACGATTATGTTCAAGCAGAAAGTCTAGCAGCGCCCCTTCCTCCACCTGAATGATCTTACCACTGTGAAACTCGACGCGGTCGAGATGCATAGGTTCATGAACCGCCAGCAATTGGCTGTCGGCTAGTGACTCGGCTTCGGTCAGGATGCAGGCGGCAACGTTCTCTTCGCTGGGCCAGTAGCTCTGTAATTGTGGCATCAGTTGGTTCCTGAGCTAGTCAATGTAAGATGGGTCACGGTACGCAATACACTCCCTTTTCTGCCGGTTAACTGCATTGCGCCGCTGGCGTCAGACTCCGCCTTCATGTTGATTATCCCGGAGAGTTGAAGCCGCAGCAGCGCGCGCGACAGCGAGGTCGAAATTCGGTTAGCGCTGAGTGGTTGCCAACCATGCTGGCTGATACGGTCCTCTACCTGCTGTCGGTAGGTGCCACCGTCAAGCACCGGCAGTGCCTGTCTCAGACGTTGCAACGCTTCGCCGATGGTCAGTTGTTCGCCTGGCCGCATCAGGAACGGTAACTCTTCCCGGATGGCATCGGTGGGGTCGATGGCGTAACTGTCGCGGGTAATTTTCTGGGCGTAGCCCAGCCAGTTTAGATAGCCAGGAACAATCGGAACTTCGTTAGTTTTATTGATACGGAAATCGGGCAGGAACTGATTTACCAACGCTTCCAGGTTACGCGTGCTGATATCGGCGTTGTTATACACATCCAGTGCCAACAGCAGCGCTGCGAGCAGGGTGAGGTCAACGGCACGTTGATCGCGTGAACTTAGGTCACTGTTATTTTCCGGAGACTGTAAGCAGCGGCGTGCAGCCTGCCGCAGCGGCATATTTTTTGTGCTGAAATAGTTCGAGTTGAGGCTGATTTCAGTTGTATCGCCTACCGATTCTTCTGACAGTATACCTAGCTCCAGCCACGCTCTTAATTCCTGGGGCGCTTTACCTCTTGCATCCGGTGCGTCACCTGTTTGCAACGTTTCCGGTGCACAGAGCGCCATCAGTTTTTCACGCGGCAGCGTGTTTTTTGTGCTAGCTTTCAGCACCTGATAAAATGCGGCCAGCACGGCATACTGACTGCCTCCTTGGGCATTATTGATAATCGACACGGTCTAGTTTCCTTTGAAGTTGTGCGATGGTGATCCAATTGTGATTATCGAGGTGAACGTAATGCGCCCCTCTGGGGTGGTGGGGATCGGGCATATCATGCGGGATCAATGTCAACTGCAATGGTGCATGGGTGAATGGAGGTAGGTAGCCACTGTTGCAATACTCTGGCGTAGGAAGTACCAATTCAGCCAGTTCACTCATCATATCGTTATCCGCCACCGGTTCGCCGCCTACAGGCAATTCGTCGCTCAGCAGGGTCAGGCGCTCACCACGCGGGATGACACTGAATACGTTATTTAGCAAGGCAGGTTCCGACCATATGCGCTGGACAACCCCTGCGCGATGCAACTGTACTAGCAACGTCGCGATACGGTGATACCAGCCCTCACGTTCCCATTCATCATCAGTCACCTCAGGGTAGGTAATAAAGCAACTGGAAAAGGACAGCCCGCTCAACTCCTGCCAACGATTTAACACATGCTCTGAAGGCGATGATGCTAACGGATTGAGTTGCAGCGGTGGAGGGATCACATAACCGCTGTTCAACATCTTACTCTTACGGCACGTGGGGCAACCGCCGCAGGCGTGACCCGGGGAAAACTCCATCAAGGAATAGAGGTCCACCAAAGTCTCACACAGAGGGATAAGCTGGGGGGTGTGCAGCCAGTTGATTAACGCATTATGGTTAGCTCTTGCCGCTTCCCGAGTCTCTTCACGTGAAGGAATAATGTGCGTATTCCATAACGCTTCCCCTGTATGGTTACCGATCAGGATGCGCACCACCAGAGAGTTTTGATTCTTTTGCAAGAGGCATTCCAGTGTCGCTTCATAGTGACTGACATCGGCAAACGTGCTTTTATCCGGTGGGCTTTGCAGGTCAGTATCCAGTTCTAACACGCCTGCGCGCACCATCATCAGTACAGTACGCAGATTCCACAGCTGATTTTCATCGCTATGGAAACTAAGATTGACATGGATCCTTCCAATATCAATACGATATAAGTTATCACCTACGTGTTCTCTACTTTCCCACAGAGTTTTCCAGCGTTCCAGGCCCAATTCACGACCAATGAGTTTCTGAGAAGAGAGACGTTTTGCTAGGCTGACATCCTGATGTTCATAAATCAGAAGTGAGGTGCAAGCAAAACCATCGCGCCCACCTCGCCCTACTTCCTGATAGAAACGGTCCATATTTTCTGGCACGGTGGCGTGAATTACCGTACGCACGTCATTTTTATCCATACCAACGCCGAACGCCGAGGTGGCAATCATGATATCCACCTGATTTTTATTCCATTGCTCCAGCAGACTCTGACGTGCAGCATCCGGCGTATTACCGGTAAATGTAGCAAGCCGCTGATACCCTTGATCCCGCAGAATCTGCGCCCACTCCTCAGCTTCTTCCGGACGCGTCACGTAGAGAATTAGAGGCCGCGGTGCATGCGCCAACGACTGCAACACCTTATCCTGTTTATCACTATGGTCTGTCGCCCGATAGCACCAGTAAGCCGGCTCAGGGCGCAAATGGCTAGCGTGGACCTCGATCATCTGCTGATCGAAAGTATCACGCAGAGTTTTACGGCTAGCTTCAGTGATGGTCGCGCTCATAAGCAACGTAGAACATGGTGTTAACTTCGCTTCACGACTGATGCGTTTTAGGCCCCGGATTAATCCACCCAACTGCTGGAAATGCGGACGAAAGCCATTGCCCCAACTGGCGACAATATGCGCCTCATCGACGATAACATGGCGTAGGCCGCCTTGTTTGGCCGCTTCAAAAAGGGCAAACTGCAGTGAGCCACAAGCGGCTTCGGGAGATGTGACGATCAGTCTCTGTTCCCCGGCTCTAATACGCTGACGCGTATCACTTTTATCCTGCGCCGGCAGGTCGCTGTACCAAGCAGAGACCGATTCAGCTGGAGCACCGGCTTCGCTTAACAGTTCGCGGAATCTACGTGTTAGCTCCATCACCAGCGCAGTTGTTGGCGCTATCAATAGGCACATAGCCCCCTGCGGCGGAGCCATTAATGTCAGTACCTGAGCCACCAACGTCTTACCAGTGCCGGTGGGCAAATTAACCAGCAGCGTACTGCCCGGCGGGGCGAACAGCGCCCGGCGTACCGCATCTCGCTGGCCTGGAGCTTGGTAGTAATCAAACTTCAAAACTGGGCGCAGAATATGGTCCATCGGCACTCGTGTGTCCTGGCGACGTAATTGGTGCAGATCGTTATCAAGAAAAGGTGTGATATCTCCCTGTTCCAGCCACTGCGGGCACCAGGCAGGGCCAGCACTGAGCAAAAAGGTGTGGCCTAGTCGTTGACAGTGAATACCGCTGGCTTCCCACTCTCCCAGACTTGGCCAACCAGGGTAGCTATCATCAGGGACCGTCAACTCGTTATCGCTGTGGTGGGAATATTTTTCCAAGTATAGCCAGTCACGAATTAGCGCCCGGCGATCGAGATGCCCGGCGGTTGCATCCGGAAGCAGGCACTCCTTCAATGCTGATGTAATACTAGATTGCTCAATCAGTTGCGCCAGTTTCATCAGAGCTGTGAATCCTTGTGCAGTATGGCTTCTGACGCAATGATTAACGCACGTGTTGCCAGGGTGGTGATCTTCGGCCACGTAATACCATGGCGCAGCGTCTGCCCGGTCTCCTGCTGGTCAGCGTGGTGTAGCAAGGCACTACTCAAATAATTTTCTAGGCGGCTTAAACCGAGAGCCTGTTGTGCGGCGAACTGGCCCACCGCCAATTGCTGGGCAATACTGTAGCTATCATTACACCAAGTTCGCCACTCTTTGGCACTGAAACAATGGGCAATCTGCGCCCAACGCTGCTCATTCAGGTTAAGGTGACGCCCGCCACGCTTCTGCGGAGAATAAGGCTCATCCAATATAGTCATTACGTCCGCATCGGTGATGTGCTCACCCGCCTGGTTCAGCCATAGGGTCATGGTTTGAGGCGGCATCAAATAGTCAGCCAGGCGCTGTTGCGCTGGAGTGTTAACATCGGCCTCAATCAGGAAATCGTAGCGGAAAAAAATTTTTTGCTCTTCACCCATGCCGGGTGTGATGCGTAGAACCGCGCTAGCTATACCACGCTCTTCATAATCAAGCAGTCGCAGAATGGCATCGTGGAAAGGTTCGCCTAGCCGTGCAGGGCGGATGTTACCTTGAGTAGAATCTGAGCGCCTATAGCTCAATGGCCAAGTCACAGGAGAATTTCCGCCTGACTTGTTGAGATCAAAGCCGAGCAGGCAGTGTTTTTGTAAGCGCTGGGGGCTGACTAAGGTACCAGCATTCCAATCCCCCGGATTGAAACGATACCGGAGTGCTGCCGGAGTATCCTCATCCCGGATAACATCAAATTTCAAGACTTTACCCAACAGATTACTCGCGCATTGGCGGAATTCGTCTTCATTCTCATCGATCTCCGCCAGCGCATCAGCATACTCCCTGGCTTCAATGATATCGCCGTCGATTTGCAATAGGACTTCCTGCATTTCGAGTCGCTGTTTTTCTTCTGCCAAGCGACCATCCTCACCCGACAAACGTGCGCTAAGCTGTATCATGCTCTCTTCTCCTAACGGATAGAGATTGGCGCTAAGCCATTGTAACTCTTCATCCACCAAGTATTGCAAACTGGCAATTGAATCTTCGAATACGTTGAAAACATTATTTAGAATAGCCAGCCACTGATTTTGTAGATCCTCTGCTTCACTCACCAACGCGATACTGAGGATGGAGGTCGCATTCTCATTCGCACAATACCGATTCAAACGACCGAGGCGCTGTTCCATGCGATTAGGTGAAAGTAATAGATCATAATGCAGCGCAATTTTACGACCACCATGCAAATTGACACCTTCTTCAGCCCGACGATCGCACACCAGGATCTGGCATTTGCTTCCCTTGCCAAAGCGAATTTCTTTATCAGGGTTATGACGCTGGATTTTACCAATGAACGGCATCATCAAGTCAGTAAAGACTTGATCTGCCACCCAAGGCTGATCGCAGAACACCACAATGTAAGGGAGTTCTTTAGCGTTGCTGTCCAAAAGTATTTCCAGTACTTCAGTTAAGCGCTTACGCTTGCTATCACGCTCCATGATGCAACGGTCTACCAACTCCTGCAGGATATTCTTCTCACCGTCAAACAACGGGTGCCGCAACAATGCGAGTTGTGATTCACTGTAGAGGAAGCCTTGTGTAGCACTTAGCGACTGCTGCTGTAAACGGCTGGTGGCGAGTCGTGCCAGCAGTTCCGGTGTGGCGATGGCGGCTTCAAACAGTAACTGGTAAATTGAGGCAAACGTCGAGTCCTGTGGATGTAGCATAACTGCCGATTCTCGCCAGGCGATCATCATGTCGTTGTTGGTGTCCGTGGCGGTGTATTTTTTCAGTGACAAGCCTGACAAACCGGGCATGAGGATGCTGATACTAGGACTGCTACGGCGGTTGCGCAGCAGGCGATGGTGAAGACGGTAACGGTTACCGACGTAGTGTCGGATTGTATTGATCAGCAGATCGCGCTTTTCACTCCGCTCAGGCTGTAGCACATCTAAATTGGGGAGCAACTGCGCAGCTAGTCCGTGAAGAACTTCATCCTCCGGAAACAATTCGGTCAAGGCATTTAGGTTCTCTTCCAGCGTCATGTTGTCATTATCACAGTTAAACGCGTAGAACAGTGATCCTATCTCTTCGCGTTGCTGGATACGCTGCTGAAATTTCAGCAAGCCAGTTTCAGTCAGCTGATAATTATTAGCATCCAGCAGATGCAGCATAGCTAGGAAGTTCTTTTCGTTACCGGTCACGGGCGTTGCCGACAGCAGCAGCAATTTTGCGCTTTGTTGTGCCAGTTGGTTAACGCTGGCGTACTGCTGCTCATCTTCTGCGTCCCATGCCCAAGCACCGACCTGATGAGCTTCGTCAATTACCAGCATATCAGGGCGGAGTGGCAGCGGGGTCTCCTCGCGAAAAGCGGTTATATCAATGATATGGATCGACTCGTTCAGCAATTCCCCTAGGTGGAAACGTGCGGAAAGTTCCTGCTGCCACTGGCGGTGAAGAACCTTGGGTGCCAAGATCACCACGCAGTGAGAGAACTGATTTTCCGTGACGTGTTGCCGCACGATCAGCCCAGCTTCAATGGTTTTCCCAAGGCCGACTTCATCTGCAAGTAGATAGCGCTGAATGGGGTCAGATAACACCCGACGAGCGACGGCCAACTGGTAAGGTTCGAGTTCAATACTGGACGACAGCGAAGAAGTAATCCCAGCACAAGCGTTGCGTTGTTTCAGCATTTGATGCTGATAAGCTAGACGAGCATCTTGCCAGAAGGGAGTATAGGTAATGCGCTCGGCCAGAAGGGCCGCTGCATCGCTGATAGGGCGATCCCAGCGTACAAAGATATCATTTAAGCTGACGTCTTCCTGCTGCTTGTTAGGAAAATGCAAACGCACCCCTCCAGGCACGACACCAACAACACGTGCAATCTGCCAGTGTGCAAGCTCGTAGTCGTAGCGATATACCAGACTTTCCGCGTAGAGTTCGGATTTTTTTAGGTTTTTTACTTCGACAGTTTGCTCTATACCTTCATAATTTACGGGAGAATCGAAATACTTAATAAGAGCATCATTATTGTTAATGCGAATAAGTTTGCCGATTCCATAAGGCGAGTCAACGAGGTCGCCTGCTTCAAGGGGCATATATCCATCCATAAATTTGCTGTGTGTGACAGAGGCTGAAACCTTTTGATTAATAACAATTTTTTGATTTTATACGTATAATATTACTGAATACAAGGGCAATATCATACACTGCAATCCATATAGATGATTGTCAAGGAGAATTACTAGTCTACTGAGAGTTATAGGGGGTGGGTGGGCATTCCGGGGCGTTCTGTAACTTATCTACCGGCTTTTAACACTCGGGTAGCGGCTACGATATAATTTCAAAGCGCATGATTTTCTTTGGGTTATTAGCATAAACAGATATTGTAAACCGGGTTAGGATTTAGTGATAAGATTGAAAGTATGAGAGCTACCTTGCGTTTGCACAGAATTTAAACTTCAGCGTCGTATCCGGTAGCTCACACGTTGATAAATCAGCACTCAATACATCTAATGCCAATTAGGTTGTCACCCTTATTTAATATCTGCATTTACGTTTTTCATATAGCTGGTTACCAAGTAGTCAGTCACCAAAGATATATCCTTCGATAGGTTTTGCAGTTCATTCCATTTACGAATGATAGGCTGACCGTCGATATCTGTTCCTAAATTCCATACGCCACTGCTCCATGCGCAAAGCGGCTTGATACGATTTAACTCTTCGACAAAACGAGTGTAGGAAGGGATCTCCGTCCAACCAGGTTCACCTTTATAGTCCTGATGTACCTGATCGATTTCATCCATCAAGCTGCCAAGCGCAAGAATACCAACGCCATGTAACAAGCGAGAATAGCGAGGCTTTTTATCCCAATCATCAGTAAACACGGTTTCTACAGCCAACCAGAAGTTATTCAGCAGTTTCACCATCTTCCCTTCATCCCCCAACCCTGTCGCCGGGTCACGGAAGCGATACAATGCTCCCTCACGAAGACTGGCGTCGATCATTTTGATCATCGAGTTGTCAGCAATAACCCCATCAGGATTAGTCGCCGTTTTGATGCGCCCCACAAGCGGACCTTCGCCGAAATTCAGTCGTTGAGTCAGCAGTGAAGGAAACTTACGCATTTGCAAATCGGATGGCAGACGACCGTGGGTATGCGGTGCCAGTTCGTATAACAACGTTTTGGGCAGCGGTTTTGTGGAGTTAACCAGCATAAACTGCTCGCGCTGCTCTTCCGCATCATTAGCGATAAATGCAGAGACGGGCATCATGAACGAGTCGATTTCTGCATCCCGTAAAGCAGCGGTACGTTGTTGACCATCCACAATAAAACCTGGCTTCTCAAAATCCTTATCTTCGGAGAAAGGTATAATCAGATGCCCTATGTCACCATTATCTGTAAGCGGTTCAAAACGCACACGCTTATCAAAAGCGATAATCACCGGGTTTGGTATCATCGGATTTGCGCTCTCAATGTAGCGCTGTATTTCGCGAATATGGTTACGTACTTCAGGACGCTGATACCCCACTAAATTCTCTTCGCCACGACGAATACGGGAAATGGCTGCTATCTTACTGATTTGTTTGCCTTCAATGGCGAGACTATATAATTGTCTCTCCTCACCTTGTCGGATACGCAAGGCAGGGACACGAAACTCACTCATGATTAATCCTCTGAGCGTAATGACAATGTGTGCTGTAATCGGCTGTACAACACCTGAATATTGTGGAATCCGCGACGGCGGTTACGCTCGGCACCGCGGAAAATAATTACATTAATACCAATGGCTTGGCAGATATTACACTGGCACTGCTTCCAGGGTCGGTCGCCCAAAGTACGTTCATAGTCGGCGCGGATTTTCTCGGCTTCTTTTTCACCAGAGTGCAGACGCTCATAGGACAGTACAGCATCTAAAGTTTTATCGAGAGGCATTGCATCTTTATCATATTCAAACAGGGCATGCATGGCGTCTTTCTCAAGGTGACGAGCCTGATCCTGATCGATAACGCCGGACTTAATTTTACGGCTTAGGCTTGGGTTCGCATCAAACTGTGGTACGCGCACTGCAGTATAAGCTCGGCCTTCAGGCGTATGGTAGTTGTTCTTGCGATCTTTGAAGGCTTGCTGAAGCGGTGTAGTAGAGTCAATACTGGTTACGCCTAAGCGAATAAAATCGTTAAAGCTTTCAGGGCGTGCGATTCCCAGCAAATGGACCTGCGTATCGCTTTTGAGTAACGGCTTAATTTCTTCGAGAGTCTCAAGGATTTGCGCTGTTTTCAGCGGCACCATCCCCCCCATGGTGATTCTTTTGTAGCCCATAGCAAGAAGCGACTCAACAGATTGACGATAAGACTGCTTACTCCAACCGTGAGCAACACCAAACGGCTGGAAGCAGTTTTTATGTGACTTCGTTAAGAACTCTTGGGCCAGCGTCAGTGTAATATCCTGACGGCGTCGACATTCAGCTAACACCTCACTGGTAAAAGTTTCTCCGGGTTTTTCATAACCAAAGACAATATGGTCAAGAGAAACACCATAGTTGAAGCGGGAGGTCTCATAAAATTCGATAACCTCTTCTACACGATACGGTGGTACGTCTTGATTGACGTAGGTAAAAGCTCCACAGTCTCCCATAGTTTCCATGCCTTTAGGCAAGCGGAAGAAGTGTTTCATACCATTACGGAAGTAGCGCAAACGTTGGGCGCGTGTGTACTTACTTTCACCTCCCCCAAGACCATCAACGACCGCTTTGGAAACCAGCATGCCATCATAAGGACGCGCGAAAACCTCGTGCGGATAATGATCATCGCGCTGACGAACACGGTGCTCGTTGCGCGTTTCGCGAACAAAGTCGAAACTCGGATCGATAAAATCCTGACTATCCGGGAAAAAATACTTAAGCTTCGACAACTTTGTTCTCCTATGACGCCTCAGTCCAATATCAAAAAACGCGGGATTCTATCACAAAAACACCTTATGAACATTATCCATTACTACTAGCCACAGTCTGAAACAGATTGCGAAAACGTTTTTCTTCAAAACTGTTACCAGAATCTCGAAAAGTACGTAAAGCTTGTGTAGGGCTAATTTTTGGTTGCTGCCTTAGAAGCTCAGAAATAAACTTTTCTACTTCTACTGATGTTCTTTTTATCCCTTTGACTACATTTCTTGCTGGTAACAGCTTAAATTGTAGTGATAAATCATCGGAAAGTTTATTAAATTCTTTAAACGGATAATCTCTAAATTTACCTATAACATATTTTGCCAAGCTGATGTTTAGCATTAGCATATTGCATTTTAACCATTGCGCTATTCGCGCATCGCTTTTTAGCAAATATGGACTCAACCGAGGATCAATTTCTTTAGAAGTTATAATCAAAAGTTGCGCGAGTGGATGTTTTAAATGACGAAGACCGTCAAAAATATCGATCTCAATTGCGTTAATATAATCAGGAGAACCGCAAATAATAAAATACTCTTTAGGTCTGGCGTGCATTAACTCAGCTATAGAAGTAGGATGCTCTTCTTTAAAAGAAGAATATTCTGTCATTGCTTTCCACCAGGTTCGATGAAATGCCTTTCCAGAATAAATCTTTGAATATAAAGGAATAGATTCTTTATAGCCTGTGGCGAATGTGGCCTGATAGGGTACAACCCTATCTTTACTGTGTAAAAGCCCTAAACCAGCAGAAAGCACCCATAAGTCAGCGCAATACTCATTTTGTATCGCCCTGGCCGTAGTCCAATGCCCTCCTTTGTACAGGTTTTCAACATTAATAGGATCGGAGTGTGAAATTGTTTTCTTTATGGCATTACACCATGATTGAATAAGTATTTCAGAGGAGACCCTCCCTGCAGAATAGTCTCCTAAATTCAAGACGTTACTTGTTTTACCATACTTGCCATTCGTACAAGTAGTTATAAGATTGATTCGACTCACAACAAAACCTCAAAAAGTTCCTGTAGCAAAGCTATCTCATAAACGAGGTGGTTGCAAGAAATCTAACTTTTTTACTCCGAAAAATCTAAGAAGCACACCATTAATGTGGGATGTATTCGAAGTACTCATCTTGAGCATGCTTACAATGACAACATCTCCTAAGCACACCTTGCTTTTCCAGATGTAAGCAAAAAGCCTTGCATTCATCGAGAAGATATGAGGCCTCTGCATTTTCACCTTTTAAAATCAACGCCCTAGCAAGGGTGTCATAGCTAAACCCTCCAGTTGAATGTGATATGATATCCATTGCTGATTGTGTATTAAAGGATGGCATGAGCTATCTCCATAAGAGTTGGATAAATATTTTATAAAAAACATTTAACACTAAATCAAGTAAGATGTTCAATATTTATGAGCACGTACACATGTAATTGTCACGTTATACATTAAATCAATATATTTTTTATGATATACATATAGAAAGGAAGGAAGAATTAAGATAAATGCATTTTATTATCCAACACAACCACAGAAAATCAATAATATAATCATTATTCGCGTGCAGTTATTTACAGAAATCCTTGCCCCTTTGCATTATAATTAGAGAAAGTTAATTTTAACAAAGCCAACAATTATTAAGAATAAACGAATTCAGAAGTGAGTTTATTGCAGTTATATCCAGTCAATTCTAAGTGGGATACAGTAGACATTTGCAACTTAACAAATTCCACGCACAAAAAAAGCCACCCTTAGGTAGCTCATTTTGCATCGCTTGGTGCCGAAGGCCGGACTCGAACCGGCACGTATTTCTACGGTTGATTTTGAATC